>CAJUHP010000015.1 GCA_910586125.1 uncultured Lachnospiraceae bacterium | reverse complement strand
GGTTTGGCGATTAAAATATAACACAGAACAGGTATCTCTGTCTTTTAAATATTCCGTTGTAACACATGTATTGTAATCCTACATAATTTTTCAAAAATTAATGGGTCCTAACTTGACACAAGCAGAGGGGCAGGTGTTTGGGAGCGGGTGCAAGATCTTCACGATTGCGGGGCCGGTGATTTTGTATGGGATTTTGAGCAGTTGGGTGTTGGGAGTGCTTTATTGGGCCGGGGGAGTGATGGGGATTATTTGAGAAGTGAACGGGAACGTAAAAAATTAATTTGTTAATGGGCTTTTTAAGCAGGCTGATGGATGAATCATTCATCAGCCTGCTTATTTCGTGCCTAAAGACATAGGGGGATTGCCAATGTGGTGTTTGAGTTATCAGAGGTAAGGAAATATTGATATGGATTAAATACCTATATGCCATATAGGTTGTTTTTAGAATTAGGGATGTGCTATACTTTCTGTATCAAGAGAGTTCACAATAGAATAAAAAAAGCAACGGATGGAGAGCAGGAGGTCTGTCCGGAATCTGTTATGGAATGCAGAAAGTTCCAAGACGTTGGCGTAATGCGCCGAAAGAAAGAGAAAGGGTGGAATATCTGTTGGCACAGCTTGAAAAAGTTCATTAAATTTCTCCTTCAAGAATATCAGATAGAAGGTTTGGGTAATGTTTTTCAGCATACTATAAGCAGATAGAAGGAAAACGGGCGTATACAGCTTTCCACGCAGTGTTCAGAATAACGGCAAATTGACCCGTCATACTGATGTCGTGGCAGCCGGAGGGACTATGTTATACTCAAAAAATGCACCTCAATGTATGCGCTTCGCGCTGTAAAATGGAGGTATACTCATACGAGCATCCAGCAATTTATGTGCTACGCACGAAAAACTAAGGTATACTTGCAGCGGCATCAAAAAAGAGAAGTGGAGGGATCCAAAATGAGTACCTATATTATGACAGACATCCATGGGCATTACGATGCCATGAGAAAAATGTTTGATAAGATCGGTTTTTCAGCCGCCGATCGGCTGCTCTGTGCAGGCGATTATATTGACAGAGGGCCGAAAAACTATGAGATGCTGCGGTGGATAGAAGCGCCTGGGGAGAGGGTCATTCTGGTCAGAGGGAACCATGATGAGGAGTTTGCGTATTATGTGAAACTGATGAGAATGATTTTGCAGAAGGAGGGAATGGAGACAAACGGCAGTGCCGATCTTCTGTATGCATACCAGATAGCAAAACAGATCGTTTCTTATTTTGACTATTACGGGACGATCGCGTCGCTGATCCGGGAAAAGAATGTGACTTTTTTGCAGTTGACCCAGTGGGCGGCCTGTATTCAGAAAATGCCGTATTTCTATGAGCTTACCATGCACGGACGCCGGTGCATCGTCGTTCATGCCGGTTATGTTGAGAGCTTAGAGTGCCTGCAGGGAATGGAAACGGACAATACCTATGATTCTCTGGAGAGCTTTTACCTTACGGCACGGGACGACGCTTACATTTACGGAGGGGTGGAGCATGGGATGATCCTGGCGGGACATACTCCGACAACGGACCGATACGAGCTTCCTTTTAACCAGGGAAAGGTTTACCGCGTTTATGATGAGGAGACGGACTGCGTTTTCTATGACCTGGATTGCGGCTATGCGTTTAAGGATGTCAGTCCAAAGGCCGGACTGGCCTGTCTGCGGCTGGAGGATGAAGAGATTTTCTACATTCAGGAATGAATGACTGTGAAGATGTCTGAAAAAGTGGGATGGTTATGAGAAGAGAGTGAAGAGAGCACAAACTTATATGGAGAAGTCTTTGAAATTTATAGAATCCGGGGAAATGCGTGATTATTTACGGGAGGGGGGCATTGCCCAAGCGGAACGGGGCAGCTATGGCCTGTGCCAAGATTGCGGCTTATGCTCCGGCGCCCATTGAAAAAATTGGTCTGTCTGAAAGCGGATCGCCAAAGAGCCGGATCCAAAAACTGCTTATGACGGCAGATCTTTCACAATTTGGGCGGCCCGTTTCGCCCGCTCATGCCGCGCCGCATGGCGCTGGAAGAACGATTTACAGAACGGAACTTATACGCCGACATGGCAGGAACTGAGAAAGGGACTTGGCCTGTAATAAAGAAAGAAGAAATCGGTTGCTGTATTAGAAGAAGATATGCTATACTGCCAGGATAGCATCGCCGGTGCAAAGCTGCGTGAAGCGGAGGGCATAGGATACCGGAAACAGGATGGTAAGAAAATATTGCTTACAAGGGGAGAAAATGACAATGACAGGACAAATGAATGACATCAGGGATTTGGTAATTAACGACTTTTTTACCCCCAATATCAAGGCGGAGGTTATTCTGGATATGATGCTGACGCCATACATAGAGGATCTTGGAGAGCTGCTTAGGGATGTCAAGGGAGCATATTTTGTGACAAAAGAGATGTCGATTCCCCGAGGAGATAAATGGGGCAGCAAGGGGGCGAAGATTGATTATGTCCTGGCCAAAGACGGTCGGGCAGGGAAGGATGGAACCGTTTTCCTGGTCGAGCTGAAGACTGCGAAAAGCAGCGTGGGCAAGGGGCAGGCGAAAGAATACAAAGATTATTGCGAGGGAAAAAAATTCGGTGAAAGGCTGGGGAGGCAGCTTTTGGAGATTTTGAAAAACAATTTCAAAGCAAAAGGCTTTTCTCTCGAAATAAATCCTGCATGGGGCGATAAGGCGCCGGAATACGTGTTCAATCAGATAATGGAAAAATTCGGCCCGGCTGTTAGGGGGATTGACCGCGCGGCAAAGGCAAGAAACCTGATCTGCAAGGAGAATTGGACGCAGATTCCCGCATACTGTTCCAGAAAGTACCTGTACACGCTGGGACAGTTGGCCGACTATATTGGCAGAGGCCATACCATCTGGAACAGTACCATGAAGGTAGTCTATCTGACGCCTCCCGGCGCAGAGACGTATGGATTTAGAAACGCCAGCCTGACGGAGTTCGCGGCCAGCCTGAGAGAACGCCGCGCCGGTGAACCATATGCCCAAATGCTGGCAGATATCATACGGACAATCTACGGGAGGAATGATAGGGCAGAGCTGATCATTCACCGGGACAGCAGCCAGATCGGCGGCTGCTGTACGGAAATCAGTACAGGAAAGAGCCGCATTCTTATCGACTTTGGAGCCAATCTGCCGGGAACGGATGAGACTGCCCAAAGAAAGGATTCTGAGATGTTCCAACAGGTTTTCGGCACTCGGAAGGACAGCGCAGTGCTGTTCACCCATTACCACGGCGACCACTATGGCCTGTTCAAAGAGATTCCCGCCGGCATCCCTATGTACATCGGCCCCCTGGCCAAGAACATTCTGCGGATCCTTGCCCCCTACATGGACCGGGATGCAGAGAAAAAAGGGCTTCCTGTGGTGGAGCGGATGAATACCTATGAGGCTGGGAAGTGGCTCACACCGGTTCCCGGTATCCGGGTACTTCCCCTCTATGTGGATCATTCTGCGCTGGACTCCTACATGTTTTGCGTCAAAGTATCCGGCAAGACCATCCTGTTTACCGGGGATTTTAGAGAACACGGCATCGTGGGGCAAAAGGACCGGCTGAGAAGAGTATTGAAAAAGTATGTATCTGGGCCGGTAGATGTTTTAATCACGGAGGGTACCATGCTCAGCCGCACTGGAGAGATTGGGAATGCTCTTGTTAAATCAGAGCAGGAGCTGGGTAAAGAGGCAGGAAAGCTTTTTCAAAAGCACAAGTATAATTTCGTGCTGGTTTCTTCAACAAATCTGGACAGTATTATGGAGTTTTACCACAATACGCCGGAGAAGCTGCGGTTTGTCTGCGATCTGTATCAGGCACAGGTTATGATTACCGCCATGAGGGATATGGAGAAAAAAGGAAATTTCCCCCAATATAAGCCTTCCAAACGGCATCCAGTGGTGTGGGTTCTTGGAAAAACGAACAGCCGGTGGGCCAAACTGCGGGAAATCGGGGATTCCATGAAAGATCCTTTGTGGTTTCGTTCCGTCACAGAGGAAGAACTGGAAAGAGACGGATTTGTCCTGCTGGTCCGGAAAAATACCCATCCGGAGCTCTATACCAGTCCTTTTGAAATCCTGCGGGATAAGTTCTTTGACAAAGACGGGCAAATCATCTACTCTATGTGGAAAGAGTATCTGGAGGAAGGCCGCGCCGATAAGGATTTGCTTCGGTTCATCGGAGGACGCCCTTACAAAACCCTTCATACCAGCGGGCATGCCTATGTGGAAACCATTGCCGGACTGATCAAGCTGGTAAATCCGAAAACCATTATTTCCATGCACACTGAGCGTCCGGAGGATTTTGCCTCTGTTCCTGAATTTGCTCCTTATCATGACCGGGTACGGCTGCTTCGGGACGGAATCCGGCTGTCATTGGATGCGTTATAAAATGGATGAATAGGCTTTCGGACATAGGGAACTACAGAGAGAATAGGAGAAGTCTATGAGTGAACAGGTCAAAATGGCGAAGCTGGAACGTCAGCTTCGGCTGTACAAGGTTCTGCTTCCCTGCGCTATTGCTGAGTTTTCCGCAATCTGTGAGGTATTCCCTTACAATATGCGTCTGCTTCAGCGGGATCTGGCGGATTTAAAGGATGCAGGGCTGGTAAGTGTGAAATATTCCAGGAAAGGAGAAGGGTATGTGAAGACGGGAATCCCAAAACTTAAGAAAGACGCCGCTCCCAGAAGGAACATCTATTTAAAGAAGCTGAATCGCCTGGGAAGGCTGATGTCTGAGCTGACAAACGAGGACCTTCCTCTGTGGAAAAAGAAGGATAATCAGGCGGAAAACGGTTTTCAGGAATATGTTACTGCAAAGGATTCCTATAATGAGATGTTTCCCGGTTTGTCAGAACGGACCAGGCAGAGGGATTTTGAGATACTGAGAAAACTGGGGCATCAGATCTTTTACGACTCCGCCGATCATTGTTTTTCTTATAATGAGGATGAATTTTGCCTGGGGTGGGTGGATGCGCCGGATAAGATCAAAGAGGATTTTCTGGACGGGACATGGTAAAAATAGCGAAGAGAGTCAGGAGGAAAAGAAAGATGAAATACATTGACAAGATTATGGGCTGTCTGTATGGCGGAGCGATTGGAGATGCGCTTGGCTACCCCGTAGAATTTCTCAGTACAAAAGAGATCGTCGAAATTTATGGCAGGGACGGAATTCGGGATTACGCATGCTCAGAGGGAAAAGCCCTGATATCTGACGACACACAGATGACACTTTTTACACTTGGCGGACTGCTGGCCTGGAGAGGGGACCAGGAGCGGGGAAAAAACAAAGATTCCTGGAAAGAATATGTGTGGAAATCTTATCAAGACTGGCTTTTCACCCAGGACAAAAATGCCTGCCCGCATCCTCCCCGTGTCTCCTGGCTTGCGGACGAGCCTGTTATGCATGCAAAAAGAGCTCCGGGACTCACCTGTCTGTCGGCCTTGGAGGACGGGACATGCGGAAGCATCGGGGAGCCGGTTAATGACAGCAAGGGCTGCGGCGGCCTGATGCGGGTGGCTCCTGCCGCTTTCTGGGATCCTTGGGATTATTCCCGTGAAGTCTGTACGGCGGGAGCGGAGATAGCCGCCATGACCCATGGGCATCTTATGAGCAGCATCTGCACGGCTGCGTTTGTAAATCTGCTGGAAAAGCTCCTTGGTGGAATCTGTTTGAAGAAAGCGGCTGAAGAGGTGCTGGACCTCTCAGACTTGCTTTTGTGGGACACCTGGGGAGGAAACTATGACAAGATGAATCATTACAGGGACCGGGCAGAGATGGTGGAATTTAAGGAAATTATGGATAAAGCCGTCTCCCTGTCGAAGAGTTCCTTAACAGACCGGGAGGCCATAGAAGCCATTGGCGAGGGCTGGGTTGCTGAGGAAACGCTGGCCATCGCAGTTTACTGCGTCCTGAAGCATGAAGGAGATTTTGCCGCTGCGGTGACGGCGGCCGTAAATCATGGCGGGGACAGCGATTCTACAGGGGCGGTGACAGGCAGTCTCATGGGGGCTGCCTGCGGATACAGCAGGCTTCCCAAACATTGGCTGGAACGGCTGGAGGCGAAAGAAATCCTTGACCGGCTGGCGCTTGAACTGGCTCGGAAAAAGGGGCGGGAAAGCATATGGGAGAGGGTTAGAAGCGGAAGATGGTTCGGCGGATATCTGACAAAACGTGCCATGAAGCTGGGTCCGGCTTTTATTATGGAAGAACCGGATCACGGCGGTAAAGACCTTCTGTTTGAATATATGCTTCTGTATCAGAGGGATGAGGACAGAAATGGCGTCTGCTGCAAGGTACGGCTTGGGTCCCGCAGATTTATCCAGCTTTTTCATGTTGTGGAAGGCAGTCTGGAAATCGCACTTTACATAAAGAAAAAAGGGGAGAAACCCTGTTATCACTGGGAGAGGCTGCCTGACGATAAGAAAGGAGCCGTGCTGAGCTTTGATGCGGAAAGGTATTTGAAGGCTCATGGAATCCATTGCCATCCGGTGGAGAAAGAAAAGTATGACTCCTACGCCTTTGAATTTCGCCGTTATACCAATAGCGAAAGTAATAAGGTGTCGAGGGCGTATGCGTCCGGCGGAGGACTATTTTACTGGACTTATGGCTGGCTGGATTGTTCCGTTGACAATATGAAGTTCCTTTGTGCAGAGCCGCAGTCAGACGAACAGGGAAAAAAATACTATGGCGGGCGCCAGATGTGGGGAGGGAATAGTGAGAAACAGCTTGACGAAGAACTGCGGTGGGAGGCAGAACTGGATATTCTTGAGCGGATCGGCAGAAGCCAATAACGACATGTTAAAGGGGCTGTTGTCCTCCCACGCTGACAATGAGCCAGGTCCGCACAGCATAGCATTTTTCGGGTTCAACGGATTCTCCGGAATGGTTCGATGAAAGCGCATTTTGAAAGCAGGGTAGCGAATAATGATTCGTTATTCTGCTTTTTGATTGCTTTTTTGGAAAATATACTATTAATGAGAAGAAAGCGTGTGATTGGGAAATTGACCTGCACCCCTCCAAAATTTCTCCATGGTTTTATTAAATTCCTGCGGCACATCCATATTAACACAGTGTCCTGCATTTTCAAAAAGGACTACGATACAATCGGGTTCACTGTCTTTCCATGCTTTTACTGCCTCTAATTCCATTGGAATATCAAACTTTCCGCATCCAATCAACAGAGGATAATTCCTTTGCCCGGTTTGATACTTGTTTACCATATTATTGAGCGTTGCCAGAAACAAAAATGATTTTTTGGGAAAGCGTATATTCATAGCATAAAATTCATTTTGAGCCTGTGAAGTATATGCGGAAATTTTCTTGTTTGCTTCTGCAAACCATTTAACCGAAAAGAGTGCTTTCAATATCATCCGCTTCTGCTTTGCACTATTTTCATTTTTCATTTTCGGGTTGAAATGATTGATATCATATCCTCCAAAGCAAGCCAGAGAGCTTACCTTGTTTGGATGGTGATTAGCAAAATCCTGTGCTAAAACAGCCCCCAATGAAACACCGACAATATGTATTTTGTCAATGTTTTCAGCCTTTAAGATGTCAAATACCCAATTTGTCATCTGATCTATCGTATCACCTTTTTGCGTATCCGTTGACTGTCCGTGACCAATGATGTCAATCGCCAGAATATTATATGTATTCTCAAAATACTCAAACTGTGTTTTGAACATATTGTGATTGACGAAAGCGGCGTGGATAAAAAGGATCCATTCGGCTTGCCCGGTCCTGCTTATAAAATATGTAATTGGTGAATGGGCTAACTTTATTGGCTTCATTGTTTTGCACTCCTCATTCCATCAAGAAGTTTTTCTGTTGGCGTGGATACCTGCGCAATAAACTTTTGTTTTTCACGATCTGTTATGAAATAAACTTTTTCATATCTTTCATTTTCAACAGTCTTTTATAGTGAATGTATTAACAAAATAACCGTTTTTTACAACAGACAGTATGCTTCCCATGCTGCTGCTGTTAATATCATAGGAAGATCTTTCTTTATTCGTTCATGCAACGGATAAATGGTTCTGCTGTTTAATAGCAAAAGTCCAAGTATCAAATATTTATCCGCATAACCTTCTAATATTATCCTAATAACGTTACTATTATAGCCTCTTTTTCTAATTAAGTCAATTAATATGCCGCGTGATACAGGCGGATCGCCAATAGACCGGCCGGCAACGAAAGAGCGGCAAACAGATATTTGTAGCTTAACCAACCGGAACTCTTTATCAAATATAAAGATAGCAGAGAGGGCGTTTTGCGGATGCAGCTTTGATCAAAATAATTGAAAGGCATGATTTGACCTGTCACAAATAGCGCGATAACTGGGAGAGCCTGCTACTTGCAGTTGAAATCAAAAAAGGAGGGGCAGTGCCAGCCCGTTGGCGAAAAATTGTTGTAAGATGCTTCCCCTTTTCAGGGTGAAATTGTATTTGACAAGGACTGGAAATATTAATATACTGAAGAAGAAAAAGCAGAAAAGACGATATGGAATTATGGCAGACTATGCGGACGAGGCTCCAATGCGCAATGACGTCAGGGATGTTATGAATTGCGATATCTCTAAAGCTTTCTTTGGAAAATGAATAAAATATAAATACCTGACAAATTAGATTGTTTGTGGAAACAATTGAGGGGGAGGATACAAAATGATTATCTGGAAAGAACCGTATTTTTATCTGGAAACCAAGCATACAAGCTATATTATGCGGATCTTGTCAAACGGAATGCTGCATCATGTGTATTACGGTGCAAAAATTCCAAAAGAGGATATGGGCTGGTATCAGCTTTTTCAGGGAAAGGGATTCAGCCCTGCCGTTACGGTAAACGGGCTTGTCTCTTCTGCCGATCTGATCCCGCAGGAGTATCCTTCCTTTGGACGGGGAGATTACCGCTGTCCGGCCTTTGCGGTGGAGACGGCCGACGGAAGAAGGCTCAATGAGCTGACCTATGACCACCACGAGATTTTGGAAGAAAAACCGGCGCTGCCGGGGCTTCCCAGTCTGGATGTCAATATGGAAGAAAGCAACAGCCTGGCGGTTACGCTGAAGGATGCAGCCTGCGGTTATGAGGTGGTTCTGCACTATACCGTACTGGAAGAAGAGGATGTGATCGCCCGTCATACGGAGATACGAAACAGAGGTAAGGATGCGGTATACGTCCGAAGGGCCGCGAGTCTGTCCTTGGATATCGAGCGGGATAATCTGGAGTTTTTGTCTCTGTCTGGCGCCTGGGGGCGGGAACGGTATCCGAACCGGCGTCCCCTGTCGCCGGGAACGACGTCCATTGAGAGCCGCCGCGGCTCCTCCAGCCATCAGTTGAACCCGTTTGCTGCTCTGGCATCCCCGGATGCGACGGAGACTGCGGGGGAGGTGTACGGTTTTTCTCTGATCTACAGCGCGGATTTTCAGATTCTGACCGAGGTAAGCCAGTATGGCTGTACGCGCCTGCAGGCGGGACTGAATCCGGAAACCTTTTCCTGGAAGATGGAGGCGGGGGAGACGTTTGTGACGCCGGAAGCGCTGATGACTTATTCCGGACACGGTTTTCAGGAAATGTCGCATCATTTTCATGATGTGTGCCGCCGTCACCTGGGGCGCAGCGCGGCTCGGGATATGGTTCACCCTATTATCATCAATAGCTGGGAAGCCATGTATTTTGATTTGTCGGAGGAGAAGCTGAAGCAGTTTCTGGCAGACTGTGAGGGGCTGGACATAGATACGTTTGTGGTGGACGACGGCTGGTTTGGACGCAGAACGGACGACCAGTCTTCTCTGGGAGACTGGTTTGTGGACGAAGAGCGATTTCCGGGCGGCTTGCACGGTGTGGCGGAGTGCTGCAGGAATGCCGGTATGAAATTTGGGATCTGGTTTGAGCCGGAGATGATATCCCGCGACAGCCGCCTTTACAAAGCACATCCGGACTGGTGTATTCGAGGGCAGGAGGAGCCGGTGGAGTGCCGTCATCAGTTGGTGCTGGATATGAGCCGAAAAGAGGTTGTGGACGGAATCTATGAGCAGATGGCTGCTTTCATCCGAGAATATGATATCACGTATATCAAGTGGGATTTTAACCGCAACCTGACCGATAACGGTTCCTTTTTCCTGCCGCCGGATCGGCAGAGAGAGCATACGCACCGGTATATGCTGGGCGTGTATTCGCTGATGCATCGTCTGACAGAGACGTTTCCCCAGGTGTTTTTTGAGGGCTGTTCAGGCGGCGGCGGTCGTTTTGACTTTGGAATTCTTTACTATATGCCTCAGATCTGGACCAGTGACGACAGTGATGCGGCAGAGCGTCTGAGGATTCAGTATGGAACCAGCTACGCCTATCCGCCCGCCTCCATGGTGGCCCATGTGTCCGCCTGTCCGAACCATCAAACCGGGCGGATCACGCCGTTTGCAACCCGAGGCGAAGTCGCGCAGATGTGCAATTACGGCTATGAACTGGCGGTTGGCCAGTTGGCTTCGGAGGAAAAGACCATGATCCGGGAGCAGGTAAGAAAGCACCGGCGGCTTGACGAGATGATTCAAAGGGGAATTTTCTACCGGCTGTGCAGTCCCTTTACGGGAAATCTGTGCGCATGGCAGATGGTGTCAGAGGATCAGAAACGTTCTTATGTCATGGCCGCGTTTCTCATGGCAGAACCGAATCCGGGAGGACAGTATCTGCGTCTGCAAGGGCTTAGGAAAGACGGGCAGTATAAGGTGGAGCCTCTCGGCATAACGGCAGGCGGGGAGACTTTGATGCGGGCGGGAATTCCTGTGATTGCGCCGCAGAGAGATTATACGGCGTTTGCCTTTGAATTGGAATGGCTGTCCGAATAAAAAAGAAACAACGGCAGAAGCCGAAACAGGAGGAAGACAGATGATACAAAAATATGTTTATGGAACCCCGTTTGAGACGGAGGCGGTGACAGAAGCGGTGAAAACCGAAGTCGGGAAGCCGGCGTACGGACAGATTACGTCCGAAGACGGATTTTGTTTTACCTATGTGATGGGCGAAGAAGATATCGTCTATGGCCTGGGCGAAGCAAACCGGGGGCTGAATAAAAGAGGATACCGCTATTTCAGCGACTGCACGGACGGTCCGAACCACATTGAGTCTATGCAGGCCATGTACGCCGCGCATAATTTCCTGGTTCTGGCAGGCGAGAAAACCTTTGGCTTGTTTTTTGACTATCCGGCCAAAATGGTTTTTGATATCGGTTACACCCGTGCGGATACGCTGACGGTTTCGTGCGACCGCGCCGATCTAAATCTCTATGTGATTGAGGGAGAGTCTGCGTACGATATCGTAAAGCAGTTTCGGCGCATGACAGGAAAAAGCTACATCCCGCCGAAATTTGCCTTTGGCTATGGGCAGAGCCGGTGGGGATACAAGACAAAGGAAGATTTCCGGCAGGTGGTAAACGGATACCGGAGCCGTCATATTCCGCTGGATATGGTCTATATGGATATTGATTATATGCAGGATTATAAGGATTTTACGCTGAATCCGGAAACCTTTGCAGATTTTCCCGCATTTGTGAAGGAGATGAAAGAGCAGGGAATCCGTTTGATTCCGATCATCGACGCCGGTGTGAAGGTGGAAAAAGGATATCCGGTTTATGAGGAAGGCGTAAAGAACCGGTATTTCTGCCAGAGAGAGGACGGCAGCGATTTTGTGGCCGCAGTATGGCCGGGGGATACGCACTTTCCGGATGTGCTGAATCCGAAAGCCCGCCGGTGGTTTGGAGATCAGTACCGTTTCCTGACAGAACAGGGAATTGAAGGTTTCTGGAACGATATGAATGAGCCGTCGATTTTTTATACGCCGGAGGCGGTGGAGGCCATCATGAAATCGCTGCAGGAGGCGCTTGCGACCACGGACGGAAAGATTCCTTTGACTTGGCTGCGGGGAATTGCCGATCAGTATAATATCCAGGAAGAGTATAAGCGTTTTTATCATCAGGTGGGAGAGGAGCGGATTCGCCATGACCAGGTTCACAACCTGTTCGGATACAATATGACCAGGGCCGCCGCGGAAGGATTGGAGCGGGTAGAGCCGGACAAACGCTTTCTGCTGTTTTCCCGTTCTTCCTATATCGGGATGCACCGTTATGGGGGAATCTGGACGGGGGATAACTGTTCCTGGTGGTCCCATATTCTTTTGAATCTGAAGATGATGGCCTCTCTGAATATGTGCGGTTTCCTGTATACGGGAGCGGATCTGGGAGGATTCGGCGCGGACACGACGAGAGAGCTTCTGCTTCGCTGGCTGGCTTTGGGAGTCTTTACGCCTCTGATGCGCAATCATACGTCGTACGGAACCAGAGATCAAGAGTGCTATCAGTTTGAGAATCCGGATGATTTTGCCCATGTGATCGGCGTGCGTTACCGCCTGCTCCCCTATCTGTATAGCGAGTTTATGAAGGCGGCGCTCTTGGATGATCTTTACATAAAGCCTCTGGCCTTTGTCTATCCGAATGACCGGATGGCACTTTTGGTCGAAGATCAGATGATGCTGGGGAATGAGATTATGATTGCCCCCGTCTATACACAGAACGCCAGAGGACGCTATGTCTATCTGCCGGAAGAGATGAAATTTATCAAGTTCCTGCCGGATGGAACCATCTCGGAGGCAATTTTGCCAAAAGGCCATCACTATGTGGAAATTGCTCTGGCGGAAGTCCCGCTTTTCATCCGCAGCGGCCGCTGCATTCCTGTGGCAGAAGCGGCGGAAACCGTGGAGGAGGTCAATGGGGCCAATCTGCAGATGATCGGTTATCCGGGAGCCGCTTATACACTGTATGAGGACGACGGCATTCATAAATCATATGAAAAGCCGGAGGATGGCCGGGTGCTGCGGATGGAATAAATTTTGTTTTGGTTTCCATGCGGCTAACCGATAAAAAAGAAGGGCGGCAGCCGGTCGATAGGGACTGGCTGCCGTCCTTCTATATCAGCAGAACGGGTTCTCGCCGGGATACGGCAGATTCTTGGGCTGATTGTAGGCAATGTCCGCGACGCCCAGATATTTGAACACTTCAAAGAGGGCTTTTCCCCAGTGTCCGAAGGCGACGGCGCCATGGTGCGGATACCGCTTGGCAATCAGTACGTGACGGAAAAAGCGGTCCATCTGCGGGATGGCAAAGGCCCCGATGGAACCAAAGCTCTCACAGTCCACATCGAGGACGGCGCCCTGGGCGATGTAGGCTTTCAGCTCGGTGGCGGCGGTGGACTGCAGGCGGAAGAAGGTGATATCGCCGGCCTTGATGTTGCCCTCGATGGTGCCGCGGGTGATATCAGGTTCCGGCAGTTCCGGCTCCAGATCGCGTTTCATAATCAACTGATACCCCATATGAGGATTCTTTAACAGGCAGGTGCTGGTATTGCCGCAGTGGAAGCCCATAAAGGTTTCCGGCAGGCGGCAGTCATATTTTCCGGCGATAGCTTTCTCGTAGATCGAGGCCGGAACGGTATTGTTGATATCCAAAAGTGTGACGGGTGTACCGGAGACGCAGACGCCGATATACTCGGACAGAGCGCCGTAGATATCGACTTCACAGCTTACCGGTATGCCCATGGCGGCCAGCCGGCTGTTCACATAACAGGGCACGAATTTAAATTCAGTCTGGAAGGCCGGCCAGCATTTGTTGGCGAAGGCGACGAAGGATCTGCTTCCCTTGTGGCTCTCGGCCCAGTCTAAAAGCGTCAGCTCATACTGTGCCAGGCGGGGCAGTATGCCTCCGTACGGGTTATCGCTTCCCAGCTCGGCCTCCATCTGCGCGATTTTTTCCGGAATCCGCGGATCGCCGGCATGTTTGTTGTAAGAAACCAGAAGATCCAGCTCAGAGTTTTCTTCCACGGCAACGCCCAGGTCATACAGAGCCTTGATCGGGGCATTGCAGGCCAGAAAGTCGTCAGGACGAGGACCAAAGGCGATAATTTTCAGACCTTTGAGACCCAAGATGGCTCTGGCGATGGGAAGAAAGTCTCGAATCATAACAGCCACTTCGGCCGCCGTACCAACAGGATATTCCGGTATGTAGGCGGTCCGGCCGCGCAGCCCCAAGTTGTAGGAGCAGTTCAGCATTCCGCAGAAGGCGTCGCCCCGGCCGTCGTGCAGATCTCCGTCGCCCTCGGCCGCCGCCGCATACATGATGGGGCCGTCAAACCAGTCGGCCAGAAGCGTTTCCGGCGTTTCCGGGCCGAAATTGCCCAGGAAAACCACCAGGGCGTTGACGCCGGCTTTTTGGATGTCCTCAATAGCCTTGCGGGCGTCCAGTTCATTTTCCACGGTGACGGGGCATTCATAGAGTCCTTCGCCGTAAGCCTTACAGACCGCTTCTCTTCTCCTGGCAGAGAGGGACAGAGGGAAGCAGCCGCGGCTGACGGCGATCACCCCCAGTTTTACTTCGGGAATGTTGGTAATCATGATTGTATCCTCCTTTTATTTATTGTTTGCTTAGATCAATATTCGTGCCGTAAAGCCCGATATAAGCGCCCTGGTCTGCTTCGGGAGCCTCCGGGTGTGCTAAAAGCCATTTGTTGCAGGCGCGCAGGCGGCGATCCTCCTCATTGCCGGAGGCGATGGCGGGTTTGTCGGTATTTGTGCCTCTTGGAAGCACGACGGCGGTGCGGAAACCGTCGTTTTCACAGGCATGACAGGGCGCGTAGTGCAGAGCGGTGGCATAGATTTCCACTAAAATACCCGCAGGAACCCGAAATGCCGCAACAGAATCGGTATCCAGTCTGCCGTCGATGATCTGATCCTGCCTGGCCAAAAGCAGAATAAAATCGTGGGTTCCGATATTGATTTCACTGTTTCTGTGGTATTCCAGGCAGTTTAAGCGGGTATTGCGGCCCCAGCACATGCCGATTTGGATGGGCATACCGCCCCAGGCACGATTTTGCAGTTCGCCGTATATAGCGCAGGCTTCGAGATCGGGGATAGACGGCTGATAGGCGGTTCCGGTTTCGGGCAGAGGGATGGCGAGCATAGCTTTTTGCAGGGCGGCGGTGTCATACCCGTCAAGAATCTGTCCATAGAGCTTGAATTGTGGCGCGGTTATAGGAAGAATTTTCATTGTTTTTGCTCCTTTGGATGGTATGAAAAAAGAATTTTAGATCTTACAAAAGTTTCGGAAAAAGCTCGCGGCAGGCCGGATAAATTTCCCGGAAACGACGGTATTTTTCTTCGTACCGGGCCGTCAGATCGGGGTCTGGCCGTACCGTGTCTTTTACTTCGACGAGAGCTTTGGCCGCCTCCGAAACCGAAGCGAATTCCCCGCAGCCCACCATAGCTAAAAGAGCAGCTCCATAGCCGGGTCCCTGTTCCGTTTTTACGATATCGAGCGGGATTCCCAGAACATTCGCCAGAATCGTTTTCCACAGAGGGGAGCGGCTGCCGCCTCCGCAGATATTCGACCGGGGGATCGGAATGTTCAGATTTTTTGCCACTTCAAAGCTGTCCCGAATGGCAAAAGCGACGCCCTCCAGCACAGCCTGTACCAGATCGGCGCGGCTGGTATCCATAGTCATGCCGATAAAAGTTCCTCGGGCGTTGGTATCATTGACAGGGCTTCGCTCTCCCATCAAGTAGGGGAGAAAGTAAACAGGGTTTCTTCCCAGCCGTTCGGTTTTTATGGCTTCCTGTTCCCTGGCATAGCCGTCCGTGTGAAGAATGGATTCGCAGAACCATTTGTTGCAGCTTGCCGCTGACAGCATGCAGCCCATAAGGTGATATCCCCCGTCGGCATGGGCAAAACTGTGAAGGGCGTTGTGCGGATCGACGCCGAAGCTCTCGGAAGAGATAAAGATGGTGCCAGAGGTTCCTAAAGAGATGTTGCAGCCGCCGTCCCCGACGGTTCCGGTTCCCACCGCCGCCGCCGCATTGTCGCCGGCGCCGGCGCAGACGGTTACATGCTCCGGCAGTCCCAGGGCTGCGGCGACTGCCGGCAGCAATGTTCCCACCGGAGAAAAACTTTCATGAAGCTGGGGAAGCTGCTCCTGCTTCAGCCCGCAGAGGCTGAGCATTTCCGGGGACCAGACCCGATTTTTCACATCCAGCAGGAGCGTGCCGGACGCATCGGAATAATCGGTGGAACAAACGCCGGTGAGCCGGTAAACCAGATAGTCCTTGGGCAGCATAATCCGGGCGATGCGGGCAAAGAGCTCCGGTTCGCAGCGGCGCATCCACAGAAGTTTCGGCGCCGTAAAGCCGGCGAAGGCAATGTTGGCCGTGCGGGCGCTTAAGATATCCCGGCCAATCATGTCGTTCAGATAGGTGACTTCCTCGCCTGTGCGGCCGTCGTTCCACAAAATGGCCGGACGCAGAACGCGGCCGCTGTCATCCAGAGCAACCAGACCATGCATCTGTCCGCCGGCGGCGATGCCCCGCACCAGAGAGCAGTCGAATCCATCCAGCAATTTGGGGATGCCATTCAGGCAGGCATTCCACCAGTCGGACGGCTCTTGTTCGCTCCAGCCGGGATGAGGAAAAGAGAGGGGATACTCCTCCGTAACGGTTCTTTTTACCGTGCCGTCTGTGTCCGTCAGCAGAAATTTGCAGGCGGAGGTCCCCAGATCGATGCCGATATACAGCATGGGATTCACATCCTTTCAAAAAGGTTTCGGGTAACAACCCTCTTGTGTATTATAACGGATCTTTACTGTTTTGAACATAGAAAATCCGGTTTTTTCCATCGAGCAGAGAAGATTCCTCATTCTCCCCGCTCGCGCGCCGGACGCGGGCAGCTTTCGCAGCCTATTTCCTTTCCGTATGCATAAAAAAACAGGGCGGTTTGGTATCCGCCCTGGACGATTTTTGATCAGGATTTATTGGTCTGGGAATGAGAAAGGTGTTCTTCCTTTTGTTCTTCCTCCTCCAGCTCTTTCTGCTCGGCTTTGGCTTCCCAGTGGAGCAGCAATGTCATGGAAGCGCGCAGAATGATCAGAAGGCCGATGTTTAAGCTGGATTTCCAACCCTCCGAAGTAACCGTGCGCAGAATCTCGCCGCCCAGCATAAAGCCTAGAGCCATGGACATGCCATGTGCCAGTTCCAGATGGGTACGCCGGTTTTTCGTCCAGTAGTGGTAGAACCCCCGAAGACCGGAAAACAAAAGAATAGAAATGCCGGCGGCTTCAAAAAAAATGACTCCGTAGTTTACTATCTGTGAGAGCAGTTCGTGCAACATTTTGTAAGATAGCATGTTCGTTTCCTCTTTATCCTATAGTGTAGTTTGTGCCATGTACTCGCCCAGCACGTATGGGATATCCTTATCCCCAGCACGATTTTATCACTGGAATCTTGTTTTGGCAAGAGGAAAATAATAGCTGTAGGATTACAAATAGCTTAATCCAAAGCGCTGTCTTCGTCCGCAAAAACAGGGGAAGGGTGCAACGTACCGATTCCGTCCGGGAAGGAAAGGCGGCCCTTCAGAAAGCTTAGATAGATATCATCCGCATCGCAGGCTCCGTATTCAACAAAAATCTCGTTGCCCTGAATGCGGTAGCGCACATAGTTGAAGAGATAGTATTCGCGCGTCATCCCGATTTCGGCAAAATGTTCTTCAAAGAGAGCATAGATCTTTTCCCGGCTTTCCGCAGTCTGTGTGTTGTCCTTTAAGATCACCATAGCGTCCAGATCAATGAGATGCAGGGCTTCGACATCGACGCCGCTTCCCGTTGCCATTGGAACGACAAGGGCGAGCTGTCTGGAGCCGCTGCCGTTGAAATCGCCTTCATATAGCCGAAGCAGGCTGCTGCCCATATAAAAATAGCAGGGAAAGGGCAGCGCAAGCCGGCGGCCATTATAAAAGAGCATGGCATCTTCCCCGTCTTCCGTTGCCAGAAGAGCGATGTCTTCCTGATAGAGCATCAAGTAGGATTCTCCGCCGCAGGAGGCTTGGGCTATGGAATAATCACCGAAAAGCTGCGTTTCGTTGCACTCGATAAAACTGTAGTCGCCCAGCATCCCTTCCCGACTGGTGATCGTGACAGCAGATTCTGTGGTAAAAGAAGTCAGATCTGCCGTTTCAAGAGGACGCCCTGACGTCGTAGGAATTTCCGGGGAAAAGGGAGACTCATCAGGTGCGGCGGTTGTCTCTTGTTCGGATTCTACAAAAGTAGTAAGTTCGGGGAAAAATGTTTCCTGCATCGAATCCGGATGGGGAGCGGAAACCTGTGTGCAGGCACAAAGGAAGGAAGCCGCGCAGAATGTGACAGCTCCCCTTAAAATGGTTCTTCTGGAATCTATATTAAACAAATTCATGTGGTATGTATCCCTTCATTTGTGATACCGGTATCTATGTGATATCGCGGAAAACAGGATGTTTCCTGCAAAAGTGTCATTTTTTATCATTATAAAGAAAAAATGGATTGCATACAAGAAGGGATACTTTACATTTGTGTTAAGAAATGGTAACATTTTGCTTAACGCATTCAAAGATAGAACAAATGATCGTGACATTTGTCCTGTAATATGTTATACCTTTATTTATAAAGTGCATCACATGGAACGTCTGCATGAGCATGTTATATTTTATAAAAGAAGAAAGGTTGACAATGAAACTGCAGTTTGATTTATCCAGGGAATACGGTCTGGTTCTGGAGGGGGGAGGCGCGAAGGGAGCCTATCAGATCGGCGCATGGAAGGCGCTTCGGGAAGAAGGCGTAAAGATTCGGGGCTTATCCGGTGTCTCGGTGGGAGCTTTAAACGGAGCGCTGATCTGTATGGACAATCCGGAGCTGGCGGAGGAAATCTGGGAGAATATTTCCTATTCTCAGATTATGGATGTGGATGACGACAGAATGGATTCGGTTATCCGCGGAGATTTGAAAAATATTGACTGGAACGCGCTGATTCAGGATGGGCTGCGCGTGATCCGGGAACATGGGATGGACGTAACGCCGTTAAAGAATCTGATTGCCAGAGTCTGCGATGAAACCGTGATTCGACAGTCGCCTATGGATTTTTATATTTTGACCTATTCTCTCTCGGACCGGCAGTTAATCGACGTCAGCGCAAAGGAGATTCCAGAAGGACTGATTGCGGACATGCTGCTGGCCAGCGCGTATCTGCCCGCTTTCAAGAGCGAGAGGCTGCACGGCAAACGCTACATTGACGGCGGCGTCTCGGATCGGGTGCCTCTGGACTCTCTGATCAACCGGGGATACCGGGATATAATTGTGCTGCGCATCTTTGGATTCGGTGTGGAGAAACGGATCCGCATTCCGGAGGAGGTTCATGTGATCGATGTAGCGCCCCGTCGGAATCTGGGGGGTATCCTGGAATTTGACAGCGCCCGCAGCCGCAGAAATATCAAACTGGGATATTTTGATGCGAAACGAATGCTTTACGGTCTGGCAGGGAACGAATACTATCTGGATATGGAGCTGACGGAAAAAGAAGCGTATGATCGTCTGCAGAAGATGGCGTTTGTGTATTTGGCCGTGGAAAAAGAGCGGCAGTACGAAGAGACAAGGCGGCAGGCGGAACGAATGCCAGGGCTGGTTTTAGGAGGCCGGCGGTCGGAGAGCCTGACGGATCTGCGCCGGATCCATGAAGAGCTGCTGCCGGAGGCCGGCCGCCGCTTGTTTAAAAACAAGATTTGGAATTATCGGGAGCTCTATACCGCAATTTTGGAAAATACGGCGGTCGCTCTTCGGATTTCCCGTTACGAAATCTATGAGGAAAAAACTCTTCTGATGCGGATTCGGGAAAAATTGCAGTCTTATAGAAAGACAGGAAAAGAACTTCCCGTTTATTCCGCTTTTTTTGAATAAGTACTTGCTTTTTATACGGACAGGATTTACAATAACAGGGCATGTGTATGGCAGGAGGGGTTGTGCGGTGAAATACAGATTTGAAATTGAAGAATTTACGACAAAGAAAAAACTTCCCCGTGAAGAGCGGTATGATATTATGCAGTATATCACGTCGCTGGAACTGGAGGCAGAGGATACAAAACGGGCGTTTCGCCGTCTGGCGGATATGACCAACGGACGCCTGTCCCGAAATAGCAGCGAGGAGCAGGCCATTATCGTTTTGCCTGATTATGGAAATTGTCAGTTGATTTTAAAGGCGGTGGACGTCTGAAAAACAGAAGAAGCATCCGGCCCAAAGCATGTTTTGAGCGGATGCTCTTTTTTTAGTGCAAAAACTGCGCGCCGCAGGTGATTCTAACGTTGTCCGCGGCAAAAAATATATGCTCAGACATTGGTGTGCGAGAAAAATTCTTCCAAACCGTTCACCGGCATAGAATAGAGGAACGTATCGCCGATACGCCGGGGGATGGCCAGACGGATAGTCTCCCCGGTTCGCTTTTTATCTTTTAGGATAATCTGACACAGTTCCCGGATGGGATAATCGCAATGAACAGGCAGGCCATAGCGGGTCAGAACGGATTCGATGCGCCCGGCGCAATCCTCCTTGGTCAGCCCTGCGGCGTAGGCGCAGCGCGCGACGGCGGACAGTCCGATCGCGACGGCCTGACCGTGGCTGATCTGGAAATGGCTGTATTTTTCGACAGCGTGGCCCAGCGTATGTCCAAGATTTAGGAGCTGGCGGGAACCGGTGTCAAACTCGTCAGCCATAACCAGATCTTTTTTGATGGCCACGCAGCGGCTGATGACAGAATCCAGATGGTTTCTGGCATCCTCCTGCTCCAGAAGCTGAAACAGAGCGGCGTCGGATAGTACGCCGTATTTGATTACTTCCGCCATGCCGCAGGCAAACTCGCGACTGGGCAGAGTGGCGAGGGTATCGGTATCGCAGAGTACCAGATGAGGCTGAAAAAATGAGCCGGCCAGATTTTTTCCGGCCTCTAAATTGACGGCGGTTTTGCCGCCGACGGAGGAATCGACCGCGGCTAAGAGGGAGGTGGGAATCTGGACAAAAGCGGTGCCGCGCAGGTAGATGGAGGCGGCAAAGCCCGTCAGATCTCCGGTGACGCCGCCCCCCAGAGCGATGATAAGATCGGTTCGGGTAACGGCGTTTTCGGCCAGAAATTCCAGCAGCCGAAACAGTTCGTTGGGATTTTTGGAGGCTTCTCCCTGGGGAAAAACGTATGGCAGGACTCGTATCCCCTCGGCTTCTAGGGAGGCCGCCACAATATGGCTGTACAGAGGCGCCACGCAGTTGTCAGCCACAATGACGGCCGAGGCAGGCGAAACGACCCGGCGAAGATACCGTCCGGCATCAGCCAGAAGGTTTTGGCCGACGATCACGTCATAGGTGCGGGAGGCGGACACAGTGACAATACGGGCGGAAGCAGCGGAGGGAATCGAAGAGTAAGAAGCGTCAATCGTTTGCATGGCTGATATCCTTTCTACGGCAATCGTATTTTATGGTTTCTTTTTTCTTTCCGGTTATGGAGCCGTTTCTGTCAGCAGATAACCTCGTTCCTGAAGGGTTTCTTCAATCTGGTCCAGTATTTGTTCGGAGGCGGCTTCCACGGTATGAAGATGGATTCCGGCGGAAATGGGAAAAAGCGGTCCGGAACTGCTCGCGGCTAAGAGCCTGCAAAAATGTTCCACATCCCGCAGGGTAGTCAGATTTAGATCGGCCCGAAGCTGCCCGTAGACATCGTGTTCTACAATCACATCCAAAATCTTTCCTCCCAAAGCTACGATTGCCGTCAGTTCATCAAGAATTTCCTGGTTGGTATGTCTGACGAGATAGACCCGGCGGCAGACGGGGCGGGCGTCATAGAGGAGATAGCCGGAAGCGGTAGCCAGAATCGGCCGTTTGGTGCGAAGCAGGGCAATGTCCTGCACAATGACCTGTCGGCTGACGCCTAGCTTTCCTGCCAGCGTGCTGCCGGATACCGGCTGATCTGCCTGCAACAAAATGTGAATGATTTCCTGCCTGCGGCTTTTTCCGTCCATAATATCCTCCCGGATCTGGCGTTTTCTTTTCGGTAACGATACCGGTTAAAGAATATTGTAGCATAGATCACAAGGTTTGTCATGTACAAGCTGTCCATGAAATGAAAACATCATGAAATCATTGACCCTGGTAGGTAAATCCGATATACTATTAACAGAGTGATCTCTGCCGTAGCTTTAAGGATACAATTATCACAGCTATGCTTGAAAAGCTGCTTTGTCATATGGATGCGGAGGAAAAAAAGCGTATACTCACAAAAGAATATGGAATGATAATGACAACAGAACTGGAAGGGAGGATACAGACTATGTGCAATCTGTCGGAATGTATTGAAGCCAGAGGAATGGAAAAGGGAATGGAAAAAGGAATCAAAAAGGGAATCGAAAAAGGAATCGAAAAAGGAAAAGAGAAAGAGCGTTTGGACGCCATAAAAAGGATGAGGAAAGCGGGCGCTTCGAGAGAGCAGATTTTGTTATACGGTTATACGGAAGAAGAATATGATCGAGCAGAAAGTCAATGATACGTTCTGCTTAAATTTGTGACAGCGCAAACGTGGCAAAAGAAAGAGTTGGAGCGGCATGATACAGCAAAAGACTCGGACAAAATCTCTTGTCCGAGCCTTTTCAGCAGCTCGTACGGGAATCGAACCCATGTTTTCGCCGTGAGAGGGCGACGTCTTAACCCCTTGACCAACGAGCCATGCAGCAATTATTCGATTAAAATCGAGTCGAGGCGACAAGATTCGAACTTGCGGCCTCCGCGTCCCGAACACGGCGCTCTACCAAACTGAGCCACGCCTCGATGCCTTGAATAATATATCATGAAAAAACGGATCTGTCAATTACAAATTTAAAAAAAATGATTTTTTTTGCGGAAGGCTCCTGTTTGATCGACAGAGAATATTGGAACAAAGGCGCTTTTTGGCCTTTGTTCCATTCATTCATTTTATTCATTTCGCAGAAACATCTATGGATCCGTCCTCGGCACCCAGAACGGATTCGTTTTCCTGGGAGACATTCTCCTCCGTGGAAATATGTTCGCCGGAAGCCGTTTTGCTGCCGGCAGCAGACCCTGCGTCTGTCTCAAGAGCAGCGGGAGAATTGGCCTGTATGGTCAGCATGGCATTTATCATCTGCTGGATTTCCTGATAGACATACTGCGGATTTGCGGCTGTGGCAAAAGCGACCAGGCGTTTCAGGCACTCCATCAGGTCACGGACTTCAGGAGGGAGTTTTTTATTGATCGGAATACGGCTGCCGGGCTTTTCATAAGCGTTAGGTTTGTCTGTCAGCCCCAAAAGATAGTCAACGGATACACCGAAATACTGGGCCATGGCAATTTTTACATTGTCGGGAGCTTCGTTGGCTTCACGCTCATAGGCGGAGATATTATACTTGGTCAGATGCAGAATATCAGCCAGCTCCTGCTGAGTCAGGCCTTTATCTTTGCGGAGATCGCTCAGGCGTTCACCAATCATGGCTTGTTTCCTTTCTTTGGTCATAAATACATGTGATCTTAGTATAGATTATAACTGGAAAACGCAATATTCTGAAAAATATGCGAAAAACACAATTATTTGAAGGAGATGGTTTTTGGAACGACTCAAAATCTATCGAATAACAAAAATTGCTGCGGCTCTTTTTGTATGCGTTCCCCAGCGAGGGACGATCCTTTGGCAAGGATGGGCAGGAAGCGGGAAGAAACCCCTTGTCAACCCTGCATTTCCGTGCTAAGATAAGGCTTATGGAAAATCGGAGGGAGGACAAAACCGTGAAAAAATATGGTGTAAATGAACTGCGGAGAATGTTTCTGGAATTCTTTGAGAGCAAGGGGCATCTGGCGATGAAGAGCTTTTCCCTAGTGCCCCATAATGATAACAGCTTGCTGCTGATTAATTCGGGTATGGCGCCCTTAAAGCCGTATTTCACCGGGCAGGAGATTCCGCCCCGCCGCCGGGTATGTACCTGTCAGAAGTGCATTCGTACCGGCGATATTGAGAACATCGGCAAGACGGCACGGCACGGTACCTTCTTCGAGATGCTGGGGAATTTTTCTTTCGGAGACTACTTTAAAGAGGAAGCGATCTGCTGGTCCTGGGAGTTTTTGACCGAGGTTGTGGGTCTGGAGGCGGATCGGCTGTATCCGTCGGTCTATGTGGACGATGACGAGGCGTTTGCACTGTGGCGCGATAAGATCGGCATACCGGAGGAGAAAATTTTCCGTTTCGGCAAGGAGGACAATTTCTGGGAGCATGGCTCCGGCCCCTGCGGTCCCTGCTCAGAAATCTATTACGACCGGGGGGAGAAGTACGGCTGCGGGAAGCCGGACTGCACCGTGGGCTGTGAGTGCGACCGCTATATCGAGGTGTGGAATAACGTCTTCAGCCAGTTTGATAACGATGGAAAGGGCCATTACAGCGAGCTGAAGCAGAAGAATATTGATACCGGAATGGGCCTGGAACGCCTGGCTGTGGTGGTGCAGGATGTAGACTCTCTGTTTACCGTGGATACCAACAAGGCTCTTCTTGACCGGGTCTGCGCTCTGGCGCATACCGCGTATCAGAAGGATCATCAGACGGATGTGTCTCTGCGCATTGTGACAGATCATATCAAGTCCTGCACGTTTATGATTTCCGACGGTATTATGCCCTCCAATGAAGGCAGGGGATATGTGCTGCGCCGTCTTCTGCGCCGCGCCGCCCGCCACGGACGGATTCTGGGAATAGAGGGAAGCTTCCTGGCAGAGCTCAGCGGGACAGTGATTGCGCTGTCCAAGGACGGCTATCCCGAGCTGGAAGAGAAAAAGGCCATGATTTTCAAGGTTCTCAGCGAAGAGGAGGACAAGTTTAACAAAACGATTGATCAGGGTCTGAGCATTCTGGCCCAGATGGAGGAAGAGATGGCGGCGGCCGGTTCTGTGACGCTGTCCGGTGAAAATACGTTCAAGCTGTATGATACCTATGGTTTCCCTGTGGATCTGACCCGTGAGATTCTGGAGGAGAAAGGGCTGTCGCTGGATGAGGAGGGCTTTGCCGCCTGTATGGAAAAACAGCGCCAGACCGCCAGAAAGGCGCGCAAGGCCACCAATTATATGGGAGCGGACGTAACCGTATATCAGTCCATTGACCCGGCGCTTACGACACAGTTTGTCGGCTATGACACCCTGCAGAAGGAATCCGAGATTTTGGTGCTGACGACGGCGGAGGAATTGACGCAGGCGCTCACGGACGGCGATGTGGGAACCATTCTCACAAGAGAGACGCCGTTTTATGGCACCATGGGCGGCCAGAACGGCGACATCGGCGTGATTACGACGGCGACGGCCCGCTTTGAGGTGGAGGAGACCATTCACCTGCAGGGCGGAAAAACAGGACATGTGGGCCGGGTGACGGCTGGGATGTTCTCGGTGGGCGATACCGTGACGTTGTCCGTGGACGAAAAACAGAGAAGTTTAACGTGCAAGAACCACAGCGCAACGCATCTTCTGCACAAAGCGCTTCGAACGGTTCTGGGCACGCATGTGGAGCAGGCCGGTTCTCTGGTGGCTCCGGATCGCCTGCGTTTTGACTTTACACATTTTTCGGCTATGACGCCGGAAGAACTGCAGGCGGTAGAGGAGCTCGTCAATCAAAAGATTGCTGCCGCGCTGCCGGTTGAGACGCAGATCATGGGTATCGACGAGGCAAGAAAGACCGGCGCGATGGCGCTTTTTGGAGAAAAGTATGGCGAGGAAGTCCGTGTGGTCAGCGTGGAAGGCTTTTCCAGGGAGCTGTGCGGAGGAACCCATGTCAAGAACACCGGCGTGATCACATGCTTCAAGATTCTGTCCGAAGCCGGCATCGCGGCCGGAGTGAGGCGTATTGAGGCGCTGACAGGTCAGGGCGTGTTTGACTATTACAGCAAATTGGAGCAGGAGCTATCCGATCTGGCGCATCTCACCCGCTCGGATGTCCATCAGCTTCCCAAGCGGGTTGAGAGCCTTCTCGAGGAGCTTCGGTCCGTGAAAGCAGAGAACGAGAAGCTAAAGGACCGTTTGGCAAAGGACGCAGCCGGGGATATCTTGAGCCAGGTCAGAGAGATAAACGGCGTAAAGGTTTTAGCGGCCTCGGTGGAGGGCGTGGATATGAACGGCCTGCGCAGTCTGGGCGATCAGATGAAGGAGAAGCTGGGCGACAGCGTTGTGGTGCTGGCGAGCACGCAGGACGGCAAGGTAAATCTCATGGCGGCGGCCACAGAAGGCGCGATTGGAAAAGGCGCTCATGCGGGAAATCTGATCAAGGCGGCGGCAGCCTGCGTGGGAGGAGGAGGCGGCGGACGGCCGAATATGGCCCAGGCCGGCGGAAAAAATCCGGCGGGAATAGCCAAGGCGTTGGAAACCGTCTATGAAGTCTGCGGGCAGCAGCTCTCATAAAAACTGCTGGTTGGAAAAAAATTTACAAAACCCATTGACGAATCCCAAAAAGATGGTATAATTGGGAGTGTGCTAAAATATACCCACAGTTGTATATGCACAAATACAGCTGGAGGGGAGGTCAGGTGAGTCTATGTCAAACGTAATCGTTAAAGAGAACGAGAGCTTGGATAGCGCACTGCGCAGATTCAAGAGGAATTGTGCAAAGGCAGGCATTCAGCAGGAGATCCGTAAGCGCGAGCATTACGAGAAACCCAGCGTAAGACGCAAAAAGAAGTCGGAAGCTGCCAGGAAACGTAAATACAACTAATGTGCGAGACACATAAAAGTAGATGGGAGGGTTTGTCGCAAGGATGCGATATCCCCTTCCGTCTACTTTTTTCCGTGTAAAAAACAGATTGCCGGCGAGATGGGCCGGCGATGAATAATAAGGAGGACGCTTGTCATGGGCGGTATTTTTGGAGTTGCATCCAAAGGAGATTGTGTTATGGATCTCTTTTTCGGCATTGATTATCATTCTCATCTGGGAACGCATCGGGGCGGTATGGCTGTCTACACCGAAAAAGGTTTTGACCGGGCCATACACAGCATTGAGAATGCCCAGTTCCGCACCAAATTCGAGGACGATGCGGCGAAGATGCACGGCCGTGTAGGGCTGGGATGCATCAGCGATACGGAGCCGCAGCCTCTGATTATCCGTTCCCGGCTGGGTCATTTTGCCATCACCACCGTAGGGCGGATCAATAACTTAGAGGAGCTGGCCGAGGAGGCGTTTGCCGGCGGCCGGACGCAGTTTCTGGAGCTGAGCGGAAACCGGATCAACCCGACGGAGCTTGCGGCGGCCCTAATCAATCAGAAAAAGTCCGTGGCGGAGGGAATCCGCCATGCTCAGAAAAAAATTGACGGCTCTCTGACGCTTCTTCTGGCAGACGCGGGCGGTCTCTATGCCGCCAGAGATTATTTGGGAAGAACGCCTCTCATCATAGGGCAGAAGGAGGACGGCAGTCTCTGTGCCTCTTTTGAATCCCATGCCTATATGAATCTGGGATACCGCACAATCCGGGAGTTGGGTCCTGGTGAGGTAGTCTATCTGTCGCGGGAAGGCGAGGTGACAGATCTGCAGCCGGCCGGAAAGAAAAAGCGCGTCTGCTCGTTTTTATGGACCTACTATGGATATCCTACCGCCACCTATGAGGGGATCAATGTGGAAGCCTCCCGCTATCACTGCGGAGCGCTGATGGCAAAAGAAGACGCGGCAGACGCGATGGAGATCGACAGCGTCGGGGGAATTCCCGATTCTGGTCTGGCGGCCGCCATCGGCTATGCCAATGCTTCCGGCGTTCCGTTTCACCGCCCTTTTATGAAATATACGCCTACCTGGTCCCGCAGCTTTATGCCGCAGAATCAGTCCATGCGCAATCTGGTCGCTCATATGAAGCTGATTCCAGTACATGACTTGATCCGTCATAAGAAGCTTTTATTTATTGATGATTCCATCGTCCGCGGGACGCAGCTTCGGGAGACCGTAGATTTTCTCTACGAGAGCGGCGCAAAGGAGGTACATGTGCGCCCGGCCTGCCCGCCGATTTTATATGGCTGTAAGTATATCAATTTTTCACGCTCTACATCCGATATGGATCTGATCACCAGGCGATGTATTGTAAAATTGGAGGGCGGCGTACCCACACAAGAACGCCTGCGCCTTTACACCGATTCATCCACACCGGAGTATACGGCTATGGTGGAGGAAATTCGCCGGGAGATGCACTTTACCAGCCTGAAATTCCCTAGCCTGGACATGCTGGTGGAGTCAATCGGTTTGCCGGAGTGTGAACTGTGTACGTATTGCTGGAACGGGCGGGAATGAAGCGGGAGCAGATAAGAAACTCCGCGCTTTTGGCGCTTACGGCTCTGATCTGGGGCGTGGCTTTTGTGGCGCAGAGCGCAGGTATGGAGTATGTGGGTCCCTTTACCTTTAATGGCGTGCGTTCCATCCTGGGAGGTCTGGCACTCCTTCCCCTGATCCTTCTGGGAAAAAGAGAGAGAAGCGGCAGGCAAAAGAATCCGATAACGGACAAGGGGAAAGCGCAAAGCCGCAGAGAGCTGATTATTGGAGGCATTTGGTGCGGCGTGGTTCTCTGTGCGGCAAGCAGCCTTCAGCAGATTGGCATTTTGTATACCACGGTGGGAAAGGCCGGATTTATTACGGCGCTGTATATTGTGATCGTTCCGGTGCTGGGAATCTTTATGAAGAAACCGACCGGGAAGCTATTGTGGATCAGCGTGGGGCTGGCGGCGGCAGGATTATATTTTTTGTGTATGACAGAAAGTTTTTCGGTGAATCCCGGCGATTTGTTTGTGCTGCTTGGCGCGCTGCTTTTTTCCGTTCATATTTTGCTGATTGACCGCTTTTCTCCCCGGTGTGACGGAGTAAAATTGTCGTGCATCCAATTTTTTGTCTGCGGGATTCTGGCACTTATCCCAGCTCTTTTGTGGGAAAGACCGGAGCCGGCTGCGGTCATGTCGGCCTGGGCCCCGGTTTTGTACGCCGGCGTGCTGTCCTGCGGCGTAGGTTATACCCTGCAGGTTATCGGGCAGAAGGGATTGGACCCGGTGACGGCGTCTCTGATTCTTAGCATGGAATCCCTGTTTTCCGTGCTGGCGGGGTGGATCCTGCTGAAACAGAACCTGTCGTCTCGAGAGATAATCGGGTGTGTTTTGATGGCGGTTGCCATTGTTTTGGCACAGATCTCACCATCTGTTCACGAAAATTTAACATAGTTAATCAAAAAGCCGGTTGAAAAAGTATCGATTTTCCGGTATAATACAAAATAGGAAGTGGGTTGCAAGGCAAGCTGGCCTTCAGCCCACGTTTTTCAGTTCCAGGTACTGCGCAGTACGAATCTGAATTTCTAAATCGAATCGGGCCGTCCCGGCCAATGTCACAGGATTGCAGAAGAACAGAAAAAGGAGAAAATGCCTATGGAAGACATGATTTTTAAAATTACCCCTCAAGTAGAAAAATTATCGGCGATATGCGAGGATAGGGACCGTGTCGCACCGGAATTGTACGGAGAACATCAGGTGATGCGGGGACTGCGCGATCTGAACGGAAAAGGCGTTCTGGCCGGTTTAACCAATATTTCAGAGGTTTATGCCAAAAAAAAGGTGGATGGGGAGTTGGTTCCCTGTCCGGGACGGCTGTTTTACCGCGGTTATGATGTGAAGGATCTGGTCGGCAACTGCCGGGCGGAGGGCCGATTCGGATTTGAGGAGGCGGCTTATCTGCTTCTGATCGGAGAACTGCCCACCACGCAGGAGTTGGCCGATTTTACCAGGGAGCTGGGAGAGCGGCGGACGCTGCCGCAGAATTTTGTCCGCGATGTGATTATGAAGGCGCCCAGCAAAGATATTATGATCAATCTGGCAAAAAGCGTATTGACACTCTATTCGTATGACGAGGCGGCGGAGGATACCTCCATTCCCAACGTCATGCGTCAATGTTTGAATCTGATCAGCCAGTTTCCCATGCTGGCTGTCTACAGCTATCAGGCATACAGCCACAGCAACGGCAACAGTCTGTATCTGCATAATCCGCAGCCGGAGCTGTCCACGGCGGAGAACATTCTGGCGATGCTGCGTCCGGATCAGTCTTACACGCCGTTTGAGGCCGCGGTGCTGGATCTGGCTCTGATTCTCCATATGGAACACGGAGGCGGCAATAACTCTTCCTTTACAACCCGCGTGGTGACTTCCTCAGGAACGGATACCTACTCGGTGGTGGCGGCAGCGCTGGCTTCCTTAAAGGGACCTCGCCACGGCGGCGCCAATATTAAAGTGGTTCAGATGTTTGAAGACATGAAGGGAAAGGTACATAACTGGAACGATGACGAAGAGGTGGAGGCATATCTGACTCGTGTGCTGCAGAAGGAAGAGTTTGACCGCAGCGGGCTGATCTACGGCGTGGGTCATGCAGTCTATTCCGTCTCGGACCCTCGTGCGGAGACATTTAAGAGTTTTGTGAGCCGTCTGGCCGAGGAGAAAGGCCGCAGCGACGAATTTGAGCTGTATGCGGCGGTGGAGCGTTTGGCGCCGCAGATTATCAGCCGCAAGCGCCGCATGTATAAAGGCGTCAACACCAACGTGGACTTCTACAGCGGTTTTGTCTACAGTATGCTGGATCTGCCGCTGGGGCTGTACACGCCCATGTTTGCTGTGGCGCGTATCGTAGGGTGGAGCGCTCACCGCCTCGAGGAGATTGTCAGCGCCGAGAAAATCATCCGCCCGGCTTACACCAGCGTGTGTGACCGGCGCGATTATGTGAAAATCGAAGACCGCTGACCTTTCAGACTATTTTTTTGAGAGGGTGCTGTACAAAGCTGGTTGACACAATTTGGCCGCCGCAATCCAAACGATTGCGGCGGCCAGTTGTTAGAACACAGCCTGCTGCAGCACTTTTTATTATGCTTGTCCGGCACTGTTTTTTTTGGAAAAGAACTGCAGACAGGCAAGAAGGCGCGGGCCGAGGCGGGAGGGAGGCAGGGAAAGGTCCGGAGAAAGAAGAAGCTGTTCGGAAGCGGAGAGAAATTCCTGTCCGGCGGCAATGCCTGTCAGCCAGGCGGGGGAAACGTTGTAGAGATTGGCCAGTCGAAGCAGGCGGTCTGGAGAGGTAGCGCGGATATCGCCGCTCTCATAGCGCTGCAGCGTCATTTTGTTGAGGGAAGTTTGGCGAGCAGCTTCCTCTATGGTGATTTCACACCGGAGTCTGGCCTGGCGCAGCCGGCTGGAATCAAGAGAAACCAGAGTTGGATTTTGTGTTTTATTTTCTTCTTTTTGCATTTTAAAAACTTAATTTCTCCTTTTTCTGGATTTATAGATAGTTTTAAACATTTAAAAATGATTGTATCAGTAAAAAGTGAGAAAGTCAATTCATAAGAGAAAGTAAAAGAAGTTAAATTGTATAAAAATAATATTTATACGGGATATCATGGATAAATTTTCTGATATTATTGGGAGATTTCTGGTATATATAACGCTTTTTTAAAATGCGTGTTGCCGCAGCGGTATTCGCCTGCTTCTCCAGTTGATCCGGCAGAGGGAGAAGGCAGCGAAACGAATCATAGCGGCGGCGCAGGGCCTGTGCCAGCAAATAATCGCAGACTTCGGGATTTTTTGGCAGGAGAGGACCGTGCAGATAGGTGGCAATAACATTCTTATAGACCAGGCCCTCATAACCCGAACGTCCGGTATTTCCCATCCCATAGCCTACCCGGCCAAGAGGCGTTCCGTTTTTGATATCAGTGCGTCCTCCGTGATTTTCAAAGCCGGTGACAGGGCTTAAAAACAGAGGACTGTCCACGACAATATCATGAACCAGGCGCTGTGCTTCCCAGGCTGTGACAATGTCAAGAATGCCCAGGCCTTCCAGGTTTTGGCGGGCAGTCTGCAGGCGCAAGCCCATGAGCTGGTATCCGCCGCAGACGGCGAGAGTGACGCCGTAATCTTCCACAAAGGCTTGAAAACCAGCGCGGATGGCAGGCAGGCGGCGGCAGGCTAATTCTTGTTCTCTGTCCGAGCCGCCTCCAAACAGAACCAGATCAAGGCGGGAAAAGTCTACCGGACGGTCGGAGGGCAGCGGCACAACTTCGGCCTCAATGCCCCGCCATTGCAGACGTTTGACAAGACACAAAAGATTACCGCGGTCGCCGTAGAGATTTAAGAGGTCGGGATAGAGATGTCCGATGGTCAGTTTCATAGCGTATTCTCTCCTTTCTGATGCGCCTGCCATCGGGACAGCAGGCTGTATGTCGGATACAGATTGGAATAATTGACGATAATGTAGAGATTTCCGGTGCCGCGGAGCGTTTTTTCCTTGATGGCTTGTGCGGTTTCTTCTGTCTTTGGGATAACGGAGCAGGGGATGTCCTCATATTTGAGGCGCAGTCCCATGTCGCGGCTGCGCGAGCCGCCGGCTGTGATGGTTACGGCGTGAACCGAGGCTAGGCATCCGAAATCCACGTCCCAGAGCCAGGAGACGTCTCTGCCGTCCGGCGCGTTGTCGTTGATCAGAATCAGAATGTCCTTGGGATGGGGGTCCGTCTGAAGAAGCGCCAGTTTTTGCTGAAAACTGACAGGATTTTTGGCTAGATGGAGCTGCACGCAGGTACTGTGGATCAAAAAAACGTTTTCGCGGTTGTTTCCGTAGTCAAAGGTTTTCACAGCCTGGGCAAAACCGTCCAACGGAGCTTTTACAGCTTTCAGGGCGGCGTAGGCGGCCAGCGTATTGTAGATTTGATAGGGGGACGAAATCTGAGCGCGGATCGGACGGCAGTCCAGTTCAAAATCGCAGATTCCCTGATGAAAATGAATTTGACTGACGGATTCCTTCGGTTCAGGACGGCCAAAGCCGCAGTTCGGACAGCGGTACAGTCCCAGACCGCCGTAATGACGGAGCTGGTAGAACAGCTTTTCCCCGCAGCAGGGGCAGAAGATATTTTCGCAGATCAGAGAGCGGGCGGCCTCCGGAAAAACCGGTAAAGAAATACCGTATGTGAAGGGGGAAGGGGAGGCAGAAAACGCCAGAGCGGTCAAAAGCGCATCGTCGCAGTTGACAGTCAGAGCGGCTTTTGGCGACAGTGCAGCGGCCTCTTTCAGTTTTTGGCAGATCGTGTCGATCTCGCCGCAGCGGTCTAGCTGGTCCCTGGACAGATTGGTAAACAGGATACAGTCCGGGTTTAGCTGCGAAAAGATCTGCGGCGCGTCCATCTCGTCGATTTCGATGCAGGCATAGTCGATCGGAGAGGTTCTGTTTTCAGCGGCAGGGAGAAAGGCAGAGACCACGCCGTTTTGCATGTTGGCTCCGGTCTGGTTGGTGAGAACCGTCTTTCCCTGCGATCTTAAAACATGGGACAAAAGGGCGGTGGTAGTAGTTTTTCCATTGGTGCCTGTGACGGCGATAATTTTATCCCTCACGAGGCCAGACAGCGTCTGCAGAATATTCGGGTCAATGCGCCGGGCCAGGGAGCCGGGCAGAGAAGCGCCGCTTCCCATACGGCATCTGCGGATCAAGCAACGGGTTTTTGCGCCAAAGGCAACGGCTAGACGGCTTCGCATTTTCATAAGACAATTATCTCCTTCCCTCTGCGATAAGCGGATTTTAGCGCATAGAAAAGGAGAAGGCAAGGTTTTTGCCCGGAATCAGAAGAGGCTGCGTGAAATCAGGAAGAGCGGCTGCGTTCGGGCAGAGCGGGGGTGCGTTCAGGCAAAATTTGTATATCCTGCGTTGGCCTTATCGCCCTGACCTGGGTGACGCCGCACCGGCAATCAGCAGAGACTGCACGAAATCCGATTCGGTAAAATAAGAGTTCAGCAGAAGATTGTCGTACCGGGCAATGATTTTCCGAGCGATGAGCAGGCCGTTGCCGCGCCCCAACCCCTTGTCGGTGGTGCCGGGAATGACGCCTCGGATCCGGCTTTCTGGCCGGATATCGTTGGCAATACGGAAGCGAAGGCCATGTTCTTCCTGTGAGATGGAAACACGGACCGAGCCGGCTGCCAACGCCGCTTCCTCGGCTGCGTTGTCAAGCAGAATACCAAGCAGCCGGATCAGATCGCCGTAGTTGATGTCTGAGATAACGGCGGTGGAGATCTTTAGAGAGATGGGGATACCCTTCTCGTTTTTTTCCATTATTTTATAATAGAGAAAAGATTTTAGGCAATCGTCCCCAAGAAGCTTTAGTTTATTCTGCAGTTCATAACGGGTCAGCGCATTTTCCATAAACGGAACAATATTTTTTTGATAGAATTCTTTCATCTGCACATCGCTGCTTTGTTCGACAAAACCACCCATAGTCAACAACAAATTTTTGGCGTCGTGCCGGATCTCATGCATGCTGTCCATGGTGTCTTCCAGTTCCGCATTGTAGGCGGAGAGGAGGTTTTTATCGTTCTCTGCCATGGACATTTTTTCTCGTATGGATATGGTTTTGAGAAATAGAAACAGATAGGCTGCCTCCATAAGAAGAAAGAGAAGCGGCAGGATCGTCAAAAAAGCGGACCATTCTTCCAGCCGTTTCACCAAGAGAGAGCAATAGTCCAAAATATACCAGAGAAAAAGAGAGAGGATCACAAAGATCAGAAAAAAGAGTTCCAGCCCGATAAAACGCCTTGAAATCTGAAGAAACCGTTCCTGCCATCCTGTCAGAAAGCGGGCGGCCAGTTTTACAGTCAGGCAGCACAAGGATAGAAAGAGCAGCCCAGCCGTCAGCAGCAGAAGCGATTTTGACAGTGTTTTCAAATTCAGCGCATGGCTAATTTTATAATAGATCGGCATCAGCTTTCGGAAAAACCAGGTGTAGGCAAAGAACAGAAAGGCGGAAGCCAGCGCGGTGATAGCCAGACCGAGAAAAAAAGGCCGGATATGTCCCGTCTGCCAGATCAGAAGCAGAGCGGTGTCAATTAAAAGAAACAGAACCATGGCAGGCGTGTGAGAGCCGAGATAGTATGTGGTTAGGGACTGAAAGATCAGCATGGGCCACAGCGCCATGGCGGAGAAGGGGCGAAGAGGAACTTGTTCCAGAAATTCGACGGACAGAGAGAGGGAGAGCAGAGTGATCAGCTCCGCGGCCATCTGCGCATGGATGGACTGACGCCTATACAGCAGGATTAGCGCGGGCACCCAGAGGAAAAGAATGCCTGCAATGGAGAGAAAACGTTTTCTTGATGGGGCTATTTTTGGTCCAGCCATTTTTTTACCTCCGAGCGCATGCGCAGCGAGCAGGGAATTTCTTTTTGATCAGACAGGACAAGCCAGCCGCCGCGAAGTGCCAGAATTTGATTTTTGGCGGCCAGATAGGAGCGGTGAACCCGCACGAAGCGGTCGCCCAGGCGGATGCTCTCGCCGTCCAGTGTGCCGCAGACCGTGATATGCGAACCGTTGATCGTGTGGTAGCTGATGCCGTGTGAAATGTTTTTTTCTGCTTCCAGATAGAGAATATCGGAGATCCGCAGTTCCACGGTCTCTGCGGGAGAGATGGAAAGGCGGATGGTATCTACTTTTGCGGTGAGATCAGGGAGGGAGCGCAGAGCCATGCGGACATAGCGGCGCAGCCCTGCGGTAAGCTGTGATAGATCCGAACCTTTTTCCAGAAAACCGTAGGGCTGAACGCCGCTTTTTAGCACATTCATAGCCATCTCCTGATGATTCGTCGCAAAGACGATGCGCAGAGCGGGGGCGTGCTGGCGCAGAATCGGGGCAAGGTCGATTCCGCCGGGCTTTCCATGGCCAAAATCCAGATCTAAAAAGGCGAGATCCACGTCAGGGCAGTTTTTTAAATATGTGAGAGCTTCACCCGCGGAAGAGGCGGCGCATACGACGGCGGCATCCAGACTGTCGCCTTGGATGATGGAGCGCAGTTGTCCAGATTCCAGGGATAGAAAGAAAGGATCGTCATCACAGAGAAGAATCTTAAGCATAATACCCTCCGGCAGTCTGTGCGAAAAAACAGTTTGCGGATTTGAGAATCCTGTCTGGTATCCCATTATACGATATTCTTTGAAAATTTACAATATCTTACCGGGCATATGCCGGAGCCGGGATTGGATGGATAAAAAACGGATTGTCTTTCCTGCATCCCTGTGATATACTCGAAAAATAAGGTATACTCAGACTGAAAAAAGAAAAGAGGAAATGCAATGGAAATACGTTATCAAAGTACCAGAAGCCATATGCCGTCCGTTACGGCCAGCGAGGCGATTCTCAAGGGACTGTCTGACGACGGGGGTCTGTTTGTACCGGAACAGATTCCGCCGCTGCCCTGTTCGCTGCAGGAATTGTCGCAGATGGATTACCGGCAGGTAGCTTTTGAAGTGATGAAACAGTATCTGACCGATTTTTCTAAGGAGGAGCTGAAAGCCTGTATCGACAGCGCTTACGACGACAAATTTGAATCGGAAGCCATTGCTCCTCTTGCGAAGGTGGAAGATACCTATTATCTGGAATTATTTCACGGGCCGACCATCGCTTTTAAGGATATGGCGCTGTCGGTTCTGCCCTATCTCATGACGACAGCCATGAAGAAAAACGGCAGAGAAAAGGAGATAGTGATTCTGACGGCTACCTCCGGCGATACCGGCAAAGCGGCTCTGGCCGGATTTGCCGACGTCCCCGGCACCCGGATTATCGTGTTTTATCCGAAGGACGGCGTGAGCGCCATTCAAAAGCAGCAGATGCTGACGCAGCGGGGAGAAAACGTGGCTGTGGTGGGTGTGGAAGGAAATTTTGACGACTGCCAGAGCGGAGTCAAAGCAATTTTTGGAGACATTTCGCTGCGGGAGGAGTTGGAGCGGGCCGGGCTGGCCTTTTCTTCGGCCAATTCCATCAATATCGGCCGTCTGGTTCCTCAGATTGCTTACTATGTTTACGCCTATGCCAGCCTTTTGCGGGAAGGGGAGATTGACGAGGGCGAGACCATCAATATCACGGTTCCCACCGGAAATTTCGGCAATATTCTGGCGGCTTACTATGCAAGGGAAATGGGGCTGCCGGTCGGAAAGCTGATCTGTGCCTCCAACGAAAATAAAGTGCTGTACGATTTTTTTGCCTCCGGTTCCTATGACCGCAACCGCCCGTTTGTGCTGACGAGTTCCCCCTCGATGGATATTTTGATCTCCAGTAATCTGGAGCGGCTGATCTATGAGATCACCGGTTTTGACCCGGAGGCCACGGCGTCCCGGATGCAAGATCTGGCGGAAGAGGGCAGGTATTCCATCACCGATGCGATGCATGAGCGTCTGGAAATTTTCGCCGGCGGTTTTGCCGGGGAGGAGGAGAGCGAGAGGGAGATCCGGGAAACCTTTTCGCGCTGCGGCTATGTGATGGATACGCACACGGCGGTGGCGGCGGCGGCGGCGAGACAGTACCGGGAGCGGACGGGGGATACGGCGAAAATGCTGGTGGTTTCCACAGCCAGTCCCTACAAATTTGCACCGGCGATCCTGAGAGCGCTGGAACCGGATTTCTGGAAGCAGGCCGCGCCGGAAGCAGTTCCGGATGAAAAGGAGGCGGCATTTGCCTGCGTGGATGAGTTGGCCCGCTTGAGCGGCCTGCCGGTTCCGTGTGCGGTAAGAGAACTGAAAAACGCCCCGATATGTCACCGGAGAATCTGCCGGGTCGAGGGGATGAAGGAACAGGTTCGGACGATTTTGGGTCTTTCCCAATGAAAAATTGGAACAATTGCAATATTTCATGCCATAAAAATGACATTTTATAAACAGAATAGTGATTGACATTTCGAGAAAAAAGAGAGATAATAAGATCAATGTTCCGGGGGTATAAAACCTTCGGAGGCAGAGCTTCAGAAGCCACAGAATATCATTATGACAGAGGAGGACGTATAATATGTCAACGAAAGCATATTATCCCATCAGTGAGATCGGAAAGGGAAAAGTCGGCTTTTCCAAAACCCGGTCGATCATCGAAGCCGCATTCTACGGCAATAACGTGGTAAAAGTCAATACTTTGAAAGAAGCCTATGAATTGGCGAAGAATTCTCCCGGCACCATCGTGACCGACATGCCCGTATACAGAGGCGAGGAGTTCGGTCTGGAGAAGGACGCGAAAGTTCTGCTGTTTAACGACGGCGCGATCACCGGCCGTTATGCCACGGCCCGCCGCATTTCCGGCGAACCCGGCGTAAACTGTGCGGCTCTGGATATCGTAGCCATGGATGCGATTTACGAATCCCGCTGGAAGACCATGTATCACGCTGAAGTGTTTGTGGGACTGGACCCCGAGTTTATGGTAAAGGCTCATCTGCTGATTCCTGAAGGCGAAGAGAACATCATGTACAACTGGATGCTGAACTTCCAGTACATGTCCGATGAATATGTGAAGATGTACAAGAAATCCAAGCCGGTAGGCGACGGCAAGGAAGCGGATATCTATATCTTCTCCGATCCGCAGTGGGCTGGTTCCGATCGTCCCAATGTGTCCTTAGACTGTCTGTCCGATCCGCAGAAGAAGACTCTGTGCTACTTCAACACCGAGACCAACTGCGCCTGCATCCTGGGTATGCGTTACTTTGGCGAACATAAGAAAGGCACTTTGACCATGGCTTGGGCCATTGCCAACCGCAACGGCTACGCTTCCTGCCACGGCGGCCAGAAAGAATATCTGCTGGCGGACGGCAGCAAGTACGTGGCATCCGTATACGGCCTGTCCGGCTCCGGCAAGTCCACGCTGACCCATGCCAAGCACGGCGGCAAGTACGAGATCAAGGTGCTGCACGACGATGCTTTCATCATCAATACCGACACCTGCGCTTCCATCGCTCTGGAGCCTACGTATTTTGACAAGACAGCGGACTATCCGACCGGCTGCGACGACAATACGTATCTGCTGACCGCTCAGAACTGCTCCGCCACTCTGGACGAGGACGGCAAACTGCAGCTTGTGACGGAGGATATCCGCAACGGCAACGGCCGTGCGATCAAGTCCAAACTGTGGTCCCCGAACCGCGTGGATCGGATCGATGCTCCGGTAAATGCGATTTTCTGGATCATGAAAGACCCGACGATTCCGCCGGTTGTAAAATTAAAGGGCGCTTCCTTGGCTTCCGTTATGGGCGCGACTCTGGCTACCAAGCGTTCCTCCGCAGAGCGTCTGGCTCCCGGCGTCGATCCGAATAAGCTGGTGGTAGTTCCTTACGCCAACCCGTTCCGCACCTATCCTCTGGCGAACGACTATGAGAAGTTCAAGAAGCTGGTGGAAGAGAAGAACGTGGATTGCTACATCGTCAACACCGGCGATTTTATGGGCAAGAAGGTAAAACCTGCCGATACGCTGGGCATTCTGGAAGCGATTGTGGAAGGCAAGGCAGAATTCCATAAGTGGGGTCCGTTCTCCGACATTGAGATTCTGGACTGGGAAGGCTTTGTGCCTGATATGAACGATCCGGAATATGTCGGCCAGTTAAAGGCCCGCATGACCGACCGCGTCAATGAGATCGAGAATTTTGCGGTAGCGAAGGAAGGCTATGACAAGCTGCCCGATGACGCTCTGGAGGCCATAAAGAAGGTTGTGGCAGAACTGAACTAAACAAAACCAAAAAAGAACCGACAGGCTATATACTTGGCCTGTGCGGTTCTTTTTTTCGCTTGTAAATCTTTGCTTATATCCGGCATAGGATAAAACGAGATCTGCTTGACTCATTCCTCGTTTCGTACTATAATCCATTCGCAGTGATACTTAGAGGATAACAAGGAGGAACGCTCCTATGAAAGCGGCTACGGGAGATCAGACCACGGGCGTGATCTGGAAACAGATTTTGTTTTTTTTCTTTCCGATTTTGCTGGGAACCTTTTTTCAGCAGCTTTACAACACAGCGGACGCGATGATTGTCGGCAATTATCTGGGAAAAGAGGCGCTGTCGGCGGTGGGAGGAACAACAGGCACGCTGATTAACTTGCTGGTCAGCTTTTTTATCGGCCTGTCTTCCGGTGCATCGGTTATCGTGTCTCAGTACTATGGAGCCGGCCGGCCGGAGCAGGTCAGTCTGGCTGTACATACCGCTATGGCTCTGGCTGTTGCCGGCGGCTTGATTTTGATGGCAGTAGGGCTGGGAATCGCACCGGTTGCGCTTCGCTGGATGCAGACGCCGGAGGATGTGATGCCCTATTCTCTCACTTATATCCGGATTTATTTCTGCGGTGTGATCGCCAATCTGGTCTACAATATGGGGGCCGCTATCCTGCGGGCTGTCGGAGATTCCCGCAGACCTCTGTATTTTCTGATAGCAAGCTGTTTTGTCAATATTGTGCTGGATCTGCTGTTTGTAGCGGTGTTCTCCTGGGGCGTTCTGGGAGCCGGTCTGGCGACCATTCTTTCTCAGCTTGCCAGTGCGCTGCTTGTGATGGCGGTCCTGACGCGAACCCAAGAGTCTTTTCGGATCATTCCCAAGAAAATCCGTTTCGATATGGGAATTCTCAGAAATGTATTTCGGATCGGTCTGCCCACCGCTTTTCAGTCCATGATGCATTCCATGTCCAACGTGATTATTCAGGCCAGCGTCAATACTTTTGGCACGGATACGGTGGCGGCCTGGGCGGCTTACGGCAAAATTGACGGCCTGTTCTGGATGATGATCAGTGCGTTTGGGATTTCAATCACCACATTTGCAGGACAGAATTACGGCGCTGTGAAATATGATCGGATTCGCAGAGGAATCCGGGAGTGTATCCTTATGGCTATGACCGGCGCTGTTATGATGAGTACCATTTTATATTGTTTTGGCAGCAAAATCTATCTGCTGTTTATTGATGACCCGGTGGTATTGGAAAAAGGGCAGGAGATTTTATGTTTTCTGGCTCCGTTTTTCTTTGCATATGTATGCGCTGAGATTTTGTCCGGCGCACTGCGGGGAATGGGAGATTCGGTGGTTCCCATGCTGCTGACGGGCGGCGGCTTCTGTGTGCTGCGTGTACTGTGGGTTTTTGCTGTGACGCCGCTGCGGCCAAAGTTTCAGACAGTTTTAGTCATCTATCCGGTTAGCTGGGCAGTTACATCGCTGTTATTCATTTTATATTATCTGTGTTTCAGCCGGGCAAGGAAGATTATGAAAGTGTCTCAGCGTGAAACATAAGGGAGACAGAAAAATCAAAAGGAGGAGCAGAATAAATGGCAAAGGTATATCGAAGCATAGAGGAGCTGGTGGGAAAAACGCCGTTGTTGGATGCGTTTCGGCTGCGGCATGAACAGGGGCTTTACGGGCGGCTGCTGTTAAAATTGGAATATCTGAATCCGGCGGGCAGCGTCAAAGACCGGGCGGCTCTCCGCATGATCCGGGAAGCGGAAACTTCCGGGAGGCTGAAGCCGGGAGGGACGATAATCGAGCCGACCTCCGGCAATACGGGCATTGGTCTGGCGGCTCTTGGCGTGCCGAAAGGATACCGGGTGATTCTTACCATGCCGGATACCATGAGCGCGGAGCGCAGGAAACTGCTGGCGGCATATGGGGCAGAGCTGGTTCTGACAGAAGGCGCCAAGGGAATGCAGGGAGCGGTTGACAGGGCAAAAGAGCTGGCAGAAGAGATTCCGGACAGCTTTATCCCGGATCAGTTTGGCAATCCGGCCAATGCCAGAGCGCACGAGATTTCTACGGGTCCGGAGATCTGGGAGGATACAGACGGCCAGGTGGATGTATTTGTGGCCGGGATTGGAACGGGCGGTACCATTACAGGGACTGGACGGTACTTAAAACGTCAGAATCCAAAGATAAAGGTGATTGCCGTGGAACCGGCCTCCTCGCCGTTATTGTCGGAGGGAAAGACCGGCGCGCACGGCCTTCAGGGAATCGGCGCCAATTTTGTTCCGGAGCTTCTGGATACGCAGGTGTATGATGAGATTGTGACCGTGACGGAGGACGAGGCATATGAAGCGGCTCGCTGCCTGGCCTGCGCCGAGGGCATTTTGACCGGAATCTCTTCGGGCGCTGCACTGTGGGCGGCCATGACGCTGGCGGCCGATCCGGATTATCTGGATAAAAATATTGTGGTTCTTCTGCCTGACACCGGGGACCGCTATCTGTCTACCTCTCTGTATGAGGAAGAGAGCGAATCGGAGGAGTAAATCCTGCGAACATTTGTACGATTCTGGTTGCCAGTGGCTGGAAAATGTGCTATACTCATGATAGAAAAAAACGGGCAGGAGAGCGGAAAATGATTTCATATATCAAAGGCGAACTGACGGAGATCCTGGAGGATGGCGTGGTGGTGGAAGCCTCGGGAGTCGGATACTATATTATGGTGCCGGCGTCTCTGTTTCGGGAGCTTCCCAAAACTGGCTCTCCGGTAAAGCTATTTACGCATTTTCAGGTGAAAGAAGATGCCATGAGTTTGTACGGCTTTTTTCGGCGCGACGACGTGCGCATGTTTCGGATGCTGATCGGAGTGAACGGAATCGGGCCGAAGGCCGCTCTGGGGATTTTGTCGGTACTGACGCCGGACGAGCTGCGCTTTGCCGTTCTGGCAGAGGATGCGGCGGCGATCTCGCGGGCGCCCGGCATCGGAAAAAAGACAGCTCAGAAATGTATCCTGGAGCTGAAGGATAAACTGAGTTTAGCGGAAGCAATACAACTGAAATTATCACAAAATGCACAGGCGCCTTCCGAAAACGAGGAGGTATACAGAGACGAGGCGGTGCAGGCGCTGGCGTCGCTTGGGTATTCGGCCAGCGATGCCATGCGGGCGGTTCGTGCGGCTACCGGCAGCAGTGTGGAAGAACTCATTAAATCGGCACTCAGGCAGATTTGAGTAGATGGTAAGGGCGAAGACAGATGGAAAAGCGGATGATTACGACAGAATTTATGGAAGAGGATGTGCATATTGAAGGCAATTTGCGCCCTCAGGCTCTGAGAGAATATATCGGCCAGGAAAAACTGAAAAGTATGCTGGATATCTATATTCGTGCGGCGAAAGACCGGGGAGAACCGCTCGACCATGTTCTGCTGTACGGGCCGCCGGGTCTGGGCAAGACGACTCTTTCGGGTATTATTGCCGCGGAGATGGGGGTCAGCATGAAGATCACATCCGGACCAGCGATTGAAAAACCCGGCGACATGGCGGCGATTCTGAACAATCTGAAAGAGGGCGACGTGCTGTTTGTGGACGAGATCCACCGCCTGAACCGGCAGGTGGAAGAGGTGCTGTATCCGGCCATGGAAGACTTCGCCATTGACATTTTAATCGGGAAGGGACCTACGGCTCGTTCTATCCGCCTGGATCTGCCGAAATTTACATTGGTGGGAGCCACAACCAGAGCCGGACTTCTGACCGCACCGCTGCGGGATCGGTTCGGTGTTATCTACCGTCTGGAGTACTATACGCCGAAAGAGCTTCAGACCATTGTACAGCGCTCGGCTGGGGTGCTGGAGGTGGAAATCGATACGGCCGGCGCGGCGGAGATTGCGTCCCGTTCCAGGGGAACCCCCCGCCTGGCAAACCGTTTTCTCAAACGGGTGCGGGACTATGCGCAGGTGCGGCATGGCGGCACCGTCACGGCGGCGGTGGCTCATGAAGCTTTGGACTTGCTGGAGGTGGACCGTCTGGGGCTCGATCAGATGGACCGGAATATCTTAAATCTGATGATCGAAAAATTCGGAGGCGGTCCGGTCGGGCTGGAAACGCTGGCGGCGGCTCTTGGAGAGGATGTGGGAACTCTGGAGGATGTATACGAGCCGTATTTGATTAAAAGCGGGTTGATTAACCGGACACCCAGAGGCCGCGTGGTGACGGACGCGGCATACCGTCATCTGGGCCTGAAGTAACTAACTTGTATTTCCTGCCAAAATGCGCTATAATATAACAAGAATTAAGGAGGCGGCAGATTCCGGTTTGGGATATGTCAGAATGGCAGGCATGGAGAAGAAAAACTATACAGATGTCTATATCGCCGGTAAAGTGTACACGCTGGGCGGTTTTGAGGAAGAGGAATATCTGCAGAAGGTAGCGGCCTATGTGAATACCAAGGTCAGTGAGCTGCGCGGGCAGCAGGGATTTCTGCGCCTGTCGTCCGACTATCAGAATGTACTGCTGGAGATGAACCTGGCGGACGATGTCTTTAAGATGCGCCGGCAGGTAGCCTCGGCAGAGAAAAAGGTGGCCTCCCAGGAGAAGGAAACCTATCATGTAAAGCATGATCTGGTGGCCGTGCAGATGAAGCTGGATGCACAGACAGAAAAGCTGGAAGAGACGCAGAGAGAGCTGGCAAAGAGCGAGGAAGAGCGAAAGGCGGTCAAGAAAGAACTGACAGCAGTCAAAAAAGAGCTGGCAGGTTTGAAAGAGAAGCAGGAAGTGACCGAGCTGGAGCTGGCGATCGCAAAGGACGACCTGGAGGATGCGGCAAAAGAGAAAGAGGAAGCGGCAAAGAGTCTGGAAGAGGTCCGCAGAGAACGGGAAGAGACGAGAAAGAAACTGGAGACAGCCGAACAGGAGAAGAGGGCGCTCAGAGAAGAACTGGAGAAGGTCCGCAGGCAGATGAGCGGGATGGAGGAGCGCGGAAAACGAAGGTAGAGTCTGTATGTTCTGATGGCAGAAAAGAGTTCTGCCGGATGGCAAAACACTGGAAGGATAAAAGGGAGGGCGTCCCGCGGATGCAATAGGGGCAGCTCTTTTCTTTTTTATCCGGCCGAGGCAACCAATATAGAGAAAAACGGGAGAACAAGGTGCAAAGAGACAGAAGCAAAAAGAGAGTGGAATTGCTGGCGCCGGCCGGCTCTATGGAATCGCTGAAGGAAGCCTTGCGTTTTGGGGCGGATGCGGTCTATATGGGAGGCCCCCGCTTTGGAGCCAGAGCTTTTGCGCAGAATCCGGATTGCGGGGGGCTTTTGGAGGCGCTGGATTACGTGCATGTACGGGGGAAAAAACTGTACCTGACCGTGAATACGCTTCTCAAGGAGGATGAGCTGGCCGGATTGCGCGCGTATTTGCTTCCTTTTTATAAGGCTGGACTGGATGCGGTTTTGGTGCAGGATTTGGGAGTATTAAGCCAGATTCGGAGAGATTTTCCCGATCTGCCCGTTCATGCGAGCACGCAGATGACCGTGCTGGATGCGGACGGCGTGCGGACTCTTGCGCAGTTGGGTGTGACCCGCGTCGTGACAGCCAGAGAAATCACGATCCCGGAGATCAAAAGTTTGGCGCAGACCGGGGTGGAGGTGGAGGTGTTTGTCCACGGAGCGATCTGCTACTGTTATTCGGGTCAATGTCTGCTCAGCAGCCTGATTGGAGGCCGCAGCGGCAATCGGGGCCGCTGCGCCCAGCCCTGCCGTCTTCCCTATGACGTGCAGCAAAGCGGTCAGAATCTGACCGCGGCCGGCCGCAGCCATGTGATGAACCTGAAAGATATGGACACGCTGTCCTGTCTGCCGCAGTTAATCGAGGCGGGCGCCTGTTCTTTGAAAATAGAGGGGCGTATGAAAAGCCCCCGCTATACCGGCGGCGTGACGGCTGTCTACCGCAAATATTTGGATTTGGCATTATCCGGCGGGTCCTATTTAGTCGATCCGGAGGATCGAAGATTTCTGCGGGAGCTGTTTGACCGGGGCGGTTATACGGAATACGCCAGCAAGGGGCTTCGGGATAAGATGATTTCCCTGGAAAATAAACCGGATTTTCGAGCGGTGGAGGAACCTTTTCTGCGGGAAAAAGAAGCTTCGTTTTTGCAAAAGGGATCGAAAGAAAAAATCAAAGGAAAATTAAGATTTTTTACCGGCGAGCCTGCTACAATAACAATAGAACAAATTTTGCAGGAAGACGTGTCTCGAAAGGATCCTGTGACCGTGACAGAGACCGCCGGGATCGTGCAGGAGGCCAAAAATCAGCCGCTTGAGGAAGAGATGCTGCGGCAGCGATTTTTTCGTCTGGGCGACACGCCGTTTGAGTGGGAAAGCCTGGAGATTGAGACGGACGGCAGAGGGTTTCTTCCGGTAGGACAGCTCAACGGGCTGCGCCGCAGGGCGGCGGAGAGCTTTGTGCAGGCGCTCCTGGGGCAGTACCGCCGCAAGGAGGATTTGCGGCAGGGACAAAACACAGGCAGAATCGAGGGAAAAGCAGCCGGTCTTGGGATAAGTCAGAAGGACGCCGCTGAACCTCCAGAAATCAACGTGTCAGTAGACACCCTGCCGCAGTTGAAAATAGCTCTTTCCTACCCTTCTATCCGCCGTATCTATCTGAATTTGGCCACGATGACAGAGGAGGAGGAGGCGGCGGCGCTTTGCCTGCTGGCAGGCTGGAAACAGGAAGGCGGGCCGCAGGGCCGCTCTCTGTATCTGAATCTGCCGATGATTGTAAGGCCGGCGGCAAAACGGCGTCTGGAAGAAAGGGGAAAAATATATGCGCAGGCCGACGCAGACGGCTGGCTTGTGCATACCTGGGATCAGGCGGCGTGGCTTTCGGGAAAACTGCCGGCTGTGGATCTGTGGGCGGATGCGTCGCTCTACACATACAACCGGCCGGCCGCGGCCTTGCTGGCAGAGAGAGGCGTGGCCGGTGCGACATTGCCGATCGAGTTAAACAGCCGGGAACTTAAGGGACGGACAAAAGATTCGCCGCTTCCCTGCGAGCTGATCGTCTACGGATATCTTCCTGTTATGGTTTCCGCCCAATGTGTCAGACGAACGGTCGCAGGCTGTAGCGGCCGGCCGGAACTTCTGTGGATGAAGGATCGCCGCCAGAAGCGGTTTGCGGTGCGAAATGCCTGCCGTTTCTGCCTGAATATGATTTACAACAGTGAACCGCTGTATCTGCTCGACTGCGCCGAAGAATGGAGAACGCTGAATTTAAAGGCGCTGCGCATTCAGTTTACCATAGAAAATGAAAAGGAAACGCGCCGGATCTTAGAGGGCTGTCTGAAGGGGGAAGCGGCGGGAAATCTGCTGAAGAGCTATACCAGAGGCCATTTCCGGCGCGGAGTAGAGTAGGTGAAAATTTGTCTCATTTTATTGTATCCATATCCAAATATCTGTTTTTGCTTCTGATTCTTTTGTATGTCCATGCCAGTTTCCTTTTTGCCGGGCAGAAAAAGAAACGCCGGCAAAACGCCGTGGCTCTGTGGCAATTGGCCCTGATCTATCTGTTTCACGCGTTGGCGTGGCTGGTGATTTATGTGCAGACACGGGATTCGATGATGCTTTTGTTTTATGCCTCGCAGGTTTTGTTTCTGACTGTGTATCAGCTTGTGTTTCGGGTTTTCTACCCGGACTGTTCAAGGCTGCTCTTGAATCATCTGTGTATGCTGCTCTTGACCGGGCTGATTCTGCAGGCCAGGCTGGATGCGCCGAAAGCCTGGAACCAGTTCTTTATCGCCGGTATGTCAGCGATTGCCACGCTGGTCGTGCCGCTGGTGATGAAGTACTGGATTCGGATCTATAAGCTGCGCTGGATTTTTGGACTGTTTGGAATTGTGGCGCTGGGAATTACATTCCTGACGGCGCAGACGGAATACGGAGCCAAGCTCTCCGTTACGATCGGTGATATCTCCATGCAGTTGACAGAGCTGGTCAAGCTGTCCTTTGTGTTCTATGTGGCAGCCAGCCTGCAGAAAAGTACCAGCTTCAAACAGGTCGCCGTCACGACGGCGGTGGCTGCGATGCATGTGGTGGTGCTGGTCGGATGCAAAGATCTGGGCGGCGCGCTGATTCTATTCTTGTCCTACATCTTTATGCTTTTTGCGGCGACTCGAAACGGCTGGTATTTTGCAGCGGGAATGGGATCCGGAGCCGTGGCCTGCACGCTGGCCTATCAGCTTTTTTCTCATGTGCGGGTTCGGGTTGCGACATGGAGGGATCCGTGGAGCGATATCACGGACAGCGGCTGGCAGATTGCGCAGTCTCTTTTTGCCATCGGAGCAGGCGGCTGGTTCGGCGTGGGACTTTACGAGGGAATTCCCGGCTCGATACCGATTGTGCTGAAAGATTTTATCTTTGCGGCGGTTTGTGAAGAGCTGGGGGGCCTGTTTGCCATCGGTCTGTTATTGATTTATATGAGCTGTCTGCTCCAGTTTCTGTGGACAGCCACGTCCATGACGGAGACGTTTCACAAGATTGTGTGTTTTGGTCTGGCCTGCGTGGTGGGAGTGCAGCTTCTGCTAAATATCGGCGGCGTGACAAAGTTTATTCCCATGACCGGCGTGACGCTGCCGCTGATCAGTTACGGCGGCAGTTCGGTTCTCAGCACCTTCCTGCTTTTTAATGTGGTTCAGGGCTTTATCCTGATGAAACAAAACGAGGAAAAGAAAGTTGAAAAGATTAAAAAATCCGAAAACAGAAAATCAGAAACCCAGAGAGACGGCAGGCCAGGAAACAGACAGCCGGCCGAGCGCCGGCCGGATGCCAGAAGCCCGAAACAAGGGCAGAAAAAAGCAGACGCAAGGGCAGAAGATTAACCGGGAAATCCTGACGTTCGCCTATCTGTTTTTGTTTGTCTTCGCCGCGTTCATCGGATATTTTGCCTGGTTTCAGGTGAGAGAGTGTGAGACGGTAGTCAACAATGCCTACAACAAACGAGTGGAAACGCGGATCAAGCACACGATTCGGGGGCGTATCCTGAGTGAGGACGGCACGGTGCTGGCGGAAACCATAACGGAGACCGACGGCACGGAACGGCGCTACTATCCTTACGGGGAAAAGCTGGCTCATCTGACCGGATACATGGATCGGGGAAAGACGGGGATAGAATCGCTGGCCAATTTCTACCTGCTCAGCTCCCATCAGAGCTCCTGGGTTAAGTTTGTCAACGACATTTTCGGAGACAAAAACATCGGGGACGATGTAAAGACAACAATTGATCTGGATCTGCAGCTTGCGGCCTGGGACGCAATGGACGGCCGGAAGGGCGCGGTCGTGGTATTGGAGGCTTGTACAGGCCGAATTTTGGCTATGGTATCCAATCCGGCATATGATCCCAATCAGATTGCCGAAGAATGGGAGAAACTGACGGCAGAAACCAATCAGGAAGCCAATCTGTTAAACCGCGCCGCACAGGGGCTGTATCCGCCCGGTTCCACGTTTAAGATTGTCACGCTTTTGGAGTTTATCCGGGAATACCCGAATACCTGGCAGGATTTTACCTACGACTGCCGGGGCGTCAACGAGGAGGAGGACTATACAATCCGCTGTTATGACAGCACGCCGCACGGACATCTGACCCTGGAAGAAGCGCTTGTGGAATCGTGCAACGGCGCCTTTGGCGCCATCGGTCAAATGCTTGACCAGGAAAAATTCAAAGAAACCTGTGACAGTCTGCTGTTTAATCAGAAGCTGCCTCTCAGTCTGGCCAGCAATGCCTCCCGTTTTCCTCTGGAGGAAGGCGCCAGTGCCTGGAATATTGCACGGACTGCCATCGGCCAGGGAAAGACGCAGATCACCCCGCTGCTCAGCGCCATGATTACGGCGGCGGTCGCCAACGACGGCGTGATGATGCAGCCGTATATTTTAGAGTCGGTGCTGTCGGAGGGAAATATTGTGGAGAGCTTTGAGCCGGTGACATACGGGACGGTAATGAGCCGGGAAGAGTCAGAGGTCATACGGCAGATGATGCGCGCCGTCGTTCGGGACGGAGCCGCCCGCTCTCTGAGAAGCGATCAGTACGAGGCCAGCGGCAAGACGGGGACAGCGGAGTATATCACGGGATCGGATCTGACGCATGCCTGGTTCACCGGTTTTGCCGGGGAGGGCGAGAACTGCATCGCGGTCAGCGTGATTTTAGAGGGAGGCGGCACCGGAAGCGCGCAGGCGGCGCCGGTGGCGGCAGCAATTTTTGAGGAATATTTCGCGGATTAGCCCCTTGCCTTACGGCCCGAAACGCGCTATACTGTTGTACAAGATTCACAAAAGGACTGCCGGCGAGGATGACGGCGGTTGAAAACACACCGGAATCAGGAGGAATTGCAGATGATTGAAGCAACGAGCTGCGGTGGTGTGGTGATTTTCCGTGGAAAAATCCTGCTTTTGTATAAAAATTATAAAAACAAGTACGAGGGCTGGGTGCTTCCAAAAGGTACGGTGGAAGCCGGCGAGGATTATCAGGATACAGCGCTCAGAGAGGTGAAGGAGGAGGCCGGTATCGAGGCAAAAATTATCAAATATATCGGCAAGAGCCAATATACCTTCAATGTGCCGAGAGACACTGTGGAGAAAGACGTTCACTGGTATCTGATGCAGGGAGGCAGCTATTACAGCAAACCGCAGAGAGAAGAGTATTTTACGGACTCCGGCTATTACAAGTTTCATGAGGCATACCATCTCTTAAAGTTTGCCAATGAGAAACAAATCCTGGAAAAAGCGTACAACGAGTATCAGGAGATCAAAAAGCGCGGTCAATGGAATGAAAACTGAAAAGGAGAAACGATGAATCAAAAATATGAGGAACTGATGCAGCATGTGGAAAAAATGGAGGCGCTGAAAGCCGCGATCGTGCTGTTTAACTGGGACACGGAAACCCTGGCGCCGCCGCAGGCAACCGATTTGACAGCACGTATGGTAGGCTCTCTGTCCTCCCAGTATTTTGAGGAGACAGTCAGCGCGCGGATGCGGGAGCTGCTTGGCGAATTGAAGGACGCGGAGGATCTGACCGAAGCGCAGGCGGCTGTGGTGAGGAAACTCAATAAAAATCTGGAGGATATGGAAAAGATTCCGCCGGAGGAATACCGGGAGTTTTCGGAGCTGCAGGCGCGCTCCACTTCGATTTGGGCCAAGGCCAAGCAGCAGGACGATTTTGAGTCCTTTGCTCCGGTGCTGAAAAAGATCGTGGATTTTTCCAAGCGCTTTGCCGGCTACCGCAGAAAAGAAGGGCAGAGCCTTTACGACGCCATGCTGGACGAGTATGAGGAAGGCTTTACCAAAGAGATGCTGGACCCGTTCTTTGCGCTGCTGAAAGAGCAGATTGTGCCGCTCTTAAAGAAGGTGGTTCCGAAAAATGATGCGATTGATGTAAGCCCTCTGCGGCAGAGTTATGACACCGCAAAACAGGAAGCGTTCTGCCGTTTTCTGGCCGGGTATGTAGGGTTTGACTTTGCGCGCGGCGTTCTGGCCGAGAGCGAGCATCCCTTTACGACGGGCCTGCATAACCGGGACGTGCGCATCACAAGCCATTACTATGAGAATGTGCTGGAAAGCGCGATTTTCTCGGTAATTCATGAGAGCGGCCATGCAATCTATGAGATGAATGTGGACGATGAACTGACACAGACGCCGGTGGGGGGCGGCGCATCCTGCGGTATGCACGAATCCCAATCCCGTTTGATGGAGAATATGATTGGCCGCAGCCTGGCGTTCTGGGAGCCGGTCTATCCGAAGCTTAGGGAGGCGTTTCCCGAACATCTGTCCGGTCTCTCTCTTGCGGATTTTATCAAAATGATCAATAAAGCGGAACCGGGCCTGATCCGTACCGAGGCCGACGAGCTGACCTACTGCCTCCATGTGATGATCCGCTATGAGATCGAGAAAGATCTGATCGACGGCAGTCTGCAGGTGGAGGATCTGCCCGCGGTCTGGAATGAGAAATACGAACAGTATCTGGGGGTTAAACCGGAAAATGATAAAGAGGGTGTGCTGCAGGATATCCACTGGTCCCAGGGCAGCATCGGCTATTTCCCCTCGTATGCGCTGGGCAATGCCTTTGCCGCTCAGATCTATCATGTGATGGAGCAGGAGATCGATGTGGACAAGATACTGCGAAGCGGCGATCTGACCCCTATCACAAATTGGCTGAAAGAAAAGGTGCATCGCTTCGGGGAGATGAGGAAGACAAAACAGCTTCTGAGAGATATAACGGGAGAGGATTTCAACCCCCGCTACTATATCGACTACCTGACGAAGAAATTTACGGAGATCTACGAACTGTAGATGAACACCGGATCAGAGACGAAAGAGAAAAGGGGCTGCTGCCTTTGCGGCAGTTCCTTTTCTTCCGTACAAGAGGATAAAAACATGGAAAGACAGCCCTTGATTGTTCTGACAGGACCCACGGCGGTGGGAAAGACCGCGCTTTCCCTGCAGTTGGCGGTCGCTGTGGGAGGCGAGATTGTCAGCGCCGATTCCATGCAGGTCTACCGGCATATGAATATTGGTTCGGCCAAGATCCGCCCCGATGAAATGCGGGGGGTCCGCCATCATCTTCTGGATGAACTGGAGCCGTGGGAGAGCTTTCATGTGGTCCGTTTTCAGGAGATGGCGCGGGCGGCCTGCGAAGGGATCTGGCAGAGAGGTCATATTCCTATCGTCACCGGGGGAACCGGATTTTATATTCAGGCTCTGCTCTATGACATTGATTTTACGGAAAACGACGAGGATACCGCGTTTCGGCATGACCTGGAGCAGATCGCAGAAACGCAGGGCGGCGAGGTCCTGCACGAACGTCTGCGGCAGGTCGATCCGGAATCAGCTAAGTCCATTCACGCCCACAATACCAGGCGGGTGATCCGGGCTCTGGAGTTTTATGAAAAGACCGGGACGCCGATCTCGCAGCACAATGAAGAACAGCGTCGGCGGCTCTCCCCCTATCGCTTTGTTTATCTGGTGCTGACCAGAGAGCGGGGAGCGCTCTATGAGCGGATTGACCGGCGGGTGGAACAGATGATTGCGGACGGGCTGGTGAGCGAGGTAAAGGCGCTGAAAGCCATGGGACTAAACCGGCAGATGCCGGCGGTGAAGGGGCTGGGATATAAGGAGATCTGGGACTATCTGGAGGGCGGCCTTTCGTTGGAAGAAGCGGTCTACCAGATCAAACGGGATACCCGCCATTTTGCCAAACGGCAGATGACATGGTTTCGCAGAGAAAAAGACGCGGTTTTTGTGCCCCTGGATCATCGGGAAGAGAGGGAGGTCTTGTCCGAGATTCTGGAATATCTGCGAGAAAGAAAAATAATAGGGAACGGGGCGTTCCCTGAATAAGGAGTACGATATGGAAGAATATAAAGTGGACCAGATGTATCAGGAACTGGGACTTTCTGGGGAGGTCATCGCCTATGGGCGCCAAGTAGAAGACGGATTGGCCGAGCGTTTTCGGGCGATTGACGAGACGGCAGAGTACAATCAGATAAAAGTTCTTCGTGCGATGCAGAAACACAGAGTCAGCGCCGAGTATTTTGCCGCTTCCACCGGCTATGGTTATAACGACAGCGGGCGGGAGACGCTGGAAGCTGTGTATGCGGAGACGTTTCACGCAGAAGCGGCCCTGGTGCGCTCTCAGATTATCTGTGGGACACAGGCGCTTTATCTGGCGCTGTCGGCCAATCTGCTGCCCGGTGACGAACTGCTTTCTCCAGTGGGAAAACCTTACGACACGCTGGAGGAAGTGATCGGAATCCGTCCGTCTGCGGGCAGTCTGGCGGAATACGGCGTTACCTATGCGGAGGCGGCCCTTTTGCCGGACGGCAGCTTTGACTATGAAGCCATCCGCGCAGCCGTCGGCCCGCGGACCAAAATGGCTACGATTCAGCGTTCCAAGGGCTATGCTTCCCGTCCGACTTTGTCGGTGGCACGGATCGGAGAACTGATTGCCTTTCTAAAACAGTGCAAACCGGATATCATCTGTATGGTAGACAACTGTTACGGAGAGTTTGTGGAGGAGGTTGAGCCGACCGATGTGGGGGCTGACTTGATCGTCGGCTCTCTGATCAAAAATCCGGGCGGCGGCCTGGCTCCCTGCGGAGGGTACATAGCCGGACGGGAAGATCTGGTGGAGCGCTGTGCCAGACGATTAAGCTCTCCGGGACTGGGCAAGGAAGTCGGCGCAAATCTGGGAGTCAACCGAGATCTGTATCAGGGATTTTTTCTGGCGCCCACCATCACAGCCGGTGCGCTGAAGGGCGCGATCTTTGCGGCGAATTTGTACGAACGTCTGGGATATCCGGTTCTTCCAAACGGCAGCGAAAGCCGTCACGATATTATCCAAGCGGTCGAACTGAAAAGTCCAGAAGCCCTGTGCGCGTTCTGCGAAGGCATCCAGGAGGCGGCTCCGGTAGACAGCTATGTGACGCCGGTGCCGTGGGATATGCCGGGCTACGATTCCCCGGTGATTATGGCGGCGGGGGCTTTTGTTCAGGGCTCCTCGATCGAGCTTTCGGCAGACGGCCCGTTAAAGCCGCCCTACACCGTGTTTTTCCAGGGAGGACTGACCTGGTATCACGCCAAAACGGGGATTTTGAAGTCTCTGCAGAAGCTGGTGGAGAGAGGTATCACAAAACTGCCGTAAAGGAGCGCGGTTCCCTTCCATCAAAATACTATACATTTTCTGGGAAATATGCTAGAATACCAACATGTAGCCTTTTTACGGGGAGAGAGTAAGGAGGCAAAATGAAACAAAATAAGATGGAGCGGCTGCTGCCCAGAGAGCAGCGGCCCTATGAGAAATGTGAAGAAAAGGGAGCGAAAGCGCTGACAAACCAGGAGCTTTTGGCGATTCTGCTGCGCACCGGGTCAAGAAAGGAATCGGCTCTGGAACTGGCCGGGCGGGTACTTCATAGCTGTCCGGGGGAGGATGGTCTGATGGGACTGTGTTCCCTGTCCATGGCAGATCTGACGCAGCTTCATGGAATCGGCAGGATCAAAGCCATGCAGATTAAGTGTATCTGCGAGCTGTCGCGCCGCCTGGCGAAAGAGACCGCAGGGCCTTCGCCGCAGTTTACCAGTCCTCAGACAATCGCTTCTTATTATATGGAAGATATGCGCCATAAAAAACAGGAAGAACTGGTTCTTCTCATGTTAAACGGGCGCAACCGGCGGATCCGAGAACAGATTGTTTCCCGCGGGACGGTGAATGGCTCTCTGATCTCGCCCAGGGAAATTTTTGTGGAGGCGCTCCGCCATCATGCCGTAAACATTATCCTGATGCATAATCATCCCAGCGGTGATCCGTCGCCCAGCGAGGAAGATCTTTTGTTTACAAAGAGGGTGCAGGAAGCCGGCAGTCTGCTTGGCGTCACGCTTTTGGATCACATTATTATCGGGGACTGCCAGTATATCAGTTTAAAAGAGCGAGGAATCCTATCCGTATGAAAGAAAAGAATAGAAAAGCAAGGGATATTCCGTCCCGTCATATCCTGTATGCCGTCGTTCTGTTATGCGCCGCTTTGATTGCCTCCACATGGCTGCTAGGCAATACCAATCCGGTGACGGACCGGATTGCGGACGCCATTATTCCCATGCAGACGGGACTCAATTCGCTGGGAGGTACGATTGCGGCCAAGCTGGAAAATCTGCGGACGCTCTGGGACGCCCAGGAGGAGAACCAGCTTCTCAAAGAGGAGCTTGCCGTGCTGCGCAGTGAGAACAGCCGCCTGCAGGAGGACCACTACGAGCTGGAGCGGCTGCGGACTCTCCTGAATCTAAAGGATGAATATTCTCAGTATACGATGACGGCGGCCCGGATCATCCACAAGGACAGCGGCAACTGGTATCACAGTTTTCTGATTGATAAAGGGAGCGCCGATGGGATACAGGTCGGCTGCAACGTTCTGGCCGGAGGCGCCGAGGGCGGCTTGGTGGGGATTGTGACCTCCGTGGGAGAAAATTATGCCCGCGTCCGTGCGATTATCGACGATACCAGCAATGTGGGAGGGACGCTTTTGATTGACGAGACAGGGGCGTCCTGCGTGATTTCCGGAGACCTGAAGCTGATGACAGAGGAGGAGATGCTGCACCTTGGCTATATTGATAAAGAAGCCGTGGTGGAGGATGGGACTAAGGTTCTCACTTCCAATCTGAGCAGCGAATATCTTCCTAATATTTTGATTGGCTATGCGACCGGTGTGGCGGTGGACAGCGATAATATGCAGCAGTCCGGGTATTTGATTCCTGCGGTGAAATTTGACAATCTGCGGGAAGTGATGGTGATTCTGGATTTGAAGGTTACGGAAAAAGAGGAGTAGCGCCTATGAGAGCAATGATTTGGAAAGGGCTAGTAACCGGGCTGATCCTTTTAGGCGCTTTTCTTTTGCAGAATAATTTTTTTGCCGCGATTCCTCTGATTCAAACAACGCCCAATCTGCTTCTTCTGGTGACGGTGACGCTGGGGCTTTTGCACGGAAAGCTGACCGGGTTAGCCGTAGGCTTTTTTGCCGGGCTGTTGACCGATATTTTCGGCGGAACGCTGTTAGGACAGTACGCGCTGATTCTCAGTGTTCTGGGGTATGGCAGCGGCTTTTTTACGCCGTATTTTTTTCTGGAGTATGTGACGCTGCCCATGGCAGTCTGTGCGGTCTGCGAGATTTTGTATGGACTGTATATCTACATTTTCGGTTTTCTGTTTCGAGGGAGGCTGGATATCGTCTTCTATTTTCAGGCGGTCATTCTGCCGGAGACGGTCTATACCGTGGCGATTCTGGTGATCGTGTATCGTTTTCTGATGTTTGTGAGCCGCCGGCTGGATATGGCGGCAGAAAAAAGGAGTGCCGATAAGATTGGTTAAAGATTTATGGGAAATCATTCGCTACAGCGTCAAAAAAGTGCTGACTTCCCGGCTGCTGCCGGTGGTCCTGCTGTTTTGCGCCATGTTTGCTCTGCTGGTGTTTCGCCTGTTCGACCTGCAGATTCTGCAGGGAGCTAAGTATCAGGAACAGCATCTGGAGAACACACGTAGAGAAATCTATACGCCGGCTACCAGAGGGAATATCTATGACTGCAACGGTGTGCCCTTAGCTTACAATGAACTGACGTACTCGGTGACGGTGGTGGATAACGGAACCTATGCGAATGGATACGAAAAAAATAAGATGCTGCTGCGTCTGATTCGCCTGCTGGAGAAGTATGATGTCAATATTGTCAGCGACGTGCCGTTAGCCGTATCGCGCGACGGTACGATCGCCTTTACCACAGGCTCAGAAGCCAGGCACCGGGCGTTTTTGCGGGACTTTTACGGCCTGCGCTCAGCGGATTTGTTAGACACCTACGATGAAGAGGGAAAACTTCAGTACCGCAGCAATATCACGGCGCAGGAAGTATACGATCAATATATTTTTGATTACGGCATCGGTAAGGACGGGCCCAGACAGGAGCAGGACGGCTATGAATACACGCTGCAGGAGGGGCTGCATCTGATCAATATGCGGGAGGCCATGGCCGCCAGCTATTATCAGAAATGGAAGGCCGTTACGCTGGCCACAGGGCTGGATACGGAAACCATGCTGGCCGTAAAGGAGGCGTCCGCCGAAATGTCCGGTGTAGATATTGCGGGTGAGACAATCCGTATTTATAACGACGCCTATGAGTTCGCCCACATTCTGGGATATACCGGCAAGGCTTCCAAAGATGATCTGGAAAATTTGGAGATGGCAGCACAGGAAGCCGGCGTGGCTGAGGACAAGCAATACGCTCTCAATGATGTGGTCGGCAAGGCGGGGATTGAGGAGTATATGGAGCTGGAGCTGTCCGGAAAAAAGGGGGCGGCCCAAGTCTATGTGGACAGCGAGGGACGGATTGTGGATACGGCGTCCAGCACGGAGCCCACAGCAGGAAATGACGTGTATCTGAGCATTGACCGCAATCTTCAGGTTGGCATCTATCACCTTTTGGAACAGCAGCTTGCCGGTATCCTGGTTTCCAAGATTGAGAATGTGGAGCCGGACGATCCCAAGTTGACGTTAAAGGAGAGAACGCCGGTCAAGATGGTCTACTATCAGTTGATCGGCAACAACATTCTGTCTATGGCCGGGTTCTACAGCGAGGACGCTTCTGAGGTGGAGCGGGGGATCTATGAGAAGATGCAGGCGGAGCGGGATATGGTAATGGAAGAGATCCGCTACGAACTGACCAGGGAAGATCCAAAGAGCTACAATGACATGGACGAAAACAACCAGGCTTATACCAGCTATATCATGCGGCTTCTGCGCGAGGGCGAATATATTCTTTCGGATCAGATCGACAGCGGCGATGCCATCTTTCAGGCATGGAGCGAGGGAAGCATCAGTCTGAAAGAATATCTCTATCATGCCATCAGCATGAACTGGATCAATACCACAAAGCTGGATATTGAGGAGAAATATCCGTCCGCGGATCGGATTTATGAGGTCATGCTGGATACGGTGATGGAGATCCTGGAAACCAACTCGGATTTCTGTAAGAAGATCTATGAGATCCTCATCTACAATGGGACGATCACCGGAAGGGAGGTCTGTCTGGCTCTGTTTGAGCAGGGCGTGCTGGAGTGGAACGACGAGGATGTACAGCGGCTGGAGCAGGGAGGGGCTGCGGCCGCCTACAGTTTTATCAAAAGCAAGATCGAGAGTCTGGAAATCACACCCGGCGAGCTGGCTCTGACGCCCTGTGCCGGCTCGGTGATTCTCACGGATCTTCAGACCGGTCAGGTGCTCGCTTTGGTCTCGTACCCCAGCTATGATATCAACCGGCTGTCCGGCTCGGTGGAGGCGGCGTATTACAGCCAGCTTCAGAACGATGCGGCTACGCCGCTGTACAATACCGCCACGCAGGTTCTGCGTGCGCCGGGCTCGGTGTTTAAGATGGTTACAGCGGTGGCCGGTCTGGAAGAGGGCCTGGTTACGCTGGACGAGATCATGGTTGACACGGGAACCTATGTGCAGTTTGACAATGCGTTCCGCCTCAATTGCTGGTATACCCGCGGTCATGGTCCGTTAAGCGTGGTTGGCGCTTTGAGCATGTCCTGCAACTATTATTTCTGCGAGGTGGGATACCGTCTGTCCTTAGATGAGAATGAAAACTACAGTTCGGCACTGGGGCTGGAGAAACTGCGGCATTATGCCGGGCTCTTCGGTTTTGATTCCAAATCGGGGATCGAGATTTATGAAAATGAACCTCACATCTCAGACGAGATACCGATTCCGTCCGCCATCGGCCAGGGAACCAACGCATTTGCCAATATTCATCTGGCCCGCTATCTGGCTGCTATCGCCACCAGGGGCAACATGTACCGGTTTACGCTCCTGGATCATGTGACGGATTCAGCCGGAAACCTGCTGAAAAGGCATGAGGCGGAGATTCAATATACAATTGACTTGAAAGAAAGTACCTGGGACGCGCTGTGGGAAGGCATGAAGGGAGTGATTGCGGTAGGAGTTCCGGAACCGTTTCGAAACAGTGTGTTTTCTGTGGCCGGCAAGACCGGAACCGCCCAGGAGGTGACGACGCGGCCCAACCATGCCCGCTTCATCGGCTTCTCACCGGTGGAGGAGCCGCAGGTCGGCATCTCCGTGACGATTCCAAACGGGTACACAGGTACAAATGCAGCGTATCTGGCCAGTGCCGTACTGGACTTCTATTACGGAGAGACCAGTCTGGAGTCGATTTTGAGCGGAGACGCGCTGCAGGCCGACGGCGGAACCCGCCGCGACTGACGAATACGGGAGGAGGAAAGAAAATGAGGCAGACGGTTGTGATCAAGGGAAATCGTTATGGAATCACTGTTTTTCTGGACCCGCAGACAGAGTTTGACGTTTTGCTGGAGGATTTGGGTAAGAAATTCAGAGAGTCGGCCAAATTCTTTAAAGATGCTAAAATGGCGCTGTCCATTGAGGGGAAGAAGCTGGATAATGAACAGCAGCGCCGGATCGTCGAGGCGATTTCGGATAACAGTCAGATGGAAATCCTGTGTATTTTAAGCCAGGATAAGGAGGAGGAGGCCCGTTTTCGCGAGGCAGTCGAGAGACAGCGGCAAAAGGAAAAAGCCAACGTGGGGCGTTTTTATAAGGGGACGTTGCGCAGCGGGCAGATTCTGGAGTCGGAGGGAAGCGTGGTGATCTTAGGGGACGTCAATCCCGGAGCGAGGGTGATTGCCCTGGGAAATGTGATTGTTCTGGGAGCGCTGAAGGGAACCGCTTATGCCGGTATTGCCGGCAATGAGAGCGCATTTGTGGCAGCGTTGGAGATGGAACCGACCCAGCTTCGCATCGGAAAAGTAATGGGCCGCAGCGAAGATACAAAAGCCAAACGGAAAAGACCGGCAAAACCGAAAATTGCATTCTGCCGAGAAGACGGAATTTATGTGGAAGAACTGTGCCGGGATATTCTTCATGATATTCGCCTGGGATAAAATGGCATTCAGTCAAAATGTACTGGAAAAAAAGTGGATTATCATGTAGAATAAGAACAGGTATCGCTTTGCTGCAGGCTTTTGCCGGCGGTATATTGAATGTGAATTGGAGGATATATGGATGAGTGAAGTAATCGTTATCACGTCCGGCAAAGGTGGGGTGGGAAAGACCACCACCACGGCCAATGTGGGGACCGGCTTGGCAAAACTGGGCCATTCGGTGGTTTTGATCGACACCGATATCGGGCTTCGCAATCTGGATGTGGTCATGGGGCTGGAGAATCGGATTGTCTACAATCTGGTGGATGTGGTGGAGGGAAACTGCCGTTTAAAACAGGCGTTAATCAAGGATAAGCGTTACAATAACCTCTTTCTTCTGCCGTCGGCCCAGACCAGAGATAAGACCAGCGTGAGTCCGGAGCAGATGAAGAAGCTGACGGATGAGCTGAGAGAAGAGTTTGACTATATTATTCTGGACTGTCCTGCGGGGATTGAGCAGGGATTTAAGAATGCCATTGCCGGAGCGGACCGTGCTCTGGTGGTGACGACGCCGGAGGTGGCGGCCATCCGTGACGCGGACCGCATCATTGGTCTTTTGGAGGCCAACAATATCGGACGCACCGACTTGATTGTAAACCGTCTGCGCATGGATATGGTGCGGCGGGGCGATATGATGTCTACGGATGACGTGGTGGATATTCTGGCGATTACGCTGATCGGCGTAGTTCCCGACGACGAACATATCGTGGTGGCGACGAACCAGGGCGAGCCGCTTGTGGGGGACGATTCGATGGCCGGGCGGGCCTACATGAATATCTGCCATCGGATTCTGGGAGAAGAAGTTCCCCTGCTGGATTTGGATGTGTCAGACAGCTTCTGGAAACGTCTGGCCGGTTTGTTCAAGAAAAATTAGGAGGGCGCGGCATGGGATTGTTTGACCTGTTTAAAAAAAATACCAGTTCCGGAACCGTGGCCAAAGACCGTCTGAAACTGGTTTTGGTTTCGGATCGGGCCGGCTGTTCTCCGGAGATTATGGAGGCGCTGAAAAACGATATCATTAAAGTGATTTCTAAATACATGGAAATAGATACGGATAATCTGAACATTCAGATTACACAGACGGAGTCCGATACAACAAATGGGTTTGTCCCGGCTCTGTGTGCGAACATTCCGATTAAGGATGTCATCAAGGCAGGGAATAAAGACAGAAGACAGACGACATAGAGGATGAAAATAAGGCGGTTTCATGTTTAAATTCGAGGAATACAGGTTGCGCTATTTTAACTTCAGATTGGTGCTGTATATTGCGCTGCTGACGGGGGCGGGCGTGATATTTATCCGGAGCGCCACGATGAATTCTGCGGACGATGCGGTTTCCAAGCAAATGATGGGATTGGGGTTGGGGGCTCTTTGCATGTTTGCGGCCGCGCTGATTGATTATCATTTCTGGCTGAAGATCTGGCCGGTGATCTATGCGGCCTGCGTCGGCATGCTTTTGGCGGTGCTGGTTCTGGAAAATCCCGGATACAGCAGCGGAGAAGCAAGACGATGGCTGAGTATCGGGGGATTTTCACTGCAGCCTTCGGAGTTCAGTAAAATCGGTTTGATTCTGACGCTGGCAGCATATTTTCACCGTTTCAGAGAGCGGATTAGTTCACTGCCTGTGGTGGCGGGGGGATTGGTTTTGTACGGCGGAATCGGTTTCCTGATTTTTAAAGAACCTGATCTGTCCACGACGCTGGTCACGGTATTTATTTTTATTGTGATGATCTATGTGGCAGGAATCAGTTATAAATGGATTTTCGGCGTAATCGGCGCCTGTATTCCGGTGGTGGGGGTTTTGATTTACATTATACAGCAGCCGGAGCAGACGTTTATCAAGGGCTGGCAGCTTGGCCGGATCACGGACTGGCTGTATCCGGAGCAGGCTTCACTTGATACCACAAGACAGGTGCGCTATTCGGTGCAGGCGATTGCTTCCGGACAGCTCTATGGCAAGGGGCTTTTTAATACCACGCTGGAGTCCGTAAAGAATGGAAATTTTTTATCCCAGGAGGATTGCGACTTTATCTTTGCCGTCGTGGGAGAGGAGACCGGTTTCTGGGGCAGCGTAATTGTGATCGGCCTGCTGGCCCTGGTGGTTCTGGAGTGTGTGTGGCTGGCAATACGGGCCAAGGATCTGGCTGGCCGGCTGATCTGTGTGGGAATCGCCGGGCTGCTGGCGTTTCAGTCTTTTGTCAACATTGGGGTGGCGACAAGACTTCTGCCCAACACAGGCTTGCCGCTGCCGTTTATCAGCGCCGGTTTGAGTTCTCTTTTGAGTTTGATGATCGGTATGGGGTTGGTTTTAAATGTAGGTCTTCAGCGAAAGCGGGAAAATACGTAAAAGGAGAGGGACACAATGAGGGTTGGTTTGATTGCACATGACACAAAGAAGAAACTGATGCAGAATTTCTGCATTGCGTACCGGACAATTCTGACAAAGCATGAGCTGTATGCGACGGGTACTACGGGCAGACTGATCGAGGAAGCGACAAACCTGAATATACACAAGTATCTGGCGGGTCATCTGGGCGGCGAACAGCAGATGGCGGCGGCGATTGAACAGAATGCCATTGATATGGTAATATTTCTGCGCGATCCGCAGACGCCCAAATCGACGGAACCGGACGTGTTCAAAGCGGGAATCCTGTGTGATATATACAATATTCCCATGGCAACCAATCTGGCGACAGCAGAGCTTTTGATCAAGGCTCTCGACCGGGGCGATCTGGAGTGGCGGGACATGTACCAGTAGGAGGATGCAGATGAAGAAAACTGGCGGAAGAAGAAATGGCAGTCCATGGATGGAAGCAGGAAGACTGGCGGCGCTGATTCTGGCTGTGGCGGCTGTGATTTTTGCGGCTTTTCAGCTTCAGGAGGAGGAAGATTTTTTTCTGAAACCCTACGAGGCGGAAAACCAGGCAGCCAATATTTCCCGCAGTTTTCAGATCGACACGCAGTTGTTTGCCGCAGATCTGTGCGTTGTCACAGACACGGCCCAGATAGAGGAACCTCTTGACGCGGGAGCGGCTCTGATCTTTAATATCTCGGATCGGGAGGCCGTATATCAGCAGGGGGCTTTTGACCGGCTGAATCCGGCCAGCGTGACCAAGATTATGACCTACTTGGTGGTGGCGGAGCATGGGGATTTATCGCAGAAGGTGACGATTACGGACGCCATGCTGGATCTGGACCCGCAGTCCTCCACCGCCGGTTTAAAAGGGGGGGACATCTATGTCATGGAAGATTTGCTGTATGGGATGCTGATGGTGTCGGGAAACGATGCGGCGCAGGCCATGGCCCTGACAGTGGCGGGAACGGAGCAGGAATTTGCCCGCATGATGAATGAGAAAGCGCAGGAACTGGGAGCTACCGGTTCGCATTTTGTCAACGCGCACGGTCTGACCGACGAACAGCACTATACGACGGCCTATGATCTGTATCTGATTCTCAACGAAGCGGTTAAAGATCCGAGGTTTGTCGATATTATCTCGACGCCGCAGCATACGGCCTACTATACCGGTGCCGGGGGCAGTGAACGGGAAACGACCTGGTCAGCCGGCACTTGGTATGCTTCGGGCCAGGTCACGGCGCCGGAAGGTTTTACGGTGGTGGGAGGCAAGACCGGAACAACGAGCGCAGCCAAATACTGTATGGCGCTTTTCAGCCGGGATGAGGCGGGGAAAGAATATATATCCGTGGTTCTGCGGTCTCCATCCCGAGACATTCTATACTATAATCTCAACGCACTATTTTCAAAAATAACGAATTAAGCATTGAATAAAAAGGCAGTTTGTACTATAATAAAGTTAGTCAGCAGAGAGCAGAGTCTGTCTTTTTGCTGTCAGAGAGACAGGCCTTGCGCCTCGTTACGACAGGACATGAAGAAGCATGAAGGAGGAGAGCAATATGGTTCAGATTATTGCAGGAAAAAAGGGGAAGGGAAAGACGAAGTATCTTCTTGCGGGAGCCAATGAAGCTGTGGAGACAGCCAAGGGCTCGATTGTCTATATTGACAAGAACGGCAAGCATATGTATGAGCTGAGCAATAAGGTCCGTCTGATTAATGTCGCTGAATTTCCCATTCGTTCTTATAACGCATTTGTAGGTTTTATCTGTGGTATCATTTCTCAGGATCACGATATTGAAGTGATTTTCCTGGACAGTTTCCTGACGGTAGCGCATTTGGAGGAGGCAGAGGATCTGACTCAGGCAGTCGAAGATTTCGACAGGCTGGGAGAGACCTATCATATCCGTTTTGTCCTGAGCATCTCCAGAGATTCTCACACTTTACCGGAGAATGCAGCGGATAAGATTATGATTGGTCTGTGACTGGGAGATCCTGCTGAAGGTGGAATACACGGGGGCCTTTGAATGTTGTGCAAAGGCCCTTTTCGTGTATCCACAGGGAAAGCCGTCTCAGGGCGTGTTTTCTACGACCACTCTCCGGCGGACTTGACACGTCCGAACATGCTGATGACATACAGGCCGGCAATGCCGACAACTGCATATACAATGCGGGAGAACAGGGTCATTTCCCCGAATAGGAACGTTACCAGATTAAACTGGAAGAAACCGACCAGCCCCCAGTTGACAGCGCCGATAATGACGACAGCCAGGATGAAATAGTCCAGTCCTTTCGTATTCATGATACACCTCCTTGTGACTTTCTTCGGATAGTATACACAAATCAAAAAGTTTTATTCATCCCAGCCTTCATAGAAGCGGATGGTGACAGCGATATTGCGGACGGTGTCTCCCTCTTTCGTTTCGATATCCTGACGGTCTGTTACGGGCGGCAACTGCGGATTTTCGTCCTCCAGTTCCGCGCTAAGCCAGACGCGGGCCGCTTCATTGGCATTGTCAACCGCTTCCTCCAGTGTATCTCCCTGCGCATAGCAGCATTCCAGATCCGGAAAATACCCCTGATAAATGCCCTGTTCGTTCTTGTGAAAAATAGCCGGATATACAAATTTCATGACAGACTTGCTCCTTTCATGCCGTGAGCCTTTTTATTATGAGTAAACCTTATTTTGTGGTGCGAAGCACGTCAAATAGAGGATACTCGTAGAGTATACCTTGTTTTTTAAAAATCATCAATAGGAAAGCCGCCGGAATTTTGGTGGTTGTATTTTGGACTGTTTTCTTTTATAATACAACCATGTCCTGTAATATATGCAAAAGCGTCCGACACAATAAAAAAGCAGAAGGAGCGCGATGGCAAGAAAAAAGTCAAAGATAATAAAATACAAAAAACCATGGAATCTGAATGTGGGTATTATTATCTTCACGTTCATTTTCGTATACCTGGCAGCCTGTCTGTTTGTTTATATGTCAAAGGAGAAGGTAAGCATCTACGAGGTTTCCAAAGGCTCGCTGACGGATTATGCAGATTATAACGCATTGATTCTGCGAAATGAAACCGTGGCGGCCTCCGCGCAGGCTGGATATATTCATTATTATATCCGGGACGGGCGAAGGGTGGGAGTCAATGATCTGATTTATACCATAGATGAGACAGGGCAGACTTTGAGACAGTACCAGCAGAATACAGGAGAGAGCAGCCTGCCGCCGGAGGACTTAAAGGAATTTAAGGCGGAGGCGGCACAGTTTGCACTGATTTATGATCCCATGGATTTTTCATCTGTTTATGATATGAAGGCGAGTATGCAGTCCTCTCTTCTGGAATACATAAGCGGGGGGATGGATCAGGAGCTGTCGGAAAGCGCGGGGGCCGATAGCTTTTACAAGGTTTACGCTTCTGAGAGCGGCGTGATCTCCATGACGTTGGACGGATTGGAGCAGATGACGCCGGAGCAGGTGACATCCGACGCTTTTAACAGCGCGTCATATCCCCGCACTGTCTTGAGCAGCGGCCAGCAAGTGGAGAGCGGAAAGTTGGTCTATAAGACAATCAGTGAGGAGGAATGGTATCTGATTTTTCCGATTACGGAGAGTGATCAGGAACGGTTTCGTGAGATTTCTACAGTAAATCTGACCGTCAAAGGCTCGCCGCTTCGTCTGTCCGGAGCGCTCAGTATTTATCAGGGAGCCGACGAAAATTTTTACGGTAAGATTACTCTGAACCGCTATATGGTGCAGTTTTTGAAAAAGCGCCATGTAAAGATCCAGATTGAGACGGAGGATGTGACCGGTTTGAAGATCCCGGTGACATCGGTGGTTTACAAAAGTTTTTACAAGGTTCCCCGCTCCTATCTAACCATAGACGGAGAATTGCTGGCGGAGGTGTATGGGGAAGACGGCAGTGTGACAGTGGAAAAGACGACGCCGGTGACATACGGCTCGGATCCGGAGAACTGTTATCTGCCGGGAGACGAATATCGGGCCGGGCAGTTTATTATTGCAGAAGATTCCAACGAGCGGTTTCAACTGGCGCAGACTGAGCAGCTTCCCGGCGTCTACAACGTCAACAAGGGATATACCATGTTCCGGAAAATCAAAATTTTGGAAGAAAACGCGGAATATTATATCATTTCCACACAGGAAAGCAATGTGCAGTTATATGATCATATCATACTGGATACGAGCCTGGTGACGGAGGGACAGATAATTTATTACTGAGGATAAACATTTTCTATTGACTTATGAGAGAAAAACGTTGATAATAAGAGTATTAATTTTTAGGGAGAGCAGATAATGGCAAAATTTATTGATAAAATCCTAGATTCCATGAAGTTGGGAGACGATGAATTGGATGATGATCTGGATTATGATGATGACGATTATGATGAGCCAGTCCGTCCATCCAGAGCGCCAAAGAAAGCAAAGACAGAAGAGTATGAGGACGATGATGACTTTGAGGAGGAACGTCCGGCACCAGCCCGCAGCAAACGGCAGCAGCCCAGTGTGGTGTCCATGCGCCAGCCCAGGAGCCTGGAAGTGTGTATGATTCGGCCAAAGTCGGTGGAAGAGGGGCGGGAAATCTGTGATACCCTGTTATCCGGCCGTGCCGTGGTGATTAATCTGGAAGGGATCAACATGGATGTGGCACAGAGGATTATTGATTTTACCTCCGGCGCCTGCTATTCTATGAACGGAAATCTGCAGAAAATTTCCAGCTATATCTTTATTGTTACGCCTCAGTCCGTGGAATTGTCCGGCGATTTCCAGGAGATTTTGAGCGGTGCGCTCGATGTATCCACACTTAACATCAGTCTGTAGAGGATATCGGTGAAGATGAAAAATATTTGGATGAAGTATGGAGCAGGCGCATTCTTTGTGGCTGTTCTGACGGGGCTGGATCAGTTGACAAAACAGCTTGCCGTCCGCTGTCTGGCAGACGGACCCTTTGTGATATGGGACGGTGTGTTTGAACTGCATTATTCCGTCAATCGAGGAGCTGCTTTTGGGATTCTGCAGGATAAGCGGCTGTTCTTTTTGATCAGTACCTGCGTGATTCTGGGTGTGGTTCTGTTTTTTTACAGCCGTATCCCTCAGACAAAGAGGTATCTGCCGCTGCAGGCGGTCTGCCTGACGATTGTGGCAGGAGCGCTGGGCAATTTTATAGATCGGCTGCGCCTGGAATATGTCATTGACTTTTTATATTTCAAGCTGATTGATTTTCCGATTTTTAATGTGGCGGACTGCTATATAACGGTGTCCTGCGTGATTTTTGCTCTGCTGACGTTTTTTTATTACAGCGAAGAGGAATGGAACCTTCTGTTTCAGGGCGGGAAAGAAAAAAATGCAAAAGTTTGAGTTTTTGATCGATGCAGAGAATGCAGGAAAGCGCATCGATCTTTTTTTGGTCGCACAGAGGAAGGAGCAGAGCCGTTCTTATCTGCAGAAGCTTCTGAAGGAAGGAAAGGTTCTGACGGAAGGTAAGCCGGTAAACAGCCACTATAAGCTGCGCGCCGGTGATCGGGTGGAGCTGGAGCTTCCGGATGCGGTGGAGTTGGCGGTTGAGGCCCGTCCTATGGAATTGGATGTTCTCTATGAAGACGCCGATGTGATTCTGATCAATAAGCCGAAGGGCATGGTGGTTCATCCGGCAGCAGGCCACGCGGACGATACATTAGTCAACGGGCTTCTCCATCACTGTCAGGGAGAGCTGTCCGGCATAAACGGCGTACTGCGTCCCGGCATTGTTCACCGCATTGACAAGGACACCACCGGCGTTTTGGTGGTCTGTAAAAATGACAGAGCACATACCTGTCTGGCAGAACAGTTGAAGGAGCACTCCATCACGCGGCGCTATGAGGCGGTGGTTCATGGCGTCATACGGCAGGATGAGGGAACCATAGATGCGCCCATCGGACGCAGCGAAAGGGACCGTCTGAAAATGGCTGTCAACCAAAAAAACGGAAAACGGGCTGTGACGCATTTTCAGGTGCGGGAGCGGTATCGGGATTTCACCTGGATTTGCTGCCGTTTGGAGACAGGGCGGACGCACCAGATTCGAGTACATATGTCTCATATCGGGCATCCTCTTCTGGGCGATGGTCTGTACGGACCGGCCAAGGCGCCGTTTGCGTTGGACGGGCAGACGCTTCATGCGGCATTGCTGGGTTTTCTGCATCCGTCCACAGGCCAATATGTCGAGTTTGAGGCGCCTCTGCCGGCCTATTTCAGCGAGCTGTTAGAAAAACTGCGCCGACGTTAGCCTTTCTTTTTACTGTACATTTTGCAGGAAAGCGTGTATAATAAAAGATAATAGAAAGGAGTGTGGCATATGAACGAAAATTTGGTGATTACGATAGGCAGAGAATGTGGAAGCGGCGGCCGTCAGATCGGCCAGGCACTGGCAAAGAAGATGGGGATCAAGTGTTATGACCAGGAGCTTTTGACGCTGTGCGCCAAAAACAGCGGTCTGTGCGAGGATATTTTTCACAGCCACGACGAAAAGCCGGTCAGCAGTTTTCTGTATTCCCTGGTGATGGATACCTATTCCCTTGGCTATGCTTCTCCCGGCTATGTCGATATGCCTCTGAATCAGAAGGTATTTCTGGCACAGTTTGAGACGATCAAGAAGCTGGCGTCGGAGGAATCCTGCATTATCGTGGGGCGCTGCGCCGATTATGCGCTGGCGGAACATCCTCATGTAATCAGTGTGTTTATCAGCGGCGACGAGCCCGATAAGATTCCGTATCTGATGAAGCTGTACGGGATCTCGGAGGATAAAGCCAGAGATATGATGGTGAAGACCGATAAGCGCCGGGCCTCCTACTATAATTATTACACAAACAAAAAGTGGGGCGCTGTCAGCAGCTATGATTTCTGCATCAACACCAGCACGGTGGGACGGGAGCGGTGCGTGGATCTGATTCTGGATTTTGCAAGGCTGAAAGAGGATTACCGCAAGAACGGCTGCAAGGATAATTTCTCAAAGTTTCTGGAGGAGAACCAGTAAATTTGCTTGACAAGCGCTGGTCTTAATGGTATCATGTGATGGTGTGCCGCTCAATGAGGTTTTGCAAAGCGCTGTCCTTGGACAGCCACCAAAGTTGGCGAGTAATGATAAATAGGAGGTGTCCTTATGTACGCGATTATTGCAACAGGCGGTAAGCAGTACAAGGTTGCAGAAGGCGATGTGATCCGTGTGGAGAAGCTGAATGCCGAGCCCGGTTCGGAGTACGTGTTCGATCAGGTTCTGGCTGTCGGCGGAGAGAAGATGGAGATCGGTCGTCCGGTAGTACCTGGTGCTGTTGTCAAAGCGACGGTTATGGACCAGGCCCGCGCCAAAAAGGTTATCGTTTACAAGTATAAGAGAAAGACCGGCTATCATAAGAAGAACGGTCACAGACAGGCTTATACCGAGCTGAAGATCGAAAGCATTACGAAGTAATGATCCGAACAGCGTTTTATCAGAATTCCGACGGCCGGTATCTGGGATTTCAGACCAGAGGACATGCCGGATACGCCGAGGCCGGGTATGATATTGTCTGTGCGGCAGTATCCGCCCTGGTGACCAACACAGTAAATTCCATCGAGCTTTTGACCGCGAATCATCCGCTGGTAAAGACGGATGAGGAGACAGGCTTTATGGCGGTGAAGCTGTGTGAGGCGGCGACGCCGGAGGCTGAGCTTTTGTTTCAGTCCCTTCGGTGCGGCTTAGAGGCCATCGAGAAGGAACACAGTGAATATATCCATGTTGTAAGCAAGGAGGTGTAAGACCATGTTGAAGATGAACCTTCAGTTCTTCGCACATAAAAAAGGTGTGGGCTCCACCAAGAACGGCAGAGATTCCGAGGCCAAGAGACTGGGAGCCAAGAGAGCGGACGGTCAGTTCGTGCTGGCGGGCAACATTCTCTACAGACAGCGCGGCACCAAGATCCATCCCGGTGTAAATGTAGGCCGCGGCGGCGACGATACGCTGTTTGCAATGGTGGACGGCGTGGTGCGGTTTGAGAGAAAGGGCAGAGACAAGAAGCAGGTTTCTGTATACCCCAGAGAAGCACAGGCTGCGGCAGAATAAGAGAAGAGCGAGACTGTGGAGGCAGGATGTCAGATGGCACCCTGCCTTTTGTTGATTGTAAGAAGAAAGGAAGAGAGCGAATGTTTGCAGATCGAGCCAGAATTTTTATTAAATCCGGCAAGGGAGGCGACGGACATGTCAGTTTTCGCCGGGAGCTCTATGTGCCGAACGGCGGTCCGGACGGAGGTGACGGCGGCCGCGGCGGCGATATTATTTTTGAGGTGGATAAGGGACTGAATACGCTGGCGGATTTCAGACATATTCACAAATATGTGGCCGAGAGCGGCGAGGAGGGCGGCAAGCGCCGCTGCCATGGCGCCGACGGAGCGGATCTGGTCATCAAGGTTCCGGAGGGAACCGTGGTGTATGAGGAGGCGTCAGGCAAGGTTATCACAGATATGTCCGGCGAAAATCAGAGGGAAGTGATTTTAAAGGGAGGCCGCGGCGGCAGCGGCAATATGCACTATGCCACATCCACCATGCAGGTTCCAAAATATGCTCAGCCCGGGCAGCCGGCGAAAGAACTGTGGGTTCGCCTGGAGCTGAAGGTAATCGCGGATGTCGGCCTGGTCGGTTTTCCCAACGTGGGAAAATCCACGCTTTTGTCGAGAGTGACCAACGCCAGGCCCAAGATTGCCAATTATCATTTTACGACGCTGAACCCGAATCTGGGCGTTGTGGATCTGGAGGGAACAGGGGGGTTTGTCATCGCAGACATTCCGGGACTGATCGAGGGAGCGTCGGAGGGAGTGGGCCTGGGACATGAATTTCTGCGCCACATCGAGAGGACCAAGGTTCTGATCCATGTGGTGGACGCGGCTTCTGTGGAAGGGCGTGATCCGGCGGAGGATATCCGCAAGATCAATGCGGAGCTTCTGGCTTATGATCCGGCGCTTCTTAAGCTCCCCCAGGTCATTGCCGCCAACAAGATAGACGCCATATATATGGAGGAAGACGGAGAAGATATTCTGAGCAGGCTGCGCCGAACCTTTGAACCGGAGGGGATCGCAGTCTATGGGATATCGGCGGTAAGCGGTCAGGGAGTGAAGGAGCTTCTATATCATGTAAATGAGCTGCTTTTGCAGACGGACAGAAAGCCGGTGATCTTTGAAAAAGAATTTGACATGGATTCCCTGCATAACGATGTTGCTCTCCCGTATGAAGTGACCAGGGAGGAAGACGGCGGCTTTCGTGTGGAAGGGCCGCGCATCGAAAAAATGCTGGGATACACCAATCTCGACTCGGAGAAAGGATTTGAGTTTTTCCAGCGCTTCTTGAAGGAAACAGGGATTCTGCGCGATCTGGAAGAGGCCGGCGTGCAGGAGGGAGATACGGTTCGTATGTATGGACTGGAGTTTGATTATTACAAATAGAACCGTAACCGTTCCTATTCGGAAGTTCTCAGATGGACAGGCAGCCGGAGGGAAAAACTTCCGGCTGCGCCGTCCGCTATTTCATAGCGGTCAAAGTCAATGAAGATGCCATCCTCATATATACAGAAATCAAAGTCGTCCAGAGAGTATTCCCGAATACGTTCCCAATCCAAATCAAAGGAATCGTATTCCTCTCGCAGTGCGTTGTACAGCGCTGTCAGAGCCTCCGGTTCACTTTCTTCAATCAGTCCGGAAAGCTTGAGCATTTCTCCGGTTTTGGCAGAAAAATTATAGTTGGTGCAGCCGGTATCGTTTACACCTCCCATGTTCCAATAGTAGGAGATGGATACGCTGATCCACGTTTCGGTATCAGTACAAATGAAGGCGTCGTTTTCGTAGAAATAGGTCCCGTGGTCAGGGCGGGAAGAGATATGCTCCCAGGCTGCGGACAGGTTTTCATTTTCAGGGGAAAAGAAGTTTTGTTCCAGATTTTGAAAAAAGGCGTTGATTTTTCTGCGGCCCGCTGTCGTTTCCTCAAAGACAGGGATTTCAAAGTAGATGCTTGCATTCATTCCCTGGGTGTCCAGCGTAAAACGCTGAACGCCGGTTTTTGCATCGTAGATCGCGTCTCTTTGATAGAGAAGCGCGGGGGCAGGATTCGCAATGCTCGTCTCAGCAGCTGCGGAAGATTGTGTTTCCTGTATTGGTTCGCTTTCTGTTTGCGCGGGGGTATCGCCGGCGAAGGCAGTTTGTTCTTGGGAGCCAAATGTTATATTTTGTCTTTGACAAGCACAGAGGAGCAGGCAGGAGAAAGCCGGCAGCGATAACAAAGAAATCAATAGTTTTCTACGCATATGATTTTCCTCTTCTGTAAAACGATGTTTAAAATGATGATATCATAGAAGGGGAAGGGCGTCAACAAAAAAGCAGAGCATTGGAGAGGGATGCCTGAGGGGGTGTCTGGCAGGCAGAAAGGGGAGAGACGAAAATGAGGGAGCAGGAGAGTGGTTCGGCCCAGGCCGTTCTATGGGACAGAAGGCAAATTAAACAAAAGAGTAAAAAGGCGGCGTTCGGCAAAGGACCAGCTTCCTGGCTGGGGTTGGTTCTGGTCTGCGCCTTTTTTTCTTTTATTGGGATCGTAAACAGCAGCGCGACTGCTTTTATCGGCTCCGTGGACGAGATGCTGGGTCTGGCGCCGGAGAACCCTGTGAGTAATGCAGAATTGTTAAAAGAACATATTTTACAGGAAAAAGCATTTTCTGATCTGCCGGTGCCGGTTCAAAATGCGGTTGTCGGCGTCATTGATCCGTTGTCTCAAGATTTTACATGGCTGATCAATCTCTTGGCAGCCAATGCGGCATACTTTTCCCATAACGCGGCGGAGATTTGGGCATATCTGTTGGCGGCGGCGGTGTTTAGCGGGCTGCTACGCTTTTTCATTCAGAATGCGCTTGTGATCGGCAAGTACCGCTATGGGATGGAGCATCGCTTTCAGAGGAGGACGCCGTTTCGCAGAATCTTTGCGCCTTTTCATCGAAAGTATCTGTTTTCTATCGTCTGGGTAACATTTCGCACATACCTGGCGCTGTCCCTCTGGTGGCTGACCATAATCGGCGGATTCTACAAAACATATCAGTACCGAATGATCCCCTATCTGCTTGCGGAAAATCCGGCGGTCTCTTTTCGGGATGCCAAGGCGCTCTCCAAAGCCATGACAAAGGGGGTTAAATGGAAGATGTTCTGTCTGGATCTCTCTTTGTGGTATATATGGGTGCTGAAGTGGATTCCTGTGGCGGGTCTGCTGGCGGCTCTTCCGTATGAGACGGCCAAGGAGGCGGAGGTTTACTTTGTTCTGCGGGCCCGTGTGTGCCGGGAAGAAACGCGGACTGTCTTTTGCGAGAGAGCTTTTGATGCTGACGGCATACAGGAGGTCAAACCGGCGTTTTTGCTGAGAGATATTGTCTCCAAAGAAGAGGCGTCTTTGGCGCCGTCTTATCGCGCCGCCGACTTAATTCTGCTGTTTTTCTTATTCTGTTTGATTGGATGGGTATGGGAGGTTCTGCTGCATCTGGTGCAGTACCATGAATTTGTGAATCGGGGAACGCTGTACGGGCCATGGCTTCCGATCTATGGCGCAGGCGGTGTGCTTTGCCTTCTTGTGCTGGACCGGTACAAGGAGAATCCGCTCAAAACGTTCTTGCTGATTATGGTTCTGGCCGGCGGCCTGGAATTTGCGGCAAGCTGGGGGCTGGATTTCTTTCTGAACGCCAGTTACTGGAGTTATAAGGGATGGTTTGGCAATCTGAATGGAAGAATCTGTCTGGCTGGTCTTTTGGTGTTCGCCATCGGCGGTTCGTTTGCAATCTATATCGTGGGTCCTTATATGAAAAAAGTTATCGCAAGAATTTCGCTTTCTCTTCAATATATTTTCTGCACGGCGCTTTGTATATGCTTCGGCGCGGATCTGATCTGGTGTTTCCTCTGCGGCTTCAACAGCGCAGCAGGAACCGCGGTTTATTGATGAAATTTTTGGAATGAGGAAAAGGATTGACAGAGCAGAAAGCGAATGCTAAAATAACATTGCCAATCGTTATATTTTGGAAAGAATAACGAAAATAGAGAAAAAACTGGAAAAGAGAAGGCGGGAAGAATGAGAAAACAATTTGTAAGATTTTTCGCGTTTCTTATGACAATGTCCTTTTGTTTTCTGACGGCGTGTGCAGGGGAGACGGAGGGGTATCCTGACGAGGATAGGACGAAAGGACTGGGGACAGATGCCCCGGTGGAGTTGGTGGTTTTTGCGGCGGCTTCCCTGACGGAGACGCTGGGGGAGATTGCAAAGAGATATCAGACTGCGGCCCCTCATGTCACGCTGGTCTTCAATTTTGATTCCTCCGGAACGCTGAAGACACAGATACAGGAGGGAGCTTCCTGCGATCTGTTTCTATCTGCGGCACAGAAACAGATGAATCAGCTTGACGCAGCGGCGGGCGAGGAGGCGAATCCGGACGGACTGGATTTTGTGAAAAGCGAAACCCGCGTCAATTTGTTGGAAAATAAGGTTGTTCTGGTGGTTCCGGAGGGAAATCTGGCGGGGATTGAAAATTTTGCGGATCTGGCAGCGGATGAGCTGTCATCGATCTGTTTGGGCAACGATGACGTGCCGGTAGGACAGTATTCCCGAGAGATTCTGACGGGAATGGGAATTCTGGAGAGTCTGGAGAGCAGCGGAAAGATTACATATGGCTCTAATGTGAAAGAAGTGACGACGCAGGTGAGTGAAGGAGTCGTGGATTGCGGCATCATCTATGCTACCGATGCGTTCTCGTCAGGGCTTCTTGTGGTAGATGAGGCGGCCGCGGATATGTGCGGTCAGGTGATCTATCCGGCCGCAGTATTAAAGACTTCTGAACATCCCGAGGAGGCGCAGGCGTTTTTGGAGTTTTTACAGACGCCGGAGTGCCAGAACATATTTGAGCATGTGGGTTTTTCTATGGCAAAGTAGGACAGGAGGACGGCGATGGACTGGTTTCCCCTCTGGAATTCTCTGCGCATTGCGCTGATTTCCTGTATTCTGGTTTTTTTTGCGGGGATTGCCTCCGCCTATTATGTGGCGCGCCTGAACCGGATTGTGAAAGGGATTCTGGATGTGGTGCTGACGCTGCCTTTGGTGTTGCCGCCTACTGTAGTCGGATATTTTTTGCTTCTGCTGCTTGGCCCCCGCCGGCCATTGGGGGCCTGGGTAGCGGAATATTTTGAAATCCGGCTGGTGATGACTTGGTATTCCGGGATTTTTGCGGCGGCGGTCGTCGCATTTCCGCTGATGTATCGAACGGCCAGAGGGGCATTTGAAAGTTTTGACGAAACGCTGGCGGCCTCGGCTCAGACGCTGGGACTGTCCAACACCTATATTTTTTGGCGCGTTCGGATGCCGGCCTGCAGACAGGGGATTCTGGCCGGGGTAGTGTTGGCCTTTGCCAGAGCGTTGGGCGAGTACGGCGCGACCAGCATGATCGCCGGCTATACGCCGGGGCGGACGGCCACCATATCCACGACGGTGTATCAGTTATGGCGGACCAACCAGGACGATCTGGCTTTTCGCTGGGTCATGGTAAATCTGGCAATTTCTGCCGCGGTGCTTTTGATTGTCAATATGCTGGAGAAACAGAACCGCAAAAAAGAATAAAGAGGATAGAGCCGTGGAATTATCCGTGCAGATCCGAAAAAAACTGGGAAAATTTAATCTGGATGTGGCGTTTGAGACGGGAAACGGCGTGACGGGACTTCTGGGGGCGTCCGGCTGCGGTAAAAGTCTGACGCTTCGGTGCATTGCCGGGATCACGAAGCCGGACGAGGGCAGGATTGTTCTGGATGGCGTCACGCTGTTTGACTCCGAACGCCGCATCAATCTGCCGCCTCAGAAGCGGCGGGTCGGGCTTTTGTTTCAGAATTATGCTCTTTTTCCGAATATGACGGTGGAACAAAATCTGGCGGCAGGTCTGTGCCGGGAGAGGGAGCGGGCTCAAAAAGAGGCGTTGGTGGCCGAGATGATACATAAGTTTCACCTCACTGGACTGGAAAAGCACCGGCCCTCGCAGCTCTCCGGCGGACAGCAGCAGCGGACGGCTCTGGCGCGGATTCTTTTGTCGCGCCCCCGGCTTTTGATGCTGGATGAACCATTTTCCGCGCTGGACAGTTATCTGAAATGGGAGCTGGAGTTGGAATTGTCCGACCATCTGACCGAATCGGCTGTGCCGGTTCTCTTTGTGTCTCACAGCCGGGATGAAGTTTATCGGCTGTGCAGCCGTGTGTGCGTGATAGCCGGCGGCAGCTCGCAGCCCTGTGTACCGGTTCGGGAATTGTTTGATGCGCCGAAGACCAGGGAGGCCGCTCTTTTGTCCGGCTGCAAGAATTATTCCGAAGCCGTGAAAATTGCAGAGACCAGAGTGAGAGCTTTGGCATGGGGTCAGGATCTGGAGTGCGGCCGTCCGGTATCTGACTCGGTGCGAAGTTTGGGCGTGCGCAGCCACGCTTTGGTTTTGGGAGCGAAGATGGGTGAGAATACCATGGAGTGCGTGGTACTGCGGGTGGTGGACGATGTATTTTCCACGGTGATTCTGGCAAGACCCTTGCCGGCTTTTGACGCGGATGTTTCTGACTGCTCCCGCATCCGTCTGGACATACCCAAAGAACAGGGGGCGGCGATCCAAAAAGGCGAACGGATTTTGGTCGGTGTGGCGCCTGACGATATACTTTTGCTTGAATAATACAGAAAATACCAGGGGAAGACCGAAGATCTTCTGCCGGTAACAATACAGGATACAGTGTCATATGGGAGGAAGAAAATGGAGCAAATGGACAGCGGGCTGACGCATTTTGACAAAAAGGGAAACGCTGTGATGGTGGATGTTTCCGGCAAGGCCGTGACGTCCCGAACGGCGGTGGCCAGCGGCCGGATTCGGGTCTGTCCGGCCATCATGGAGGCGGTGCGGACAGGCAGCGTAAAAAAGGGCGACGTGCTTGGCGTGGCGAGAGTGGCCGGAATCATGGGGGTGAAGCAGACCTCCTCCTTGATTCCCATGTGCCATACGCTGCTGCTGCAAAAGTGCAGTGTGGATTTTGAGACCGACGAGGAAGCCGGGACCATCACAGCGGTCTGTACGGTGAAAACGGAGGGACAGACCGGCGTGGAGATGGAGGCGCTGACCGGGGTCAGCGTGGCGCTTCTGACCATTTATGACATGTGCAAAGCGATTGACAAGACCATGGAAATCTTTGACGTGCATCTGGTGGAAAAATGCGGCGGCAAGAGCGGGCATTTTATCAATCCGGGCCGGCAGGAGGGAGGAAATCCATGAGAGATCAGACCGGGCGAGATATTGATTATATCCGGATTTCCATCACGGACCGGTGCAACCTGCGCTGTGTATATTGTATGCCGCAGGAGGGAATGCACTCTTTATCGCAGGAAGAAATTCTGAGCTATGACGAGATTGTGTATGTCTGTATCCTGATGGCGCAGATGGGACTGAAGAAAATCAAAGTGACCGGCGGTGAACCTCTGGTGCGCCGCGACAACGATGTGCTGATCGGCAAGCTGAAACAGATTCCGGGGATTGAAAAGGTGACGCTGACGACGAACGGCGTTCTTTTAAAGGAACAGATGGGCCGGCTGGCTGCGGCCGGTGTGGACGCGGTCAATATCAGTCTGGATACGCTTGATCGTAAACAGTATGAGGAAGTGACTCGCCGCGACCAGCTTTCTCAGGTTTTGGAGGGAATCCAGGAGGCGCTTGCCTACCCGCAGATTCCTCTGAAAATCAACTGTGTTCCCATCATGACAGAGGAGGAGAACCTGACGGCTTTGGCGGGCCTTGCAAAGACGGCGCCGGTTCACGTGCGCTTTATTGAGATGATGCCGATCGGATACGGGCGAAAATTCCCCTTCTGCAGCGAAGAACAGATCCGGGCCGTTTTGGAGCGGGTCTATGGCCCCATGACGCCATATGAGAAAAAGCTGGGAAACGGCCCCAGCCATTATTACTCGCTGGAGGGCTTTGCCGGAAAAATAGGATTTGTCAGTTCCATCAGTCACAAGTTCTGCGAACAGTGCAATCGGGTCCGTCTGACGGCGGAAGGATTTTTAAAAACGTGCCTACAGTATGATACCGGACATGATCTGCGGAGCCTTCTTCGCTCCGGCGCGGACAGCCAAAAACTGAAGGCTGTTATCCAGGATGCCATTTTGCACAAGCCGGCGAGTCATCATTTTCTGGAAGAAGTTTTGGATACGGAAGAAGAACAGCGAGCGATGTCGCAGATAGGAGGATAGCGATGAGCAGAATGCGGGCGGCGGTGATTACGTCGAGCGATTCCGGTTATGCCGGGGAGAGGGAGGATCTGAGCGGGCCTGTGATCGCCGGGATGCTGGCGGAGAGCGGATATGAGGTGGTGCATCAGATTATACTGCCGGATGACCGGCAGATACTGGGCCGGGAGATGGCCCGGATTGCGGACGAGGGTCTGGCCGATTTGATTCTGACCACAGGGGGGACCGGCTTTTCGGAGAGAGACTGTATGCCGGAGGCGACGGCGGATATCACAGAACGGCAGGTTCCCGGAATTCCGGAGGCCATGCGGGCCTACAGCCTGCGCTTTACAGGGCGGGCCATGCTGAGCCGGGCCGCCGCGGGAATCCGACGCAGAACCCTGATCGTCAATCTGCCCGGCAGCCCCAAGGCGGTGCGGGAATGTTTGGAATATATTTTACCGCAGTTGGAGCATGGTCTGCAGATTTTGACTGGGGAGGCATCCAACTGCGCCAGGCGTGATTGATGGGAAGCATATCCTGGATAGAAAGGATAGAAAAGGTGAAAAATGGCTGGTCCGGCAGCGCAATCGGGCAGCAGGAGATATAGGAAAAGGAGAGGAAAGAACAATGAAGCTGATCAATACGACCGACGCGGTGGGGCATGTTCTCTGCCATGACATTACCCGTATTGTCAAGGACGTGGTGAAGGATACGGCTTTTCGCAAGGGCCATGTGGTGACAAAGGAAGACATTCCGGTGCTTTTGTCTCTGGGAAAGGATCATCTTTATATCTGGGAAAAGGACGAGAATACACTTCATGAGAACGATGCGGCGGAGATTCTTCGGGAAATCTGCCAGAATGAAAATATGACAGCCAGTCCGGTGAAAGAGGGAAAGATTGAGCTGACGGCCGGCTGCGACGGCCTGTTTCAGATTGATATCCCCAGGCTGAACGCAGTAAACGAGATTGACGAGATCATGATCGCCAGCCGGCACACCAACACACCGGTGAAAAAGGGAGACAAACTGCTTGGCACCCGCGTAATTCCGCTGGTCATTGCCAGAGAAAAAATGGAGCAGGTCAGACGGGCAGCCGGGGAGGAACCGCTGGCGCGGCTTGTCCCCTATCGGCCGATGCGAGCCGGGATTGTGACCACCGGAAGCGAAGTGTTTTATGGGCGCATTCAGGATACGTTCACACCGGTGATTTTGGAGAAGCTGGCCGGATTCGGCATTCAGGCAGGCGGGCATATCACGGTGAACGACGATAAGGAAAAGATCACGGCAGCCGTTCTGGAGCTGAAAAACCAGGGGATGGATCTGATTGTCTGCACCGGCGGCATGAGCGTGGACCCAGATGATTTGACGCCGGGCGCCATCCGGGATACGGGAGCCAGAATTGTGACTTACGGAGCGCCGGTTCTGCCGGGAGCCATGTTCCTGCTGGGGTATTTCGAGGATGGGACGCCGGTGATGGGGCTGCCGGGCTGCGTGATGTATGCGAAAGCTACGGTGTTTGATCTGGTGCTGCCCCGGATCGCCGCGGGCGTGCCGGTGACAAAGCAGGAGCTGGCCCATATGGGCAACGGCGGCTTGTGCTTAGGCTGCCCGGTGTGCCACTATCCAAACTGCGGTTTTGGAAAAGGAGTCTGATATGGCAGAACGATCCGAGAGAGAGAGGACATACCGGGAAAATGTCACGGTAGAGGAGGCGGCGGCCTGCATGAGCGGCCATACCGCGGAGATTGCGGACGTGGAATGGGTTTCCCTGGAAGAAAGTCTGGGGAGAATTCTGGCGGAGGATATGACAGCAAAGCAGGACAATCCGCCCTTTAACCGTTCGCCGGTGGACGGGTATGCCTGCCGCGCCGCCGACACGGCGGGGGCCTCCAGAGAGCATCCGGCGCGCCTTAAGGTAGTGGAGGAGGTGGACGCCGGGCAGGCTTCCCAGCGCGTCGTGGAGCCGGGACAGGCGGTCCGCATTATGACCGGTGCGGCTATTCCGGCCGGCTGCGACTGCTGTCTGCGTCAGGAGAGCACCGATTACGGGGAGGAGACCGTGGAGATTTATGAAGAGATGTCTCCCCATGCGAATTACTGTGACCGGGGCGAAGATTTTCGGGCCGGTACGCGGATGTGTGCCAAGGGAGAGAAGTTATGGTATGTGGAGCTGGGAATTCTGGCCGGAATGGGTTGCGGGCGGGTTCCCGTGCGAAGAAAACCCCGCATCGTGCTGTTTACGACAGGGGATGAGGTGGTGCAGCCGGGGCAGCCTCTGCTTCCCGGAAAAATCTATGACAGCAATCAGTATCTGCTTACGGCCAGACTGACAGAGCTTGGCCTGGCGCCTTGGCGCGTGGAGAGCGTAGGGGACGATGGGAAAGCCGTGGGCAGCGCGATCCGCAGGGCGGCGAAGGACGGCGCGGATCTGATTCTGACCACGGGCGGTGTATCGGTGGGCAAGAAGGATATTCTCCATGAGGCGCTTGCGTATATCGGCGCCGAGAAGATATTCTGGCGTGTCCGGTTAAAGCCGGGGACGCCGACGATCTTTTCTCTGTATGGGGGAATTCCCGTGGTCAGTTTATCCGGCAACCCGTTTGGAGCGGCGGCAAATCTGGAGATTCTGGTTCGCCCGATGTTAGCAAAGCTGACTGGGGATGATTCTCTGTCTGTGCCGGTGGTATCGGGGATTATGGACGATGTTTTTCCCAAAGCCAGCCATGGGCGGCGGTTTATCCGCGCCAGATACAAAGACGGCCATGTGAGCCTGCCGGACGGCCTGCATTCCTCCGGTGTGCTGTCCTCGATGAAGGGCTGCAATTGTCTGGTGGATATCGCGCCGGGAACCGCGTCGGTGGAAAAAGGCGATACGGTCCGGGTATGGCTGCTGAATGAACGTTTCTGACAGACGGATCAGAGGGCAGTTTTTTTGCTTGGCAGGCGCGATACGACATCGTCCAGAACATCAAAATAGGTCTCAAAGGTTTTCCGGCAGCAGCCGGGATCTTCGATGACGATCCCCGAGGCTCTCAGTCCGGTGAGGGAAAAGCCCATGGCCATACGGTGGTCGTCGTAGGTTTGGACAGCGGCGGCATACGGCGGTTTCGGCCAGATCGTGATGCGATCCGGCTCTTCCCGGCAGGGGACTCCCATGCGGGTCAGCTCGGCGGCGATGGCGGCGATGCGGTCGCTCTCCTGATAGCGGATATGGCCGATTTCTGTTATCACGGTGGGCGTATTGGCGAAGGGGGCCAGCGCCGCCAGGGTGATCGCCTGATCGGAACAGGCGCTCAGATCGGCGGTGATCCCATCGTAAACGCCCCCGGCCGGCCCCTCCAGGAGAATGCCCTTCTCGGTTTCGGTCAGAAGGCAGCCCATCCGGACAAGAAGCTGCAGAAATTGGATATCCCCCTGCATGGAGGACCAATGTACGTTTTCGACAAGGACCGGAATGCCGAGCAGAGGGGCCATAGCGTAAAAATAGCAGGCGGCGGATACATCCGGCTCGATTTGGTAGTGTCTCGCCTGGTAGGACTGTCCGCCTGGGATGAGAAAGGAACGGCCCTGGTCATGGGTTTGGATTCGTATCCCAAACTGCTCCATCATCCGGGTGGTTATGGCGATGTAGGACATGCCATGGCTCCCCTGTGTTTGGATGGAGATATCCTGGTTGGAACAGACGGCAGCGATCAGCAGAGCGCTTAAAAACTGGCTGCTCTGCTCAATATTGACAGTCAGATTCCGGCGGCAAAATCCGTGCCCTTTGACGGTAAAAGGAAAAAAGCCTTCTCTGTCCTCACAGATGATTTCAGCTCCCAGCTCGCGCAGAGAGGCGAGAAGGGGCGCCATGGGCCGCCTCCTCATCTGCAAAGAGGCGTCCAGGTGATAGACCCCGTGGGAAGTTCCGGCCAGCGCAGTGAGAAAACGGGCGGCGGTTCCGGCGCTTCCCACATACAGGGACGCTTCCTTTTTGGGGATGCGGCCGCCGAAACCGGTGATCGAGACGGCGCCCGTTTTTTCGTCCGCACGCACGGGGAAACCGAGATCGCGGACACAGGCGAGAAAATGTCTGGAGTCGTCACTGAACAGACAGCCCTCCAGAGTGGTGACGCCGTCGGCCAGAAGAGCCAGGAGCATGGCCCGGTTGGTGATGCTCTTGGAGCCGGGAACGGAAACCGTCAGGGGAGAGGCGAGCGTCCTTTTGGGATCAAAAATGCAGGGGACAGCATAGCTGCCAGGATGGGGATTAGACATGTTTCAACTCCTCCATGATCGTCTCGATCAAGCTGTCGTCCTGGGTATTTTCCAGAAATCGATCGCAGGCATATTTGGCTTGAGCCACCAGCATGGACAGGCCAGTGGACGCCTGGATGCCGAGGCTTTTGGCCTGGGCGGTGAGCTGGGTTTCGGCCGGGTTGTAGATGATGTCCAAAACGGCTTCACAGTCAGCAAAGGGCGTCAGATTGAGGGGTGTTTCTTCCGTATGGGGATACATGCCAACGGGCGTCGTATTGACGATCAGCCGGGCGTCGCGGTGAAGCCTGGAACATTCCTCGTAGGTAACGGCGCCGCTCTTTGGGGACCGGCTGACGCAGATGACAGGTCCGGCCTCTGCCATTGACAGGGCGGCTAAAATGGCCTGCGCCGCGCCGCCGCTTCCTAAGACCAGCGTCTTTTTTCCGGCGGCCTGTATGCCGGTCCGCCTTAACATGTAGAGAAAACCGGGGCAGTCGGTATTGTAGCCGCAAAGGCGGCCGCCGCGGTTGACGATCGTGTTGACCGCGCCGATGGCGCGGGCCGCCTCATCCATCTCGTCCAGATAGGGAATCACGTCTTTTTTGTAGGGGATCGTGACATTGATCCCCCGGAATTCTTTGGCCTTCATAAAAGAAACAAATTCTTCCCGGTTTAAGGGAACCAGGTCGTAGCGGTAGGAAGCCAACCGTCTGTGTATGAGAGGAGAGAAGCTGTGTCCCAATTTTTCTCCGATCAGTCCGTATTCCATGGGATGATATCCTCCTTGTGCGCCGCCGGGGCGTTTTTGGCGTCCGAATCTGCAATCGCAATTGCGCGCAGAAAACGGTCCTGATACCAGTATAAAGGGAGAAGCGGGGCGGGTCAAGATTTCTGAGAAGGAAGTTGATAAGAATCATTGAAAAAACATCAAAAAAATATATGAGAAAGCGCTTGACAATGATTTCTTTTTGTGGTATTCTTTGAAAGTCGTGAGTACGAAAACAAAGTAGAGTATCCACTCTCACCTTAGCACAAGCAAGTGACTAAGCGTTCAAGAAGGTACCAGGTACCGTAGGATGGTGGATAGTCTGACTATCCATTTTTTTATTTATCCATGGGGGTGCAAGACCATTAGCGAGTTGATGATTAACGAACAGATTCGTGACAAGGAAGTCCGTGTCATTGGAGTAAACGGTGAGCAGTTGGGAATTATGTCTGCCAGAGACGCCATGAAGCTGGCGCTTGACGCGGAGCTGGATCTGGTGAAGATTGCGCCGACGGCGAAGCCTCCGGTCTGCAAGATTATCGATTACGGAAAATATCGCTATGAGCTTGCCCGGAAGGAAAAAGAGGCGAAGAGAAAGCAGAAGATTATCGAGATCAAGGAAGTCCGTCTCTCCCCCAATATCGATACCAACGATTTGAACACAAAGGTCAATGCTGCCCGTAAGTTCATTTCCAAAGGGGATAAAGTAAAAGTTACTTTGCGTTTCCGCGGCAGAGAGATGAGCCATATGGCGAATTCCAGACACATTTTGGATGACTTCGCTGAGAAACTGGCCGATATTGCGACTGTTGATAAGCCTGCGAAGGTGGAGGGCAGAAGTCTGGTCATGTTCTTGACGGAGAAAAGGAATTAAACTTAAGGAGGAACATTGTTATGCCTAAATTAAAGACAAGCAAATCGGCCGCCAAGCGTTTCAAGAAGACTGGCACCGGCAAGCTCGTGAGAATGAAAGCCTACAAGAGTCATATCCTGACCAAGAAGTCTACCAAGAGAAAGAGAAACCTGCGTAAAGCCACCGTTACCGATGCAACCAATGCAAAAGTAATGCAGAGAATTTTACCTTACTGATTGGCAGAGCGGAAGGAGGAAGACTGAGATGGCAAGAGTAAAAGGCGGCATGAACGCCAAGAAGAAGCATAACCGCGTATTAAAGCTGGCGAAAGGTTATAGAGGCGCCAGATCAAAGCAGTACAGAGTAGCGAAGCAGTCGGTGATGAGAGCGCTGACCAGCTCCTATGCCGGAAGAAAAGAGAGAAAGAGACAGTTCCGCAGCCTGTGGATTGCCCGTATCAACGCGGCGGCCCGTATTAACGGCTTGTCCTACAGCCGTTTTATGTACGGTCTGAAGCTGGCCGGTGTCGAGATGAACCGCAAGATTCTGGCTGACATGGCGGTCAACGATGCGGTCGGTTTTGCAAAGCTGGCGGATGTAGCAAAAGAGAAGCTGGCGGCATAAGATATAGCTGAAAGAAAAATCGCTTCGGGGCGGCGGGCTGCTTCGAAGCGGTGTAGAACGGCGTGTGGCTCAGTTTGGTAGAGCGTTCGGTTAGGGACCGAGAGGTCGCAG
>CAJUHP010000014.1 GCA_910586125.1 uncultured Lachnospiraceae bacterium | reverse complement strand
AGCCTTAATAATTATCATAGGGGATCTGCATTTACAGAAAAAGATTCACACACTCATTTTTTGCATGGAAAAGGAGCCGCGCACTAATTACTTAGTGTGACAGCCCCATGTGTTATTGGTATCTTCAATTACATGTTTAGGTGTCCAAAAATCTAGTAATCGTTTTTCAGTTTATACTTTTATTGTCTGATGTGCCTTTTGAAAAAAAGGACACTCGTTTCTTGTACATTTGTTAGCCTCTTTAAAATTACATTCCACTTTATTCTTTGTGTATTCATCCCCTTCCTGAGTGGATGAATCAAGATAGTCAATATAGCCTCTAACCCTTTCTCCACATTTTGGACAAATATTATTAAACTCCACAAACATCTTCGTACCTCCATTTCTTTACATAATAAAAATACACCCAAAAACACATAAATAACCATTCTTTTCTTTCGTTTTTAAGTGGTTATCCTTTGTATTTATCGAGTGTAAATTCGTTTTTTCTTTAATATTTTTGAACTATTTTAACATAAGTTTTTATTTCTGTCAAGACTTTTCTGATTATCTCTCTGTTTTTTTATAAAACAAATTCTTTCAAAATCTTTTGATAGCCTATGTTATATTTTTCATCTACTGGAATCATATCCTGTTGCTGTTTAAATTCAATCGTCTTCGTACTGCCTCCTGTTCTTTTGATTAATTCATCTTGCCCTATTACTTTTACTAGATTTGCAACTTGCTGTCCCATTACTTTCTTGTTATGATAGAAAATCGTCGTATACACATTATCATTTAAAATCAAATCACACAAAATATCTCTATCCGTAATATCTAATGAATGACCGAAAATATACAAATAATGGCCCTTACCTTTATTTAAGTATTTCTCAAACGCTATTCTTCCAAATGATACATTATCCAATCCATTCTCTACATCTCTTTTATTATCTATAATTTTATCAACCCATTCTTTATACTTGCATCCCGTTTGCTTATGTATTCTTTGATAGAATTTCTTGAAAGCAATAAATTCGACATCTCTATTCTTTCTATCATCTGGTAAATATTCATCTATACCAAGTACCATATTATTCGTATCTACTGTATTATCAATATTGGCTTTGCCATGAATATAATCATATTCCAACTTTTTTTCAGGATCATATAATCTCATATATGTATCGGTATAGTTAAAACTTAATACTTTATCACATTGAATACCTTCAATATCAGGCGATATTTTTCCATAATCAATAGCTGGTACATAAGAACATAAATATATTTCAAATGATCTTATCAACTTATTCAAATCCTCATACAATATATCACGTAATTTTTTATAGGTGATTTCTTGTTTTCCTCCACGCTCTCCTTCCTCATTCGTAAATAGTTTATCAAACTCTTTATACAAAAAATTTTCTCTCAAATAGTAATTCGATAATTGTTCAATTTGACCATTAAAATCTTTTTCTCGCATATCCAAGTCAATTGATTGTATAATCTTGAAAATTACTTTTTCAAAGTCAATCCAATTTTCTTCAAGTAATTCTGAACTATTTAAAAAGTAATTAACCCAGAAATTCCCTTTCATATTTTCCCATACTTCTAATTGCTTTTTTCTACTATCTAATTGCTTAACTTCAATTTTACTCGGAAATTTTTTGATTGCCCAATCAATATGGCATTCGGGTAAATCCAACGTTTCTTCACGCAAATTACTATATAAAGCATACTCTGCTTTAATCCATTCCAGAAAATCTACATATTTTGTAGGTAATTCATGCGCTAAATCAAATCCATTTCCTATCACTAAAATATTCATATTACTCATTAGAATTATTCCCCCATTATCTAAAAACTATTTCCTATAAGTTAAGATATCAATACTCTTATCTAATCTATTAAATCAAAATAATTCTATCACCTTATATAAAAGAAAGCATAAGGGCGGTATTTTTTGTAACAATCCCCATATCAATAAGATCTTGTAATTCAGGAATCATTTCAGTAAATTCTTCATAGTTTTGCATGTTGTGGTTTGAAAGTTCTAATTTTCTTACTTGTTCTTCTAAATAATTTCTTTTCTTCCTTTATCCTTCTGAATGCCCTGTTTGTTGAAATTATCCCTTCGTCCCAATTGCAAAATCTTCTGGCGTGAGAAATTCCTGATTTTCTACAATATATTTTTTTTTACGATAGGTGTCACGAGAACCAATGCCAAGTTTTTCTGATATAATGCATCCGTGCGCTTATTTTCAGCACTGTCAGATACCTGACGAAACTGTGAAGTTGTTCATAACCACCGACATCCTCCCAATTATTTCACTGAAAAATCCTATGTCAGTTTTTTGTAGTGACGCAAAACAGGGTACGAGGTCACAAAATGACCTCTCCCGTCTCCTGCGCATTCGCCCTGCTTCCCAGATAACTCCTGCGCAACTGCCCGCAGGCCCCTTCGATATCACGCCCCATCTCCCTGCGTATGGTGGCGGAAATCCCACTTTTTTCCAGTACCTCCTGAAACGCCTCCGTCTCTTTTCTGGCTCCACGGGTAAAGTCCCGTTCCTTTATGGGATTGACCGGAATCAGATTCACATGACAGTTCCGCTTTCCCAGAAGGCCGGCCAGCGCCTTGGCATGCTCCAGCGTATCGTTCACCCCATGCACCAGACTGTATTCATAGCTGATGCGGCGGCCCGTTGTTTCAAAATAGTGATCGCAGGCCGCCAGCACCTCAGAAAGCTCATAGCGCCGCGCTATGGGCATCAGCTTCTCCCTGGTTTCCTGATCGCCGGCATGCAGAGAAAGGGCCAGCGTCAGCCCCAGTTTTTCTTCGGCCAGCCGGTAAATCTGAGGAACCAGGCCGCAGGTGGACACGGTGATGGAACGCCCGCTGATATTCTGACCTCTCTCATCGGTCAGCAGACGGATAAAGCGAAGCAGATTTTCATAGTTATCCAGCGGTTCGCCGCTGCCCATCACGACGATGTTATCCACTCTCTCCTTCGTGAGCTTTCGGATCTGATACACCTGCTCCAGCATCTCCGAAGGCTTTAGTCCTCTGACCAGACCGTCCAGTGTGGAGGCGCAGAAGCAGCAGCCCATCCGGCAGCCGACCTGGGAGGAGATACAGACGCTGTTGCCGTGGTGATAGGACATCCAAACGCTCTCAATCACGTTTCCGTCCGGTAACTCAAACAAAAATTTTTTTGTGCCGTCGATACGGGAAGTCAGCACATTGACCGCTTTCAGCGAGACGAGTGAAAACTGTGCGGCCAGCCGGCCGCGCAGAGACACGGGCAGGTTGGTCATCTCGTCAAATGAATCCACCGGGCGGCGGTGCAGCCAGTCGAAAATCTGCGAAGCACGAAATTTCTTCTCCCCCATCGCCTCCAGTTCTCCTGCCAACTCTTCCGCGCTCAAAGAACGAATCTCTTTCATATTTCCTCCCTATTCCCCGCACCGTCTGAACACCGACACAAAGAAACCGTCGCTGTCATGAATCCCCGGCAGAAGCTGCAGAGAATTTCCCTGGACATCCACGGAAAGCGGCGCCAAACCGCTCTCCTGCGCGCTTCCCGTCAGCTCTCCCAGCCAGCCCGCGATCTCCACCGGCGCAAGCGGAAACTGTTCCCAAAGCCATCTCGTGTTCTCTTCGTTCTCCCCGGTGTTGATGGTGCAGGTGCTGAAAAGCAGATAGCCTCCCGGCTTCACATAACGCCAGACCACGGAAAGAATCTGCCGCTGAAGATCTGCCAGCTCCCTCTGTGCCTCCTCTGTCATGCGATATTTGATATCGTTTTTCCGGGCCATAATCCCCAGACCAGAGCAGGGAAGATCTGCGATCAGCACATCGGCCGACTGCTCCCAGCCCGGATCTATCTTTAACGCATCCCAAACCTGCGTATGAACTTCACAAAGCTGCAGGCGGCGGCAGTTCTCCCGGATCTGTTCCGCCTTCTGTTCGGTCAGATCTCTGGCGGTAAACTGAGCAGGGATTCCCAGCCGCCGCGCACCCTGTGCCACATAAAGGCTTTTCCCTCCCGGAGCGGCGCAGACGTCGAGAACGCGAAGCTCTTCCGAATGATTCTGCCAGGCGCTTTGCAGCGCAAAAAGCGCCAGATGGGACGCGATCTGCGAACTGATATCCTGGACCTGAATCCATCCATTCTGAAAGGCGAGGAGATCTTCCAGCCTGTCCACATGCTCCAGGCACAGCGCTTCTCCGCTGTAAGGATGAGGCGACGCATGAACCCCCTGCTTCCTCAGGCTTGCCGTGATCGTCTCCTCCTTCTCTGCCGAAAGATTCATGTGAACGATCAGCGGACGCTCGCCGGACAGGGCCGAAAGAATCTGTCTTGTCCGGGCTGTCCCATAAACCGCCTGCCATTTCTGCACAATCCACAGAGGCGTCGAACTGCGCACGGACAACCCCTCGGCTGTATCCTCCGGCGGATAGGTGAGAGCTTCTTTCTGCGAGGCTATTTTTCTCAGGACACCGTTCACAAATCCTCTCAGGCCCGCAAACCCTTTCTTTACCGTCAGTTTCACCGCCTCGTTGCAGACGGCGGCGTCCGGCGTTCCATCCATATACAAGAGCTGATATACACTCATCCGCAGAATGCTGCGGATAACCGGCTTCATCTTACCAATCGGCGTGCTGGAATACTGGTCGATGATATAATCCAACTCCAGGCAGCGCTCCACCGTTCCTTCTGTCAGGCGGGTAAAAAAAGCCCTCTGCCGTTTATCATACCCGGCATGGGCTTTCAGGCTGCGCCGCAAGGCCAGATGGCAGAATTCCTTTTTTTCCAGCACTTCCAGAAGGACCTCCAGGGCTGCTGCCCGAAGGTCCTCTCCTTTTTCCTGTCCGGCAGGCATCTTTCCCGCCTCCCTTTTTTTCCGGAGCTCAGTCACGACGCCCTCTTCCTCCGTACAGGAGAACCAGGCGCAAAAGCTGCAGAATCGAGGCCAGCACCGAGGCCACATAGGTCAGAGCCGCGGCCCGCAGCACTTTTTTCGTCATGCCGACTTCTTCCTCATAGAGAATCCCGTTGTCCCCCAGAAGACGCAGCGCGCGGCTGCTCGCATTGAACTCCACCGGCAGCGTCACGATCTGAAACAGCACCACGGCGCTAAACAGCAGAATCCCCGCCTCCACCAGAAACTGTCCCATAAACAGCCCGGCGATAATCAGCAGCATGGAAAAACGGGAACCGAAGTTCGCCACCGGCACCAGAGCCGAGCGAAGCGTCAGCGGCATATAATTCTCGGCGTGCTGCATGGCGTGGCCGCACTCATGGGCGGCCACTCCGATTGCCGCCACCGAAGTGGAACCGAACGTACTGTCTGACAGGCGCAGCACCCGGTCCCTGGGATCGTAGTGATCGGTCAGCTCCCCGCTGACTCTCTGAACCGAAACGTCATAGATTCCCTGCGCCTGCAGAAGCCTTTTGGCCGCCTCGGCGCCCGTCATGCCCGTCCGGCTTCTCACCAGATCAAACTTGCGGAATGTTCCCGAAACTCTGGCCGAGGCAATCATAGAAATAATCACGCCTATGATAACCAGAATATAATAAGGATCGTAATAAAACATACGGCTGTACCTCCTTCTTGATCCTGCTTTTTGGCCTTTTTCACCGGCAGAACCTTTGGCGATGCGCGATCCGGCGCATACATGGTTATTGTGTTACGGTGTTAAAGATGGGGGATATCAAAAACCTGGCGGCTAAGTCCTGGAAGAATCGGTTTCCCGGCGCCGGCTCAGGATATCTCCCGCCTCCATATGCGCGCCGCGCAGAAAAGCTTCTGCGTCCATCCGTTTCTTTCCCTCCATCTGCAGCTCCCGAATCCGCAGGACGCCGCCGCCGGTCTGAACCGCAATGCCGTCCTTCAGGCTGAGAATGGTTCCCGGCGCCGCCTTCTTTCCGTTCTCCTCCCCGCTCTTACTATCTTCCGGAAGTACCTCCGCCCGCCAAAGCTTCAGCGTCTTTTCCTTCCAGCAGGTGTAGGCGGAGGGCCACGGATTCAGCCCGCGAATCCATCTCTCGATCCGCTCTGCGCTCTGACTCCAGTCCACGTCTCCCATGGCCTTGTCAAGCATCGAGGCATAACAGCTCTCCCCGGTCTGCGGCACGGCCTCTATGGTCCCGGCTTCCACCTCCCGAAGCGTCTCCAAAAGCAGAGGACCTCCGGCCGCCTTCAATTTCTCAAAGAGACTGCCTCCGGTCTCCTGCGGCGCGATCGGAATCACCAGTTTCTTCAGCATAGCGCCGGTATCCAGCCCGGCGTCCATCTGCATTACCGTTATCCCCGTCTCCTTCTCTCCGTTAATGACAGCCCACTGAATGGGCGCCGCGCCGCGGTAGCGGGGAAGCAGAGAAGCATGGACATTGATACAGCCATAGCGCGGAATGTCAAGAAGCGCCTGCGGCAGAATCTGACCAAAAGCAATGACCACAATGACGTCCGGGGCCAGCTCTCTCACCGCCTTCAGAAAATCTTCGGCCCGCACCCGGCGGGGCTGATAGACGGGAAGCCCCAGGCGCAGCGCCTCCTCCTTGACCGGTGTGCAGGACACGGCGCCTCCCCGGCCTCTGGGCTTATCGGGCTGCGTCACCACACCGAGAATCGTATGCCCCGCCTCATACAGACAGGTCAGGCACGGCACGGAAAAATCCGGCGTCCCCATAAAAAGAATCCGCATACCGTCTCTCCTTTCTCTGTGCCGGATATTCTGCCGCATGGATTTCACCCTGCGGCGGCTACCCGTCAGTCTTCGTACTCCTCCTCGTCGTCCACCAGCTCGCCTTCCACCAAATCGACATACAACTGGCCTTCCAGATGGTCGCACTCATGGCAGATGGCTCTGGCCAGCAGTCCGCTGCCAGTCAGCGTAATCTCCTCCATATTTTCGTTCAGAGCCTGCACGGTTACTTCTTCCGGCCGGGTGACGGTCCCGGATTTGCCGGGGATGCTGAGGCATCCCTCCGAGCCGGTCTGTGAGCCGGACCGGGCAATAATCTTCGGGTTGATCAGCACATGCGGGTCGTCTCCCGTGTCAATAACCACAAGCCGCTTTAAAATTCCCACCTGCACCGCCGCCAGACCTACGCCGTTATTTTCATACATTGTATCCAGCATATCGCTGATCAGACGGCGCAGGCGCGGCGTCATTACCTGGATCTCTTTGCTGCTCTTGCGGAGAATTTCATCTCCCTCCACCCGTATGGTTCGTAAACTCATTCCCTTTCCTCCCTAAACGTCATGGTCTCCATCTGTTATTGCATATCATACTGGACGGAAACGCCCGCCCGTTCTTCCTCCCACGGCGCCAGACTCTCCAGTCCGTTTTTTATCGTAATCAGAACCCGCCGGTCCATATGTTTAATATACAACGTTTTTCGGTAAATATCACTGATTTTTGAAACCGGAGCATCGCAGGGGCCGATCATCTCCGGCTCTTTTCTGCCGGCTTTTCTAAAACGGCCGATGTACCGGTCCACCAGGTTTTCCACCGCTCTGGCCGCCCGCCAGGCCGCCTGCTCGTCCTTCGACGAAAACAAAAGCGTCATCATGGCGTAAACCGGCGGATAGTGGAGCATCTGCCGGTACGGCAGTTCCTCCTGATAAAAGCCCTCATAATTCTGGCTGGCCGCCATCTGGATGCTGTAGTGTTCGGGGCTGTATGTCTGAATCACCACCTGGCCGGCCAGCTTTCCCCGGCCGGCACGCCCGGCCGCCTGCGTCAGAAGCTGAAACGTGCGCTCCGACGACTCGTACGAAGAACCGTGCAGGGACAGATCCGCCGCCAGAATCCCGGCCAGCGTCACCTTGGGAAAATCGTGTCCCTTGACAATCATCTGCGTTCCGATCAGAATGTCGGCCTGCTCGTCCGCAAAAGCCGATAAGATTGCCTCATGCCCGCCCTTGGCCGCTGTGGTATCCGCATCCATGCGCAGAATCCGTGCGCCGGGAAACTGCTCGGCCACCATGGCTTCCACCTTCTGCGTTCCGATCCCGAAACCGGCGATATAGCCGGAGCCGCAGGACGGACAGCGCCTGGGAACCGCCTCCTCATGCCCGCAGTAATGACAGATCATCCGGCCTCCGCGGTGCAGCGTCAGCGATACGTCGCAGTGCGGGCACTTCACCGCCTTTCCGCAGGAACGGCAGGAGAGAAAACCCGCATACCCGCGCCGGTTCAAAAAGAGCAGGCTCTGTTCTCCTTTCTGCAGGCGATCCTTTAGAAGCTCTGCCAGGCGGCGGCTTAAAATCGACTTGTTTCCAGCCTCCAGCTCCTTTCGCAGATCGACGATCTCCACCGCGGGAAGCTGCGCTTCCTTCACGGCCCGGCGGTTTAAGGTAAACAGCCTGTACTCTCCTCTCTGGCAGCGGTAAAAGGAATCCACCGACGGCGTCGCGGAGCCCAGAACAACGCTGGCGCCCGCCATCGCGGCCCGCTTTCTGGCGACGCGCACGGCGTGATAGCGGGGACTTTGCTCGCTTTTATAGGAACCTTCGTGTTCCTCGTCTATTATAATAAGCCCCAAATGTGTAAATGGTGTGAACAAAGCCGACCGGGGGCCCACCATAATCTGAATTTCCCCTTTTTTTGCCCGGATAAACTGGTCATACCGCTCGCCCTGCGACAGACGAGAATTCAGAATGGATACCTTATCCCCAAAACGGCGGTAAAACCGCATCACCGTCTGATAGGTCAGCGCAATCTCCGGGATCAGCACAATGGCCTGGCGGCCCGACGCCAGCACATGCGCAAGAATCGCCATGTAGACTTCCGTCTTGCCGCTGCCGGTGACGCCCCGGATCAGATATGTCCCGTGAACGCCGCTTTTATCGTCCGCGCAGACTGCCTCCACGATCTGTTTCTGATCCAGATTTAGAACGGTGGCCTGCTCGTTCTGCTTCAGGCCGTTGATTGGATTGCGGTAAGGGTTTTCCTCCTCCACGGCGATCACGCCCTTTGTCTCCAGCGCCCGCAGCGTCGAGGGCGCGATGTGCAGCTTTCCCGTCACCGTCTCATAGGCCAATTCCCCTTCCTTGGAAAGAGCCGTCAAAAGGCGAAGCTGCCCCGCCTGGCGCTTCGGACTCAGAGCGGCCAGAAAACGGTCTCTCTCCGCCCCCTCCAGACACAGGCGCACCCGTCGGCGGCGCAGCGGCGAGACGCTTTTGCGCACCGGCAGCACCGTTTTCAGCGCCTGCAGCATCGATGAGCCGTACTCCTCCTTCATCCAGCCGGCCAGTTGAATCAACTGGCTTTCCACCGCGACTCCCTTTTGGCTGACGCAGGAAATTTCTTTTATCTGGGAATCGTCATAGGAGCATGTGTCTGCCAGCTCGATCACATAGGCGTCGATTTGCCGGTTTCCCTGCCCGAAAGGCACCTCCACCTGCATTCCCACCGCAATCTGTTCCCTGAGAGCCGGGGGAATCCGGTAGGTGAATACCTTATCCAGCCTTCCTCCTGAGAGATCTACAATGACGCCGGCATATTTCATCGCTTGTTCCGCCATGCCTCCACAATCTCAAACAGCCGCATTCCGTTGGAGCCCTTAAAAAGTATCAGATCTCCCGGCTCTCTGTTCTGTTCCAGCCATCGGGCCGCCTCCGACCGATCCGCAAAGCTATGGATCAAAAGATCCGGCCTCTCCTTTGCAGCTCCCGCTGCGATCTCCAGGGCCAGCTCTCCCACGGTCACTAAAACATCGGTATCCGTCCGGGCCAGCGCCTGGCCCGTCTCATAGTGATAACGCCTGGTCTTTTCTCCCAGCTCCCACATATCCGCCAGAACCGCGATCTTGCGCCCCCGGCTTTTGGTCATGGCAAGCGTCGAGAAGGCCGCCCGCATGGAATCCGGACTGGCATTGTAGGAATCGTCGATGACGGAAATCCCAAGAACGGGAAATTCCACTCTCTCCTGCCGGTGCGGCACCCCCTGAAAATCCCGCAGTGCCGCCGCCGCATCGGAAACGGGTATGCCGAACACATCGGCACAGGCCAGAGCCGCCAGCGCATTTCTCACATGATGCTCGCCCATCACGGGCAGATGCACGCAGAGTGTTCCGCCGGGATAGCAGAGTGTAAAACGCATCCCTTCCCCCTCCGGCTCTGCCTCCCCCGCCTGGTATGTGTTGTGATCGCCAAAACCATAATACAGAGTCCGGTACTTTTCCTGACAGGCTTTCCAATCCGTTTGCGCGCCCGGATAGAGAAGCTCGTCGTCGCCGTTTAAGATCAGGACCCCGCCGTCTGCCAGCCCGTCTGTGATATGCAGTTTTTCCCGCAGAATCCCGGCCTGCGAGCCGAGCTGTTCTATATGTGAAATCCCGATGTTGGTTATCACCGCCGCATTCAGACCGGCGATGGAGGCGATCCGCGTCATCTCTCCCGGCTCGCTCATGCCCAGCTCGATCACCGCCGCCTCATATTCCCGGTGAATCCGGCTCAGGGTGATGGGAACGCCCACCTGGCTGTTCGCGTTTCCCTCGGTCTGAAACGTATGAAATCCGGCTGAAAGCGCCGCGGCAATCATGGCTCTGGTGCTGGTCTTGCCCACGCTGCCCGTCACTCCCACAAAGGGAATCGCGAGCTGCCCGCGGCAGAACCCTCCCAGCGCCTGCAGCGCCTGGAGCGTGTCTTCCACCTGAATAAAAACCGGCTTTTTGCCGCCGGCGCTCTGCTCTGCTAAAATCGGCTGACTGGTAAAGACCGCCGCCGCTCCTTGTTCCGCCGCGCTGCCAATAAACGCATGTCCATCGACCCGCGCGCCCAGAATCGGCACGTACAAATCCCCCGGTTTTGCCTTTCTGGAATCCGTACAGATATCCAGCACCGGCGTTTCCCCGTCTCCGCAGAGAATCCGGCCGCCTACCGCCCGGGCAATCTGCGCCGCTGTGATATGTTCCATCCTGACCTCCTTATAACTGGATGTATCCGAATTTTTTCAGAGCTTTCTCCACTTCCTCCCGATCCAGAAAATGGCTTCTCACTCCGCAGATTTCCTGATAATCCTCATGGCCTTTTCCGATCACCGCAATGATATCGCCCTCCTCAGCATGTTCTATGCTGTAGCAAATCGCTTCTCTCCGATCTGGTATCTCGATGCAGGTTCCTCCGGTTTTCTCCATGCCGGTGCGGATATCCGCCAGAATGTCTTCCACCTTCTCCCAGCGGGAATTGTCCGCTGTGATGATTGAGAGATCCGCCTTGCGGCCGCCGATCTCGCCCATGGAATACCGGCGTTCTTTGGAGCGGTTGCCTCCGCAGCCAAAGATGCAGACCAGACGCCTTGGCCGGTAGTCCCGCAGCGTATCCAGCAGGCTTTCCATACTGACGGCGTTGTGCGCATAGTCCACCAGCACCGCAAACTTCTCCGAGGCGTACACGATCTCCATACGCCCGTCCACCGCCACACTCCGAAGGCCCGATACAACCGCCTCCCGGCCGATTCCCATCGTCCGGCACAGCGCCGCCGCCGCCATGGCATTGTATACGTTAAACAATCCCGGAATATTTACCTCCACCGGAAAGCTCTCCGGCCCTGTCAGATGAAATCCGATGCCCATAAAGCCCCGGCGGGTCAGATAATCCACCTGGTCTGTCCGCCAGTCCGCCCCCTCCGCCATGCCGAACGTCACCAGCCGGCAGGTTGCCTTCGCTGTAATCTCCTCAAAGTGTTCCTCGTCCCGGTTGACGATCCCCACCCGGCAGCGGCGTAAAAGCCTTGACTTATATTCCAGATACTCCGCAAAATCCTTATGCTCGCCCGGACCGATGTGATCGGGAGAAATATTCGTAAACACGCCGTAATCAAACGAAAAACCATCGACCCGGTGCTTCATCAGTCCCTGGGAGGACACTTCCATCACCGCGTATTCGCACCCTGCATCCACCATACGGCGAAACAGCTTCTGCACCAGGCAGGACTCCGGCGTGGTATTCACGGTGGGAATCTTTTCTTCCCCGATGCGGGCTCCGTTTGTGCCGATCAGGCCGGCTTTCTTCCCTGCCGCTTCCAAAATATTCCAGATCATCGCCGCCGTGGTGGTCTTTCCCTTGGTTCCCGTGATCCCGATCACGGTCAGATATCTGGCCGGATGCCCATAGAACGCCGCCGCCAGCTCCGCCAGCGCGGCCCGGCTGTCCTCCACCAGCACATAGGTCACAGACTCCGGCGCCTCCACGATTCGCTCTGCCACAATCACGGAAGCGTTCGCCTCTGCCGCCTGCGGGATATAATCATGGCCGTCCATCCGGTGGCCGGAAAGCGCCACGAACAGGCAGCCGGGCGTTACCATTCGGGAATCCATTTCCACCCCGGTGATCTCCGTCCGCTCGCTGCCCCTTACCAGCCTATACGCTACGTTTTCCAGCAGATCCTTTAATTCCATATTTTCGCTCCCCTCTCCTTCCCTGTCTCCATCCATCTGCACCGGCTTATGAAGCGCGGCGCACCGATTCACGAGAATAAATCGCCCTAAGCCAGCCCCATCTCCTGCAAAAGCTCTTCATACTGACTCATATCCATCAGAATCTCTCTGGCTTTTGTGCCGGCGTCCTCGCTGACCACGCCGGCCTCCGCTAACTGATCCATAATGCGGGCCGCCCGGTTAAAGCCGATTTTAAAGGCTCTCTGCAGCATACCGATAGAAGCCTTCTGTTTTTCGATGATAAACCGCCCGGCCTCCACAAAATACTCGTCCTGCCCCGCTCCCTGCCCGCCGCCTGACGCGCCGTTATCCGGAGCCCCCGCCGCGCTCAGACGGGCCTCAATCGCGCTGTCAAAGGTCTGGCTTTCGTTGTTTTCCTTCAGGAAATCCACCACGGCGCTGACTTCCGAGTCCGATACAAACGCGCCCTGCACACGCACTGGCTTCTGATAGCCGGAAGGATAAAACAGCATGTCGCCTTTTCCCAGAAGCTTTTCTGCGCCGTTCATATCAATGATCGTGCGGGAATCCACACCGGATGAGACCGAGAATGCGATGCGGGACGGCACGTTGGCTTTGATCAGACCCGTAATCACGTTTACCGAGGGGCGCTGTGTGGCAATCACCAGATGCAGTCCCGCCGCGCGGGCCATCTGCGCCAGACGGCAGATCGCGTCTTCCACATCGCCGGGACACACCATCATCAGATCGGCCAGCTCATCCACAATGATAACGATCTGCGGCAAGGGCTGTGCCTTCTCCCCGTTCTTCTCGGCCTGCTCCGCCAGTTTCTGATTGTATCCTTTGAGGTCCCGCACATTCCAGTCCGCAAACTTTTTGTACCGGTCCGTCATCTCCGCCACCGCCCAGTTCAGGGCTCCGGCCGCTTTCTTCGGGTCGGTGACGACCGGGATCATCAGGTGGGGAATTCCGTTGTAAATGCTCAGCTCCACCACCTTCGGGTCCACCATGATCAGGCGCACCTCCTCCGGCTTTGCCTTATATAATACGCTCATAATCAGCGTGTTGATACACACAGATTTACCGGAACCGGTGGCCCCCGCAATCAATAGATGCGGCATCTTAGCCAGATCTGTCACCACCACGTCGCCGGAAATATCCCGGCCCACGGCAAACGCAAGCTTGGACGGATGTTCGGTAAACGTTTTGGACTCCAGCAAATCCCGCAGAAAAACAATGGAATTTTCCTTGTTCGGCACCTCGATCCCCACGGACGCCTTCCCAGGAATCGGGGCTTCGATTCGGATGTCCGCGGCGGCCAGATTGAGTTTGATGTCGTCTGACAGACCCACAATCTTGCTGACCCGAACTCCCTGTTCCGGCTGCAGTTCATAGCGTGTCACGGAAGGTCCGCAACTGATGTTGGTCACGGTGACTCCCACGCCGAAATTCTGAAGCGTCATCTCCAGCTTGCGGGCGGTCTCCCGCAGTTCCCGATCCGAATTCTTCTGCTGATTATCCCCCGCTTTCATCAGTTCGTACGGAGGACGGACATAGGGTTTGGGCAGGCGCTTCGGTTCCGGAGCCGGAGATACGGCTGCCGGTGCAGAAGAAGCGGGCGCCGGCGAAGAAGCCTTGGCAGCAGGAGAGGCCCCGGATGCGCGGTCAAAAGAGCGGGAGCCTTCGGCCAGACCTGATGAACGCTCTCGAGTCCGCTGCTCATAAACGCCTTCTTCATATTCCCGGTTTGACCAATCGCTTTCCGGCAGACGGCCTCTCTCTGCCGGACCGCCCTCCAGCGGACCGCTTTTGGCTGCTTCCCGCTCTGCCAAACGTCTCTCGATTCTCTTGCGGGTCAGAGGATCCTCGTCCGGATCGATGTCTACCTCCACAATCTTACCGGTTGCTGTGACGACGCGCTTCACATCGGCAGGCGTATCTTCTTCTGTCGGTTCTTCGGCGTATTGCTGCCGCAGAGCCAGCTCCGGCTGCCCGGCAAAAACCGGTGCTCCGGCCGAACGGCTCTCCCAGACAGACGCATCCGGCGGCGCTTCCTCCGGATATTCGTCCTCCACATAAACCGGTTCATCGGGCCAGTTTTGCTCCCAGACAGCGTCTGCCGGTGTTTCTGTATATTCTGATGCTAGGATAGATTCCTCGGACTCCGACAGGCTGACCGCCCCGGTAGATTCTGCGGCTTCGGCCCGCTTAAAGCCATCCGCACATTCTGCCTCTCCAGACGGTTCTGCCGTTTCTCCATATGATACGGCGCTGTCTTGTTCCAAGTCATCGGTGTATTCTGCCGCTTTTGCCCGTTCAAGGCCGCCGGCATATTCGATGTCTTGGGTTTGTTCCTCCGCTTTACCATATTCTGCCTCAGCTTGTCGGAGGCCGCTGGAATAGATGCCCGTCTGTTCCACATCTTCGGCATATGGACCTGTTTTGTTCCAATCTAAGCCGCCATATTCTGGCTCCCCAGCAAATTCCGATTCTCCGGCCAGGTGGCTTTCTTCCGGCTCGTCCCAGATTACATGCCTTCGGGAACCGGCAAAAACATTGCTGTGCAGGGAGTCCAAAGCCTCCAGTTCCGCCAGCGTCCGCGTATCCTTCTTGGGGAGCAGAACATCGGCGGAATAGGCGGGCAGGGGCAAATCGACGGGATCCTCCCGCGTCGTCCCGCTCTTGTCAAATCCAATCCCTGTGATACGAATCGGCGGCCTTTCCTGCCGTTTTTCCGGGATCTGCGATTCGGGTTCTGAGACGGGCTGTTCTTTTTTTATGGACGCTTCCCTGCCGGACATGGATAAAAGTGATTTCACAGTGTCCCCCAAGCTTTTGTTCTGAGCTTTGGACGGCTCTGTCTTTTTTGATTCCTGTGCGGCCTTTGCTGTAACAGCCGGCTCCTGCGCCGGCACAGAATCCTCTTTTTGCTCCTCTTCCACCCAGGAAACGCTCTCCGGCTCTTCTTCGGTTCGGCCCGTGAAAATTTCTCCCACCGTCGTGTCAAGAGCCACGCCGGAAACCTTCTGTTCCAGACGGTATTTCCGCCGTTCCTCCGCCTTGGCCTCGTGAATTTCCCGGCGTCTTCTGACGTCTTCCCTGGCCGTATCATACATCTTCCTGCCGCCCCGGCTGATCGGCTGCAAAACCGAGCGCTCCGTGATAAAGACAGCTCCCATTACCATCAGAAGAATCGCCACGATATAGGCTCCCAGCTTTCCGATCATCGGACACAACAGCTTCTGAAAGACGCCGCCGATGACGCCTCCCCCCGGTTTTTCCGCCGATAATTTGTAGTATTCTCCGATTGTCACCGCCTTATCGAATTCTTTTGTCGTCATTAGGCCGATCAATCCGCACAGCACGACAAATAAAGCTGCCGTCGCCGCCAGCTTTGCTATGGCCTTTCCATTGTACTGATTGGATACATAAAACAGCACCCCGACAAACAGGCACAGAGGAAACACATAGCCCAACACGCCGAAAATCCCGCACTGCACCTGCCGCATGAAGGTTCCCGCCGCTCCGCACAGTCCCAGATTACTCAAAAACAAAAGCAGGCACACGGCAAAAAAGGCCAGGATCAAAATCTCCTTGCCGACAAAACTTTCCAATTGAAACGGCTCTGCCTCCCGGCTGCGGCTGTTTGACGAACGGCTGCCCGTTCTGCTCTTTGTGCTGCCTTTCTGCGGCGCACGCTGATTTGCCGTGCTTTTCTTTGTTGTACTTTTCTGCGCCGTCTTCCTCTGCCCCGTCTCCGCAGAGGTTCTTTTTGACGTCTGTCTCTGACTTGCACCCGCCACTGATGATTCCTCCCCTGGTTCTCAGATCCGGCCCTGCGGCATGTCAAAGAGATGCTGCAGGACGGCGGATATAGATAAAAAGTATTATAGCACCAATCTGGTAAAAAGTCACATGGATATTTTTCGCTCACAGGGAAACCTGTATGGGCCGCCGGGACATAAAAGATGGTGGCTCCGGCCCTTTTCCACTCTTGCCGCCGTCGTCCTCCGAGGCTTTCACAGTAAAAAACAGAAACCCTGACGGTTCCAGAGTTTCTGTTTGTCTCTGCAAGCACGAGACGGGACTCGAACCCGCGGCCCCCACCTTGGCAAGGTGGTGCTCCACCACTGAGCCACTCGTGCATACCGTTATCCGGTGCAAGTAACAGTGTACTATAAGAGCCAGGTTTTGTCAACAACTTTTTTCAGGTTCCATCATTTTTTTTCAGGTTCCATTGCCCGCATTTCCTCGTCGGTAGGAACATCCACAATCCCGACATAGAAATAGTAAATATCAACCACCTGCGTCCGTTTCCCGTCCTGTTTCACACATTCATGGATTACGATTTTATCCAAAAAGGCATTGAGGATTTCGGGCATCCATTCCTCAATGCGGATATACTTCTTACATTACATTGAGGCTGGAATTTTATCGGGCTTTGTAGTATTATAAAAATACGATTTATTTTAAGGAAATGCTTGGGATTTGTTTAGAAAATATAGAAAAAGTGTTTCGCTATGGAATACGCCCTTAAAAAATGTTGGAGTATAGTTCAGACGATAATGGAGACCAAAGCCGATGAATACACAGAAAAAACAATGGAGGGCAATTAGCCTATTTGCAGGTGCTGGTGGATGCTCATTAGGCTTCAAAAATGCTGGTATTAAGATTCTTGCTGCCTTTGAAAATGCAGATGCTGCAATCGCTACCTACAACATGAACTTCGGTGCAAATATCTGCCAGAATGTCGATTTGGAATCGTGTGATTTCTTGCAACTGAGAAATGAGTTGAGGTTACAGCGCGGAGAAATAGACTTAATTATTGGGGGACCACCCTGTCAAGGATTTACAACAGCAGGAAATCGGTTTTGGGATGATCCCCGCAATAAATTGGTACAAAACTATGTACAAGCACTGGAAGTGTTCTATCCACGATGGTTTATGATGGAAAATGTGGAAGGAATATTAACGACTGCTTCTGGAACTTATGTTGTTGAATGTATAAAAAAGATGATTAGTTTTGGGTATACAATTAGCTTGAAAAAAATATATATGCAAGAATACGCTGTGCCACAAAGAAGAAAACGAGTCATTATTGTCGGCAATCGAGAAGGGAAAAATTTTGAATTTCCTGAGCCAATTGAAAGGGCGTCGGGGGCGATATATAAAGACTCGTCATTTACCTTGCGGGATGCAATAGGTGATTTGGAAACACACGATATTCCCAAGATTGACCATATAAGAAAAGTTGAGAGCGGAATACAGTTAGAGCGAATTTCAGCATTAAAAATCGGGCAGACAATGAAAGATTTGCCAGAACATTTGCAACACGATTCATTCAAGCGCAGAGCATCGAGAAGAGTATGTGATGGAACACCTTCCGAAAAAAGAGGTGGTGCGCCCTCTGGGTTGAAGCGGTTGTCTTACAATGAGCCTAGCTTGACAATAACGAGTGCTGCACCATCAGAATTTGTCCATCCAACACAAAACAGGACACTTACAATTCGAGAATGCGCCAGAGTGCAAACTTTCCCAGATTCTTTCTTGTTTTGCGGGACGGATGCACAGAAAATGCTTCAAATCGGAAACGCTATCCCTCCTGTATTTGCTGAACAGATGGCAAAACAAATTATTATGTGTGATGAAAATACGTCTGATGAAGAGCCTCCTTCATTAACAAAATTTGATGTAACTAAGGCGTCTGCTAAAAGTCCTGCCTTGCAAAAAACTTGCAAAATGCTAAGCTCGTTACAAATCCATAAATATGAACAAATGCGAATGGAGGTATAAATATGCCAGTGCCCCGCCAACAACGAGTTTTCTATAAAACATTTTCACAACATGGTTCTGGTGCTGCTATGATAGAAATAGAACCAAAAGATATTGTTCTACTTATCCATATCGCCTATCTGGATATTTTTGAGAATGAGCCAGATTGGTTTTTCGAGCCGTTTTGTCAACTTGCTAAAGAAAGCTTTTATACGATCACCCCAATAAAGGTCGCAGAGCTGCCTGGTGTGACAGTGGAAGACGCTATAAACTATTTGCAACTTTCCGGTGTTACCAATACAGAAAATATGATATATCTTTATCTGAAAAATCTATCTGAACTTTGGCGCAGACGATTTAAGTTTTATAACATCCTAAAAACTCAGCCATTCCCGTTGACTGAGCAAATAGGGCCGAGATGTTTACTGGAATACGGGAATTGTGAAGATGCGCTTTTGTTCTCATGGATGAGTTGGCGAAAATTTATATATGATATTGATAACCGCAGTGCGCAGGAAACAGGATATTTGTTTGAGCCGATTTTAGCAAGCTGTCTTGGCGGCGAGCCAATGTCTCACAGATATTCCCCTGTTAAGCGCATTGATGATAATGGTAATCCGACAAATGAAGGGCGCCAAATTGATTGTTATATCGAGGAATCCAGAGAAGCTTATGAATTGAAGTTGCGTGTAACAATCGCAGCCAGTGGGCAAGGACGATTTAGCGAAGAAATGAGTTTTCCCTATGAAGCTCGCAGAGCTGGACTGACTCCTGTTCTAATAGTATTCGATTCAACACCATCCCCGCTTTTAGACCGACTCAAAGCAAAATATGTTGAAGAAGGCGGTCGATATGCAATAGGTGAAGAGGCGTGGAATATGCTTACAAACCGTGCCGGCAGAGAGATGGGAAAATACATCATCAAATACATTAAGCCACCTATAAGTAAAATGGAGAAAGTACGACTTCCCATCCCGTCTAATATTCAGCTTTCAGCATCTGAAGAGCGTCTCATTATCACGGATGAGTCTGGGAATTGTTATTCAATTCCTCGAAATAAAGTTGGCGAATAAATATTAACTCTATAGATAAAGAGAAACGAGTATCGGTTGATTTTGATGTGTTCAAAGACTGCTGATTACTTCTTTTGATGTAGGCGACCAGGGCAAAAAACTTCTTCATGTCGCAGCTTTATTTTCGGATTTAGAAAATGTGGTTTCTGAAAACGATACCACTCTTGAAATGAAAGAAATTCAGACTGAGCTAAGCAAAATCAAAAAAAGTACCGGAAAATTGCCAAGACACTTTAAAACACGAAAGAAAAAACGCTACCGTTCATAGTCAGCGCTATCCCCATGCCCTGATAAATTACAGCGCTTTTCCCGCTTTCCCTTCATATAAATCCGCCTTTTGCGAAGCGGATATAAAAAGGGCGCTGCAAAATGACTGTTTTCCCTGCATTCTGCAACACCCACTCATTTCCTTTTATCCGGAATAAACGTAAGAATATACTCTTCTTTGGAAAAAAACAAAGGAAACAATATTATCCCAGCAGCTCCTCCAACTGTCCCAGCATTTCGTCGAACAGCTTCACCGCCGCTTCCACCGGCTCCTTCCGGCTCATATCCACACCGGCCAGCTTCAAAAGATCAATCGGGTCCTGTGAACCGCCGCCGGTCAAAAACTTCATATAATCCGCTACGCCCGCCTCACCCAGTTCCAAAATGCGGGTGGACAGCGCCGCGGCCGCCGCGATTCCCGTGGCATACTGATACACATAAAACGGCGTGTAGAAATGCGGAATTTTTGCCCATTCCAGCCGAATCTCCGGGTCAGATACCATATCGGGACCAAAATATTTCTGATTCAGCTCCAGATATGTCTCATTCAGCCGTTCGGCTGTCAGTGCCTCGCCGTTTTCAAACATCCGGTGCGCCAGCATCTCAAATTCCGCAAACATGGTCTGACGGAACAGCGTTCCTTTCATCTCGTCCAGAAAATGATTGATAATATATGCTCTCTGGGCCTTATCTTTCTCCTGTTCGAGCAGGTAACGGGTCAGCAGAATCTCGTTGCATGTGGACGCTACTTCTGCCACAAAGATCTTGTAGCCCGCCGTCTGGTGCGGCTGCGTCTTATTGCTGAAATAGCTGTGCATGGCGTGTCCCATCTCATGGGCCAGCGTAAACATGTCGTCCATCTTCTCCTTGTACGTCATCAGCACAAAGGGATGCGTCACGGTACCGCCGCTGCAGTAGGCGCCGCTTCTCTTGCCGACATTCTCACAGGCGTCGATCCAGCGGCTGTCAAAGCCTTCCCGCAGGGCGCTCAGATACTCCCCGCCCATAGGCTGAAGCGCTTTCAGAATGGTCTCCTTGGCCTCCTCAAACGGGATCACTTTCTGACACTCCGGCACAATCGGCACATAAACGTCATACATATGCAGCTCTTCCACGCCCAGCATCTTCTTCCGCAGAGCCACATAGCGGTACATGGAAGGCATCGCCTCATGAATCACCTGGATCAGATTGTCATACACTTCCTCCGGAACGTTGGACGGAGCCAGATACATGGCCCTGGTGGAAGCATAGCCTCTGGCCTTGGCAAAAAACACAGCCTGGCGGATATTCGCGGTGAAATTGGCGGCAATGGTATTGGCAAACTGCCCGTAGCTGGCGTACATGGACTGAAACGCGCTCTTTCGCACATCCCGGTCTCGGCTCTCCATCAGCCCGCCGTAACGCCCCAGCGTAACCTCCGTCTCCTCTTTATCCTCCCCGATGATCTTCGGAAAGGTCAGATCCGCATTGTTCAGCATGGTAAACGTGTTGGAAGGAGACTCGGCCATCTCGCCGGCGCTGGCAAGCAGCTCCTCCACCTCGCTGCTTCTGGTATGAACTCTCCGCCGCTCCAACAGAGTAAAAAAGCGGTCGTACACGGCAAGGCCAGGCTCCTTTGCCCGATAATCGGCCAGGATCTCCGGCGGGATCGCCATGATCTCCGGCGTGGCAAAAGCCGTTGCCTCCGCCATGCGGGACCACAGCGTCTGCGTCTTCATATACATCGACTGTCCGGCCATATCCGTGGTATCCGTGTCCATATTCAGGTGCGCGTACAGATATATCTTCTCTATCTTGATATCCAGCTCGTTTTCATAGTCCAGATATTCCCGCAGCGCGGCCGCCGACTCTCCCAGGCGGCCCTTATAGTTTTCCGCTTTGCCGGTCTCCTCCATCGCCTGGGCAAACGCTGTCTCCCACGCGCCTGCATGTTCAAACAGATCCTCCACCGCCCAGCGTTTCTCATCTGGAATCTGGCTTCTCTTTGCTACTGCTTCTGCCATTTTCGTCCTCCTTTTTATACCAGAGCGTATCTGTTTGTTATAGTATCACAAATCCTTTGCCGTTTCAAGATAACCGTGCAAAAACCGGCCTCATTTTAATGCCGGTGACACATACCGGCCGACGGGCATCCGCCGCAGCTTCCCCCGCAGCAGGATTTTCCGTTTTTTCTGTCCTTTCGCATCTTTCGGACAACAAAAACCACCAGGACAAGCAGCAAAGCAAAAACCACAATGGTGGACAGGTTGGACATCAAAAATTCGATCATGTTTTGCTCCCTTCTGTATAGTCATCTGCCGTATACCCGGTCAGGCCGCGACCGGCTTCTTCAGAGGCCTGCTTTTCCGATCCGGCCGAAACAGCAGATACAAAAATGCAGCCATCACAGCCAGAGCCGCCGCCGTAGCGATCCCAAAACCGCCTCCTGACAGCAGTGTGCCGATCTGATAAATGCACAAACTCACCGCATAGGCGAACAGCGTCTGATACCCGATCGCAAACCAGGTCCATTTGGCCGAATTCATCTCGCGTTTGATCGCTCCCATGGCCGCAAAGCAGGGAGCGCACAGCAGATTGAACGCCAGGAACGAATACGCGCTGAGCGCGGTAAATTCCAGCCGCATATTGGCCCATATCTGCCATCCGTTCTCCGACACTTCATCCAGGCCGCTGTAGAGAATCCCAAAGGTATTGACTACATTTTCCTTGGCGACCAAGCCGGTGACAGCCGCCACGGCCGCTTTCCAGTCCCCCCACCCAAGCGGTGCAAACAGGGGCGCCACCATCCCGCCAATCCTTGCCAGAACACTGTTGTTCAGATTCTCCACCATGCAGAACCCGCCGTCCTCCCAGCCAAAGCCCTGCAAAAACCACAGAACGATGGAGGACAAGAGAATAATTGTGCCGGCTTTTTTGATAAAGGACCAGCCGCGCTCCCACATGCTGCGCAGAATATTGCCTGCCGCCGGCAAGCGATAGGCGGGAAGCTCCATGACAAACGGCGCCGGGTCGCCGGCAAACATTTTTGTCTTCTTTAATATAATACCAGAAACAATGATCGCCGCAATCCCTAAAAAATATGCGCTGGGCGAGACCCACCAGGCTCCGCCAAACATTGCCCCGGCGATCAGGGCGATAATCGGCAGCTTGGCGCTGCAGGGAATAAAGGTTGTGGTCAGAATCGTCATCTTGCGGTCCCGGTCATTTTCGATGGTACGGCTGGCCATGATACCGGGCACGCCGCATCCTGTGCCGATGAGCATCGGAATAAAAGATTTTCCAGACAGGCCGAAACGGCGGAAAATGCGATCCATAATAAAAGCGATTCTTGCCATATAGCCGCAGGCTTCCAAAAACGCCAGGAAAAGAAACAGCACCAGAATCTGAGGAACAAAGCCCAGAACCGCTCCGACGCCGCCGATGATACCATCCAGGATCAGGCTGTTCAGCCACTTTGCCGTCCCCAGTGTTTCCAAAACGCCTTCTGCCAGAACGGGGATTCCCGGAATCCAGACGCCGTAACCGGCGGCCTCCGGTTCTTCTGCTTTCACAGCCTCCAGGAAATCCTGTGCAAAGACCGGGAACGTTTCCTCCACTTCGCCGTTGTCGTCCAGCACCTGTGCCGTTCCGACAACGCTGGCCGCTTCACCTGCTCCGGCAATCTGCCGTGCCAGCGTTTCATAGAGTTCGGATTCCCCTGCGTCCAAAGCGGCCGTCATTGCAGCCACGTCGATCCCCGCCTCCTCTGCGGCCGCCAGATAAGCTTCTGTCTTTTGGCGCGCGTCCTCATATTCCTCCGCTGCTTCCTCATATGCGGCGCTGCCGATGCCAAACAGATGCCAGCCGTCCCCGAAAACGCCGTCGTTGGCCCAGTCCGTGGCAACGCTTCCCACGCTGGTGACAGAGACATAATAGACAATCACCATGACGAGCGCAAAAAACGGCAGCGCCAGGAAACGGTTTGTCACAATCCGGTCAATCTGGTCTGACACAGAAGCCCGGCCTTTCCTTTTTTTCTCATAACAGCCCCGGATCACCGAATCGATATACGAGTAGCGTTCTCCGGTAATAATACTCTCCGCATCGTCGTCAAGCTCTCTTTCGCAGTCTGTGATATCCTGTTCGATATGCGAGATCTTTTCCTCGTCCAGTCCCAATTGCTCAATGATCTTTTCATCCCGCTCAAAAAGCTTGATCGCATACCAGCGCTGTTCTTCCTGCGAACGGTCATGAAGGGCATACTCCTCAATATGAGCCAGCGCATGTTCCACGCTGCCGCAAAAGCTGTGCTGAGGCATGGTCTTTTCTCCGCTTTCTGCCAGTCTGACACAGGCATTCGCCGCCTCCATGACGCCGCTTCCCTTCAGCGCGGAAATCTCGTATACCTCGCAGCCAAGCGCTTTTTTCAGAGATTTTACATGAATCCGGTCTCCGTCTCGCTCCACCACATCCATCATGTTCACAGCCGCTATCATAGGAATTCCCAATTCTGCCAGTTGCGTAGTCAGATACAGATTTCTCTCCAGATTCGTACCGTCGATAATATTGAGAATCACATCGGGCCGCTCGGTAATCAGATAATTTCTCGCCACCACTTCCTCCAGCGTGTACGGCGACAGCGAATAGATACCCGGCAAATCCACGATGGTCACGTCCCTGTGTTCCTTAAGCTTTCCTTCTTTTTTCTCCACGGTCACGCCGGGCCAGTTTCCCACAAACTGATTAGAACCCGTCAGCGCGTTGAACAGCGTTGTCTTCCCGCAGTTGGGATTTCCCGCCAGTGCAATTTTGATCGACATTTTCCTCTCTCCTTCGGTTTGTTTTGACTAACTTCTTTCTTGAATAAAAATCCTGTCTCGCAGGATTCTCTCTTTACGGCGCTGATTACTCTACCTCAATCCTCCCCGCATCCGCCTTGCGCAGAGACAGCTCATAGCCCCGCACCGTCACCTCAATCGGATCGCCAAGAGGCGCCACTTTATGGACAAAAATCTCCACCCCTTTTACAATTCCCATATCCATGATACGCCGTTTTACAGCGCCTTCTCCGGATACTTTGACCACGCGGGCCGTTTCACCGCATTTTACTTCCCGTAATGTTCTCATTCTCTCTCCTCCTCTTAAATCATGATTTTCAGCGCCATCTCCCGGCTGATTGCCACACGGGATTCCCGGATCTTCACAATCACATTACCGGCGTTTTCTGAAACCACTGACACCAAAGCGCCTGTTACAAAACCCAAATTCTCCAAAAACCGGCGGACCTCCGGTTTTCCTCCCACTTTCCGGATCTCGTTCTCTTCTCCGGTTTTTGCCATCGCAAGGGGCATATCCGTCACCTCACTCTTCCTTTTTCTTTGTTGGATGCTTTTTTCAACCTGCTGCTTACATTCTCTATTACAGCCTCCCAAAAAAGTTAGTTATTGCTAACCTTTAGTCAATATATAAGTTAGCATATACTAACTATTTTGTCAAGTACTTTTTTCATTTTTGGATTCTTTAAAAAGCCCGCATAAAAAGAATGTTTTCCCCTGACTCCGCCCTCATCCAAACGCTGGCGCTGCGGTTGTAAAAATGCACGATAAAACTTGCTCATGTGCCATATGCTGGGCATGCACTATAAACAGGAATCGAACCTGATACGCGCCCTGCGTCTACCATGGAGCCGGCTTATTCTCAGCCGGGAGAGATCGCGCCCACCCGTTTAGATTACCATCTTTTCTTTTTATAACAGTTCCGCCGTCCAGTTCAGTCCCTGAATCCGGGCGTCCAGCTCGCGGAGTTCTCTGGAAAGACCATCCACCTCTTTCTGGAATTTTGCCACCGGCACCGTGCTCCGTATCCGGATTTCCGAGCGGGAGCTCCGGCTTACCAGGGAGCTGGCGCTGTTTAAAAAATTGCGCATAATCTGCAGGCGTCTGCTCAGACAATCCCGTCTGGCCAACAGAGCCGTCAGCGTCTCTCCCTGATCCGTCACAGCGCTGTTGGTGCGGTTGATCCGCTCGATCAGCTCTTCCAGTTGCGTCAGCAGAGCGTCCATCTCTTTCAAAAGGCTTTCCGGATCTTCCGCCGGTTCCTCCCCCTCCTGCACCTTGGCGTTCGTCATCAGGCGGGTTTCCAATTCCGACAGCCGCCGCTGCAGATCCGCCCGTTCCGTCAAAGCATATGCTAGTTTCATAATCCTGTTCCTCCTGTTCTGCAATGGCAGCCTTTTCCTGCTGCCGGCATTCCCCCTTGCCGCAGAGGATGCGCCGCCCGGCGTTTATCCCTGCGGCTCTTGTTCCCTGCGGGCCCGGTGCAGGATCTGTAAAATCTGCGATAGTTCTTCTATGTTCAACTGCCCCGGCGCCGACGCTTTTCCCAGGCTGCCAAATGTCACCGCCGAACCAAAGGCTTCGGCGCAGATCCGGCTTTCCAGCCCTCTTCCCCCCATGGAGATCGCCACAACAGGCCGACGTGTCCCCTGAACGGTTCTTTGGCACACGGCGAGCAGACGCAGCACGTCCTCCTGATTTTGCGGCATCACCGCCTGCTTCAAAATATCAGCTCCCCACGCCTCCATCTGTGCAAAGCAGGCCGCCATCTCCTGCTCGGATGGCGTCTTTTTGAAATCGTGGCTGGAGGCCAGAATCCACTGTCCCGCCTCATGCGCGTCACGCACCAGGGTTCTCATCACCGTCTCTCCGCCGCGCAGCTCCACATCCATGAGATCTGCCTGCCTGCTGCCGATCACGGCGCGGCCAATGCTCAGATATTCCTCCTCAGTCAGTTTCTTCGGCGCGGCCCCGCCCTCCGCCAGGGAGCGGAACGTAAACAAAAGCGGCATCCCGCCGATCTCATTGCGGATTTCTGAAAGTACCTGCACGATCCTTTCGGGCTCGATTTCCCCTTCCAGATAATCCGCCCGCCATTCCAGCAGATCCGCCGCCGAATTGCTCGCCCGGCGCGCTGCCTCTCGAATCGCTTGCGGCGTGGTTTCCACCACCGGAACACAGATCTTCGGAATCCCCGAACCCAATTCCATATCTCTGATTCTGATCAAAGCCTTTCCTCCCTGTAGCATGATAGGCTGCCAGTTATCTGGTCTGTATGGATTAAACTGGTTTTACTATACCAAAATCGAATCCCTTTATCAAGAGCATTATCGCCGGTAAACAACTTTACCCTCCACAATCGTCGCCTCCACGCGCCCATACACGCGCCGCCCATGAAACGGCGTATTTTTTGACCGGGATACAAAGCTTTCCCGATCCACCGTATATTCCGCCTCCGGATCGATCACCGTCACGTCCGCCGTGCTCCCCACAGCCAGCGTTCCCTTTGCTATTCCCAGGATTCGGGCCGGATTGCGGCTCATCTTCTCCGCCATCTGCAGCGGAGTCAGCACGCCGGGCCGCACCAATTCACTGATCACCAGCGAAACCGCTGTCTCCAGCCCCACGATCCCGCAGGGCGCGTCCTTCATGCCCAGAGCTTTCTCGTGCGCCGCGTGAGGCGCGTGGTCCGTGGCGATACAGTCCAGTGTCCCGTCCGCCAGTCCCTCCTTGATGGCCGCTACATCCGCCGCCGTGCGGAGCGGAGGCGCCATCTTAAAATCCGCGCTCGTTCCGTCCACCGCATCCTCCGTCAGCGTAAAATGATGCGGGCAGGCTTCGCCCGTCACCGCCAGTCCCAGCTTCTTGGCCCCGCGAAGCAGCTCCACGCTCCCCGCCGTCGAGCAATGACACAGATGCAGCCTGGCGCCCGTCTCCTCCGCCAGCAGGATATCCCGGCCTGCAATGATATCCTCCGCCCCATTGCAGAATCCCGGCAGTCCCAGCCGTCTGGATACATCCCCCTCATTCATCACGCCGCCGGCCAGCATCCCCTTGTGCTCGCAGTGCGCCAGCGTCACCAGATCCAGATCCCTGGCCCGCTCCATTCCCAGACGGCAGACTTCCCGGTCCATGACCGTCTTTCCGTCCTCGCTGACAGCACCCACGCCGGCCGCCTTCATGGCCGCCATGTCCGTAACATCCTTCCCCTGCATTCCCACAGTCACCGCACCCACCGGGATCACATGCACCGGCGCTACTCTGGCCGCCTTCTCCACGATATACGCCGCCGTCTCGGCGCAGTCCGTCACCGGCTTTGTATTCGCCATACAGCAGATCGTCGTAAATCCTCCCCTGGCGGCCGCCTTGCTCCCGCTCTCAATGTCCTCCTTGTATTCAAACCCCGGATCGCGCAGATGCACATGCAGATCAATCAGGCCCGGCATCACATAGCACCCCGAAGCCTCCATCTCCTCCCAATTCTCTCTCTCCTTTTCCTCCACGCAAATTCCCGGCTCTGTCAGCCTCTCAATCCTCCCGTCCCGGATCCAGACGTCCAGGCGCCCGTCCCGTCCCGCATCCGGATCCAGCACCCGTCCGCCGCGAATTATCAGTCCTCTTTTCTGTGTCATCCCTGTCTCCTTTCCCAAAGCCACTCCTCCGCAAGCTTTGCCGCCAGTCCGATCAGCTTCTTGCACGGCCTGGTCGCATAATACTTCTCGTCTCTCGCCTGCGGCTGAAACTTTCCCATGCCGCCCTCCATCGCCGCAAACAAATCTCCCGGTTCTTCGTTCCACTCTTTTTTATCCAGCCCCAGCAGTTCCCGGCAGATCAGACTCCCGGCCTGCTCCTCAAACCGCGCCGCCAGCCTCTGCACATTCTCGTAATTGTAAGCCTTTCCCTCCTGGTCGGCTCCCGTCACGGCCCCCGTCTCCAACCCGCAGACCAGCGCCATAGCCGAGACCGCCCCGCAGATCTGGCGCAGCCGTCCCACGCCCCCGCCAAAGGAGGCCGACAGCCGGCACGCCGTCTCCCGGTCAAACCCGTACCGCTCTCCAAACACCAAAAATACCGACTGACAGCAGTTATACCCCTCCTCAAAAAATCCCTGCGCCGTCTCCTCAGCCGTTTTCTTCAAAAGCTTTTGCTGCTTCTCCCTCTCTTCCTCCATCTTACCGAAAGCCTCCTGTCCGTACTTCAAACCACCTTCTGCACCCAAACCCCTTTTTTCACCAGCACAAACCCAATCGCACACTTGAGTCCCTCCGTCAACTGGCAGGCCAGATACACCGGCACAATCGGCACGCCGGTATACCGTGTCAGAACATACACCAGTGGAATGCTGACCAGCCACACGAACACGCTGTCAAACAAAAACGTGACCATGGTTTTTCCGCCGGAGCGCAGCGTAAAATACGCGGCATTGGTAAAGCCGTACAGCGGCATGCACAGAGCCGATATCTGAATAAACTGCGTCGCCAGACGCCTCACTTCCTCCTCGGTCTTGTAAATCTTCGGAAACAGCGGCGCAATCAAAAACATCACGATCCCCACCGCCATGCAGCAGACAACGGCAAAGGCGATCAGTTTATTGTCCTCATCCTTCGCCTCCTCCAGCTTTCCGGCCCCCAGAAGCTGGCCGATGATAATGCCCACGGCCGTCCCCAGAGACAGAAAGACTACATTAAACACATTGGCGATTGTGTTGGCGATATTGATCCCCGCCACCACCGCCAGCCCCCGCACCGAATAACACTGCGCGATCGTCGCCATCCCGCCGGACCACAATGCCTCATTGATCAAAAGAGGCGTCCCGGTAATCAGGATCTGACGGATGGTCCCTCTGGGAATATAGAAGCTGCGGTATACTCCCTTGATAAAAGGATGTTTCTCCGTATGGCGGTGCGTCCACAGGACAATGAGAATCAGCTCCACAAACCGGGACAGAACCGTGGCGATGGCCGCCCCCTGCACGCCCATCGCCGGCGCGCCGAATTTGCCGAAAATCAGAATATAGTTAAAAACCATATTGACCAAAACGGCGGCGATCCCGGCAATCATGGGCATCATCGTCTCCCCCGTCTCCCGAAGCGTGCCGGAATACACCTGCACCGCCGCAAACGGCAGCAGGCCGACCACCATGATATCCAGATATCCACAGCCATACTGAAATGTGGCCTCGATATCCCCCACGTCGCCGCCCTCGTGCAGATACGTCCGGATCAGACTGCCGCCGCCTCCCCGAAACAGCACAACGGCGAACAGGCAGAGCGCCAGACAGCACAGCAGTTTAAAGCGGAACGCATGGCGCACCCCCTCATGATTCCCGCTGCCATGATACTGCGCTCCCAGAATGCCCGCTCCGGCCACCGCGCCGAAGATGCAGATATTAAAAACAAACATCAACTGGTTGACAATCGCCACGCCGGACATCTGCTCTGTGCCAACCTGCCCCACCATAATGTTATCCAGCATGTTTACAAAATTTGTGATCCCGTTCTGAATCATAATCGGAATCGTAATGTACAGCACTTTCTTATAAAACTGTTTGCTGCCGATTAACTTGCGCATCCTTCTGCCTCCCTCAAATGTAAATCTTTAAGCATATTGGAACATATTTCTTTCCGTCATAAAATGGCTTCCATCCCGAATTTCTGCGGCTTCAGGCCGCAGCTCTCATAAAACCGCATGGCGCTCTCATTGCAGGCCCACACGTTCAGCGTCACATTGTAGCAGCCGTTCTCCTTTGCATAGTTCAGGACATACTCATAAAGCGCCCGGCCGATATGCTGTCCGCGCAGCGCCTCGTCCACGCACAGATCGTCAATATAGAGCGTGCGGATATCTGTCAGAATATTGTCCCCTCTATGCTCCTGAAACACACAAAACGCATACCCCAGCACCTGTCCCGCCTCGTCCACCGCCGCAAACACCGGCCGGGTATCGTCCGCTAGTATCTCCTTGAGCTGCCGATCCGTATATTTTTTTGCGCCGGACCGGAACAGATCCGGTCGCCCGTTATGATGTACCTCCAGCACCTGGCGAAGCAGCCTGTCCAGCCCTTCGATATCGTTTTCTCCAGCCCTTTGGATCTTCATTGTCATTCTCCTGTCTCTTTTATATATTTACTGAATCAGCTCCAGCAGATCTTCCCGGCTCAGCTTCGCGATACCGCCGGTCTCCCCGCTCAGTATCTCGTCCGCCAGATCTTTCTTGCTCTCCTGCATGTGCAGAATTTTTTCTTCGATGGAATCCTTTATAATCAGCCGGTACACGGAAACCACCTTCTCCTGGCCCAGCCGGTGCGCCCGGTCCGTGGCCTGGTTCTGCACCGCCAAATTCCACCAGGGATCGTAGTGGATCACCACGTCGGCTCCCGTCAGGTTCAGGCCCGTGCCGCCGGCCTTCAGAGAAATCAGAAACACAGGCGTGCTGTCCTCATTGAACTGACTCACCAGACGAAGTCTTTTCTCCTTCGGCGTATCCCCTGTAATCTTGTAACAAGAGATCTCCCTCTCCTTCAGATCCTTTTCCAGAAGCTCTAACATCGAGGTAAACTGAGAGAATACCAGCATCTTATGTTCTCCCTCTATGGCGCTTTGAATCAGATCCATGCAGGCTTCCCTCTTGGCCGAACCGCCGGAGTAGTTCTCCAGACAGAGCGAAGGATCGCAGCAGATCTGCCGGATCTTGGTCAGCTCCGCCAGAATACGCAGCTTGTTTTTCTGATAATTCGCATCGCTCTGCTGACTCAAAAGCATCCGCATATGCACCACCTGCGCGTCATACAGCTCCCTCTGGCGCTCCCCTGGACGGGCATAGCGCGTCTCCTCCAGCTTCTCCGGCAGATCCTTTAACACCTCCTGCTTTAAGCGGCGCAGGATAAACGGCGACACCATTTTCTTCAGCCGCTCGGTCGCCGCCGCATCGCGGTTTTTTGCCACCGGCGTCTCCAGTTCTTTTTTAAATGTATCGTAGCTGTACAGAAAACCAGGCATCAGATAGTCAAAGATGCTCCAAAGCTCGCTGAGCCGGTTCTCGATCGGCGTGCCGGTCAGCGCAAAGCGGCTGCGGCTGCGGATCACTTTTACTGATTTTGCTGCCGTCGTGGAAAAATTCTTGACATACTGGGCCTCGTCCAACACCTGGACGGCAAATTCACAGTCGTGATACGCCGCGATATCCCGTTTTAACAGATCATACGATGTCACCATCACATCATAATTCTGATAATTTTTCAGACACTCCCTCCGCTCCCTCTGGTTTCCCACCAGCATACCGACCGAAAGCTCCGGCGCAAACCGCCGCAGCTCTTCCTGCCAGTTAAAGACCAGGGAGGCCGGAGAGACAATCAGGGACACGCCGCCTTCCCCCTCTGTCTTGCGGGCCAGCAGAACGGCTATCATCTGCAGCGTCTTGCCCAACCCCATGTCATCGGCCAGAATACCGCCAAACCCATAGGCGCACAGAGTTCGCATCCACCGGTATCCGGTAATCTGATATTTGCGCAGAATCTTTTTCAGGCTTTTCGGCGTCTCAAAATCCGAGTCGTTGACCGTCTTAAACTCCTTCACCAGATTTTTAAACCGGCGGTCTCTGGACGCATACAGGCTGCTGCTCTGGCTCAGCATCTGGTCGAGATACATAGCCCGGTATACCGGAATCTGCATCTTCCCTTTTACAAATTCAGCCGGATTCAGACGCAGTCCCTCCATCATCTGGCTCAGCACCTCCAGATTTTCTTCTTCCATATTTAGAAAATCGCCGCTTTTGAGCCGGTAAAACTTCCTCTTCTGCCGGTAGCTGTACAGAATATCCAAAAGCTCTTCCTGGCTGAAGTCCTCCGAAGAAATCTCCAGATTCATGATATCGCTCTCCACCGAGACCCCGACCGCAATTTGGGGCCGGCGCCGGATATTCAGACGGCGAAAACGGTCGGTGCTGTGAACCTCTCCCAGCACCAAGAGCTGGTCGATTCCCCGCTCCAGCACTTCAAAAATCTGGTTTTCCTTTTCCCCGCAGTGAAACAGATCCCGCTCAGCGTCCACCTCCGGAAAAAATGCCTGGACGCAGGAGATCACCTCCCGCTCCCGGCTGGCATCTCGAAAACTTCCCTTTCCCTCCGCATTCGGGCTCTGCATCAAATCCATCACGGAAACCGATTCTTCCCCATACTGGACCCGTATCTGACAGGTTGCGTTTTTGTCCTCCGCATCCAGATAAAAAGAGAAATTCGGCTCCGGCGGCAGATAGCTTTCGATCCATTCCGCCTCCGATTCCTCCACTGTCGCGAACTGCCGCAGCCGGGGCAGCGTGGAATAATAAAACTCGGACAGATGATTTCGGCCTACGTGAAAGAAGATCCTGCCGTCATGGCCGGCCGCGTACAGGGGCAGAATCTCTTTCACGCGGCTGGCCGGCACACGGTTGATACTGTCCTTTGCCAGATAGTAATAGTAGTCGGCGCCTTCCCACAGCTTTGGCAGGCTGCCCTCCACGGCCACGCCGTGAAAAACGCCCTCGGCATCCATATCTTTACGGACTGACAGATGAATGTCCGGATCGCCGTCCAAAAGAGACAGTCTCTTTTTTTCCTGCCGCATCCCGCCGCTGCCCTGCACATATTCCACCCCGTTTTCCCGAAACAGCTCAAACGCCTCATCCAGCCTGGAACCGTATAAATCTATGCTTCCTTTTATGGTCATACTGGGCAGGCGATACCGCGTCACATACGACTCCAGCTCCTCTGCCCGATGCCTCTCTTCCTTTACCGCCCGCTCAATAAACGCATAATATTTCTGTGACTCCTTCGTAAAACGGCTTCCGGCAAAACGGATCGTCAGATTCATCCCGAACCGCACTTCCTCCCCGGCCTCGACGGCGGCAACCAGGCCCGAAAGATTCTTTACCACATACGCTTTATCCATTCCTATGCGGAATGACAGACGGGGCTGCCTGCCCAGATTTTCGATTCGGGGTTCCAGGCGGATCAGGCCCGCTTTCTCGTCAGCCGGCGCAAGAAGCGGCGCGCGCCTTTTGCGAAAAGCAGACAGCACTCTGGCGCCTCCTAAGTCTGTCGTGTCGCCTGGACGGTATTCCTTGATATAACGGCCCAGCAAAAGCAGAAGCGCCAGTTCATGCACGCACAGATCATCCTCCCCCTGTACATGGCCGTAGGAGGAGCCGTAATACAGCCGGCTGCATCCCGGAACCTGACAGCGGGCCTCCGAGATATACCGCTTGCCAAACAAAATCTTTAACGGATAGGACCGGGAACGAATCTCGACATGCCCGCAAACCGCACCTTCATTTTCCTGTCTCAGATCGTCATAGGCATACCCGACGGATACCTCATCTAACAGTACCGTCCCACTCTCGATCAGCTTCTCCGCCCCGGCGCAGAGCCCTCTGGTAAACGACATTTTCTTTGTCATGCGGTACATATTAAAATAAGAATACGCGCCATCTTCCCTGGGCCCCTTATCACATTCAAAGGGATTGACCGGCGCGTTCACATCCTCGGCAGCGAACGCCTCATCTTTCAGCTTCTCCTGAACCCGCCGGCGCTCAATCGCCGTTAAAACAGCGGCCATATGATCACAGTAGCGGTTTCCTTCCGCATAGGAACAGCTACATCTCATGGAACGGATTACTTTTCCGGCAATGCAGATTTCTACGCGGTACGACGTGCCGTCCCGCACTACGGCCTCATATCGGCCGCCGGTATAGACCAGGTCTTTCACTTTGCCGGCATTATAAAATTGTCTGCCCCGCTCCAGGGCCTGCTTGCCGAATATAATTCCCCAGTTCATTGTCTGCCGCCTCCGTTTTTCGATAGATTCTCCGTTTTTTCTTTTTATTGTACTGTATTTTACACGGATTCGCAATTCCTAAATACAAAAAAACCGGACTCCTCCCGCCTCTGCCGGGCCGGATATCCGGTTGATTTTGTTCTTTATTTCGGATCATTAGAATACAAAGCGCATAAACGCTGCTTTCAAGTCCCCGTACAGCTTGCGGGATACCGGAAGCTTTTCTCCGTTAATCAGCAAAAGCTCCGATGGATACAGACCGCTGACATACTCCAGATTCACAATATATGCCCTGTGAGGCGAAAAAAAGCGGTCATCCCCTCCAAGCTGCTCCATCAGAGAAGATAGGGTGGTCGCGGTTTCCAGCTTACTTCCGTCTTTCAGCGTGCAGATCCTGCTGTGATTAAAGCTTTCAATCAGAACCAGATCCTGCAGGCAGATCTTTCGCAGACCGCCCCGAATCTTTATCAGCAGAGAGGCGTTCTTCTCGGAAGACAAAGCCTGGATACAGAAGAGAAGCGTCTCGGTGAACGCCTTCTTTTCCAGCGGTTTCAGCAGATAGCCGGAAGCTCTGACACGGAACGCATCAATGGCAAACTCCCTGGACGAGGTGAGAAACAGAATCTCTGCCTTCTCCCCCCTCTGCCGGATTCGTTCTGCCAGATCCAGTCCCGACATATGCGGCATGAGAATATCCAGAAGATATAAGTCAAACCCCCGGCCTGTCTCCAGATATTCCAGAAGATCAAAGGGAGAAGAAAAAGACTGAACCTGGATCGGCCACTGCGGATAATCCCAAATCAGTTCTGCCGTCAAAGTCCGGATGCGATCCACATCCTCCGGATGATCGTCACAGATGCAAAGCCTCAAAAAGCATTCCCTCCTTTCACCTCAATAGCGACGGTTCCGCCAGCAGCCCGTCCAGTATTTTTGTCGGAATGACAAATTCCGGCATTCCCATACTGCCGGGAGCCACCTGATATTCGTCAAAAACAATGACCAAGCTGCCCGTCTCGTCTATGTAAAAATTCTGATTGGAATCCACTGTGTGAAAACAGTCTTCCTCCAGCCAGCCCTGACCGGAGATATAATACCTTCCGGTTCCGGCCTCTACCTGTTCTTCCATCTGCCGCAGAATCTCCCGGCTGACAACATCGATATAATCGCTGTCCGGCCGGAACAAATCCGAAAGCAAAAGCACCTGTCCGCGCTGTTTATCCAAAACGATATAGCGGCTGTAATCCGCGGAACCGCCCATATTCACCGTGGCATAAAAATGAGTGATGCACAGAGTCTCATCGTCCCGCACAACCGTATAATCGCTGTCCATCCCTACGTACCCGTCATATTTGCGCATAACAGCCCGGAGAAATTCCTCCTGCATCTGATCCAAGAATTCTTCCGCCAGCGCGTTCCACTCTTCGTTGTCCTGATTGGCTCCGCCGGGATCCGGCCAGGAAATCTCTGTACTCCCCCAGGTGAAACCGTAGGTTCGCAGATCTGCCGCCTGAATCACGCCTCCCAAAACAGGAATCTGCTCCATAAGCCCCGTCACAGAAGGCATACAATTCAGAACAAAGAATCCAAGAAACAGGGCTCCCAGCCCAAAAAGCACCCTTTTGGCGGGAGTTTCTTTCACGTGTCTCTCTGTTCTCTCCGTTTCTTCCTTCGCTGCCTCCCCAAACAGAACCACCTTCAAAATAAACTGGCCCCCCTCAGACTGGCACTGAAACAGACCATTATACTTTTTTGTCATCGCCTCTATGCTGTGCAGACCGATGCCGTGTCCTTTTCGCGGCGGCGTAACCGGAAACCCGTCTTCCCCGATTTTCACCGGCTTCTCACAGGGATTGCTCATGGACAGAACCAGACGCTCCCTGACATTGTAATCCGCATGAAGCTGAATCCGCCGTTTTGGTTCAGAGACCGCCTGACAGGCCAGGACGGCATTTTCCAGCGCGTTGGCAAAAATCATACAGATATCCGCTTCGTCAAACGAAATCTCCGCCGGTATATTGGCCTCGACCAAGACATGGCAGCCCTGCTCTCTGGCATGCCCGATATAGTATGACAACGCCGCATTAACCGCTGTATTCTGACACCAGATCTCGGCCTCCAGACCGTTCAGCTTCCCGACCAGACTCTGGATATACCGCTTTGCTTCCTCCCCGTCATTCTGATTAAGCAGCCCATCAAGAACCGCCAGATGATGCCGCATATCGTGGCGGTATATTCTGCCCTGCGCCATTTTTTCCTGAATGGCCTCATACTCCTTCCGCTGCGATTCCAACTGCTTTTTCACCTGGCATTCCATCTGCCGGCTCTTTTGAACGGATACCTGCAAAACGATCTGCCGGGAAAGAACCAGAAGCATGGACAGCGCTGTTAAAAGGATCAGGATCAGCAAAATCGAACTCGCCGTACTGTTTCCAAAGTAAGAAAACAGCACAAAAACCATAATCATGGGAAAGACAAAAGGAAACCACGCTCCTGTCCGTCCCTTCGCAAAGTCCTGAAACGGTCGGCGCAGAAAGACAAAAACCAACCCGCCCAACAATACGGCAGCCGCAAAAAGGACACCGGTAATCATCCATTGGGAGCCCCCGTACTGCAGCTCCAAAAATTTTCTGAAAAAACGCAGGCTGAAAGCGGACAATGCCCCGATCATCCAGACAGGGCAGGTCTGAAAAAAGGAGGCTGACGAACAAAAATGAAGGCTGACGATCATCGGCAGATATGCCGTGATTGGCAGAAGATTCAGAATCAGCATGTCGTCCTGCCCGGAAAGAATCAGAAAAGCCTGCAGCAGCAGAACGCCTGCCAGCGTGCCGCCCTGCCACAGCCAGAATGCCGGCTTGGAAAAGCGGCGCCCGCAAAGAATCCAGCATATATACAGAAAGACGCCAAACGGAATGAGCGCCTGTAAATAGAAATGGGTATGATAGAAAAAAAGCATCCTTTTATTCTCCTTGCCATCCGGCGGATGAATCTTCTCAGCAGCAGCATTCATTTTATCATACCACATGACGCTTTAAAACGACAGGCATTTCACGCAGAAAATCCGACATTTCACGAAAGCGGCTGCTCTTTCCTCAGTCTTCCCCTTTTTCTTTTTCTTATACACTTTTGGCGATATACTATTGACTATAATAGTACTGTGTGGTACGATGTATAAGAAAGGAGGAATACTATTGTATATTGATGAATGGAAATCACAGATCCGGCGCGGAACCTTGGAATTCTGTATCCTGCTGATGATCCGCACCCGCGCCTGCTATGGCTATGAAATCATCAGCCGCCTGGAGCAATGGCCGATTCTGGCCGCGAAGGAAAGTACCATCTATCCGCTTTTGCGCCGGCTTTTAAAGGATGGGTTTCTGTCCTCCTACTGGCAGGAAACCACCGAGGGGCTTCCGCCCCGCAAGTACTATGCGATCACACCGAAAGGACAGGAATATCTTGAATCTATGTCCTGCGAATGGAACCATTTATCCGACGCCGTAGCGGCCATGAAAGGAGAAATCGAAAATGGATGCGACCCTGAACCAGTATCTGGAACAGATTGAAAAATATTTAAAACCGTTGTCCCCGACCGAGCGGGCAGATATTATCCGGGAGATCCACAGTGAAATGCTGGAGCTGAAGGACTGTCAGGGACTCTCCCCCCAGCAGATCACCGCTCGTCTAGGCAGCCCGAAGGAGCTGGCTTCGGCCTATCTGGGGGATTCCATCACAGAGAACTTCTCTTTTAGCTGGAACAAACTGGGAAAAATTTTGGCATTTTACAGTCTGGCTGGCCTTGGTTTCATGTTTTTTCTGCCTTGTATCAGTGTTTTGGCCGTGGGACTCTTCCTCTGCGCCGCCGTGACTCCGCTGGCCGGCCTGGTCAATCTGATCGGCGCGCTGACCGGCTTTGACGTGCCTATTATCATGTTTCAGATCGGTCCCTACACCCCCTCTCCCATCGTTTCCTTTCCGCTGTCGATCCTGGTCAGCGTTGTATTGTATCTGACTGGAATGGGGCTTTGGAGAGTCATGATAAAATATATCCGGGTTCTCAGCGCCAGACAAAGAATGCTGGGATAAGCTTCCGAAACTTTTTGTTGCAAAAAGAACGCCATGCAGTCAGACAATGCTTTCTGCATGGCGTTCTTCTTATTTTGCTATGCTGTCTCTAAAGAGCCGCTTTTTATTCTCCGGCGCTGTACAGCGTCACCAGCTTCTGCAGGTGCGCATACTTCTCCTGAGCCAACTGCTCGGACTTGGCAAACAGCTTCTCTGCCTTGGCCGGGTTGGAGCGGACCAGAGAGTTATAACGAACCTCGCCGTTTAAGAAGTTCTTATAGTTCTCCATGTTCGGAGCCTTGGAATCCAGCATGAACGCATTCTTGCCCTCGGCTGCCAGACGAGGATCGTAGCGGAAGCAGTGCCAGTAACCGGCCTGTACCGCCTCTTTCTCCTCGGTCTGCGCTTTGCTCATGCCCTTCTTGATACCATGGTTGATACAAGGAGCGTACGCGATCACGATGGAAGGTCCGGGATAGCTCTCCGCCTCCACCAGCGCCTTAATGCACTGATTCATATCCGCACCCTGCGCGATCTGCGCCACATACACATAACCGTAGCTCATGGCAATCGCCGCCAGGTCTTTCTTCTTCACTTCCTTGCCGCCGGCCGCGAACTGTGCCACAGCGCCGACGTTGGTCGCCTTGGAAGCCTGACCGCCGGTGTTGGAGTAAACCTCCGTGTCAAATACCAGAATATTAATATCCTGTCCGGAAGCGATCACATGGTCCAGGCCGCCGAAACCGATATCGTAAGCCCAGCCGTCGCCGCCCAGAATCCACTGAGACTTCTTGGCCAGGAAATCCTTCTGCTTCAGAATCGCCTTTGCATGATCGCAGCCGCAGGCTTCCAGAGCCGCTACCAGCTTGTCCGTAGCCGCGCCGTTTAACGCGCCCACTTCATAGGTGTCAAGCCATTCCTGGCCCGCCGCCTTGACGGCTTCGTTCTCGCCGTTTGCAACAATGTTCTCAATCTTTGCCTTCAGGCCGGCGCGGACAGCATTCTGTGCCAGCTTCATGCCGTAACCGAACTCCGCCGCATCCTCAAACAGAGAGTTGGACCATGCCGGACCCTGTCCCTTGGAATTGGTCGTGTAAGGCGTGGACGGGGAAGAGTTGCCCCAGATGGAGGAACAGCCGGTGGCGTTGGCGATATAAGCCCGGTCGCCAAAGAGCTGCGTCATCAGTTTCGCATAAGGAGTCTCGCCGCATCCTGCACAGGCGCCGGAGAACTCTAAGAGCGGCTTTTTGAACTGGCTGCCCTTCACCGTGGTCTCCTTGAATTTCTCAAGAACTTCCGGTTTGGTCTCCATCTTCACGCCGAAATCAAATACTTCTTGCTGCCCTACATTCTCCTCAAAGCTCTGCATTACCAGAGCCTTCTCGCCCTTCTTGCCCGGACATACATTGGCACAGCTTCCGCAGCCGGTGCAGTCCAGAGAAGAGATGGACATCGTGAAATAGTAGCCGGGCATTCCGGTCATCGGCAGCTTCTGCATACCGGCCGGCGCATTCTTCGCCTCCTCCTCGTTTGTCACCACAGGACGGATAACCGCATGCGGGCATACATAGGAACAGAAGTTACACTGAATGCAGTTGTCCGGATTCCATACCGGCACATCGGTAGCCACGCCGCGCTTCTCATACGCGGAAGTACCGCAGGGCGTGTTGCCGTCCACATATTCATTAAAGGCCGATACCGGCAGGCGGTTGCCCTCCTGGCCGTTGACCGCTCTCTGGATGTTGGCGGCAAAGCGGCCCGCAGCGGTGCTGGTGTCAATCGCGCCCTCTCCCAGATCTTCGTCCTCGCAGTTCTTCCAGCTCTCGGGAACCGGAATCTCCACAATTCTCTGTGCGCCGGCGTCGATGGCGGCATAGTTCATATTGACAATGTCGTCGCCCTTCTTGCCATAGGTCGCCTTGGCGGCCTTCTTCATCAGATCCAGAGCCTGTTCCTCCGGAATGATATTTGCCAGCTTAAAGAAGGCGGACTGTAAAATCGTGTTGATGCGCTTGCCTAGGCCGATCTCCTTGCCGATGCTGATACCGTCGATGGTGTACACCTTGATATCATTCTGTGCGATGTATCTCTTGGCCTGGCCGGGCAGATGGTGCTCCAGCTCCTCCGGCGTCCAGGAGCAGTTTAACAGGAAGGTTCCGCCCTTCTTGATATCCTGAACCATGTTGTACTTGCGCACATAGGCCGGGCAGTGGCAGGCTACGAAATTCGCCTTGGAAATCAGGTAGGTGGACTGAATCTTGTCCTTGCCGAAGCGCAGATGAGAGATCGTCACGCCGCCGGATTTCTTGGAGTCATAGTCAAAGTATGCCTGCGCATACATATCGGTGTTGTCTCCGATGATCTTGATGGAGTTCTTGTTGGCACCGACGGTGCCGTCCGCACCCAGACCCCAGAACTTGCAGCTAATGATGGACTCCGGTGTGGTGTTCGGATCTTCACCGACCGTCAGGCTCAGATGCGTCACATCGTCCTCGATACCGATAGTAAATACCTTCTTCTCGGTGTTGTTGAATACGGCGATGATCTGGCCGGGCGTGGTGTTCTTGGAACCCAGACCATAACGGCCCATAAACACCGGTACGCTGTCGAACTTGCTGCCCTTTAAGGCGGCTACCACATCCAAATACAGAGGCTCGCCCTGCGCGCCGGGCTCCTTGGTCCGATCCATGACGCTGATCTGCTTCACCGTATCCGGGATGGCGTCGATCAGGTGCTTGGCGCTGAACGGACGATACAGGCGGACTTTGATCAGGCCGACCTTGTCCCCTCTGGCCATCATATAGTCGATAGTCTCGTCGATGGTCTCGCAGACGGAACCCATGGCAATGATGACATGCTCGGCGTCGGGAGCGCCGTAGTAGTTGAACAGCTTATAGTTCGTGCCGATCTTCTCATTGACTTTGTTCATGTACTCCTCTACGATGGCGGGCATCGCGTCATAGTAGGGGTTGCAGGCTTCTCTGGCCTGGAAGAAGATGTCGGGGTTCTGCGCGGAACCGCTCTGGCGGGGATGATTGGGATTCAGCGCGTTTGCGCGGAATGCATCGACCGCGTCCAGATCCATCATATCCTTCAGATCCTCGTAATCCCAGGTCTCGATCTTCTGCACTTCATGGGAGGTGCGGAAGCCGTCGAAGAAGTTGATGAAAGGCAGCTTGCCCTTGATCGCGGCACAGTGTGCCACGGGTGTCAGATCCATGACTTCCTGTACGCTGGATTCACACAGCATAGCCGCGCCGGTCTGACGGCAGGCATATACGTCGGAGTGATCGCCGAAAATGGACAGCGCGTGGCTGGCGATGGCGCGGGCCGAAACGTTGAATACGCCCGGAAGCTGCTCGCCGGCAATCTTGTATAAGTTGGGGATCATTAAAAGCAGGCCCTGGGACGCCGTGAAGGTCGTGGTCAGTGCGCCTGCGGTCAGGGAGCCATGCACCGCGCCGGCGGCTCCGGCTTCGGACTGCATCTCCGTCACCTGAACGGTCTGGCCGAAGATGTTCTCTCTCCCCTGTGTAGCCCACTCGTCGGTGGCTTCCGCCATAACGGACGAAGGGGTGATCGGGTAGATGGCAGCTACGTCGGAATAGGCGTAGGATACATGCGCGGCGGCATGGTTGCCATCCATGGATTTCATTTTTCTACCCATAAAGTTTGTTCCTCCTGTGGTGATTTGTTTGATACCGCTATTTCTCATTATACATGGTTTGAGTGGGGATTGTCAAATGCGTATTGTAAAAAATACGTGAAAAAATTGTGGGGGAGGGACGCCGCGAAAGCGGTGGGTATGGGCGCCGGACACGGTGGCGCTGCGGGGACTGGGTTGCGGGAAAAGGAATGTCTGTGACCCGCGCTACACCGAATCATCCGGCGCCCATACCCACCGCTTTCACGGCTGTTTGCTGCATGGGATTTTTTGACGGATTTGGGGGAGGAAGGGGATGGAGGAGAGGCGGGGGGTGGCGAAGTGGCGGAGCGGTGGAGTGGTGGAGCGGTAGAGCGGCGGAGCGGTGAAGAGGTGAAGTGGTGGAGCGGCGGAGCGGTGGAGTGGTGGAGTGGCGGAGAGGCGGAGAGGGATGGGGCAAAGGGGGGGGGAATGAGTTTTTTGTTAAAAGAGAGCGGCCGCGATGGGCGGCCGCTCTTTGGGTTAGGTGGTTAGGGTTTCGATGGTGTAGGTTTTCAGGTGCAGGGCGAATTCGTCGTATTCGTAGAATAGGGCGATGGCGCCGTCGGGCAGTTCGGTCAGGCAACTGTAGTAGAAGGGGGCCTGGTTGACGGCGTAGTGGTACTTCCAGTCTACTTCGTTTGTCGCTTCGTCGATCAGACCGACGGCGATTATACCGTTTACTCGGCGGTACACGGTGTCGTCTCCGCCGGGGTAGCTGGCAATCAGGGCCGGGCGGCCTTCGATCCGGCGGGAGTAGTTGATGACGGATACCATGCAGTTGCCGCAGCTTACAAGGCCCGGATCGCGGCGGCACGGGGTCCAGGTCTCTCCGCCGTCTTTGCTGTCTGCGTATACGATTTCACGGATCTGGCTGCGGGAGTACATGCGCAGGGTCCCGTCTGGCAGCGTAACGATCTGGGTCTCGGAGGATTTTACAGGGTCGTTGTTTTCCATGGTTTCCGGGGATTTGGCCCGGCTGCTGCGGTGCCAGGTGCGGCCCTGGTCTTCGGTGTAGAGAACGCTGGCGTACTCGCTCTTTAGGTTGTTGTCGTAGATCGGGATCAGAACGCGCTCTTTGGTGCCGTCGGTCCAGATCTGGCCGCGTCCGGGGCAGACGGCTGTGAAACCGGGGCTTTCAATCTGGCCGCTGACCATGCGCATAGGACTCCATGTCCGGCCGTCGTCGGCGCTGGTGCGGCAGACGATATGGAAGGTGGGGTATACCTTTAACGGGGCGGCGGCAAAGAAAATGTTGGCATGAATCAGGCGGTCTGTGGGCTCCCCGGCTTCGTTCAACTGCGGGATCATGACTTTTTCGGGGCCGTCGGGCCGCAGGCGGTAGAGATAGAATTCCTGATCTGCCGCGTAGTCTTCATAGGGAGCGTCATCTTGCACTTGGAGAACCCGCGCATAACCGTCTTGGGGCTCGCCCAGATAGTAGGGGTAGGTTTCTTCGCTCCATTCTTCGGGTTCGGGGCCCGCGGCGCCGGAGGATTTTTTTAAGGCCAGGCCCTTTTTGTGGAAGCCGTCGGCCTGTCCGCAGATAACGGCAGGGCGGCCCCAGGCGCCCACATAGGGCGGGCACAGGTCAACGAGCAGGTACAAAATACCTTGGCTGTCCTGTGCGATAATGGGATCGATGAATCCTGCGCTGAAGATGCAGCGGTCCGAGCCGTCTGTCACGTCTTCAAAATAATTGACAAATTGATGTTCCCAGGTCTGACCGCCGTCTTCGGAGCGGGCCAGAACGGTCTCCAGGTTGCCTGCGCAGTCCTGACCGTGATTCCATCTGGCGTCGCAGGCGGCCAGAAGTGTGTTTTCCCTGGTCACAAAAAGCGAGGGAATTCGGAATTTGTCGATTCCCAGGCATCCGCTGGGAAAGGGATCGGTTACTGTCTTTTTCATACTTCTCTCCTATTCTTCCGGACGCAGGCCAAAGGAAAATACAAAGTCGTTTTCCTCGAATCGGTACGCTTCCTCCGGCTCCGGGCCGCAGCTATTGGATCCGATACCGTCCTGTTTGTAGTCCAGACATAAAATGGTGTGGCCCGAGGGAACCAGTTCATAGTTGTGGGCCTTCTGCGTCAGCTCTTCCTGGGTATAACAGGAGGCGTTGAACGAGAAAGGCGTTTCGGAAAATGCCGTGAGGCGGCCGTTTTGGCCGTGGGTTCCGGACAGCTCCACATAGCTGACTCCGCAGTGGCTTCCGTTTTCCTGGGGAAAGATGTAATCTTCCATCAGGCTGTCCACCGTCGCGTGAAAGAGGCCGTGATAGCTGGCGCGGTGTTTGTCGGCATAGCTTTCATGGGGACCCAAACCGAAGTAGGATACCTGGTTTTTGTCCTTGGAGAGCGTCAGACGGACGCCGAAACGGGGCAGGCGAGGGTAGGCCGGATCTTTCTTTACCGCCAGCTCCGCGTCCAGACTGCCGTCGGACCAGATGCGCCATACCGCGTGGAGATCCAGAATTTTCTGCATATAGGTCGGGGCGAGAGAGACTTCGCTGTGCAGCTCTATGTAGGGATGGCCTTCTTTTTCTCCCTGCTTGCAGACAGTTGAATAGGCTCTTGTCACCGGGTTGTCGTATTCGACGGCCTTCCAGGTCAGGCGGATATTCCGGTCGTTGTCCGTGGGAGCGCGCCAGATATTGTACGCCATCGGCTGGTCCAACAGGTTCTGGTTATGGTATACCATGCGGTCAAACAGGCCGCAGAACTTGTCATAGGTATAGCAGAAATCCTTGGCATAGACGGTCAGATAGCGGTCGTCTTCCCGGCAGGCCATTTTTTCGGAAGCGGCGGTCAGAGGACGGCGGCGCAGTTCCTTTACCAGACGGCATTCGCCGCCGGCAAGGAGCGGCTGTTCGTCAAAGCCCAGACGATACCCGGCTTTCAGAATGCAGACGTCATTTTGACCGCGCGTCATTCCGCTTCGGATCTGGTCTTCTTTCAGGATCCACTCCACTTTCAGATAGCTTCTTCCCTGCGCAGGAACGTCGAAAACCAGCGGCAGTCCGGCTTCGCCGTGGGGCGCGATGCTGGGCAGTTCGTCCACGCTGCCTTTTGCTGTGATCTCGCCGTCACAGCTCACTTCCCAGTTTAAGCGGCAGTAATCGCGCAGATCCAGAAAATCCATGTAGTTGTGAATCTGCAAGATGCCGGTCTTCTCGTTCCAGACGGCGCGGGCCGGACGGTGGACATTGGCAAATTCCATCAGGCCGGTGTGGGGACGGCGGTCCGGATACACCAGTCCATCCATGCAGAAATTCGCGTCGTGGGGATGCTCGCCGTGATCGCCGCCGTAGAAATAGATCCGTTTTCCCTCGACCGTTCTGCCCTTGTCAACCGCGTGATCGCACCATTCCCAGACCATGCCGCCGCACGCGCCGTCATGCTGCTGGACCACCTGAAAATAGTCTTCAAAATTGCCCGGTCCATTGCCCATGGCGTGGGCGTACTCACACATGATATAAGGGCGGATTCCCGGCGCCGCATAGGTATGATCCGCATCCACTTCCTTCTCGTTTTTGAAGTAGTCCTGCATCTCCTGGATTCCCGGATACATCCGGCTGTACAGATCGAGATGCGAGTAGTCGCAGACTTTATCCTGGGGAACGTACCAGGCGCCCTCATAGTGCGTCAGACGGGTATCGTCAAACTCCTTGGTCCATTTCAGCGCCGCCTCAAAGGTGCAGCCAAAGGAACATTCATTGCCCATGGACCAGGCAAAGACGCAGGGACGGTTCTTGTCCCGCAGAACACAGCGCTGCGCCCGGTCCAGGGTGGCCGGCGTATAGGCCGGGTTATCCGCCAGCCAGCAGCCTTCATAGCCCCAGTTCTGTTTGTAGGCCATCGTGGTTCCGTGGCTCTCATTGTCCGCCTCGTCGATCACGTAGAAGCCATAGCGGTCGCAGAGCTGATAGAACTGCGGCGCGTTGGGGTAATGGCTGGTGCGGATGGCGTTGACATTGAACTCCTTCATGCGGGTCAGATCCGTGTGCATCTGCTCCAGCGATATGGTAAAGCCGGTGACGGGATCGCTGTCGTGACGGTTGACGCCGTGGAATTTTACATTCTGACCGTTGAAGTAGAGAACGCCGTCCCGGATCGCCACATCCCGCAGTCCCACCTGGTCGGTGATCACTTCCTGGTCTGTTTCTATAACCAGCGTATACAGATACGGGCGCTCCGCGCTCCACAGATGCGCCTCTTCCACCGGCAGAACAACCCGGTCTGTCGCCGTTGCCTGTGAAACCACCTCGCCGCTGGCGTCCTCCAGCGTCACATGAATCGGCTGTTCGCTCCCGCGCCAGGTAAAGTCGATCTCCACCTCGGCGCTGGTTCTCTCCGGATTCATTCGAGTCCGTACAAAATAGTCGTAGACAGCGTTTTTCGGGCGGCGAAGCAGATAGACGTCCCGGAAAATTCCGCTCATGCGGAACTTGTCCTGGTCCTCCAGATAGCTGCCGTCGCACCACTTTAACACCAGCACGGCCAGAAGATTTTCTCCTTCCCGCACAAAAGGCGTCACGTCAAACTCGCTGGTCGAGTGGGAGACCTGGCTGTAGCCCACGTACTGCCCGTTCAGCCAGACATAGAAACAGGAATCCACTCCCTCGAAATTCAGGAACACATCGGGGGCCTCCTCGCAGGATTTCCAGTCAAAACGGCAGCGGTACGCGCCGCAGGGATTTTCCAGCGGGATATGGGGCGGGTCCAGCGGAAACGGATAGCGCACGTTGGTGTATTGATGATGGTCAAAGCCGTGCATCTGCCACACCGACGGAACCGGAAGGGAGGTAAAGCCGTCGGGAAGATCTCCCTGATAGAAGGATTCCTGCAGCAGGTGTATGCTGTCGTAGTACTTAAAATCCCACTGGCCGTTCAAGAGGGTGAAGCGGGACGATTCCTCGCGGTGCTCCACCAGGTCTTTTTCTCTTTTGTCTGACGGGATATAATAAGCCCGCACCGGCATGGTATTCTCGTGGAGTACCTCCGGATTTTCATAGTGTTTTGGAATAATCATTGTCTTTCCTCTTTGAAATAAAAAGCTTCGCAGTCACAGCCTGTAAAGGGCCGGACTGCGAAGCTTTTTATTCTGCTTCTTTTTTTGATGGTTTTATACCAGTTTCACGGTTACGACCTCGTACGGCTTTAAGACCACGTGGATCTCTTTGCCGTTCACCTGTGCCTCCTGCTCTTCTTCTTCGAGCAGGTTGCAGATATATGCTTTCTCAAAGTCCGTATCCACCGTCAGAGTGGTCTTTGTGTAAGCGTTCTCCGACTCATACATACGAAGAACGATGCCGTTTCCATCCTCAGCCTTCTTGACCGTCTCCAGAATTACATTGGAGGCTGCCGCCGCCGCAAAGCAGGCGCTCTTTTTCTCGCTGTCCGCCGCCTTCACGTCTGCCAGCAGAGGCTGATTGAGCTTGTAGGCTTCCGCCACGGTTCCTGCTGCCCTCCAGGTTTCCTTATGCGGGTAGAGGGCGTAGGTGAAGGTATGCTCTTCCTGGTCCGTGACCGGGTTCGGCTCGATGCCGGACTTGATCAGGGTCAGGGCCATATTGCTGTCCTTCACGGAATGGCCGTACTTGCAGTCATTTAACAGGCTGACGCCGTAATGACCCTCGGAGAGATCGATCCACTTCTGACCGCAGCTCTCAAAACGCGCCACATCCCAGCTTGTGTTGGTGTGGACCTTTCGGGTCAGATTGCCGAACTGTACGTCAAAGGTCGCCTCGTCCGTGTGAACCGCAACCGGGAAGTGCGCTTTCAAAAGCGTCTGATGCTCTTTCCAGTCCACATGGGTCTGGAATTCGATCCGGCGGCTGTCGGCGTAGAAGATAACCTTCTGCGTGAATGTGGACTGGCTGGCCTTTCTCTCGATCTCCAGAACCGCGCGCACGCTTCCCACTTCTGTCCACTCCATGCGCTCCACCTGATCCACCGGCCATGACTTCTCGGTATAGAAAATGTCGATATCCCAGTTGTCGTAGTAAATCGGCTTATCCTCGTACATGCGCAGCGCGTTGAGCGTCATGCCGTCCTGCACGATCTCTCTGTCGTTTTCCTTATCGTACAGCCGGTCAAACTCGCCGTTGGCATCCAGATGTACGGTATAGAACGGCGTCTCCAGGCTGTAATCATCCTTCAGGGTAAAGGCCGAAGCCGCTTCGGCTGCTCCCTCTTCCTTCTGGAACAGCCGGTAGCCCTTGGAGGGAATGTTCTTTACATAGGCCACCGCTCCGTCCTTGGTCTGCTGCACCGGGTAGGAGTTGCCGCAGCCGTCGCTTAAGGCTGACGCGCTGCAGTCACCGAGCAGCACCACGTCGTCTCTCATCTGGCCTGTGGTATTGAACACCATGACAGCGTCTCCCTCGCCGGCCAGAATGCGAACCCGCTCGCCGGACAGCCTGGCCAGATCCTCTGCCACCTGCTCGTACTCCTTCTTTGTCACCTCGTACACTTCATGGATGGAGGAGCCGGGCAGAATATCGTGGAACTGGTTGATCAGAACCGTCTTCCAGATCCGATCCAGCTCCTCGGCCGGGTACGGCAGCTTCTCCTGCGTCAGCACCGACAAAAGCTCCAGATCCATCAGACCCAGTTCCGACTTGCGGTTGGACCGCTTGTTGCGGGCCATGGAGGTCAGCGTTCCTCTGTGATACTCAAAGTACAGCTCGCCCTCCCAGACCGGGAGACGTCTGTCGTTTTCCACTCTCTCCTTCAGCTCGTCAAAGAATGTGCGGGCAAATTCCTGACGCACCATGGGAATGCCCTTTACGCCCTTCTCCATGCGGATGGACGTCTCCAGCATCTCTCTGGTGGGGCCGCCGCCGCCGTCTCCAAAGCCGTAGGAGATCAGAATATCGTTGTTGATGTCCTTATTCTGATAGCGCATCCAGCCGCCCATGATCGCGGAGGGATGAAGGCTGCCGTTGTAGGTGGTGAAAAAGTTGCTCACGGGCTGATCCGTTCCCAATGTCGTGATCAGATGGGTCAGAATCTCGGTTCCGTCGATACCGCGCCAGCGCATGGTGTCGTACGGCACCTTATTGAACTGGTTCCAGGCCAGCTTTGTCGTCATAAAGTAGTCGATTCCGCACTTTTTCATGATCTGAGGCAGCGCGCCCGTATAGCCGAATACGTCGGGCAGCCACAGGATCTTGTTGTCCAGTCCGAACTCGTCCTTGAAAAATTTCTTGCCGTGCATAAACTGGCGGACTAAGGATTCGCCGGAGGTCAGATTCGTATCCGCCTCCACCCACATGCCGCCTTCGGGCTCCCAGCGCTTCTCGGATACGCGCTCTTTTACGCGGGCGTAAAGCTCCGGATAGCGCTCCTTCAAGAAGGCGTAAAGCTGCGGCTGGCTGGACATAAACCGGTAGTTCGGATACTCCTCCATCAGCTTTAGCACGGTGGCAAAGCTGCGGGCCGTCTTCTCTCTGGTCTGCTCCACGGTCCACCACCAGGCCACGTCGATATGCGTGTGGCCAATGCAGGTGGCGATCACATCCTTATATCCGGCCATATCGGAGTACAGAGCCTGATCAATGTAGTCCGATGCCTCTTTCAGCGTGGCGTAAAACGCATCGGAGTAGGGAGTGCGCAGATCCATGCGGTTCACCGTCTCATTCAGAACATGCTCGATGTCCTTTCGGTTCTTGTCGTCCTCCTCCATGCGGAAGAACGCCTGCTGCGGCACCAGCAGATCGTAGTATACCTTCTCGATCAGAGGATCCACTTCCATCAGCTTGGCGCACAGACGGAACTCCGAAAACAGGATGCCGGTGTACGACTGCAGCCCGATCTCCAGCTTCTCCCCGGCCACCGCCTTCTCCCGCAGAAATACGTCTCTGTGGTTCATGTCGATGCCCTGGATCGGAACGCCGTTGATAAACAGAAGGAACTGCGGATTCTTCGCGTCGTCCCCGCCGTCCAACTGCGTCATGATGTTGATCCATAAGGGCTTGCCGTCCATCTCCTGCGGTACCGTGGCCGTTGTCTTAAACCAGTAATGGCGATCCGGCCCGTACCAGTGCATGGTCTTGCTGTCAAAAGCTTCCCACGGCGTCTCACTGGCTTCTGCATCCTCCGGATGAATGAAATTTCCTTCCTTGTACTCCCACTGCATCAGCGGAAACTGCTGCTTGAAGCGAAGCTTCCTCAGCTCGTCGCAGATCACCTTGACCCGCTTGTCAATAAAGTGCATGTTGCCTCCTGTTCTGCCCGCTGGACGGGCTCTTTCCTCTCACATTGTGATTCTCATATAGTTTTTTTCCGTATGACGACAGCATTCTATCACAGATTGAACGAATAGTAAATAGGGTTTTTGAACAACCTGAAAAAACTTTATTTTGCTTTTATCCCTGGAGAATCTGCAGCAGAATATCCGCCAATCCCACTTTGTATCCGGCATCGGAATACGTGCAGAAAAGGCTGTCCGCCTCCGCCTTCACAACCGCCGCAAGCGGCAGATGTCCGGCGCCGTGTCCCGTCTCTTCGGCAAGCATCCTGTAATGCTCCCCGAAATCATCTATCAGGCGCCCGATCCCCGGCAGCGCTTCGCAGGTTCTTTTCAGCGTGGCGTTTTCCACATAGTCTTGCCCGCTTCGCGTCACAAAATACACCGGCGCGTTCAGCGTCTTAAACTGCTCACGTTTTTCATAGATCTCATTCAAAATATGCTGCGACGGCTCGCGGACCGGCTCCAGCCACACAATCAGACTGCCGCTGCCGGCCAGTTCAGACAGACGCTTCTCCCGGCCGTCCTCCGCGCGCAGAGCAAAATCCTTCACCGGAATCCGCTTTAACATCGTCTCTGTCGAAATGCTGCGGACGGTCATAGTAATCTCTTTCTTTTCCCCTGCCTCCATGACAAAGTCATAGTTCCTGGCATACTGGCTGCCGTCCGGCAGACGGTTCGTGGTAATCACACGGTACAGTCCGGGCTCCAGAGAAAGCCGAATCGCGTCCGCCGCGTTTTTTGCTTCTCTGTGCAGAATCAGAGGGACGAAATGTCCATTTTCAAACCGCGACAAGGAGTAGTGATTCCACTCGGACAGCTCTAAAGGCTTCCTGGCCCGCAGCGTAAGTGTTCCCTCTTTCACGGAGCTCCTGTCGGCTGCCATGATCTTTTCCTGCGCGGACGCATTCCGGCTTACGGCAGTAAACCGGCCGTCGTGGTAGTATTCCATCGTCTGATCCAGAGGCCGCAGTCTGGCCGGAATCCCCAGCGCACGGTAGATATGGATGCACAGAACCTCCTTGGAACGCTGGCTGCCGATGCCTCCGGTCAGACAGCCCATAGGAGAGGTGATAAGGTTGGAGTATTCCTGCGCCGGCATGGATACCACCAGGCGATCCACCAGCTCCGCAAGCACGGCCGGATTGCGGCGAATCCGGTTTCCCGCTTCCTTTCCCAGAAAGGCCAGCAGTTCCTTTCTGCAGGGAACCATCATCTCATACGCAACCCTGGGACACAGAACAAACGGATAAAAAATATCCTCCGACACCCAGTCCACATAGGGAAGTGCTGTCCGGCAGCAGTCCTTTAACACCTCCGGGTCCAGATCCCAGTAATCCTTGGGCGGCAGCGTCTCCAAAACCTTGCGTTTGGAAAGCTTCTCCACACCGTCTTCCCTCCACTCCAGGAAACGGACCACCTGGCTCATATTACCTCTGGCTTCCCGCAGAATGGACTCCAAAACCGGCCGGTCCTCCTCAGAAAAGCCGGCTAACACCCTCGCTGCCTCCGCCTCGTCAAACTGTCTGGCCGTCTTCTCCTGCCGGTATTTGGCGGACGCCTCCAGGCGGCGGGCAAAATCCAGTCTCTCCTCCTCGGTCAGCTCTTTTTCCTGAAGATTCTCCGCCGGCGCGTGAAAATCCCAATCCTTCCACTCCTCCTGGAACACCCATTCCGGGCGGATCACGACGGTGCAGCTCACGCGGGGATTCTCGCTCAGAGACACTCTGGTTTCTCCGTAGCAGCCATAGCCGTAGGCGCTGACCAGAAAATCTCCCCGCCCTGTCGTCAGACTGGCCAGTCCGTAATCGGCCCGGGCCTTATCTGAACCTGTATAGATTGTGGAAGCCGGCGTAACCCTGCCGCCGTTGAGAATTCCGAATTCCACTCTGGCCTTCGGCACCAGATGACCCTGCTCGTCCAGAACGCGGACCGTCAGTTTCGCCGTATCCGCGTAGGTGTGCAGATGGTTCAGGAAATAGGCCATTCCCTGTTTTCCCACCACCTCATCCTCCGGCTTCTCCTGGCTGAAGAAACGAGACTGTATCAGCATCCCGCGGGAAGCGGGACCGGCAAACCAGCCGGTATCCAGCCCATTCTCCGGTTCACAGCCGCCGAAGAAATGCCAGTCTCCGTCGCACCAGGCTTCCACCCAGGCGTGATTGCTGTCACAGTGGGACCACAGCGGCGAATAGACCTGTCGGGAAGGAATCCCGAGACTCCGAAGCGCTGTCACGGTAAAAGGAGCCTCCTCACCGCAGCGTCCCACCGCTGAACGGTACATGGTCATCGGACTTTCCGTACGGTAATTTGTCGTCTGATAAGTTCCCTCCGCAGCGCACCAGTAATTGACTTCCAGGATCGCTTCCCGCATACTCATTCCCCGGACACGGTCTTTGAGCTTCTCATAAAAGAATGCTCTGGTCTCGGTCATATCCTCATTGTTCAGACGATGATGCAGCACATAGTTGGCAAACATCCTCTCCGGAACCATTCCGGCATACGGCCCTTCATGCCACAAAAAAACACCGTGCTTGGCGTACGTCAGAAACAACTGCGGCGAATAATCCAGAATATCGCTCACCGGCATGGAGCTGTAGAGAAACTCCATCGCCTCCCTCTCTTCTTCGCTGCACTGATTTAGTATATTTCGGATCTCCTGCTCCTTGCTGCAAAGACGTTCATTGCCGCGCTGGATAAGGGAATCTGTCAGGCCGCCAAAATCATCTTCCTCCTGCCGGCGCGCACGCTCTCCCCTGCGTTCGGCCAGCAATTCCATCTGCCGCTCGAACGCCTCTCTGATCTCCTTGCGATACTGCTGTGAAAACATAATTCCTTCCCTCCTTGACCCGCCATCCCTCTTTTGTGGACGCCGGTTATTGCTGAATCAGTTATAAAAAGCCCTGTCAGGGCAAAAAAACTGCCTGAAACTTTACCGCGTCGCTGTGTCATAGTCTCAGGCAGTCTCTTATACTTAGTTCGCTTTTACTGCGTTTTGATCCAAAGGATGTTTCTTCATCCAGGCCATCAGCTCATCCACTGTCGTGAAGGCCAGTCCCGTCACCGTATCCGCACAGCCGTAGTAGACAGCAATGCGTCCGGTCGCCGCGTCAACCAAAGACGCGCAGGGGAAAACCACATTCGGCACGTCCCCGGTCTGCTCGTAGAGCATCTCCGGCGCCAGCAAATACATGCGGGAGCGCATCTTCACCTTCCAGGGCTCATCCAGATCTAAAAGCGCGCATCCCATGCGGTACACATAACCGCTGCAGGTCCGCAGCACGCCGTGATAGATCAGCAGCCAGCCCTCGTCCGTCTCGATCGGACAGGGACCGGGACCGATCTTCATGGACTGCCAGGCCGACAGATCGCCGGGGATCGTACCCATCACAAAGCGATGATGGCCCCAGAACTCCATATCGGGACTCTGGCTGAGATAAATATCGCCGAACGGCGTGTGACCCGTATCGCTGGGCCTGGAAAGCATCATGTAACGTCCGCCTATTTTTCTGGGGAACAGCACACCGTTGCGGTTGTAGGGCAGGAAAGCGTTCTCCAACTGATGGAACTCCTTGAAGTCAAAGGTATAGGCCACGCCGATGGTGGGGCCGTGATACCCGTTGCACCAGGTGATATAATACCGGTCCTCGATCCAGGTCACGCGGGGATCGTAGCGGTACTCTCTCTTTGTAATCTCGCTGTCATCGCCCTGAAACGTGATCGGCTCATGATTGATATTCCAGTGAATGCCGTCATCGCTGAAGCCGGCAAAGATATCCATGCTGACAGAAAGGCTGTCGCAGCGGAATACACCGGCATAACCGTCACCGAAAGGCACCACCGCACTGTTGAAAATGCTGTTGGCAATGGGAATATCGTGACGGCCAATGATCGGGTTATCCGAATAGCGCCAGATCGGGCTGATGCAGTCCGCCGGCTTGTCCTGCCACGGCATACCGGGCAGCGGATTTCCAATGATTTTACTCATTTTGTCTCCTCTTCTTTCTCCGGCGTGTCAGATGACAACGCCTAAAAACTGTATTTTTGCAAAAAAGGGCCGTTGCAAAACACTGGGTCCGCCTGCCGTACCGGCCGGTCTTGCCCGAAAGCAAATCCCAGCAGCGCCGACGGCGCGATATTCTGCAACAACCCTCATTATGTGTATCGCCTGCCCGGATAAACCGGGCAGGGCACACATAAAAACTACTGTTTTATTATAGCACACAAACGCTGTTTTTGAAAGCACAAATTTCAAAAAACTTCCAGTCTCAAAAGCAGCCGCTTTCCATCAATCGCCGCCCAGACCGCTTCGCGCTGCGCCCTGTACAAATCTTTTCTGCACAAAGGCGTACATGATGATCAGAGGCAGCACCACCAGGATGGCACAGGCCGAGATGGCGGCCGTCTGCGCAAAGGGATCCTGCGGGTTGATACTCAACAGCCAGGTCTTGTTGGCATTCGCGGCCGAGGACAACGCCCAGCGGACATTGCCCTGAAGCCCTTTATACGTATAGGCCAGATGGCTTGTCGTCGTGCCGTTGAGCAAACGGACATAGTAGGTATCCGTATAATTCCAGAGGAAGCTTAAGACGGACACCGTCAGAATGGAGCCGGACATGCTGGGAACCACAATGCTGAAGAAGGTTCTCAGAAAGCCCGCGCCGTCCACCTGGGCCGCCTCCTCGACAGAGATCGGCAGACCCCGGACCGCCTGACGCATAAAGTAGATGTACAGGCCGCTTTTGACGCCCATACCCATACCGGCCAGAATATACTGGCCCACAAAGGAACCTGTCATGTTGATGCCCTGCCCGTTTCCCTTGACCAGCCCGATCAGGCCCAGGATATCAAAGTTACGGAAGGTCGCGTACTGCGCCAGCATCATGGAATCCGTAGGCACCACGATCGTCAGAATCACGAAGAAGAACAGGATATTGCTGCCCTTAAACTTCAGTCTGGCAAAGGAGTAGGCCGCCATACCCGTGGACAGGATCTGCAGAAACGTCAGGGACGCTGTCAGAAGCAGCGTTTTCACCAGATTCGGCAGAAAATTCATCAGGTTTTTGGAAAGCGCCACCTCCATAAAAATTTTCGAGGTCTGCTGCGGAATCCAGGCGCTGGACTGATCGCCCAGCACCGCCGGGGCGGTAAAGGCGTCCCGCACCAGGTTCCACAAAGGGATGATAACAATAAAACTCAGGCAGATCAGGATCACATAGCGAAACAGCATGGACAGAAAGCGTTTTGCCTGCTTCTGGATGGCATACTTCGTCAGGCGTCCTTTGCGCAGGTCTACCCAGAAGCTGATGCCGGCCATTTCTTCGGCTTTCTGCATTCTCTCTTTTCTGGTCAGCTTAGTCATAGTAGAACACTCCCTTCGATACGATGCCGCAAACCACGCCCACTGTCACCAGCGCCGCCAAAAAGTAGATGAAGCTCATCGCCGCGCCATAGCCGTAAAACGGAGCCTGCCCTTTAAAGGTTATATCGTAAATATACTGCGAAAAGGCCATAGTTGTGTCCGCATAGCTGACCTGAGCCGTAGCAAAGGTGTCGGCAATGCTGTATACCAGACACACCAGGATCGTAGGAGACACCATAGGCAGCGTAATCTTACAGAACGTCTCAAACTGCGAGCAGCCCTCCATCTTCGCCACCTCGTAAAGGCTGGGCGAGATCGCCTGCAACGCGCCTAAAAACAGCAGAGTCTGCACGCCGCAGGTTGTCACGACGTCAAAGATGTTCTCCACGTACTCGACCAGCATCGTGGTCAAATCCTCCGGTATACCAGAATTGACAACCAGATCAATCAACCAGTCCAGATCCACCACCGACTCGACCGTAGCCACCGCCAGCTCCGCCTCCCGCAGTTTAAAGGAAGCCACGCCGGTCGCCAGGATGATCGGGATAACAAAAATTGCCCTAAAAAAGCCGCGGCCTTTGTACTCCCCGTTCAGCAGGATGGCGATAAACAAGGCCAGAAAGATCTGAAACGGCACCGCCTTCGCCATATTTGTGAAGGCTTCCACCAGCATCCGGTTAAAATGAGGATCTCCCCCCATCGCATACTTATAATTCTCAAACCCGATATACGTACCGCGGAACTTGCCGCCATCCAGACTCATACTGCATACCGAGTACCACAGCATCTTCAGCAGCGGCTCCAGGAAGAAGAGAAGCATGCCCAGCAACCAGGGAAGCATGAAGATAAAGCCCCACAGCGCCATCTTTTTGGAGAAGTCCATTCTCTTATACCATGAAAGAGCCGGCTTTTTTACTGCCGTATCCTTTTCTTTTTTCATCTTCACTCCTCCTTTACTTTACCACGTAGCTAAAGGCCGGCACCGTCACTCCAGCGATCTGCTCTTCCAGGTCGCTGTAGTTAAAATAAACCATAACACCGTTGGAATACGTCACCACGCGCAGCTTGTCGTTGCGTTCATACACCTCGTGATTCGTGATGACCGCCCCTTTCACCTTCTCATAGAAAGCGCTGTACTCTTCGTAATAGGCAGCAATCCTGGTCTTCCAGTAAGCGTAATCTACTGCAAAATAGCTTTCCTGCTCCGTGCCTGACAAAAGAGAACTGTCCTCATACATAAAGGTGAATTTCGGCGCGCCGTTGCTTTCCAGAACACGCATAAAGTTCAGGTATACATCCGTACTCTCTCGGTTCAGAGAATCGGAAGAATAAGTCATATATCCGTCCAGAACCATAGCCATAAACGGTATCGACGCGTCCAGCACACGCATCCCGCTGTCCTCAGTCGGGATATCCGTCAGATAGGAACTGAACGCATACGCGTCGCTGACCGGATTCGACAGCATGAGCTGCAGCCCGTCGGCAAAGCTGCCCGCCGCTTCTTTCAGCAGAGCCTCGCCGGTGGAAGGAGCCGCATGGTTGTTCTGATAGTTCGTCGGGATAAAGGTATACAGATCGCCGGTCGCCATGGTATCCAGACCGATCTTGCCCGCATAGGAACTCTTTACCTTGGAAAAATATTTCCCCAAGTATGCCGGATTGACAACGAAACGCGGATATTTGACGTCCTCTTCGAGCTCTTTCTTTACCGGGTCGAAGGAGTAGATCTGCGCCCGCTCGTTCACGATATTCCAGGCAGTCATCTCGTTGCTGATTTTTGTCCTCGTTTGCGCCGTCTGCATCTGCAGATTCGGGAAAATCTGAGCCCCTATGGAATCCGCGTAGGATTTCAGGTTCGTCAGGCCCGATTTTCCGCCCAGGCCGGAGACGATCTTTACGCCGGAGGCCAGGGAACGCTGGTTCATACCGCCGTTCACCATGCCGCTGTAGATCAGTTTGATATTACCGATTCCGTCGTTCGCCAGATCCGTCAGTATTTCCTTCGCCTGGTTAAAATCCGTCAGAATCTGCGTTCCGTCGTAGGGAATACCCGCCATGTATTTGAGCTTATCGGTGCTGCCCAGAAGCTCTACATAGAAGGGCGCTTTTTCCTCGTCCGCCCGCGCCGTCAGCACATTTTGTTTCTCCAGATAGGAGGCGTAGCATTTGGCCATGTCCACGTACGTAGCGTCTTTTCCCAGCCAGAAATAGCGCAGCGTAATATCTTCGTCGTAAATATCGTCCGTCGCGCGTATCATGGTGTAAGCGCCGTTGGCATTCTTCGCGCCGGAGGCGATCGACTGCTGCGTCTGGATGTCAAAGGTCAGCTTTATTTTGGAGAAGGGCTCCGAATTGTCCGTGCCTCTGACATAAGCGTCCAGCGTGGCGGACTCCGCCCCGTTCTCAATCACGGCAAACAGCGTGCTTGTGGAGTTTTTCATGCCCAGCACCGGCATCATCATCCGGTTGTTAACGCTGTTATAGGTCTTGGCCATACCGGTAATCCGATCGCCGCCGTAATAGGCGGCCGCGTAATGATACTCGCTGGTCTTCGTGCTGTCCAGATAGATCAGAGCGCCGCTGCCGTCAGGAACAAACATATAGCCCGGCTCGGCCGTCTGCGTCGGATCCGAGGTCAGAAAATAGGGGAGCAGCGTCAGTTGGTTGATCGGATGAGTGGCGTCGGTCTCGATCAGAGACGTATCCACCCGCACCACCAGCTCGTCGCCCTCCAGGCGATACTCCACCGGGACATAAATCTCCAGATTGCTGGGATAATCGTCCGCCGTCGCATCCTCGTCGGCATCCAGATCTATGATCAGCTCGTCATAGGTATAATGACCAGTCTCATAGAACATATTGTAAATGTTATTTAACTGGAGCTTACCTATGCGATTCTGCTGTCCGCCCTCGCCGCCGCCAAAACGGCGGCTCCAGCTTCCGTCATTCATCTGCCGGTAGAACGATTCCTTCAGATCCAAGATCTGATCCTCGTCCAGATACTGTAATATCAGCTCCTGCATTCTGTCGTCCTGGATGACCTTGGGAAAATTCTTATAGGTGATACTGTCGTCGCCCAGCATGTATACCAGGCGGACGCCGCCGTCGATCAACTGATAGGACAGTTGCTCCCGGCTTACGCACATGCTGTAGGAATCATAGACCGTCGTCGTGCTGTAGAGCTGGTTGTTGTTCTTGCTGCCGGAAAAAAACCGCACCTGCAGATCCGACCGCTGCACGTCGGTAAGATTCTCCACGCCGGGATCATGGCTCATATTCGTGTCCTGGTAGGAGCCAGTCGACGAATCCAGCCAACGGATCGTACCGGACTGCGGATTTAACAGAAGCTGCATATGGCCGCTCTCGGCTACCTTAACAAATTCCGATCCGGTCAGACTGTCGTACTGCTGCCCGGCCCAATAGCTGTCCTTCTCCTCCATATCCGTCTCCGCGGGAGCGGAGGAACAGCCGCTCAGGAAAGCGAGGCAGAGAGCAACCATCATAGTATACAGCAAAATAGTATGTTTTCTCATTTTTTTCGCCACCTTCCTAGAGTACCAGCATCAGTTCCTGGATAATCTGCATGACGTCATTGACCACCTGAGTCAAAAGCGTGCCAAGCAACATCAGGATAAAACAGATGACCAACATGACTACCACGGAAACCAGCAGAGCGCCTACGTTTTTAGTAAAGCTGTACTGATTAACCATAATGGTCCCGATAAACATATAGAAGAAAAACAGTACGGTGCCAAACACGAACAGAGCGCTGACTAAAGCCGCTTCATTCTCTGTTACAAAGTTGGAAAGAAACGTCCCCGCCAGGTTCAGCCAGCAGGCCGGATAAAGAGCGTAGCCCACCACCTTCGTGATATGTACCATCGTTCCCTTACCGGATAACAGGACGCCCACCGCCCAGTTCGCCACGATAAAGACCACATAGGGCAGAATCGCGCTTCCCACGATCATCGGCACGTTTACATTGCGGATATCCACAAAGCTCACCATAAAACCGGTGTAGCGGTACTGAACCAGGCTGATCCAGCCAAAGGCGATAATCACGCAGATACTGAAAATCAGAGAACCGTCGTTGTAATACTTCACATCGTCGTATGCCTTGAACGGGCTGGCCAAGACATAGCCGGGCCATTTGAACATGTTGTATTTCAGTTTTCTGCCAAACCGGGCCAGCTTTGTGTCCCGCTCCTTAGCCGGACGGAATTTCCGGTAGATTTTCCAGGCGATGCACAGAACGATCAGAGCCGCGATGATCCCGATGATCCTTCCAAAATTCTGATCCATCCAGGCGCTGGACACCTGCGCATACGCGTTCGAGTAATACGCCCGGTCGCCGCCCAGATAAAAATTCTGCTGCGCCTCCTCATACTGGCCGTTGCGCAACTGGTATTTACCCAGTCCCAGATTGGCGTAGTAGAAGCTGCTGTTGATATCCAGAACCTGCTGCCAGTAGTTCGCCGCCGCCTCGTAATCATAGCGGGACTGCGCCTCCAGGCCGGCGTTAATCAGCGCGCCGTACGTCGTGGGAGCAAAAATTTCGACCGAGCCATATACGATGTCAAGGACCAGAATCTTATCGTCCATGAAGCACATGGCTACGGGAGAGCTCACCAGTCCCTCCCTGTTGCCGGCGCCGGCCAGCTCATACATCAGATAGCCGTCGGTGCTGTAGACAAAGATGCGGGAGCGGTTGCTGTCGAGCACGGCAAACCGGCCGTCGTCCGCCACGGTGACGGCGTTCAGCAGGGAAACCGATTTTCCGTTTTCATAATCTCCCATCGGAGATACGCCGAACTCGCTGACCGGCATCACGTCCTTACCGGAGGCGTTCAGCTTCTTCACCGGCTCCGCCGTCGTGGAATCCGCCACGCTGCCGTAGATAAAGCCGTCCGCGTCAATCGCCAGATCGCTGTACGACGTAGGCAGCCAAAGCTGGCTGCGGGCCTTCTGTTCTTCCGTGGACAGATTTCTCCACAGCAGATCCCAGGCCGTATAGGTAATCTCCGTCGCGCCGACATACCGGTTGAATTTCCCCTCCGGATCCAGCTCGACAAAGCCCTCGTAGCAGTTGTTCACCAGCACGTAGATACGGCCGATGTCGTCCACCACCAGCCTCTTCGGCTGATAGGTCACGGTCAGACCGGTGCAGTTAGGATCTCCCAGCACCCGTACGCACTGCCCGTTTTCATCGAATTCGACGATCTCGCCCTGCGCCGCTTCACAGATATAGATGTGATCGTCCGCCGTCACATAGATTCCGGTCGGCGCGCTCACCGCGCTCTGGGAGCCGTCCGGCCTGGTATATTCCGTGATGGAACGGAAGCTTGTAAATTCCTTATCCGCAATCACGATGCTGCCGTTTACGATAAGATATACATTGTTGTTCCGGTAAAAAATACCGGAGGCTGAAGCCAAGCTGCCGATTCCCATATCCTGACCGTAAACCGTTCTCTCCAGCTCATAGGCGGCCGGAGCGGCAATCACATTGCCCCAGATATCATAGGAGTACGAATCCGAGCCAGAATCGTCCGCATAGGCTATTGTGCCAAATCCCAAGATGGCACACAGTATGAGAGAAAGCGCCGCAAAGCACCTGCTCCGAATCTTTTTTGATTTTTGCATACGCCACCCCTTATTCTTTCATACCTGACGTCGCCATGGTCGATACCACGTTGTTCTGCATAATCAGGAAGACAACCAACGGTACCAGGAACATGATTACGGCAGAGGCGGAAGAGATACCGGCATAGGAAGCGCCCACGCCGCTGACCTTTCCGTTTGCCAACTGTCCAACCACATAGGCAAACCCCTTCTGCGTCTCGTCATAGATGAACTTGTCGCCTGTATTGGTCCAGAAGCTCTGGAACACCAGGATAAACGCCGTCACCAACGCCGGCTTTACCACCGGCATGATGATGGTAAAATGAATGCGGAAATATCCTGCTCCGTCAATCTGCGCCGCCTCAATCAGACTGTCCGGAATCTGTTCCATGAAGTTCTTCATCAGATACAGACCCAGCGTGGAGGCAAAGCCCGGAATAATGATCGCCCACTGTGTATCCAGCATTCCCATGCGGGCAATGGTCAGAAAGTTGGGGATCATTGTTACTGTCGCGTTAAACATCAGCGAATACACAATCAACTGATTGAAAAAAGCCGAACCAGGGAATTTGTATTTCGCCAGCGGATACGCGCACAGCGAGGCGATGACAATATGTCCGATGGAGCCCACCACCACGACGAACAGAGAGTTAAACAGCGATCTCGTCACCGGCACAATCGTGTTCGCCAGAACGTTCGTGAAATCCAGGTAGTTATCCAGCGTCGGCTGGGATACGATCAGCTTGGGCGGGAAGATGAACATCTCGTTCATCGGCTTTAACGACTGACTGATCATGTAAACCACAGGGAAAAAGAACAGGAAGCCCATCGCCAGCAAAAACACGCCCAGAATCACATTGCCCCAGAAGCTCCTCTTTGACTTCTTGACCTGCGGTGTGACGTTTTTCGCCCTCTTACGATTCAAATGGTTTTGATATAACACTTTTAACGTTTCCATATTCACCCTTCCTCTCTCCGGTTACGTGCCTACCTTACGGATCAGCCTCTGAATCAGCATATTGCAGGCGATCATAATCAGGAAGAGAATAACCGCAATCGCTGACGCATAGCCCATCTCCATACGGATGGAACCATAGTCATTCAGGTGATTGACAATCGTATGAGACGCATAGTTCGGGCTGGGGAAGCCCACCAGAGAGTCTCCGACCGAACCAACCGACAGAGAACTGGTGATCGTCATAACCGCGCCGAACAAAAGCTGCGGCTTCATGTTGGGGAGCGTGATATACCACAGCTCCTGCCAGCGGTTGCGGATGCCGTCGATGGCGCCGGCCTCATACTGCGCTTCGTCGATGCCCTTGATACCGGCTACGAAGGAGAGGAAGCCTACGCCCATACTCATCCACAGCGACGCCAGGATAACCACCACGATAACCAGCTTGCTGTCGCTCAGCCACAGCATGGTCTCCTGCGTCAGTCCCAGATTCCGCAGAATCGCGTTCAGATAACCGTTGCTGTCATTGGAAAAAATCTGAGAGAACACCGCCACGACAGCCGTACCCGCCATACTGGGCGCATAGAAGATCACGGTCAGAACCGAGCCCAGCTTATGGGGCAGTTCGTTGATCATCCAGGCCAGAAGGAAAGACAGGACATAGCCGCCGGGTCCCACGATCACCGCGATAATAAAGGTGTTCTTGATCGCGGTGATGAAAATCTCATCGTCCAAAAACAGTTTCTGATAATTGCGCAGAGCGACAAAGTTCGCTTTTTCCAGCACGTTGTAATCGGTAAAGCTGAACCAGATCGCGTTTAACACCGGGTACACCACAAAAACAATGAACAGAATCATGAAGGGGGCAATCATCACGTACAAAGGGATACTGCGCTTCATGTCCCGAAGCGTTAATTCTGCCCTTCTTTTCATAGAAATCTTATTTCCAGCCATGTCATCCCCTCCTATTGCGCCGTTTCCAGACCAAACTCTTCGCGCTTGCTGGTAATCTCACGGTTGATGGCATCCAGATCAATATAGAGCGTATCCACCGGCTCCAGACTTTCCGTCACCACCGAAGAGAACGCGTTGCGGATGGTACGTCCCGTGATATAGCCGCCGGGAATCTGGGGCTCCGCCCGCAGATCGCCGATCAGAGACAGGACCACGCTCTTAAACTCATCGTTCAGACCGCCGTTGGCGATGGCGTTTACATTGGCTACGGGAAACTCGGCCGCTTCGCCGTTTTTCGCTTTCAGCTCAACCGAGTAGTTGACCTGCGTCTCTTCGCTGGTCCACCATTTTAAGAACTCCCAGGCTTCGTTCGCCATGCCGTCCGTCTCCACCGTGGAAGCCACGATGAAGCTGGTGCCGATGATACAGGCCGCCGAATGATCGACGGATCCGTCCGCTTTTCTGGTGCCGGGGATTCTGGCGATCGACCACTTGCCGGACACTTCCGGCGCGGAGAGGTTCAGCGTGTTCACATAGGTGTAATCCACAACCAGCACAGGAACTTCGCCGGTGCGGAAACGGGTCACTACGTTGATGCTGTATTTCAATCCCTGGTTTGTGTAATACTCGGTCCATTCCTTGAAGGCCAGCATGTTCTGAATCTCATCCATCCGGGTCGCCGTATGTTCTTCGTTGTACAGCTCGTATCCCTTCTGGTACAGCATGGACAGGAAAATAGAATTCACCGGAACCGTGGTGGAGCTGGTGCCGCCGCCCAGAGTCAGATACTCGTTGCTGCCCAGGTACACGGACATGTTATCGGCCTCGAGATACGGAACCATGGCCAGAAGATCTTCCCATGTCTCCGGAACTTCCAGTCCCATCGCGTCCAGTATGTCGGTCCGGTAAATCATAACCGGGAAGCTCAACTGATCCGGCAGGCCGTAAACGCCGCCCTCATACTCGACGAACTTTCTGGTGTCCGCCGGGAAACGGGCAAACACTTCCTCAAAATCGGCAAACTGCGTCAGGTCATAAGCCGCGCCGCGGTAAGCAAAGTTATTCGGCTGACTGTAGCTGGACTGCAGAACCACGTCCGGTCCTCTTCCGGCAACGGTTGCCGGCAGGACCGTATCGCCCTGAACCATGCTCAGCTTTACCTCATAACCGGAATTTGCAAACTGCGCGTTGATCATCTTCTGAATGATCTCATACTGGCTTCTGGTATCCACAGTCACCCATACGTCCAGAGTCTTCCTGTCCGTATTCTCAGACCCCTCCGCATGTACCCGGAAGTCGTTGGTAAAGGAACCGATGAAGGCGTTCCACGTGTGAGCCAGACTGGCAAAGAAACCGCCGTCGGCCGGAGGCAGTCTATAGCCCTCTCCCGTCACCATCAGATAATCCAGTTCCAGCGGCAGGTTGTTGATGCTGTTCACCCACTCGCCCAGAGCCGAAAGCTTATCGCTGAAATCGGTCAGATACTCCGCCACATCGTCGGGCCGCTTGATCAGCTTGATCATGCTGTTCATCATCTCAACGACGCTGGAGGTCTTGTTGGCGGAATCCATGCTCTCACCGAACATATCCACGACGGCGTTCAGCCTTGTGTACTCGGTTTCCAACACAGGAACCATGTTTTCTACGTAGGTGGTAATATTGTAATCGCGGTTCTTATCTGGCGTGGTGCCGGTGACGGCCGTCAGTTCACGATACAGTTCGTTTAAATTATTTACGCTGGCAGTTGCCAGATCCACCGCGCCGGTCAGTTCGCCCAGCGTAGCCGTCAGGGTGATCGTGTTGGCTCCTTCCTCCAGGTAAAAATAATAATCTCCGTCGTCATCTCCCAGACAAGCGATCTGCCAGTCGGGGGCATAATTGAATTTCACCTCGGCCGCTTCCTTAAAAGGCAGCATCCCGTTCACGGAGACGCTGCGGGCGGAATAGAAGCCTCTGTTCAGATACTGCCGGAAACGCAGACCGATCTTGTACAGGCCGGCCCGGTCCACATTGACGGTCCAGGTAATATTCTGTCCGGCTGTCGCCCAGTTCTCGCCTCCGATCGTATTGTATACGATGTTCGTGGCGTGATAGGGCTGCGTTCCCGCCGACGTGCGGTCATTGTTCGGCGACAGCGTCGAGCTGGATTTCACCGCCGCGTCCTCGGCCTGAATCAAAAGAGCGCCGTCCGGAATATTATTCGCGTTGACAATCTCTGCTTTTCTCTCTTCCGTATAATAGCTTAAATACTTCTCATATGAGAGATATTCCGACGCCGGTACCAGCTCGATCTGGCTGATCCCCAGCTTGGCCTGCGTCGATTCCAGCGTCAGCGTGTTGCTTCCCTGATTCAGGTAGAACATATAGCTGCCCGGCGTATCGCAGTCCGTCGGATTCAGATAGGCGGCGCCAGGACCTTCCATCTGCACCTGGGTAGGCGCGGCCTGGTTGCCGTTGGTATTCATAAGCCAGTTTTTGTTGTCGTCTGTCCAGAGACGATTCAGGGTGATATCCTTGCAGTCGTCAAAGGGCATCGAACCATTGATATAGACGTTGCGCAGAATCGTCTGCGTACTGTCCGTTTCCGGATAATAAGTCAGCCGGATATAGTACAGGCCGGCCTGCTGCACGTCGGCCGTCCAGGTGATGGAACCGCTCTCCTGCGTCCACACCACGCCGTTCTCTTCCTTCAGCCCCGCCATATCGGCAGCCGAATAATCCGAAGCGCGCAGAGTGATGTTCTTTGCCGTATCGGCCACATACGCGTTGCCATGACCGGCAATATAATCTTCATATGTAACGGCTTCAGCATCCTCATAGCTCAAATACTTCGCCAGAACGGCTTCTCTTGTATCTGCATACTCGTCGCTGGCTGCCATGCTGTAGGCCAGCACTGCCACAGCAATCAGGGCAACCAGAATACCTATATTGCGAATGCGGGTCTTGTTTTTTTTCTTCTTCACCCCATCAGCCCTTCCATTTCTTAACGCCATGTGACTGCAGCCTACTCTTACATAGTCCGCAGCCACATCGCGCAATTCCTATCCTTAGGTTGCGTCAGTCAAAGCTTTACTTCAATCCCAAATTTGCCATCTCGTTTTCGCCCGCCGTCTTGATGCTCTGGCCGCTCGCGCGGGAATCCTCTCCGAGAGCGATAACCGCAGCCGCGTTCCGGTTCACGTTGATTACCTTGTTTGTAGCCATGGCATGGCCCCAGTCCAGAACAGAGCGGGTATGCAGCCAGTCATAGAGTGTGTAATCATCCTCGGTGGTGAAATTTCTGGGCTTGCCGGCGCTGTATCCCAGATTTTCATAGCTCTGGCCCGCCTGCTCGGCTTCCCACGCCTCTGTTCTGACCTTTGCGCCCGCGGGACTCTTCAGTTCGCACCATCTCGCGGCAAGCAGCAGAAGATCGATATCGGAAAAGCTTCTCGTCGCCGCGTTGCGGTACTCCGCCTTCGGGATTACCAGGTTCGTCCAGATGGACTGAGGGACAAGATAATTCTCCAGCGTGGTGTAGTCGCCGCTGCAGGTTACGTTGGAACCCCAGGGCCAAGGCACGATGCCCCAGTCTTCGCCCAGAGACTCGGCCAGACCTTCCATCTGCCATGCTTCCGCCATACCGATCACATAGGTCTTGCCCTCGCTTGTGACGCCGGCAATGCCGCCGGGGCCGGCAACCTGATCGGCCGATATGCTGCCGTCGTCATTTCTCTTCGGGTTCTCAATCGGATGGGCCAGGCCGGCTGCGAGCAGTTCCTTGTAGTAATCCAGAGACTCGCAGTAAGCATCCTCGTCTATGTGGATATTGCCCTGAGAGTCAACGGACACGGTGCCGTTGGCCGCGGGCGCCATGCTGGCCCAGTGGGTCGTATGCAGACCGATCGGATAGATGCCCTCCGGCAGCTTCGCTTTCAGCTCGGTCAGATACGCGGTCATATCCTCATAGCTCCACTTGCCTTCCTTGAACTTATCGGTGGGCGTAACGTCCATACCGATGTTCCTCAGATATTCGCGGCTGTAAACCATGACGTAGGCGCTGCCGATATCGTCATGGGTAAAGCCGTAGGTAACGCCCTTCCAAGTGGCGGGCTCGATGTAGGTGGAGCCCATCTGCAGCTTATCCACGTCCGCCGTGACATCCGCCAGATAGTTCCGCAGCGTCAGCATCTCATCCTCGCCTACGGACAGGATGTCTACAAAGATGTCGTCGCCGCCCGCGTTGAACTTGCTGAGTACCAGCTCAGCGCCGTTGTAGCCGTCTCTGCCTTCCAGTTCCACGAACTCGATCTTGCAGTTATACTCGGCCTCCAACTGCTGGGCCAATTCCCAAGCTTCCTTGTAATTCTGGTTCTCCACGTTCTGATTGTCTGCGCCGGGATTCAGGTCTCCCCAGATACCGTTGCTGTTGGCGCCGCCGACACGGATCACGGCGCCGCCGAAATCAAGCTTCACCTCCGTCTCATCGCCGCCGGCCGCCGTGGTCTCGTCACCGCCGCCCTGCGCCGCCGTCGTTTCATTCCCTGCTGCCGCCGTCGTTCCGCCGGCCGGGGTCGTCTCGCCGCCGCCGCCGCAGCCGCCCAGAACGCCCATCATCATGGCCGCCGCCATAGCAATGGCGCCAATCCGCGTTGCTGTTTTTCTTCTCATAAATCGTCCTCCTTGTTCTCTACGCACTCTCGCGTGATCTATAACAGACAGCCAGCGGCAATTTTCCGCTGCTGGTGTTATCCCAATCTTCATACGCCAAATTTTTGTTTGGGACCGAAATTTTGTGCGGGACCTGCGCATCCTGGATTTGAGCAAATATGGCAAATTTTTTCTGCCCTGCTTTGTGCAGATTAGATATGTATTCCCCCTCCGGTTTTGTGCAGATTTAACAGGATCTGTCCTCTGCCCTCCGGCCGGCCTTCCCTTTTGCCTCTGTTGCTGCCAAAATCAAAACGGCAAATCTCACACTATAAATCTCAGCTTTCCAATATTCTCTATTTTGCAAAAATTGAATCGCTGAGACACTAATAAGTCTATATGTTTTTAAGCATTTTGTCAATTTCCATTTTGGGTCCACTTTGCATTTTTGTTTAAACCTAACAATTTTCAACCTATGTTTTTGTGCATTTTGACTCTGATTGACAAACACAGGTTTACAGAAAGCGGACCCGTTTTCGCCTATCAAACCGCAGGCGTTTAATCGTTGTTGGTAACGACCTCTCCGTGACCCAGATTGTAGGTGATTTCTCCCTCCAGCTCCACCTTCAGAACCGTCGTCAGAGGATGCAGCTCCATCTCATCCGCACGAATCCAGAGCGTGCCGGGGATCCCGCTCCACGGCAGAGAACCGGTATAGCTGAAGGAAAGCTCCTCCCCAGTGTGCAGAACGCTGACGCGCTTTACCGGCGTCTTTATCCCCTTGACACAGAGAAATTCGCTGGGCTTGTCGTAGACGAACAGATAGATCGTCTTCTTGTCCGCCGACAGCGTGCTGCCGCCCAAAAACTGATTGTAGTTCAATCCCTTTGTCGTGTCATAGATCGCTTCCTCGTTGTCCTGGATAAAAGCGCCCAGATCCTCCAGCACCTTCACCTGCCGCTCGTCGAGCGTTCCGTCCTCCTTGGGACCCACATCCAGCAGAAGGCGTCCGCCCAGCGTCAGGCAGTCGCAGAACATGCGCACGATCTGCCGGCTGGTCTTATAGTGATTATCCTGCTTGCGGTAGCCCCAGGAGCTGTTGATCGTGGTGCAGAACTCCCACTCGCCCTCCGGCCCGTACAGAGGAATCCCCTGCTCCGGCGTCTCGTAGTCGCCGTAGCCCTGAAAACGGGAATTGATCAGAATATTCGGATTCAAAGACTGCAGATACTGTTTCAGCTCCTTTGCGTTCCACTGTTTTGCGCTGCGCTCCCAGTCGCCGTCAAACCACAGAAGATCCACGGTTCCGTACTGCGTCATCAGCTCGGTCAACTGATTCTTGTTGAATTCCACAAATTCCTGCCACTTCTGCGGGTCTTCCGGGCCGCCGGCCGGCGTGGCGAACACATCGTTCAGATGGTTCTTGGGATCGGAGCCTTCCGGATACACGCTGCGGTAACGCGGATCGGACCAGTCGATCAGGGAGAAGTAAAGGCCGACGTTCATGCCGGCTTCCCGGACCGCCTGCGTATACTCTTTGATCAGATCCCGGCCCGCGGGCGTTTTCTTGACTACGCTCAAATCGGAATACTGCGTGTCGAACAGCGCCACGCCGTCGTGATGTTTGGCCGTCAGCACAACGTACTGCGCGCCGGCCTTTTTAAACAGATCGGCCCAGGCTTTGGCGTCGAAGCGGGAGGCGGTAAATTCATCGCACTGTTTCATGTAGTCCTCGTACGAGATAGCGCCGTTGTGGAAGGACCACGATTCGGACACATTGCCGATGGAGTAGATGCCATAGTGGATGAATATACCCAGTTTTGCTTTGCGGAACCATTCTTGCATCATGTTGTTGCTCTCCTTTCTTGGTGGGGCGGGGTTATGGCTGAGGAAGGACAAAACGGCAAAGATTTTCTTGCGCTCCTCCTCTTTTTCATAACCAATACCGCCGGGAAGCAGCGGGAGTCTTCCTTTGTTTTGCCCCCGCCGCCTTATTTAACAGCAGACGGTCGGCTGTATCAGCCATCTGCTATCATTCTCTCATTTTAGACAGAACACGCGGCCGATCGGCGCCGTCTCGCCGTCGTGCTTTTGCAGCGTCACCCGATACCCTGCGGTCTTGCCCCCGGCGCTCTCCCGGTTAAATCCAAGAACCGTTTCGCTGCCCAGCGCCGTGATTTCACGCGCTTCGCCCTCGTAGGGAATCCATACGGTTTCTTCCACGGGATCGCTTTCCCTGCCGAAAATCTGGATTGCATACACGTTTCCATCCTTCTGCGTAAACCCGATTCCGTCTTTTTTGTACGGTGCGCAGACGCGGGTCCCATAGATGGCTTCGCCGTATTCCGACAGCCAGGCTCCGATCCCTCTCAGCGAGCGCACCGCGCCTTCGGGAAGACGTCCGTCCGGCTGCGGACCGACGTTGATCGCCAGATTGCCGCCCTTGACGACAATATCGACGAGAAGCGCGATGACTTCTCTGGGCGATTTGTACTGGTCTTCATATTTGAACGAGAAGGAAGTTCCCAGAGTGATGCAGCTCTCCCACGGAATCGGCAGAACCTGTTCCGGCACGCACTGTTCCGGCGTCACATAGTTTTCATAGGGACCTCCCACCGTCCGGTCGGCGCACAGCATACCAGGCTGAAAGCGGCGGATCTCTTCGATGATTTCTCCCAGACGAATATCCTGTCCGGCCTTGTCGCATACCCAGCCGGCGTCGAACCACATGCCGTCCAGCCGGCCGTATCCGGCCGCCAGCTCCCGGATCTGATTATGGGTAAAAGTGACAAACCGCTCCCACTCTTTCGGATCTTCGGCCGGAATGTAGGAGGGACCCCGGCTGCGGAAGTTTCCGCGGGGCGTGCCTTTTTTCCAGTAGCTGTCCACGTGCCAGTCCGCTTTGGAAAAGTAGGCGACGATGCCCAGCCCTCTTTTGCGGAAGGACTCAAACAAATGCGCGCAGATATCGGCGTACCTGTGGGTGTGGAACGGGCAGTCGCTCGCTGTGATCTTGTAATCGGAATAGGCGCTGTCCCACATGCAGAAGCCGTCGTGATGCTTCGTGGTAAAGAGCAGATATTTCATGCCGGCTTCCCTGGCAAGATCCGCCCACTTTTCCGGCTCAAAGCGCACCGGATTAAAAGTCTTATTCAGGTCAAAATATTCTTTTTTGAATTCTTCCCCCGTCACTTCCCAGTCGATGCCGTCCCTGGACCAGTCTGCATCCGCATCGCTCAAGGCCCAGGATTCCACGATTCCTAGCTGGGAATAGGGACCCCAGTGCATCATCAGGCCGATCTTCTGATCCTGAAACCAGGATAGTTTTTTCTGGACACGCGGATCTTCCGGTTTGACATAGCGTTTTTCAGTGCTGTAGTTATGTACGCCGTTTTCCACCACGTCCGCTTCTTTTGCGGCGTCTTTCGCCTCCTCCTTTGCTTCGTTCTGCGTCGCGCTCTCCGTCCTTGTCTCTTTAGTCTCTTTGTCTTCCAACATGCTTTCCCTCTCTGACATGTCTCTCTCCTTCTCGGCATTTTGGCGCTGCGCCTGCCGGCGCATATTGATAGGATTATGAAACAGAAATCCCTGCTGCATTCTTATTCCTCTGGAAACAGGATGTGCCAGAAGGCGATGGTCCGGCGTTTCCAGGTGTAGGTGATATAGACTTCCTCTCCGTCCGCTATAACGGCCGGATAGGAGAATTCCGCGTCTTCCCGGTTGCGGTCGCAGGGAACATGGTCCAGAATCTGCGGCTCGCTCCAGCTTGCCCCGTTGTCGCAGGATACCGAGAAGGCGATGGGCGAGCGCGCGGCCCAGTTGCCTGACACCGGATTATACACCAAGACCAGACGGCCGTCGGCCAGGCGGGCCAGATCCACACCGCAGTTATTGTTGGCAAGCGCGGTCGGTCTTGCCTGGCACCAGGTGCGGCCGCCGTCACAGGAATCGCTCTGAAACAGAACGCCTTCACTGCTGCGCATCAGCATATGTACATCGCCGGATTCATCCTCCCAGAGCGTGGGCTGAATCAGCCCCGTTCCTGTGAACGCTTCCCGCCGGACCGGCACGTCCCCGCTGCGAATCCAGGTTCGCCCGCCGTCCTCACTGCGGTCCGCAAAGCAGTTCCAGCCGCCTTCCTCCGTGGAGGCCGGCGCCAGTATGGCCCCGTCTCTCAGCAGAATGCACTTATTTTTTACCGGCCCCCGGCCGCCGAAATCTCCGGCTGCCAGCTCCCGCTCCTCGCTCCAGGTAAGGCCGCCGTCAAAGGACTCCTTCACAAAGGTCTGCCATTTCGGAATCTCTTTCCCGATCTTATAGAACAGAAGAAGGCGGTCTTTTCGGTCAAACAGCACCGGATTCCAGCAGGGAATCTCTTCCCGATCCGCCACTTTTACCGGTTCCCTCCAAACGCCGTCCACCCGGCGGGAGAGCCAGATTCCCACGTCCGGCGCTTTCTCATGTTCGCCGCCGAACCAGGCACAGACCAGACTGCCGTCCGACAGGCGGCAGATCGTGGAGGCATGGCACTGGCGAAAATACGTTTCAGAGCGAAAAATATGCTGGTGCTCCAGAACCTGATATGTCAGAGGACGGCCTGCCTCCGCTTTCCCGCCGACAGGATCTGCCTTCTGCTCATTCTTCTCCGAAGCGTTCCCGCCGGATTGCGGGAGGGATTCCTGCGCTGCCGTCCGGCCGGCTCCGGCTACTTCTTCCTGCAGGCGGGCCGTTATATGGCGCAGCATGTGCATTTCGTTTTTATAAGTCTCCGTCAGTCCGCCGGCCTCCTGCCCGCGGCATTTCACGCGCAGGGGAAGCCCTTCCAGCGTCAGGTAGTATTTGGCGTTGGCAGGATACCACTGCCGCTCGATCAGCGCGCACATGGTCAACTCTTCGGACAGTTTGTCCGCCTGCTGTCTTCTGCCCTCGTCTGACGCATGGCGGCACAGCCAGGCATACAGCGTACACTGCATATTGGCCATAACGCCGCTGTACCCCGCCGCCCCGGCCCGCAGAGAGGGCAGCAGCGTCGCCGTGTTGGCGTTATAGAGCTTCAAGTTCGTCCCCCGGCAGATGGAGAGCTTTCTGCGGATCTGCGTCAGATCACAGCACGTGTCCTTCAAAAAATAAAATCGCCCTGACCTGGCGCACCACTCGGTCATCTCTTCGCTCATCTGGCGCTTATAGGGATAGGGACATTCATACAGCCCCAGCCGGATATCCTCCGGAATCCGATCCAGAAGCTCGGACAGACGCCAGAGCCAGAGCGAGTCCGGCTCGTCCTGCCTGGCCAGCCGGTTCGTCACCAAAATCACCGCGTCGGCCCCGGCTCCGGCGATCTGGCGGATCTCCTCTGCCTGGTCCTCCAAAGAATCCGAGATATGGCCCGATGCGATCACCGGAACCCGGCCGGCCGCCTGTCTCTTTACAAACGCCGTCAGCTCTATGCGCTCTTTTCGCGTCAGAAAAAACATTTCGCTCGACTGGGTCACGGCAAACAGCCCCTCTGCCCCCTGCCCGATATACCATTCTATCAGGGCCGAAAGCGCCTCATAATCAATCGTATTTTCCTCTGTAAACGGCGTCAGCATCACCGGCCATACTCCGCCCGGAAATCTATCTTCTCTCATTCCCTGTCTCCCGTCTTCATGATATCCGGACCGAAAGCTTTGTGACCGTCTGTCCGGTCAGATCTTCACTTCGCTTTCCCGGCGCCTGTCCCCCCACAAAAATTTCGGCGTTTCCGCTCTCCACCTGCATTCTGCCGTCCTCATCGTACAGCCCAAATGCCTGGTAAGGCAGAGAAAGAATGACGGTCTTCTCTTCCCCGGGGGCCAGCGCAACCTTCTTAAGCCCTTTTAACTGTGCGTTCGGCGTTTTTTCCCGGCAGATTTTGACATAGACCTGGACGGTTTCCGTCCCCGCTATCGTTCCGGTATTCTTTACCGACACTTTGATTTCCATGCCGTTTTTGGACAGAATCTTTGGCGCCTGTATCTCTGTGTATGTAAATTTTGTGTAGGACAGACCATACCCGAAAGGATACAGCGGTTCGCTATCCATATACCGGTAGGTGCGCCCCTTCATACTGTAATCGGAAAAATCCGGCAGATCTTCACAGGAACGGTAAAACGTCACAGGAAGCTTTCCCTGCGGGCAGCGGTCTCCGAACAGAACCTCCGCGATCGCCGCGCCGCCCTGCGCGCCCGGATACCATGCCTGGAGAATGGCCGGCACATGGGCGTCGGCCCAGTTCACGGCCAGAGCGCTGCCGGACAGCAGCACAAGAATCACCGGCTTTCCGCAGGCAAATGCGGTTTCCAGCACCTCTTCCTGAAGACCGGGCAGATTCAGATCCGGCTTATCGCCGCTTCCGTATTCATTGTTGGCATCGCCCTGCTCCCCCTCCAGACTGGCGTCCAGGCCCATGCAGAGAATCACCATGTCGCTGCAGGCGCAGACTCCCTTTACTTCCGCTAACCGATCGCCCCGCTCGCCCAGTCCTTCCACCTTGTCCTGGTACAGATGACAGCCCTCGGAAGTCATGACGCGCGCCCGATCACCCACGTAATCCTGAATCCCCTCCAGAACCGTTATATAGCGGGAAGCCGTCCCCTCGTAGTTTCCGACCAGAGCCTTCCGGTTATTGGCGTTGGGCCCGATCACGCCGATGGTCCGAATCTTTGTCAGATTCAGCGGCAGAAGCCCGTTCTCATTTTTCAGAAGCACCAGGCTGCGGGCCGCCGCTTCACGATTGAGTTTCTGCATCGCAGGGCTGTCCACCACGCTGTAAGGAATCTGGTCAAACGGATTATCCTCCTTTTTTTCCAGAACGCCCAGTTTCAGACGGGCCGTCAGGAGATGGATCACCGCTTCATTCAGCCGTTCTTCCTCCACCAGCCCCATTTTTACCGCATCCATCAGATGGCAGTACATGGTCCCGCAATTTAAGTCGCAGCCGGCATTCATCGCTATGGCCGCCGACTCCACCGGCGTGTTTGTGAAATGATGAAAGGCATGGAAATCTTCGATGGCCCCGCAGTCGCTGACCACATGTCCCTCGAAGCCCCACTCATCCCGCAGAATATTCTGCAGGAGCTCGTGGTTTCCGCAGCAGGGAACGCCGTTTAAGCGGTTGTAGCCCCCCATCACCGCCTCCACGTGCCCTTCCTGCACACAGGCTTTGAAGGCGGGCAGATAGGTCTCATAGAGGTCCTGTGTGCTCACCTTTGCATCAAAGCTGTGCCGGATCGCCTCCGGTCCGCTGTGCGCAGCCAGATGTTTGACGCCGGCCGCCGTCTTTAAATAATTTTCGTTATGACCCTGCAGCCCCTTCACAAAGCCCACGCCCATCCGGGAGGAAAGATAAGGGTCCTCCCCGAAGGTCTCATGTCCCCGGCCCCAGCGGGGATCGCGGAAAATATTTACGTTGGGCGACCAGAACGTCAGCCCCTTATACAGCCCCCTGTCCCCGTTTTCCTGCTGCATATTGAATTTTGCCCTTGCCTCGGTGGATATGGCGTCCGCCACCTCCTCGATGAATTCCTCGTCAAAGGTAGCCGCCAGGCCGATGGACTGAGGAAACACCGTGGCGATCCCGGCGCGGGCAACGCCGTGCAGCGCCTCATTCCACCAGTTGTAGGCCGGGATATTCAGACATTCTATGGCAGGCGCGTCGTTCAGCGTCTGATCCACCTTCTCGGACTGCGTCATCATTGCTACCAGATATTCTGCATGTCTCCGATATTCTGCAATTTTTTCTGTGTTTTCCATTACATCCATGTTTGTCCTCCTTTTACCGGTTTACCGCCGCCGCTTCCCGGTCGATTTGTTTCAGCAATCTTTCCCGCTCCTGCCAATCCGGCATATAGCCAGCGATAAAATCATAGAAAGAACGGCTGTGATTGGGATACAGAAAGTGGGCTAGCTCGTGCAGCACCACATATTCCGCGCAGGATCTAGGTACGTTTAAAAGCATGACATTCAGGGTAATTCGCCCCCGTCCCACGCTGCAGCTTCCAAAGCGGGTACGCATGGCCCGCACCGACACCTGCGGCCTCTCAATGCCGCGGGCCGCCACAACCGGATACCACGCATCGACCAGAGGCTGCAGATACGCCAGGGCCTCCTTTTTTTCCACCGCAGACAAAGGCGGCAGTTTTTCTGCCGCCTTCTTTTCTTTCATCTCGTTTACATGATATTCGATCCACCCGGTCCGCTCCCAAAGAAACGGCTCCAGTTGTTCTTTTGGTGTCCCGGAAGGAGCCGAAAGAAGAAGCAAGCCGCCGGGCATAACCCGAAGACGAATGCTTTTCATCTTCTTGTATGTCACCTGAATTTCATAGAGCGTACCGTTCAGCTTTACGTTCCACAGATATGCTTTTGTCATGGTCCCGCCTTTAAGTCGCCGGCACCGGCGCTGCATTCACAAAAGCCTGCATCAGATAATAGGCCAGCACCAGAACGCCCAGACCGATCCGGTAATATCCGAACGCCTTAAAATCATGCTGCTTGATATAGCTCATCAGGAAACGGATCGCAATCATCGCCACGATAAAGGCCGACACCACGCCCCCGAGCAGAATCCAGCCCTCCGTGGCTGTCAGAAGATTCCCGTCCAGGAAAAACTTTACCAGCTTTAAACCGCTGGCCCCGAACATGATCGGAATGGACAGAAAGAAAGAAAACTCGGCCGCCGCCGTGCGGGATACCCCCAACAGCATGGCTCCCAGGATCGTCACACCGGAGCGGGAGGTACCGGGTACCATGGCCAGAATCTGAAACAGGCCGATCAGGACCGCCCCCACATAGGAGAGCTGCGCCACGTTCTGCACCGGAAAGCTGCGCTTGCGGTTCTTCGTCTCCAGAACAATAAACAAAATGCCGTAGAGAATCAGCATCGCCGCCACCACATAGGCGTTATACAGATGCTCATCCATCCAGTCGTCAAATAAAAGCCCGATCACCGCCGCCGGAAGGCAGCCCACCACAACCTTGCACCACACGCCCCAGGTGAGCTGCCGCTGTTTGGGAGATTTGCGGGGAGCGAAGGGATTCAGCTTATGAAAATACAGCACCAGCACCGCTAAGATGGCGCCAAGCTGCACGACCACGTCAAACATCTCCATAAACGCGGCCGAAGCCTCCATCGGCAGAAATTCCTCCAGCAAAAGCAGATGTCCCGTGCTGCTGATCGGCAGGAATTCCGTGACGCCCTCCACAATGCCATAGATGATTGATTTTAAAAGTTGTAAGATCTCCATTCTCTCCTCCGAACTCTCCTCTGTTCTATCTGTTTACCGTGAAAGTCTCATCGCGAAAGGCGATTTGATACTCTTGATTTTATACGTTCTCAATCTGCCAGTCAATGGGGGAAAGTCCATGGGCTTCCAGATATGCGTTGGTCTGGCTGAAAGGCCGGCTCCCGAAAAAGCCGTTGTGCGCGGACAGCGGGCTGGGATGCGCCGCCTCCAAAATCAGATGCGACGGATTTTTCAGCATGGATTTCTTCATCCTGGCCGGACGCCCCCACAGGATAAAGACCAGAGGGCGGTCCAACTCGCCCAGAACGCGGATCGCGGCGTCGGTAAATTCTTCCCAGCCGATCCCCCGGTGGGAATTGGCCTGATGCGCCCGGACCGTTAAAACGGTGTTGAGCAGCAGAACGCCCTGTTTGGCCCATTTCACCAGACAGCCGTTATTGGGAATCGTGCAGCCCACATCCGCCTGCAGTTCCTTGTAGATATTCACCAGCGAAGGCGGAACCTTTACGTCCGGCTTCACCGAAAAACAGAGGCCGTGGGCCTGCCCCACATCATGATACGGATCCTGTCCCAGAATCACCACTTTCACCTCGGACAGAGGCGTAAACTCAAACGCATTGAAAATATCTTCCGCCGCAGGAAAAATCTGCTTTGTCTCATACTCTTCCTTCACGGTCTGATACAGTTTCGCATAATAAGGCTTCTTAAATTCCGCCGCAAGCGGCTCCTGCCAATCATTTGTAATTGCTCCCATTTTCAAATCCTCACTGATACGCCTCTGTCTGCCAGATAGCGCTTTACATCCATGATCTCCAGTTCCTTATAGTGAAACAGCGAAGCCGCCAGAGCGGCATCCGCCTTTCCCTCCGTGAGCGCGTCATAGAAATGTTCCTTCGTTCCCGCGCCGCCGGAGGCGATGACCGGGACAGACACGCACTCTGCCGCCAGACGGGTCAGCTCCGTGTCATATCCGGCCTTTGTGCCGTCGCAGTCCATGCTGGTCAGAAGAATCTCTCCCGCTCCCAGTTTGGCCGCCTCCTCCACCCACCAGACCGCATCCAACCCCGTGTCCCGGCGGCCGCCGTGCGTAAAGACATTCCAGCCGCTCCCGTCCGGGCGGCGTCTGGCATCAACGGCCACCACCACGCACTGACTGCCGAATTTATTCGCCGCATCGCAGATCAGGCGCGGCGAAGCGATGGCCGACGAATTAATCGAGATCTTATCGGCCCCTTCCCGAAGCAGAACCCGAAAATCCTCCACTGTGCGGATCCCGCCGCCCACGGTAAACGGAATAAATACCGTTTCCGCCACCCGGCGCACCATATCCGTCACCGTCGCCCGCTGATCGCTGGAGGCGGTGATATCCAGAAAAACCAGTTCATCCGCGCCGGCCTTGTCATAAGCTGCCGCAATCTCTACCGGGTCCCCAGCATCCCGCAGATTGACAAAATTAACTCCCTTTACCACCCGCCCTTCCTTGACGTCCAGACAGGGAATGATCCGTTTTGTATGCATTCTCTCCTCTTTTCCAAGCTCGACGGACGGCCTCCGGCTCTGTCTGGTATTTTTCACATCTTCTACTATCATACCAACAGAAACGTGAAAATACTACAAAAGTTTTTCTTAACTTTCACCGCACAGCCAGTGCGAAGCGCCGCCTCCAATGACAGCCATCCTTTATAATGCGGCAAAATTCTTCAGAATCTGCAGCCCCACCGCCCCGCTCTTCTCCGGGTGAAACTGACAGGCAAACACATTCCCCGCTTCCACCGCCGCGTGAATATGCGCGCCGTATTCTGTCGTGGCGGCCACGACCGCCTCCTGCGCAGCCTCCAGATAATAGGAGTGGACAAAATACACATACGCCCCATCCTCTATCCCATGAAACAGCCGGCTCCCCGGACAGATCTTCAGAGAATTCCATCCCATGTGGGGAACCTTCCTGTCTGCTCCCGCCGGGATTCTCCGTATCCGCCCCTTTAAAAGACCAAGCCCTTTAGCGCCGGGACATTCCTCGCTGCTCTCAAACAGAAGCTGCAGCCCCAGACAGATGCCCAAAAAAGGGGTGCCCTGCGCCGCCACACGATGAATCGTCTCCTCCAGCCTGTACTCCCGCAGACGCTCCATGGCTTCACCAAAGGCTCCCACTCCGGGAAGAATGACTCTATCCGCCCCCAGAATCACGGATTCGTCGCGGGTTACAACACACTCCTCCCCCAGAAAATCCAAGGCTTTCTCCACGCTCTTTAAATTGCCTGCGTCGTAATCCAGTATCGCTATCATCGTTCCCCTCTTGCTCTCTAAAAATATCCTTCGCTCAAAAAATACCGTTATTGTTTCTATTATACACCTCTATGGCGGCAAACACAATCGGTTTTTCTTCCTCCTTGCAAAATGCCGGGACGACTGTCTGACTGCCGGCCTGCGATCATACCGGAACAGAACAAACGCCGCACGGTTTTTCGCGCGGCGTTTGTGTATCTTTATAACACTTTCGATAAAAATTCCCTGGTTCGCTCATGTTTTGGATTCGCAAAAAACTCGTCCGGCGGCGCGCTCTCCAGAATGCGCCCGTCATCCATAAACAGAACCCGATTGGCCACCTCTCTGGCAAATCCCATCTCGTGTGTGACGATCACCATAGTCATACCCTCTCCCGCCAGAGCTTTCATCAAATCCAGCACCTCGCCGACCATCTCCGGGTCCAGCGCGCTCGTGGGCTCGTCAAAGAGAATCACATCGGGATTCATCGCCAGGGCCCGGACAATCGCCACGCGCTGTTTCTGGCCGCCGGACAATGTGGAGGGATAGGCGTTGGCCTTGTCCTCCAGGCCAATCCGTTTTAGCAGATCCATCGCCTGCGCGCGGGCCTCCTCCCGAATTTTTGCCGCACGGATGGTTTCCTTATCCGGCTCTCCTCGTCTTTCCGGCTTGGCAAAGAGGTTCGTGACTTTTGTCAGGAGATTGCGGCGGCGCTGTCTGTTTAACTCCTGGCACCGGACATACACCGGAGCCAGCATAATGTTCTCGATCACCGTCTTGTTGTTGAACAGGTTAAAATGCTGAAACACCATTCCCATATGACGGCGGTGTACGTTGATATCCACCTTCAGATCCGCGATGTCTACGCCGTTAAAGACAATACTGCCGCTGGTTGGGTCCTCCATACAGTTCAGGCAGCGCAGAAACGTGCTTTTGCCGGAGCCTGACGGACCAATGACCACAACGATATCCCCTTTTTCAATCGTGACGTCGATGCCCTTTAGGACGTCCACGCCGTGAAAACTCTTCTTGAGATTAGTTACGTCTATCACTTTTTTTCAGGCTCCTTTCCATGATCTTGATCAGCATGGAAATCAGCATGACCAGAACGATATAGATAGCCGCCATGACCAGGTAAGGCACCATGAACTCATAACTGTTGCTGCCGATATAACTGAACGCCACATACAGATCGGCGGCTCCCACAAAACTGACGACGGAGGTCTCTTTGATCAGGGCAATGAATTCGTTGCCCAAAGTCGGCAGGATATTCTTCACCGCCTGGGGAATCACAATCTTTAACATGGCCGGGGCAAACCCCAGGCCCACGGCGCGGCCCGCCTCCAACTGGCCGGGGTCCACCGACTGAATTCCGCTGCGCATGATCTCCGAAATATAGGCTCCGCTGTTCAAGCCGAATACCATCACGGAAACCTGAACGCCGGTCATGCGCACGCCAAAGAGCGGCAGAAGCACATAGTAGGAGACCAAAAGCTGAACCACCATGGGCGTTCCGCGGAACAGTCCGACGTAAAAGCTGCAGATCCCGTTTAAGACTCTGGGAAGCCGCTTATATTTTGGCACCACCCGCACCGTGGCAATCAGGGTACCGATGGCGATGCCGATCAACAGGCCGCAGACGGCGATCAGCAAGGTATTCTGAAGTCCCTCCAGAACCTTTACATAGCCGCCCCGCTGCAGAAACACATCTACAAATTTATCCCATTTTTTGCCGAATCCGGCAAAAAATTCAATCCATCCGCCGCCATTCATCGTTACTGCATCTGGTTGATGGCATCCACAATGCAGCTCGCCGGAGCCGCATCAATGATGACATACTGAATATTGCCGTTGATCAGGTCCTGAACGGCCAGGGAGCCGTTTTTGTAGGGCACACACTGAGCCGGAAGACCGGGGAATTCCCACTCCTCGCTGCCCTCCACATAGAACTGGCCTGTCGTGCCGCCCTGCACGCCGATCTTATCGGAATCTGTTAGCTGGCTCAGCAGCGCCTCCACAGCCTCCTTGTCGGCGCAGCCGTCAAACGCCGTGTTATCGCCCTTGACCACCAGTCTCTGGGAAGCCGCATAATAGGAATCCGAGAACGTCACATATTCTTCTCTCTCCGCGTTCACGGTCAGACCGGCCATAGCTACGTCGCACTGATGATTGCCTACGGACAGGCAGACCGCATCGAAATCCATGTTCTGAATGACCAGTTCCTTGCCGAGACTTTTTGCAAGCAGCGAGGCAATCTCCATATCAATGCCGTAATAGCTGTCGCCGTCCATATACTCAAAGGGCTCAAACGAAGCGTTGGTGGCTACCACGAGCTGATCCTTGGACTCGTCGAGCGCTGCGGACTGTACCGCCTCCGGCTGGCCGCCGCCGAAATATTTCTCACAGATCGCATCCAGCGTTCCGTCCGACTTGATCTGCGCGACAAACGTATTGATCTGCTCCAGCAGCTCCGGCTGGTCTTTGTCCACGCCGAACGCATACAGCTCGTCCGTCAGATCGATCTCTATCACTTTCACAGCCGCGCCGCCGTCCGACGCCTGTGCGGCCGCGGTCGTCTCCCCGCCTGATGCCTGCGTGGCTGCGGTTGTCTCAGCGCCTGCCGTCTTTGTCTCTTTGCCGCCGTCACCGCCGCAGCCGGCAAAAAGCGTCAGGGCCAGAGCCGCCGTCATACATACTGCCGCTAATTTTTTCATAATGTTTCCTCCCATTCTGTCTTTCCTGATCTGTCCGGTCGGAGTAAAAAAGGCGCAGCCTCCGCCGGAATCCAGAATCTTTTGCAACGATACCTACTATAACATGGAACCTCTTTTTGTGCAAGAATAAATATGCATAAAACTTCGTATATTTATTCATTTCCATCCATAACTTTTCCCAAAACCATTTACAGCGCCGCCAAAAATTTCCGAAAGACCGCATTTTCTGCCGGCAGGCGATACAATAATCCATAGGAGCTGGACTCGGTTCCCGCAATCGGAATGCTTGCCATAACTGGATCGGGATTTCCTTTTAATTCTGGCAGGACGGCAAATCCAAACCCGGACTTGACCAGAGCAATGGCGATCTGCACCCGGTCGCAGTAGCAGACAGACGGAGGCGCAAAAAAGGGGCGCAGCCGGTTCTGCACCTTGGATACACGCTCCGGAACCGCAAGAGAATCGCAGATCACTATCGTTTCTTTCAAAAGTTCTTCCTCCATGATCTCTTTTTTCCGGGCAAAACGGTGATCCATGGGCACCACACAGCAGCACTTTAGCTGCACCAGCTCTCGATAGCCGATCCCGCCGCACACAGGCATCCCCTCTTCAAAGCCCAGCATCATATCCAGGTTTCCCTCCATGAGACGGTCCAGAATGTATTTATGCGGAACGATGTGTACATCCGGACGGATATCGGGTACTATTTCCCGCAGTTTTCCAAAGAGAATCGGCAGAACCGTCAAATCCACCGCGTCATAACACCCGATAGACAAAATAGGAACGCTTTCTCTGTAATTGTGCTGTACTTTTACCGCGGCATACTTCATCCTATTTAAAATATCCCCGGCATCCGCCAAAAAACTGTTTCCAATCGGAGTCAGAGAGACTGTTCTGGTCGTGCGGTCAAACAGCCTGGCCCCCAGTTCGCTTTCCAGCGCATGGATCTGCCTGGATACGGCCGGCTGCGTAATGTGCAGATTTCTGGCGGCCCTGGCAAAATTCAGATTTTCCGCAACCTGAATAAAGCATTCCAATTGCTGTGTATTCATTGTCTCCTCCCCATATACTCTCGTTTCACCGGACAGCCGATCCGGCCTATTCATACGTTTCTGTTATCAATAATACTATTTTTTTTCTTCTTTTTCCAGATGATTTATGATTTAATAAGTTTGTCGGAAATAACCGTCAAACAAAAAAGGAGGATACTACTTATGAGCAAAAAAACTCTTTCGCGAAGAGAGTTTCTGCACGGCTCCCTGGCTGGGCTGGCCGGCGCCGCGGCGGCGGGATTCTTGGGCGGATGCAGCAGCCCGGCCGGCGCAGGAACTTCCCTGGCAAACGACACCAGAGAAAGCAGCACGTCCGAGGAAAAAGCCGTCTACATTCCCGGCACGTACACCGGAACTGCCACCGGTCTGGGAACTGTAACGGTAACGATGACATTCAGCGAAACAGCAATCACCGAAGTGACGGTAGACACATCCAATGAAACATTGGATCTGGCAATCCAGTCCGCCTCCGATTTCCAGTCTGCCTTGATGACAGCACAGAGCGCTGAAATTGATACCATCGCCACAGCCACTTACACTTCGGACGCGGTCCGCGAAGCCGCCGCACAATGCATCCAACAGGCGCTTGGGCTTACCAACGAGACCGAAGCCTCCGATCCTTCTTCCGGCGGCAATCCAGAGGATGGCAATCAAACGGCTGCCTATCCGTCCTGCGAAGATCTAAGCGCCGTAAACGCCGCCACCAATAAAGGCGATATCGCATTTGTAGCGGAGCCGATTGCCGCTTCCGAGATCAAAGAAACCATCTCTGTCGATGTGCTGGTATGCGGCCAGGGACCGGCAGGAATGGCGGCCGCTCTGGCCTGCGCCGAGCAGGGATTACAGGTTGTTGCTCTGGAAAAGGGAAGCAGTCCCACCTGGCGCAGTCCCACCATGGGCGCCTTTCATGACCGCATCCACCAAAAATTCGGCGTGCAATTTGACACAAAACAGTGGCTGGACGATGCTATGGTAAACTGCGCTTACCGGGGAGAACAAGCGATCTATCAAAAATGGATCGATACCTGCGACGAGGCAGTCGATTGGTTTTTCGACAAGCTGGCGCTCCCGGATGAAGAGTATTATCTGACGTTCAACGCCGGCGATTTCCCCGATTTTAACGCGGCCTACGATGAGCTGAGCCTCAGCCGAAGCTGGAACACCTCCATCAATATCCCTCTGGGCGTGGAGGACATCGCTGCCACCCTGCAGAAACAGATCACGGACGCCGGCGCCGAGGTTCTCTTCAACACACCGGTGGTTCAGCTCGTGATGGAGGAGGGAAAAGTCACCGGCGCTGTCGCAAAGACCAAAGACGGTTATGTGAAATACCAGACTTCCAAAGGCGTGGTTCTGGCGACAGGCGGATATGAATTTAATCCGGATAAACTGAACGCGTGCTGCCGCCCCCGCGATCTGGCCCTCATCGGCTGGATGAACGGAACCAAGACCAATACGGGCGACGGCCACGAGATGGCAAAAGCCATCGGCGCTATGGAGGACGAATATCCGCATCCGCTGATGCTGGACCCTGCCCAGCTAATGCCTTATCTGCGGGTTAATCGGCGGGGGCTGCGCTTTACCGCCGAATACGAAGCTTACAACCACCTGGCAAATGCCATTCAGTCACAGCCCGGCGCTTTCGATTACTATATTGTCGATGCCAACTGCGCGGAGATCGTCGATAAAATCTGGACTCCCTCGTCCAGTTGTTACGGTCCCAAAGAGGTCTGGATCGGTGCCGCTATGAGTCCAAACGCTCTGACGGCTGACACGCTGGAGGACCTGGCTGTCAAGATGGGGGTAGATCCCGAAACTTTCACTGCCACCATCCAACATTGGAATGAAATGTGTGATGCCGGAGAGGATACAGACTTCCATTTCCCCGGCTCCATGATGCATAAAATCGACACGGCTCCGTTCTATGCCACCAAGGAGATGGCGGAAGCACTCTGCACGGCCGGCGGGCTGCAGATCACTCCCTCCAGCGAGGTCCTGGATAAAAACGCTCAGCCCATCCCTGGCTTGTACGCAATCGGAAATGTATCGGGAAGCATGTTCTCAGGAACTTATCCGCACAATGAAAACTGCTTAAGCCACAGCCGCTGTGTAACATTTGGGTATAATGTAGCCAAAACGCTCGCCGCTCTATAAATTTACTGTTATTACTGCCATATATTAAAAAGGGGCTATCGCAAAACAAAGATTTCATTCAATATAGGATATCGGTGTATGAACGGATATTTCCATATTTTGTATTTTATCTAAGTCTTGCGACAGTCCCTCTTTTCAATGATCTTTACATAAGAATGCCTTTGCTAACGCTATTTAGAACCGTCTATTTATAAATAAAAATACACTCTGACTGATTTCAGCCAGAGTGATCTTTCTCTTTTGTACACTATCTTCTTATGTATAGAAGGTCTTAGAAGATTGCACCTTCAAAACTACACACTGAGATCGGAAGAGCACACGTCTGAACT
>CAJUHP010000013.1 GCA_910586125.1 uncultured Lachnospiraceae bacterium | reverse complement strand
TAAGGCAACGGACTCTGACTCCGTCATTTCAAGGTTCGAATCCTTGTAGCCCAGCGAAGAAGAGCCTCTCCGGGAAAACCGGGGAGGTTTTTTGCTGTATATCTAGCGGGCAAATTTTTCTGGAAATAATACTCCAAATGGATGGAATTTCAAAAAAATCTGGTAAAATAGAAGAAACTTGATTCAGCGGAAAGGAGATGGATAGAGTATGGTGATTTCGGGAACAAATCCAATAATCGACCGTCTATTAGATCTTTGTAATCAACCGTATCTGAAAGCAGCCGTCGCGTTGGCAAAAGCAGCCGAAATCTTTATACAAGGCGATTCGGTACAAGTTGCCGTTCGGACGGTCGCGGATTCCAAGTGGGCATCCATACAGAAGGCGATAAAGGAAATGCCCCAGAAAAAAGATGTCCGAAGTGCGGCGGAGGGAATTCTTGTACATTTGATGGAAGCCTATTATCTTTTTGACAGCTATTATCAAAAAATGCCGAAACGGATGAAGGTGCAAATTCCCGGCCTTTGGGAATTTAATGAGTTTCATATGTCAACGCGGGGAGTGGCGGAGGTGGAAGATATCATTGCCCGGATTTGTTTTTTGAAGGCGCTTTTTCACAAAGCGCTGGGAGACGATCCCTCCCTGGTGAAAGAGTGGCTGTGTGAAAAAGAGTTCCCATGTGACCAGTATAACATCTTGACGGGCCTGTTGGGTCACGAGGCGGCGATGGAATATATGGCGTCTCACCCGGAAATTGGAAGATACATAGCCGGGCAGTATCTGATGGAGAGAGGGGTTTCTCTGAAAGATTATCAGGCAGAACAAAACGGTTCTGACAGTGTGGATCGAATTTTTTACAGTGAGGAAGATCCGATTATCTATCTGGACTGAAGTCTAAAAAGGAGTGTGTGATTATGGCATATGGCTGGAACGAGCAGAGCGAGTATGAAAAATTGTGTAAACGTTATCCGGTTCCCCCCTCGTTGGTATATGGAGTTCGAGATTATTATCCAGCAGATTACCTGCGTCTGTTGGAGTTAAAAAAGCAGTTTGCTGTGCCTGCCGCTAACCCGGCGGAGCTTTTGAAAAATGAATTGACAGATAAGGCGCAGGAGGAGGAAAAAAAGAAAAGATATCTGGAGGCAGAGAAACTGTGGCTGGAGATTGCCGCAATCTGTCGTCAAGGCGACTCTTTGAGGGAGAGGGACGCATATCTTGTGGAACACAGGGCAAAACAATGTCTTCATATGGAGGTCTATAAAAATGCCCGCATTTCCATTCGTTCTTTTGATGACGTTCCCAATTTGGACAAGCTGCAGGACGCGCTGACCTGTGCGGCAAAAAAGGCTATGGCAAAACAGGATTACGCAACGTTTACGGTGTGCAGCCTGCTGAATGCGAGACTCTGTCACGCGCAGGGGAAGGAGCGCGATGCGTTTCTTCTGGAGGAATCGACAAAGAAACATGGTTTTTTTGAGAGTTATTTTGTTCGGCCCGGAGAGGACTCTAAAAATCCGCCGGTGGAGGAAATGATTCTCAGGCAGATCGCACAAGACTATGCCAGCGAGCTGTATCCAAAATAAAAACAGACTGCCGCTTAGGGATTCGCGGATCACAAAGTTATTTTTCGGCCGTCTTACAATCTTTTTTATCGTTTTCTCTTGACAATATAGTCTATGAGTTGTAGACTAACATTAGATGGTCTACAGCTCATAGACTATTGTGCTTTCATAGGGCGCCAAGAAGGGGAGAAGAACCATGAAAAAGGAAAGAGAACAGAAAGGAAAAGACTATGACTGCGTACGAGAAAAAACTGGCGGATCTGATCTGGGAGAAGGAGCCGATTGCGTCCGGCGATCTGGTAAAGCTTTGCGAAGAGCGCCTGAATTGGAAAAAGTCCACCACATATACCATGCTGAAGCGGATCTGTGAGCAGAAACTTTTTCAGAATCAAAATGCCTGTGTGACTTCTCTGCTCTCAAAGGAGGAATACCTGCAGAATCAAGGCGAAGAATTTCTAAAAGAGAACTACGGCGGCTCCATACCAGGATTTCTTGCGGCCTTTATGGACAGAAAGCGACTGACGAGACGCCAGTTGGAGGAGATCAAGGAGATGATTGCACAGTACGAGGAGGAGGCGGAAGATTGAAGGGATTCATGTTTGCTTTTGAGGCGGTGCTGGAATGGAGTATAACGGCTGCTTTTGTATGCCTCGCGGTTTGTCTTTTGCGTCTGTTTCTGAAAAAAGCGCCCAAAATCTTTTCCTATGCTCTGTGGGCGGTTGTTTTTTTCCGTTTTCTGTGTCCGTTTGCTCTGCCGGGGCCTGTGAGCATTGTACCGCGGTGGAAGAGCGTTCTGGAGGTTATGCCAGAGTTCGGGAAAGGGGCCGGCGGCAGTGGCGGGAGCGTTGTGTCCGCAGGAAAGCGGCCGCCCTCCTACCGGCTGGAGACCGGTTTTTCTGCGGGAAAGGGCTTGACTTCGGCGGTTCTGGTGCTGCCACCGGCAACGCCGGAGGAGAGGGAATATAGCCGGGAGGAAAAGACGGGCGGCAGAGAAACGATTCCGAACGCTGCTCTGACAGGAAATCCCTATTTGTCCACCCCGCTCCCGGCTCTGATCTGGGTGGGCGGCATGGGAATTCTGGCAGCCGTGCAGGGGCGCAGGAGTTTCCTTTGGAAACGGTATATCCGCCGCAGAAAAAGAGGCGAGGAGGAAGGCGCCTGCGTTGTGGACGGCATACGGGGACCCTTTACGATGGGATTTTTGCATCCGGTGATCTATGTTCCGGATGGCCTGACGCCTGCGCAGAGGCAGTATGTACTTCTGCATGAACAGACGCATATCCGACGCAGGGATTATCTGTTAAAGCCGGCCGCTTTTTGCGTAGCCTGCCTGCATTGGTTCAACCCGTTTGCGTGGCTGTCCTACCGTCTGATGTGCATGGATATGGAGATGTCCTGCGACGAGGCGGTACTGTCCTGTCTGCAGGGGAGGAAAAAGAAAGAATATGCGCAGACGCTGATGGTATTTGCGGGGACCGGCGCTGGGGACAGCGGTCTGGCCTTCGGAGAGCCTTACGCGAAAAAGCGCATCCGCAACGTGCTTTCGTACCAGCGCCCGGCTTATCGCATGTGCCTGGTATTGACGGCGGTTTGTCTGGCAGTCTCCGGCTGTCTGATGACAAGCCCTGCGGAGACGGAGCCAAAGGAGACAGCGGAAACGGTAAATCCTCAGGAAACGAAAGAAAAAGAATCCGGACAGACAAAACAAGAGGCTCTCTGGCCTGGCGGTATGACAGAGAGGGAACGGCTGGATTATTTTACCGCATATCTGAATGCGCCGGAGCGGAATGTGTTTCTTGCCAGCGGAGAAACGGAATGGACGGATTCTGGTTCTTATATGGAGACAGAAAAGCTGGACGGGATGTTTATCCGCTATCTTGCTTTTGCTCTCAAGGAAAGGATAACGGCAAAGATGCTTTCCCCGCAAGAAAGCGGGGCGCTTGCAAAGCAGGGCCTGGATGTCGAAGGAAGTCTTGTCCGGGTGAGCCGGGATACCATACGCCGGGCCTGGGAAGAGGGAACGGGCCGCCCTATCGAGGCCGCATGGTTTGACGAATATCTCTCCGGCTGGTATGAGTGGAACGGGAAATATTATCAAGTGGAGACCGGGGAGGAGGCAGAACGCCTGCCTCTGGTCTGTGAACAGGCAAGCCAGGAAAGCGAGGGCCGGATTCGCCTTGTCTATCGCACGGCGGGCGAGGAAGATACGTATTGGACGGGGGAGGCGATTCTGGCGGAGGCGGAAACCGGCTGGTATTTTGTATCCAATAAAAAAGAGCGGGCAGCCGCAGACGCGGGCTCACAGAGCGGCGAAGAGGAGGGAACAGAGAAACAGAGCGAAGAAAACGGGGAAGAGATAGCAGCATATTATGCGTCCTTTGCAGCGGGAAGCACAGCTCCCGGGATGACAGAAGATTTTCTTGAATGGGAGGCGGACTTGACCCACAATGGACAGACGGAAAGGATTGTATTTGATTTTGGGCATTTTCATATGGCTTCGACCGGCGTGATGGCGGTGTTGGACGGGCAGGGAAAGGTACTGTATTCCGACGAGGCCGGCGCTGCGCATACAGGGTGGAGAACCTGGTATCTGTGCCGGTGGGAAGGCCAGGATTATCTGTTGGAGTATTCTCCGTACTCCGGGACCGGCGGACATTTTTACCATTATGAATTGTTTTCTTTTGACGAGGCGGGAGAAAAGGCTGTTTTGGACAGTGGAAGCATCGAATGGCAGGATATCCAAGAACCGGATTTCATGATGGATATTCCGGCTATGGTGGAGTTTGCCGAAACCGTAAACGCTTATATCGAAGCATCGTATCTGCTCGTCAGCACCGATCCGGATATGCTGGGAGAGAGTTTAAGCGGTTCGGGCCGGGAGCTTTTTCAGGCCGGATCGCCGCAGGAGCCTCACCGCATACCGGAAACCTACCGGGTATTGGAAAATAATGAGCCGGAGATTCCTGGTCTGGGCAAGATGGACGATTTGGGCGAAAAAATCCGGATATGGTGCGAGGCTGTGGGAAGAGCGTATATTCCTGCGGGCGTCTCCGATTAAAGGTGCTTCGCACAGGAAAGCAAGGGAATCCTTTGGCAAGAATTCCCGATGAATCGTCCTGTGTATGGAGGAAAAGAAGACGGACAACCATAAAAAGCGCAGAGTCCCGGCTGTTTTGCGGGACTTTGCGCTTTCTGAAATTGTTACAAGAACCTTTCGTTTTTATTACGTTTCAAAACGTCTGTAACTTTTTGCGGTTTTCAGCCGTCAATCCTATAGAAGCAATTTTTGGAAAGAGGTTTTTAGAACATGGTTTTCAGCAGCCTGCCGTTTTTACTGGGATTTATGCCCATATTTTTTATCATCTATTATCTGATGCCGGACAACACAAAGAATGGGGCGCTATTTGCCGCGAGCGTAATTTTTTACGGCGTGGGCACATGGAGACGGCCCTGGTATCTGCTGCTGCTGCTGGTATCCACGGCGGTCAATATCTGGTTAGGGCAGGCCATTGCAGACAAAAGGCCCTCCATTCTTCGCCGCAGGCCGCAAAGCGCCAAAAAAAGATTTCTATACCTGGGCCTTTTCTGGAATTTCGGCCAGCTATTTTGTTTTAAATATCTGGGATTTATCTGCGAAAATTTGAACCGGATTCTTCCCGAATCTCTGGCTGTTTTGCCGGTTTTCCGGCCGGAACTGCCGCCGGGAATCAGTTTTTTCACTTTTCAGGTGGTCTCGTATCTGTTGGATCTCTACTGGGGCGCCTCCTATGATACCCATGCGGTAGTGCCGGTAGCCACCTACCTGTGTATGTTCCCCCAACTGATCGCCGGGCCGATTATTCATTACGCGGAGGTGGAGGAAGCGCTGAAGAGAAGGAGACACCAGATGAAGCAGCTAGATCAGGGCCTGCGTGAATTTTGTATGGGGCTGGGGATGAAAGTGCTGCTGGCAAACCGGATCGGGAATCTGTGGCGGGAGATAGGAGCTATCGGCTATGAGAGCATTTCCACGCCTTTGGCCTGGATGGGGATCGCCGCGTTCAGTTTTCAGCTCTATTTTGACTTTTACGGTTATTCTCTGATGGCCCGCGGTCTGGGATGGATGTTGGGGATGCGCTTTCCGCAGAATTTTCAATATCCCTATATCTCTGTGTCTATGACAGAATTCTGGCGGCGCTGGCACCAAACACTGGGGCAGTGGTTTCGGGACTATGTGTACATACCTCTGGGCGGAAGCCGTCAGGGAAGGGCAGCGACGATCCGCAATCTGCTGATTGTCTGGCTTCTGACAGGGATCTGGCATGGAGCCGGGTGGAATTTTCTTTTGTGGGGCCTGGTTCTGTTTGGGCTGATCAGTCTGGAAAAGCTGGGGCTGAAAGAGTGGCTGGAACAAAACCGGTTCTTCGGGCATGTGTACATGCTTATGGCGATTCCCCTGACATGGCTGGTCTTTGCCGTCTCCAATATCGGAAAGCTCACGGTATATTTTGGCCGGCTGTTTGCCCTGCCGGGAGGCGCAAAGACGGTGTTTGGAAAGGATTACATCAAGTATGGAAAGAGTTATGGTTTGCTTTTGCTTGCCTGTTTTGTATTCTGTACGCCGCTTCCCAGAAAGCTGTACCGTCGGTATGCGCATACCTGGACCGCCGCGCTGGGGCTTTTAGCGGTATTCTGGCTTTCGGTGTACTGTCTGTATATCGGCCTGAACGATCCGTTTTTGTATTTTCAATTCTGATTGTACGAAGAGAGGCTGTAAGCCAACAAAAGATGAGGTGTTTTGATGAAAAAGAACAACAGCCGCCGTTTCCCGGCTTTGATGGTGATTTCTCTGCTGATTTTATCTCCGGTCTTTTTGCTGAAAACCAACCCCGCTCAGGCATCTGGGAGTATGCCTGACTGGCAGGAGGGACAGCAGTCAGAGAGCACAGAATACAAAGAACAAAAAGATCCGGAGAAAGAGGGAAGTCCTTCCAAGGAAAGCGGAAAGACAGATGAGAATAAAAAGCCGCAAGATACGCTGCACGCGAATGACGCCGCACAGGATACTTCACCCGCAGAAGAGACCACACAGCCCGCAGAAGCGGATCCAGTCACTCCGTCCGGCCCGGAGGAGACTTCTTTCGCCGGGAATAGCCAAGAACAGACGCTGAACGGTTTTTTCTCCCAAACGCTTTTTATCGGGGATTCCCGGAGCGTGGGGCTGATGGAATATGCTGGTCTGGAGACGCCGGATTTCTTTGCATCGTCAGGGATGAGTCTGTTTAAGATGTGGGATAAGGAAATCGAAGTGCCAGGCATGGGGAAGATGACGCTTCAGGAATTGCTCGAACAAAAGACATATGATAGAATTTTTCTGATGACGGGAATCAATGAGCTGGGCTACGCCCACAGCGCGATTTTAAAAAAATATGAGGAGGCGGCGGAAAGCATACAAAACCTGCAGCCGCAGGCCAAGCTGTATCTGTGCGCCAACCTCCATGTAACCGCTTCCCGCTCGGACCGTGACGACACATACAATAACGCCAATATCGACTGGCTGAACGGGGAGATCGCCGGGATAGCCGACAGGAGAAAGGCGGGCTTTCTGGACGTGAATCCGCTGTTTGACGATGCGCAGGGGGCGCTTTGCAGCGATTTCAGCGGGGACGAAACCCACCCGTACGGAAAATACTATCAGAGATGGGGAGAGTGGCTCTATGAGACTTGCAGGAATGCGGAGGCGCTGGAATCCTCCCCGGATGAATCCAATACTGGCTGAGGAAAAGAGACTTGAACGCATTTTATAAGGATAAAAAGAAATGGTACACAGAACAGATTCTGAATTGCACGCAGAGCCTTTACCGGCTGGCGTTCGGGCTTTTGCACAATGAAGAGGATGCCAGCGACGCCTTGCAGGAAGCGCTGTGTACCGGGTATGAAAAACTGGATACGCTGCGCGAAGCTTCCCGCTTTCGTCCCTGGATGATGAAAATCACAGCCAATGCGGCCTATGATATTCTGCGGCAGCGGCACACGCTGGTGAGCTTGGATGAGGTGGAAGAAATGGCGCAGCGGGAGGATACGGTATCCCGGACCGACTGTATCAGTCTGAAGGAGGCGGTGGATTCTCTTCCTTCGGAGTATCAAACGGTGGTCATCCTGTTTTATTATGAGGATATGACCGCAAGACAGATCAGCGAAATTATCGGCGTTTCCGAGGGACTGGTCCGCACCAGGCTGTCGCGCGCCAGGCAGATGCTTAGAAAAATATGGAAAGAACAATGAAAAAGAGGTGAGGACAATGAATTCTTTTGACAGAAAAGTGAGGCGGGCGGCCAGACTGGAGACGGGAACGATGCCGTCTGCGGTGCGAACCATGGTTTTGCAGACATTGGCGGCGCTGCCTGAGAAGCCAGCGGTCTGCAGGAGGCGCCGGGCAAGCCGCATTCTGGCAGCTTTGGCGGCGGTTCTGGCGCTGTTTATCGCGGTCCCGAATCTCAGCGTGCAGGCGGCTGCCGCCATGCGGGAGATGCCGGTGATCGGCGGTCTGATCGACGTGGTTCTTGTGCGCAATTATCTTCATAGAGATGGAAACCATTACGCGGATATTCAGATTCCGCAGATTGTGGTGGATGCGCAGGATACCACTCTTAAGAATGCGGTTCAGGAGATCAACGTGGACGTGGAGGCCATAACCAGCCGTCTGATTCAGGAGTTTGAGGCAGGGGCCGCGGCGATCGGGGAAGAGGGACATACGGAGGTGGACGTTTACTATCAGACCATCACGGACAGCGATACCTGGTTTACGCTGGAAGTGCTGATATATTACGGGTCCGGCAGCGGTTCCTCCCAGTACAAATACTATCACATAGACAAAGAAACCGGGCGGCTGATGCAGCTTTCGGATCTGTTTCAGGAAAATTCCGGCTATGTGCAGGCAATCAGTACCCATATCCAGGAGCAGATGCGAAAGCAGACGGCGGCCGGGGAGGCTGTTTACTGGATAGACGGGGAGATGCCGGGGAACGAGTTTCACTGGATCCGCGAGGACGCCAATTTTTTCTTTGCGGATAACGGGAATCTTGTTATCCGGTTTGACGAGTACGAGGTGGCGCCGGGGGCGTACGGCTGTCCGCAGTTCGAGATTCCGAGAGAAGTGTACGAGGATTGTCTCAGGGAGGATTACAGAGAACGTAACGCACAGAAGGAAGACTCTGTAAAATAGAAGAACGTTTCGTCCCAGTTTTTCGTGGAAAAAAACGCCGTCCTGTGTTAAAATAAACGGGAGAGTTCTGCAACCCACACACGAGGGCGTGTTTGAAAAGGGATTTCCGTGATCGGTACGCCCCGCAAACCATGCAGGCCGGGCAGGGTCTGCAGGAGGAGGAAAAGAAGATGATTCGATTACATGAGACAGGCGTATACCTGACAAAAGACGGTATTATCCCGGACGGCCCCGCCGCGCCGGCCGGTCTTCCCGCCAGGGAGGAGGCCGAACAGCGCACGATAGCCTGGCAGATTTTGAAGGCTCACAATACATCCGGCGATAAGAACAACCTGAAGCTGAAATTTGACAAGCTGACCTCCCATGATATCACCTATGTGGGCATTATTCAGACAGCCAGGGCCAGCGGCCTGACCCGTTTCCCGATCCCCTATGTGCTGACCAACTGCCACAACAGCCTGTGCGCGGTGGGAGGCACCATCAATGAGGACGATCATATGTTTGGCCTCACATGTGCCAAGCGCTACGGCGGCGTCTATGTGCCGCCGCACCAGGCCGTGATTCATCAGTACGCCCGCGAGCAGATGGCGGAGGGCGGCGCGATGATTCTGGGCTCGGACAGTCACACCCGCTACGGCGCGCTGGGAACCATGGCGATTGGGGAGGGCGGACCGGAGCTGGTCAAGCAGCTTTTGGGCCGCACCTATGACGTAAAGAGGCCGGGCGTGGTGGCGGTTTATCTGACCGGCAGTCCCCGCAGGGGCGTGGGCCCTCAAGATATCGCGCTGGCGCTGATAGGCGCGGTGTTTGCCAACGGTTATGTGAAGAATAAAGTGATGGAATTTGTCGGCCCCGGCGTGGCGAACCTCACCGTGGACGAGAGAATCGGTGTGGACGTCATGACCACGGAGACCACCTGTCTGTCCTCCATCTGGATCACCGATGAAAAGGTGGAGGAGTTCTACGAGATTCATGGCCGCCGCGAGGCTTACCGCGCTCTGGCTCCCGGTGAAAACGCCTGGTACGAAGGGGCGGTGGAAGTAAATCTGGACGAGATCCGTCCCATGATCGCTATGCCGTTCCATCCCAGCAACGTCTATCCGATTCATGAGCTGAAAGAAAATCTGAAGGATATTCTGGCCGACTGTGAGAAGAAGGCCAAAGTCAGCCTGGGCCGCGGCGTATCTTACCGGCTGCGCGACAAGATTGTGGACGGCAATCTCTATGTGGAGCAGGGCATTATCGCCGGCTGCGCCGGAGGCGGTTTTGAAAATATCTGCGCGGCGGCGGATATTCTGCGGGGCAGAAACATTGGAGACGGCCGCTTCAGCCTGAGCGTATACCCGGCCAGCACGCCCATTTTCAAGGAATTGATGGCAAACGGGACAGCCGGCGACCTGATCAGCGCGGGCGCGGTGGTGAAGACGGCGTTCTGCGGTCCCTGTTTCGGCGCGGGCGACACGCCGGCCAACCAGGCTCTCAGCATCCGTCATTCCACCCGGAATTTCCCGAATCGGGAGGGCTCCAAGCTGCAGGAGCATCAGATCGCCTCGGTGGCGCTGATGGATGCCCGTTCCATCGCGGCCACGGCTGCGGCCAAAGGCTTTCTGACCGGAGCCGACGAGCTGGATGTGGAATACACCGGCCCGGCCTACCATTTCGATGGCAGCATCTATGCGAACCGAGTCTTCGACGGGCGCGGCAAGGCCGACCCGGAGACGGAGATCCAGTTTGGGCCCAATATCAAGGACTGGCCGGAGATGGTACCTCTGACCGAGGATATTCTGCTGCGGGTGGCGGCGGTCATCCACGATCCGGTTACAACGACCGACGAACTGATTCCCTCCGGGGAGACTTCGTCCTACCGTTCCAATCCGGAGGCGCTGTCCCAATTTACCCTGTCCCGCAAGGTCCCCGCGTATGTAGAGCGGGCCAAGGAGGTGCGCGAGGCGGAGATGATCCGCCGGATGAATACCTGCCCCATGCGGGAAAATAAGGACATTGGAGACGCATTCCGCGCGGTGAAGGCGGTGCATCCGGAGCTGAAGGCCAGAGCCACCGGCATCGGAACGGTGATTTATGCGGTCAAGCCCGGCGACGGCTCAGCCAGAGAGCAGGCGGCTTCCTGCCAGAAGGTGCTGGGAGGATGGGCCAACATCGCCAGGGAGTACGCCACAAAGCGCTACCGCTCCAATCTGATCAACTGGGGAATGATTCCGTTCCTTCTGCCGGATGAGGAGCTGCCCTTTGCGGAGCTGGATTTCCTGTTTATCCCCGGCATCCGCACGGCGGTGGAGACCGGCGCGCAAGAGATCACAGCGTACCGGATTCTGGATGGAAAGCTCATCCCCTTTACCCTGGGGATTGGAGAGATGACAAAAGACGAGAGACAGATTATTCTGGACGGCTGCCTGATCAATTATTATAAGGCTCACTGAAGAGATTCTCTGACAAGAAAGAGGGGCTGCTGCGGCAGCCCCTCCTATCACGTCAAAAACAACGGCGCGGCCTCCTCCGCTTTTTTGAGCAGATAGACGGCGCTGTGTTCTCGCAGCTCCGTTTCCCCGCGAAAGCCCCACAGGCAGCCGGCCGTGTCCATGCCGGCGTTTTTGCCGGTATCCATATCCGTGCCGGAGTCTCCGATATAGAGAATCTCAGACGGGGACAGATTCATCAGGCGGGCGATATGCAGGGCCGCGTCCGGCTGCGGCTTGCGGGGAAAGCCGCAGCCCTCGCCGGTGACAGATGTAAAGGAGATCGCCGGGAAATGGGCGGCAATCAGCTTTTTTGTATACAGATCGCGCTTGTTGGAATTGACGGCGACGGCGATGCCGGCTTGCTGTAAGCGCGTTAGAAGCTGGGGGATTCCCTCGTAGGGAACCGTTCGCTCCATGTAGTGGCAGCCGTAGTGAAACAGCATGCGGTCCAGGATTTTTGGAAACTGTTCTTCCGGCGTATCCGCGGGGAAACAGCGGTGGAGCAGGTCCATAAATCCTCTTCCCACGAAGGTTTTATAGGTTGCATCATCATGGCCTGGATGGCCGTATTCCGATAGAACCAGGTTTGCGCTGGCGGCGATATCGGCTATCGTATTTAACAGCGTTCCGTCCAGATCAAAAATAGCGCCGCGGTAGGTTTTCATAGAATCCCCCTCTTTCTGTTTGCATAGTAAATGGGAGTCAGGGCGTCAACGCGTCCTGGTATTCCCGATCCCACTGTGTCAGGATGTCAAGAATTTCATCCGTAATCCGGATATCGCGCTCCACGATACTGTCCAGATTCCAGTCCGTATATTCCGGTCCGGCCATGGCTTTGGTGACGGCGAACTGGGAAGCCTCATATTCTTTTTGCTTCTTCTTAAAATAGCCGTTTCCCGCCACAATGTTCAGCCGTTTCTCAAAAGGCAGTTTGTTGCCGATATGTTCGATCTTTTCACGGATGATCTCATCCGGCACGGCAGGAAAATAGTTTGTCTGCCATTTTTGGGGAAAGATATGCTCGATCTCCCATTGCTTTGGAAGGAGCGTATCCTGCGCGGCATAGGCAAGAATCTTTAGAAGCATCCGCACGGCGCCCCGGTGCGGATTTTTGATCTGATTCCGGAGCTGGCTGGCGTCGATGGCTTTGAAATCAAACGGCGGAACCTGTGCTGAAACGATTTCCACATTCAGACGGATAATATCGGCCTTCACCGCGTTGATTGTCGGGCTCAGAACATATTTGATCAGCAGCTCCCGGACCAGCTTATGCAGAAACTTCCCAAAGGTCTCAATAAAATCCGGCTGATTCCGGTGGGTGAGGTAGTAGATGATTACCGGATACTTCCAGAATTCATTGGGGTAGGAAGTTAAGATATCCAGGGTCTGACGGATGGCGCGATCCGCTGACCAGGGCTCGTTCGGCAGCTCCATGCGCTGGTTGACGGCTTTCCAGAGATTTACGATGACAAATAAGTGATCGAGCAGATCCGGCTCATACAGGCGGGAAAATTTGTCTGCCGAAAAATATTTTCTCACGCCGGGCGTGGTGGTTTTGCAGTCGTCTTCCAGGGCCCGCAGATAGAACATGTAATAGTAGAAAAGCTGCTGGATACTCTCGCCGGCCTGACAAGCCTGTTCGTCGAGGTCTTTCCAGCGTTCGATAAAGACCGCTTTTTCATCTGCCGCCAGATGATTGTATATTTTTGCTTTAAAGATATCCGCGTCCGACAGAGGCAGGCCGCGGTCGTTCAGCGTGGAGAAGATCGTCAAAGCCGTGTCCTGCGTGTCCGCAGTGATGGGCAGGAGAATGGCTTTGTTTAAAATGACATAGATGAATTCATAGATCATAAGCGGATTTGCCTGCGACACGGCGGCGATCCGCTCCTGAAATTTCACGTAATTTTTGGAGTAGTTATCCTGCGCTTTCGGCGCGGTCTGCCCGGTTTTCAAAATATTGCGCAGGATCTGATTTCCCTCGTTGTTCAGAACTTTAGAGGTGAGAAGGATATTGGAATAGTCCACCTCGCCGGTCAGCTTGTTGGTGCGCCACAGGGCCGGTTCGATCTGCGAGATAAAGTTCTGGGCTTCCCTGGATTTGTTGGAGGCGCTTGTCAGCATGGTATAGATGGCGCGCAGCAGCAGAAACAGGGACGTGATTCTCTGCTGGCCGTCAATGATTTCCTGCTCTCCGTTCTCGTTCTCAAAGGCGACAACGCTGCCGAGAAAATAGGTGCTTTTGCCCTCGGCGCCGCCCTCCTCGCCGTTGGTGAAATCCCAAAGATCATCAAAAAGCGTCTGAATCTGTTCGTCTTCCCAGGCATAGGGTCTCTGGTACTCCGGGATCACAAAGGGGCGCTCTTTTCCGCTTTCCAAGAGCTGTTTTACGCTCTGCTTGCTGACTTCGATTGTCGTGGGCATGGCATGTCACCTCACACTTTGAAATTGACGCCGGTTTCGTCGGGAACGTCGGTGTCGAACTCATATACATTGCCGGGCAGAACCGCGTTTAACAGAATGCCCAGAATAGAGGCGATCGCTAAACCCGACAGGTTGATCTTTGTGCCGGCGATAAAAAATGTGATGCCGCCGATGGAGTTGAAGCCCAGGGCAGAGACCAGAATCGTGGCGGCGATAATCAGGTTGCGGCTCCGGGAGAGATCCACGCGGCCTTCCACCAGATTGCGGGCGCCGATGGCAGAGATCATGCCATAGAGGATGAAGGAAACGCCTCCGATGATGGCGGCGGGAATGGTGTTGACCACGGCGGCAAACTTCGGAATAAAGGATAGAATGATCGCGCACACGGCGGCGATCCGGATGACTCTGGGATCGTATACGCGGGTCAGGGCCAGAACGCCGGTGTTTTCTCCGTAGGTGGTGTTGGCCGGGCCGCCGAACATTCCGGCCAGAGAGGTCGCCAGGCCGTCGCCGAGAAGCGTGCGGTGCAGGCCGGGGTCTTTGATGTAATTTCGGCCCACGGTGGCGCTGATGGCGGAGATATCGCCGATATGCTCCATCATGGAAGCCAGAGCGATCGGCGCGATGGTCAGAATGGCGCTGATATCAAATTTGGCCAACGTGATGGGAGCCATGGCAAGCAGGGGAACCTCCGGGTTTGTGACCGAGTGAAAGTCGATCTGATGCGTCAGCAGAGCGACCGCATAGGAGACCAGGATGCCAAGCAGAATCGGAATAATCTTGACCATACCCCGGCCGAAGATATTGGCGATCACAATCACGCCGAATGCGACAATGGCTAAAAGCCAGTTGGTCTGGCAGTTGGTGATGGCAGAGGGGGCCAGAATCAGGCCGATCGAGATGATGATAGGTCCGGTGACAACCGGCGGGAAGAAGCGCATGATTTTTTTGACGCCGAATGTGCCGACCAGGGCGGCGACAACCAGATAGATCAGTCCGGCGACCACGATACCGCCGCAGGCGTAGGGAAGCATCTCCGGGATGGGCGTACCGTCCGGCGTCTGTGCGACGGCGGCAAAACCGCCCAGGAAGGCGAAAGAAGAACCTAAAAAGGCGGGAACCTTGCCCTTTGTCACCAGATGGAACAGCAGGGTGCCCAGACCAGCCATCAAAAGCGTGGTGGAGATATCCAGGCCGGTGATCAGGGGAACCAAAACGGTGGCTCCGAACATGGCGAACGTGTGCTGCAGGCCCAGGATCAGCATTTTCATAACGCCTAAGGACCGGGCATTGTAAATGGGGGATTCGTTGTTCATAGAAGTCTCCTTTTTGTTGATTTTGTGAGTTGGCAACGATTTTTGGGCAAAAAAAAAGACAGGTATGCCTTTTTGCATGAGGGGAAGCGATGCTTCTTTCAAGGTACAACCGTCTTTTCTCTGCTTGAGTCAACTTATTCTAGCAGAAGGGAGAAAGCTTGTCAATAGAAAAATTGGGAAAAATTTAAGCCCGAATTTTGGGCGGTGAGAATGAAGCTTTATGATGCGGCTCAAACTAAGGAAGAAAAGAAGGAAAAGACAAGGAGAAATCTTATGAAAATTGCATTTTATGGTACAAAGTCATATGACCGCCTCTGGTTTGAGCCGCTGTCAAAAGAGTACGGATACCGGATATTCTTTATCGAGAACCTGCTGGATGAAGATACGGTGGATCTGGCAAAAGACTGTGACGCCGTCTGCGTGTTTGTCAACGATCAGGTGACGAAGCCGATCATCGACAAGCTTCACGAGATGCGGGTGAAGGCGATTCTGCTGCGCTCGGCCGGTTACAACCATGTGGATATCAAGGCGGCGAAAGGCAAGCTTCATGTGCTTCGGGTTCCCAGTTATTCGCCGGAGGCCGTGGCGGAGTTTGCCGTGGCGTCGCTGCTCAGCGTAAACCGGCGTCTGCACCGGGCCTATGTGCGCACCAGAGAATTTAATATGAAGCTGGACGGCCTGATCGGCACCGACATGTGCGGCAAGACGGCGGGCGTCATCGGAACCGGGCGGATCGGCCAGGCCATGATCCGGATTCTGCGGGGGATGGGCATGGAGATTCTGGCTTATGACGTGTATCCGAATCCGGATCTGGACGTGAAATACGCAGAACTGCCAGATCTGCTGGCGCAGTCTGACGTCGTCACGCTGCACTGTCCGCTGACAAAGGAAACCCACCACATTATCAACAAAAAGACCATCAGTCAGATGAAGAAAGGGGTTTACCTGGTTAACACTTCCCGCGGCGCGCTGGTGGATTCCCAGGCGCTGATCGAGGCCCTGAAGAAAAACGAGACGTTTCTGGGCGTTGCGCTGGACGTGTACGAGGAGGAGGACGGCATTTTCTACGAGGATTGTTCGGAGGATATCGTCAAAGACGATGTGCTGGCTCGCCTGATGTCCTTTCCCAACGTGCTGATCACCTCCCATCAGGGCTTTTTCACAAAGGAAGCGCTGAAAGCCATCGCTCTGGTGACACTGGAGAATGCAAAGATGCTGGATGAAGGGATGGAGCTGGTGAACGAGGTATTGTAACATGCCGTTGAAAAGAGCCTGGTGTCCTTCCTGAAAATAATCCAGACAATACAGGAATCCTAAATAGGTATCGCCCGCAAACCCCTTGTGACTGCCGTCATGAGGGGCTTTTGCGGCGGCAAAGCTGTCTCATCCCATTACTCTGTGAAAAAAGACATTTTCTCATATATATTTTTGTGGAGAAAAGGGAGCAGATGTGATAAACTCTTATTGAGCAGATACGTTTGAAGGAGGGCAAGATCGCTGGAAAAGCTGATTGGCGGGAAACTTCTATGTGTGGGACGCAGTAGATGGAACGGCATTCTCCTTTTGGATAACTCGGTTTGGTTCGATGCGGCTGTGCTGGGGGAAATGCTGGATTTGGATATGGCCTGACCGGAATCCGTTTTGTTTTTACTGCACAGACAGTTATGTGGGCATAAGGATGTCATCGGCAGCAAAAGGAAACGGGTAAGGAATGATAAAGATAGGAGGCGGATACATGGAAAAATGGCTGTATGTCATGACAATCAAAAAGGGAAAGGCCTATAACAAAGTGACCAAAGCCGTTATTACAAGGCATGTAGAAAATCTGAGGAGACTGGACGCCGATGGAAAGATCGAGCTTTGCGGCCCATTCAAAGGGTATCCAGGCGTTGCCGGCATGGTCATTTTTAAGACACAAAGCTATGAGGAGGCCGAGGAACTGTGCAGGCAGGAGCCGTTGGTCGCGGAAGGCTACGCGACATATACGCTGGCATCCTGGCAGCTAGCAGACAAGGACAACAATTATCTGCTATGACAAACAACAGAAAGAAATTGCTGATCACCGGGTCGGACGGCTTCCTGGGCGTCCGTACAGCGGCGTATTTCAGGGGAAAACTGGCGGAGGCGTATGAAGTGGCGGCGTATGGCCGCCGGGCGCTGGATATCACAGATGAAAAGGCTGTGGCCGCCGTGTTTCGGAAGGAACAGCCGGATTGGGCGCTGCATATGGCCGCGCTATCGGATGTCGGATACTGTCAGAACCATCCGCAGGAGTCCGAGAAAGTGAATGTGAACGGGAGCCGGAACGTGGCAGAGAGCTGCCTGGCCTGCGGGGCCAAGCTTGTATACATGAGCTCCGATCAGGTATATAACGGCTGCAGCGACCGCGGCGCTCTGCCGGAAAGCGCCGTACTGTCTCCGCAGAATGTCTATGCGGTTCATAAGCTGGCCGCAGAGGAGGCCGTGAGGTGCCTGCTGCCGGATGCGGTCGGCCTGCGCCTGACCTGGATGTACGACAGGCTGGACAGTCCCTACCGGATGAACCGAAATCTGCTGACCCGCCTGAAAGAAGCGCAGGAAACCGGGATACCCGTGCGGGCATCCGTTTATGAGCTGCGCGGCATCACCAATGTGTGGGAAGTGATCCGCCGTCTGCCTGCCTGCTTTGGGCTGCCCGGCGGTATCTATAATTACGGCAGCGAAAACGCCCTCTCCTTTTATGAGACCGTGCGGGCTTTTGCCAGGATCTGCGGGTATGACGCCGACGCGGTCGTGGAGAAGGACCTGCATTTTACAAGAAACCTGTCGATGAGTCTGTCCAGGCTGCGTGAATATGGAATGGATTTCCCGGCCTCTGTGGAGAACTGTGTATGAAAATGCAAAAGAAAAAGCAGCCGAATATCCTTTTAATTATGACCGACCAGATGCGGGGGGACTGTCTGGGCATTGCCGGGCATCCAGACGTAAAAACGCCCTATCTGGATGATCTGGCTTCAAAGGGAGCATGGTTTCCCAACGCCTACACCGCGGTGCCTTCCTGTATTGCCGCGCGCTGCGGTCTTTTGACCGGACTGTCGCAGGAGCATCACGGCCGGGTCGGATACCAGGACCGTGTCCCGTGGAATTACCCGGTGACGCTTCCGGGGGAATTGGCGAAGGCTGGATACTATACCAAATGTGTCGGAAAGATGCATGTGCATCCGCTGCGCAATCTTCTGGGATTTCACCATATCGAACTGCATGATGGTTATCTGGGAAGCTACCGTAAGGCCAACGTCCCGTTTTATGAACACCAGTCTGTGGCGGACGATTATTTTCGATGGCTGAAAGGAGAGATGGGAACCTGCCGGGATCTTACAGATACCGGCGTGGAGGCGAATTCCTGGCTGGCGCGACCCTGGCCGTACGAGGAGAAATATCACCCGACGAACTGGGTGGCCGACCGCGCCATTGATTTTTTTCACAGCAGGGACCGCTCCCGGCCTTTTTTCCTGATGGCCTCCTTTGTCCGGCCGCACCCGCCCTTTGACGCACCGTCCTGTTTTTTTGATCTGTATCGCGATAGAGCGCTGAGGCCCCCTGTGAATTCGGACTGGGCAGACAGAGACCGGCTTGCCAAATACGGCCGAATCGTGGATTCGGATACCGGGCCGGCCGATCCGGAACTGATGCGGCAGGCGCTGACCGGCTACTATGCCTGCATATCCCACGTAGACAATCAGATCGGGCGCATTCGGATGGCGCTGGAGGAAGAAGGGATTTTAGAAAATACCGTGATTTTGTTCTGCTCGGATCACGGCGAACTGCTGGGGGATCACTGCACCTACCGAAAAGTCCGGCCGTATCAGGGAAGCATCCGGATTCCCATGATCCTGTACAATGCGGGGGTGCGGGGAGAGCAGAGCAGCCTGATAGAACTAAGAGATGTATTTCCGACTTTTTTGGAGCTGGCCGGTGTGTGCGGCAGCGAAAACCTGGACGGATTATCCCTGCTGCGGGATAATGGGCGGGAGTACCTGCACGGCGAACACAGCGGCGATGAGACGACAGGCAACCAGTATATCGTCACAAAGACAGACAAATACTGCTGGTTTATGCAGAGCGGGCGAGAACAGTACTTTGATTTGTCAAAGGACCCTTTTGAGCGGCACGATAAAATCGACGCTCCCGCCTGCAGCAAACGGATCGCGTACCTTCGCAGCCTTTTGATGCAGGAGCTGAGAGAAAGAGAAGAGGGATATACGGATGGATCCCGCCTGATAGCCGGGCAGAGTCAGAGAGCTGTCCTGCATTTTCTGAAAGAAGAGATGTCTTGAGGCGATAGGAAAGAAAGTTCTGCAGCGCCGGATTGGTTCCCTTTTTCTTTTTATCTGTGCCGCCGCCATGATCAGAAGTTTATCTGAAACATGGCGGCGGTGTCCGCAATATCGTCGGTTTTTCTCTCAAATCCAGAAACGAAACGGAATGTCTGAGGAAGATTCCTGCCGCAGCATCTCAAGCTTTCAGTTTGTTCACTTTTCTGTCGTAACTCAGCACGCCGTTTACCTCATCCTCAATATCTGAAACCTGCGTGTAGACAGCCGCTGATAGTCCCTGGTCAGCAAGCTTCTTGATCTGTTCCTGGAGCTTGGTAAAACGCCGGCGGAATTCTTCGGCTGAATGCAGATTCCGGTATCCAAAAATCTGATCCGTCGCGGTATGTCCGGGAAGAGCCAGGGCCAGCCCTCCGTATTCGGAGATTACCGACGCCCGCAGGCCGCAGAGATTGGGCGACGTTTCTTTTGCGGATTGGAGCGAAGTGCTGCGGATTTCCTTCCAGACGGTATCCTGACAGACCGTATTGATTTCCGGTACCGTCAGCCTGCGGAAATAATTGTGAACGCTTCGCATATCGCCGCCCCTGTGATCAAACCATCCGCTGGCCTGATCTATGGTGCGGGTTCGGTCCAGACAGCGGACAAAATCCGTAGCCTGCTGGGTATCAAACTGTCCCCAGCCTTCATTAAAAAGCACCCAGGAAGCGATACAGGGTGAATTGTACAGATACATAATGGTCTGGCGAGTCTCGTCAAACCATTCCTCTTGGCTGTCCGGCTCTCTGCGCCCGGCGGCCTTTTGCAGATCCTTCCCGCAGAGATGATAGGAGGGGAGAAGCGTGGGCAGATAACAGATCTGTGTCATATCGTAGGAGGAGCCTCCGTTGACCAGATCCTGCCAGACCAGCATCCCCAACCGGTCGCAGTGATAATACCAGCGAAGCGGTTCCAGCTTGCAGTGCTTGCGCAGCATGTTGAAGCCGGCGGCTTTCATGGCGCGGATGTCAAAAATCATGGCTTCGTCGCAGGGGGCGGTGTATAGTCCGTCGGGCCAATAGCCCTGATCCAGCACGCCGTTCTGGAAATAGGGCGTGTGATTCAGGCACAGTCTTGCCACGCCTCCTTCATCCTGCTCCACGGTGAAACAGCGCATGGCAAAATAAGAGCGCACGCGGTCCGTCACAAGGTAGCCGTCCAGCATGTCCGGCTCCTCCTCTCCGCGAAAGGCCGTGCAGCACTCGACGGTCAGATCGTATAAGAACGGGGTTTGTGGAGTCCAGGAAATAAAATTGGGGATATCCAGATAAAAATCGTGCGATTCTGTGGATAACTCTGCGACGCTTCTTCCCTGGGTATGAGCCTGGACATGGAAAAAGATATCCTGCGCTTCCCAGGGGGAACCGTCCATTTGGATTTCTACATGGAGCCGTCCCTGGTCATAGTCCGGAGTCAGCCGGATTTTATCAATATAGGTATCCGGCACCCACTCCATCCATACCGTCTGCCAGATGCCGCTCTGCGCCGTATAGAAAATGCCGCCCCGCTTCAGCATCTGTTTTCCCCGGCTGTGATAGCTCTGGTCGCTGTCGTCCCGGCAGGAGACGGTCAGGACGTTCTCCCCGGTGCGGACCAGTTTGGTGATGTCAAAGGTAAAAGGAAGATAGCCGCCGCTGTGCCGTCCCGCTTCCTGGCCGTTGACGCAGACACGGCACCGTTCGTCCACCGCGCCGAAGTGAAGCAGCAGACGCCGGCTTTTCGGCTGCTGGTTCAGAGTAAAGCGGCGGCGGTAGTGCAGTACCTGTCCCGGAAGAAGCTGCCGGTTTACACCGGACAGAGGAGCTTCCGGAGAGAACGGCACCAGGATTTTGCCGTCCCAGCTTTTGGCCTCTGTCTTTTCCAGAGGGGTGGTGACAGCGTAATCCCAGAGTCCGTTCAGATTGATGTAACTGTTTCTCACCATCTGAGGACGGGGATACTCTGCCCATACGCGCGCAGGGACAACCAGATCGGTCCATGGCGTTTTCAGGCAGCAGGGGGCAGGCGTCTCCTTGTTTACGGACAAGGCGTTCAGAGCATTGATGATTTTCATTATTTCCTCCTATCGGTTGGGTTTGTAAAGAAGTCATAAAAAGTATCTTACAATATCCAGGAAACTATGCTACAATGATCGTGGATTTATCAATACAATACCATAGTTATCGGGAAAAATCCATAAAAAGGGAGGGGAAAACTTTGAAGTTAAACTACAAACGTACCTTTTTCATCGGTCTGGCCTTTCTGTCAATCAGCGCTTTCTGGCAGATGTATGACAGTTTGATTCCGCTGATTCTGCAGAATACGTTTCATCTGAATGAAACGCTGACCGGTATGATTATGGCGGCCGATAACGTGCTGGCGGTTGTATTGCTGCCGCTTCTGGGTGCCATGTCCGACAAAGCGGATACCCGTTTTGGCAGGAGGACCCCGTTTATCGTGGCGGGAACGGCGCTGGCCGTGACGTTTATCATGCTGATCCCGGCGGCGGACAAGAGTCAGAACCTCCCTCTGTTTATGTTCAGTCTGGGCGCGGTGCTGCTGTCCATGGGACTCTACCGTTCGCCGGCGGTGGCGCTGATGCCGGATCTGACGCCAAAGCCGCTTCGCAGCCAGGCCAACGCGGTGATCAACCTGATGGGCGCTGTCGGCGGCATCTACTCTCTGCTTTTAATCAGTTTCCTGCTAAAAGAGGAAGAAAAACCAGATTATACAATCCTGTTTGCCGGTGTGGCCATTCTGATGGCGGCGGCGGTGGTTCTTCTTGTCATCACGGTCCGGGAGAAGAAACTGGCCGCGCAGATGACGCAGACAAACGCGCTCTGTGAGGCAGAAGAAGAGTCCCATAAGGATGACGCTCCAGGGCAGACCGTGCTGGAACCGGGGGTAAAGCGCAGCCTGATCTTTATTCTCCTGTCTATTTTCTTCTGGTTTACCGCTTATAATGCAGTGACCACAGCTTTTTCCCGCTATGCCCGCGATGTATGGCAGATTGAGGGAGGCGGTTTTGCCAACTGCATGATGGTGGCCACGGTGGCGGCGATCGTCAGCTATATCCCGATCGGTATGGTGGCCGGGCGTATCGGCCGTAAAAGGAGTATTGAGATTGGTCTGCTTCTGATGATGGTCTGTTTTTCCGGAGCGGCGCTCCTGCCAGTATACCATCCGGCGGTCAATATCGGTTTTGCCATGATTGGAATCGGCTGGGCGGCGGTGGGGGTCAATTCTCTGCCCATGGTGGTGGAGATGTGTTCGTCCGGCGACGTGGGAAAATATACGGGACTGTACTATACTTTTTCTATGACGGCGCAGATTGTCACGCCGGTTCTATCCGGGTTTCTGATGCAGCATCTCTCATACCGGACGCTGTTTCCCTATGCCACGCTGTTTACCGTGCTGGCGCTCGGCACTATGAGCCAGGTAAAACACGGCGATTCCCGCCCGGAGGCGAAGGAGAATATTTTGGAACACTTTGATGTGGATGACTGACCGATCAAGAATGTAGGAGGAAAAACCAATGAATCGAGCAGTAAAATGGCTGTGTACCGGTACGGCGCTGTATCTGGCGGCGATCACGCCCCGCCTGTTTCACCGGCCGGAGAGGATGCCGAAGGTATACTATGCGCACAGGGGCCTGCATGACAACGAGGGCGATGCGCCGGAGAATACGCTCGCAGCGTTTGAGAAAGCGGTTAAGAGAGGATATGGCATTGAACTGGATGTGCAGGTGACAAAAGACGGCAAGGTGGTGGTAGCTCACGATTTTAACCTGAAGCGGATTTGCGGCGTGGACCGGGATATTGATTCCCTGACCTATGCGGCTCTGCAGAAGTATCCGGTTTTTGACAGCCAGGAGACCATACCGCTTCTGTCGGATGTGTTAAAGCTGGTGGACGGCAGGGTGCCTCTGATCGTGGAGCTGAAATATAAAAACAGCCGCAGTCTGGTCTGCGAGCTGACCGATGCTCTGCTGAAAAACTATAGCGGCTTTTACTGCGTCGAGTCGTTCCATCCCGGGGCGGTTTTTTGGTATCGCCTGCACCGCCCACAGGTCTGCCGCGGCCAGCTATCCAGCAATTTTGCCAGACATGACGGGCAGAGGACGCTGATCCATTTTATCTCGCAGCATCTTCTGACCAATTTTTTGACGGCTCCGGACTTTATCGCGTACCACTGTCAGGATACGGACGAGCTGTCGCTTACGCTGTGCCGCAGCCTGTTCGGCTGTCCGGCGGTGGCCTGGACGGTAAAAAGTAAAACCCGGCTGGAAGCGTGCCGGGATTCCTTTGATTATTTTATTTTTGAGGGATTTGAACCGGAGAAACCATAAGGGATGCGGCCCTATTGTTCATGAAAGGCCCGCGTGGCTTTGACGGCCTGTTTCCAACCTTTATACAACTCTTCCCGTTTCTTTTGTTCCATTGCAGGCGAGAATACGCGGTCGATGCGGTAGTTTTCACTGACTTGAAGGCGGTCCTTCCAGAAGCCGAGGGCCAACCCGGCCAGATAGGCGGCTCCCAGGGCCGTCGTCTCGTTTATGACCGGCCGCTCGACCGGTACGCCCAGCATGTCGCTCTGAAACTGCATCAGCAGATTGTTCTTGACGGCGCCTCCGTCCACCTTCAGCTTTTTCAGTTCGATTTCACTGTCGGCGGCCATAGCCAGGATAATGTCTTTCGTCTGATAAGCCAGGGATTCCAGCGTGGCCCGTACGAGATGGGCCCGGCCGCTGCCGCGGGTCAGCCCAAAGACAGCGCCCCTGGCTTTGGCGTCCCAATAGGGAGCGCCCAGCCCCACAAAAGCAGGGACCACATACACGCCCTGGCTGTCCCCGGCGAGAGAGGCGACCTCTTCGCTCTCCGGGGCCGTGCGGATCAGCTCCATGGCGTCCCGCAGCCACTGGATCGCGCTGCCGGCCACGAAGATGCTGCCCTCCAGGGCGTATTCTACCTTGCCGTCATAACCCCAGGCAATGGTTGTCACCAGCCCGAAACGGGAGCGGATCGGTTTTTCCCCGGTATTCATCAGAAGGAAACAGCCGGTGCCGTATGTGTTTTTGACCATGCCCGGTTCAAAGCACGCCTGTCCGAACAGCGCGGCCTGCTGGTCCCCGGCGATACCGGATATGGGAATCTCCCGGCCATGAAAGTGATAGGGAGCCGTGTGTCCGTAAATGAAAGAAGAGGGCTTAACCTTAGGAAGCATGGAGGCCGGCACCTTTAGCAGAGCCAGCAGCTCTTCGTCCCAGCACAGGTCATAGATATTGTAGAGCATCGTCCGGGAGGCGTTGGAGTAGTCGGTCACATGGGCGGCGCCGCCGGACAGCTTCCAGACGAGCCAGGTGTCAATGGTCCCGAAGAGAAGCTCGCCTTTCTCGGCCCGCTCTCTGGCCCCTTCCACATGATCAAGAATCCAGCGTATCTTGGTTCCGGAAAAGTACGGATCGAGGACCAGACCGGTTTTTTGGCGTATGAGGTCCTCATAGCCGGCATCCCGCAGCGCATCGCAGATTTCAGCCGTCTGGCGGGACTGCCAGACAATGGCGTTGCAGATGGGAATCCCGGTGTTTTTATCCCAGACCACGGTGGTTTCGCGCTGGTTGGTAATGCCGATGGCGGCGACCTGTTCCGGCTGGATTTTGGCATCCCGCACCGCATCCATCATGACAAAAAGCACCGAGAGCCAGATTTCATTGGCATCGTGTTCCACCCAGCCGGGCTGGGGGAAAATCTGGGTAAATTCTTTCTGGGAACTTCCGACAATGCGCGTTTCCTGATCGAAGAGAATCGCGCGCGTGCTGGTGGTTCCCTGGTCGATGGCAAGTATGTATTGACTCATAGTTTCTCCCTTCTCCTGATTCCCTTATATTTTTACATGCCCCTGCAAAGCCAGATATTCGCCGGCCAGCTTTGCGTCGGACAGGGTGACGGCGCAGGCGCCGGCGTCCAGACAGCGCCGGATCTGTTCCGGCGTGCGGATGAGGCCGCCGCACAGAAAAGAAACCTCCCTCATATCCATGGATGCCATGCGCTTTTTCAGGCGGGGAATAACTTCGCAGGCCAGGCCCGGCAGAAGCTCCACACAGTCGGGGCGCAGTCCTTCTATCAAATGCAGCCCCTTTTCCAGCGATTTGGTGTCAATCAGGAAAAGGCGCAGGATGATGGCGGCCCCGTTGCGGCGGGCGGTCTCCAGAATGCGGGTTTTAGTGGAGATCACGCCGTCGGCTTTGAGCTGCTGGCAGATATACTCGCAGCCGAACTCATCGGCGGAGACGCCCCGCAGCAGATCGGCGTGGAGAAATACCTTCTTTCCGGCGCTGTGCGCCGAGCGGATCATGCCGGGCAGCAGATTGATGTGCAGATCCATCAGAATGCAGGTGCTCAGAGAACTCTTCAGAAATTTTTCAAAATCCTTTACCTGAGAGACAGCCAGCAGAACCGGCTGGGAAAAAGCGGTCATGGCAGATTCCTTTCCATACTGCGGGAGGCGATCAGATGGACGCCGAGTCCGCAGATATTTTCTATGATTATATCATGAATCTGCACCGGCGCACAGACACAAACGGTCCGAATTTCTCTCATAACGTCAAAAATCCGTTCTTTGGGGACCGGTCCGGAGGTGATGACGGGCAGGCGGCTGTAACGGGCGTCCCGGATCGCTACGGTACTGGTGACGGTGCGCACCGGATGGCTCAGTTCGCTACGGGCGTACTGTTCGCCGCGGGGGCAGGTGTTGCCGGTGACGGCGGTTACATGCAGGGCGCCGTGTGCTGTCTGTTCGCAGTCGGCCTCCAGCAGACAGCCCATCGGGCAGATGATACAGGTCAGTTCTTTCTTCATCCGGCCGTTCCTCCTTTCCTAGATGCAATCTGAATGGTTATGCGTTCGCGCACGCCGGCCAGATCTTCTTTTTTCAGCGTTATTTTCTCCATCTCGGCTGGAATCAGAACCCTTTTTGGAATCTCCCGACTGAGCTGTCCATCCTTATAAATCTGTATCACTGCGTTTCGATAGACGCCTGTGACGCGGAATTTCAGTTCCGTGCTGCCGTTTAAGCGCTCCGGATCGATTGTCTGCGGCAGAACGTACCCGACGCTGGCATCGCCTGCCCCGGTCGTTATCGTCTGGCCTTTCGGCAGATCCTCGCGCAGATAGCGGGCGGCGGCTTCTCCTGCGGCCCGGCTTTCCGCGCTGACAAAGTCCACCAGATCATGGACATGAAGAAGATTGCCGCAGGCGAAGACGCCGGGAACGGCTGTCTGGAAAGACTCGTCTACAAAGGGACCTTTGGTGCGGGGATGCAGAGGAATGCCGGCCTCTTCGCTGAGAGAATTTTCGGGGATCAGCCCCACCGACAAAAGCAGCGTGTCCGCCGCAAACATTTTTTCGGTGCCGGGAATCGGGCTGAGTTTCTCGTTGACCTGCGAGATCACGACCTCGCGCAGGCGTTTTTCTCCCCGGATATCCGTGACCGTATGGGATAAAAACAGCGGAATGTCAAAATCCTCCAGGCACTGCTTGAGATTGCGGGGCAGACCGTTGGAATAGGGCATGAGTTCGGCCACACCGAGAACTTTGGCGCCCTCTAACGTCATGCGGCGCGCCATAATCAGGCCGATATCGCCGCTGCCCAGGATAAACACTCGTTTTCCCGGAAGAATGCCGGAGAGGTTCAGATACCGCTGGGCGGTTCCGGCCGTCCATATACCGCTGGGGCGTGTGCCGGGAATCCCGATGGCGCCGCGGGGTCGTTCCCGGCAGCCCATAGCCAGGATAACGGCTTTGGCCCGGAGCGTCACATAGCCCGCGCGGGGGCTGATATACTCCAGCGTCTTATCCGGATGCAGATGAAGGACCAGAGCGCCGCATTCCACGGGGATACTTCGCGCCTCGATCTCCCGGACATAGCGCTCGGCATAGGAGGGGCCGGTCAGCTCCTCCCCGAACGTGTGCAGGCCGAAGCCGTTGTGGATGCACTGCAGCAGAATGCCGCCGGGTTCGCTGTCCCGCTCCAGAATCAGAATATCGCGGATTCCCCGGTCATATGCGCCGATCGCGGCGGCCATACCGGCGCTGCCGCCTCCGATGATGACTAGATCACAGGTTTTCATCCGAAACGCCTCCTTCCATATGCAAAAGTTCTTCCGGCAAAAGCCCCAGTTCCCGGCACAGAATTTCCGTGATCAGCGGCTCGCAGAAACCGCCCTGGCAGCGCCCCATGCCGGGGCGGCAGCGCTTTTTTACTCCCTTGATCGTCCGGGCGCCCGCTGGCCGGTGAACCGCATCCAGCACCTCGCCCTCCGTGATCTGTTCGCAGCGGCACACGATGCGGCCGAAGGCTGGATTCTCCCGGATCTTTTCATTGTACTGTCCGGCCGTCAGCCCTTGCAGGCTCAGGAAAGGCCGGCGGCGCTTCCAGCTGTTTTTTTGCCGCAGGATAAGCTTTGGAGCCAGGATGGTGTCGATGATATATTCCGCGATGGCCGGAGCCGCGGTCAGGCCGGGCGATTCGATGGCGGCGGCCAGAATAAAGCCGGGAACGCCGTCCGCCTCCTCGATGACAAAGTCGTGGGTGGTGCCGGTGGGGCGCAGCCCGGCAAAGTTGCGGATGACTTTGGAGAACGGGATATCCTTTACCGTTTTCCCGATCTCCTGGCGCACGTAAGCCAGCGCCGCCGCCGTATTGCCCGCATCGTCCCGGTCATCTGTAAAATCGGAGTTGGGGCCGATCAGAAGATTGCCGTGGATCGTGGGGACGGCCAGCACGCCCTTTCCCTTTTCGGAGGGAACCGGATAGATGACGCGGCTGACAAGCGGCGTCATCTCGTGATCCAAGACAAAGTACTCGCCCTTGCGCGGCGTGATGGAAAAAGGTAATTTTGCGGAATCGCTCTGCCCGGCGGCCATGGCAAAGATGGCATCCGCGTATACGCCGGCGGCGTCGATCACATAACGGCTTTGGAAATGGTGCGCCGCTTGGTCCGGCGTGCGGGCTGTGATCTGAAAACAGCGCCCGCCGGACGGATTGTCCGCGGCGTGGATCGATTCGACCTGGTGGCAGAGAAACAGATCCGTTCCGTTTAAAACGGCTTCTTCGGCCAGGGCAATCGCAACCTCCCAAGGCGTGATAATGCCGGTGCTGGGAAGTTCCAGAACGGCTGTGACAAAGTCGCTCAGATGCGGCTCCGCCCGGCGCGCAGCGGCCGGATCCAGGCGGTTTACGGGAACACCGCGCTCCTGGGCCTGCCGCATGAGCGTGTCGAGAATCTGTTCTTCCTGTGGGGAAGCGGCGGCCACAAACGCCGAACAGCGCGAAAAGGCGCAGCCCAGTTCGCGGCAGATTTCCTCATACATGCCGTTCCCTCTTACGTTGAGCCGGGCTTTCAGCGTTCCCGGCTTCGGGTCATGGCCGGAATGGATAATGGCGCTGTTGGCCATGGTGGCGCCGCAGGCGATATCGTCCTCCTTGTCGAGAAGCGCGATGTTCAGTTCATAGCGCGCCAGCTCTCTGGCGAGAAACGTTCCGGTGATGCCGGCGCCGATTATCAGAATATCGTACATATCCTGTCCCCTTTCTGTCTGCGGGAAACCAGAAAAAGGAAGCGGTGCGTCTTTTCTGATTCCCGGAAAGAAAAAAAGAGCAACGGAAAGGAAGGAAACCATAAACCGTTACTCTTGTTCTCTCGCAGTCTATTAACTTGTCTATACTATAACACAGGATGCGCCGGGAGTCAACGAAAAAATCATGGCCGCGCAGCTCTCGGTATGAGCAAAATTATTCCGAAGTGTCCACATATACAATGCTGGAATCCCCTCGTTTGGCCTGCTCCAGCACTGCGGCGGCCAATTTCTGGAAAGAGCGGGAGGAGGAGGAGGCGCCGCTTAAGGCGTCGATGCTGGTTTCGCTCTGGTCCTCCAGAAGCTGTGCGGCATAGTAGCGCGTGTATTCATTGGGGTAGGTGCCGTTCTTGTGAAGCATTGCCTGCATATAACTGTTATCCCAGCTCTTGATAAAGCCGCTGGGGTTTTCGGCGTTGTATTCCACGGAGACGATGACCCCGCCCTTTACCATGATGGTGACATACTCCTTCCAGCCGTGACTAAACTGGTTGGCCTGGGCGGTATAGTAGCCGTCCTTTAGATTTGTAGATTCCTGACAGGCGGTCAATGCCAGGGTCAGGAAAACGAGCAGGATAAGGCTGCCGATGCGTTTCATTGCCGAGGTTCCTCCTTCAGTGCAAATTTTTTCACTTGGAAGCGAAGCGCTTCCGCTTCTTTGGCCAGCAGACCGCTGGACTGCTCGGTTCCCACTGCATTCTGCAGGTTCCGGTCTGCGATGGCAGAGATGGCTTCAATCCGTTCATCCATGATGACAAGCGCGCTCTCCTGATCCTGTACCGCATCCACCAGATGGTCCGAGATCGTGCGGATCTGGTCCGTGACGGAGGAGATGGCCTGAAGAGAACCGGCCGTATCGGCGGTCAGCGCCACGCCGGTCTGAATGATAGCCCTGGTGCTGCCGACCATCTCCGTGGCGCTCTTGGCAGCCTCGGCGCTTCGCGCCGCGAGCCGTTTTACCTCGCCGGCCACGACGGTAAAGCCCTTGCCGGCGCTGCCGGAGCGGGCCGCTTCCACAGAAGCGTTGATCGCCAGAATGTTGGTCTGAAAAGCGATGTCTTCGATGGCCTTGGCAATCTGGGTGATCTCCTGAGCATTGGCGCTGATATTATCCATGGCGAGAGAAAGGGAGGCCATGCGTGTGTTGGCTTCCTGGACGCAATGGGCAATCTCTTCGGTTTTGCCTCGTGTCTGGCGGCTGCTTTCGGTGACGTTGGCGAGTCTTTCTTTTACGTGGGATACTTCGCAGACCAGTGCCTCCGTGGACTGATTTTGTTCCGTGGAAGCCTGGTGAAGCTGAATGGACTGTCCGTTCAGCTCTTCGGACATATCCGCAAGCCTGGAGGCGGCATCGCCAAAACCGGAGATGGTCTGATTCATAGACTGAAGAATCGTATTCAGACTGGCCTGAATCAGAGAGAAATCGCCTTTGTATTCCATCTGAGGTTCGACGCCCAGGTTGCCCTCGGCCACCTGGGTCAGCACCTGTCGGATGTCGGAGATATAGTGATTCAAATTCTCCACCGTGATATCCAGCGTTCTTGTCAGAACTTCCAGTTCATCCTGCGAGGAGGCCGGGATCACCTCGCTGTGCAGATCGCCGCCGGAGAGCGCTATCATCCGGTTGGTCACGTTCTGCACCGGGCTGGAAATGGACCGGGCCAGGCGCAGGACAAGAAAGAGGGAGAGGAATAAAAATGCCTGAGTTGCCAGCGTTGCGATCAGCAGAGCCGTGTTGATCAGAGGCGCATAGTCTGCTTTCGGCACCTGAATCACTAAAGACCACTGTGTTCCGCGAACGGGGGAGAAAGCGACTAACATGGTCTTGCCGTCGACGGAATATTCTGTGGCTCCGGTTTCTCCCGTGGTGATTCTGCTGAGCGCATCCTTGTTTCCGCCCTCGGCCTGCAAAAGCGTATTGCCTGCCAGGATGACGGACTGGTCTGGATGGCCCGTGATAATTCCCTCCCGGTTTACTATGTATGCCATGCCGTTTTTGCCCATGTTGATGCTGCTGATGACATCGTTCAGCGTGTCGTATTTGTAAACGCCCACCAGATACAGGGCGGTTTCTTCCTCTCCCTTTACCGGCATTCCAACGGTGATTCCCAGTTGGTTCTGAAAAATAGTGGACGATGCGATTGTAAGATTATCCGTCTCCTTCAAAAGAGAAAAAAACGAGTCCTCCAGGCGGGAGGGCGCGCTGCCGATTCCCTGGAGAAGCTGGCCATCCGTACCGTACAGGGCGATGGTGTGCAGTTCATAAATTTCGGCAGCCTCTGCGAGAAGATCATCGCGGCTTATGCGGATGGTATCGGCATCGGGCTGAGGTTGTGCGGCTTCTGCGCCGGAGGCATAGATACGGGGATCGGCGGCCAGAATCATCATCCGATCTGCCAGCATGTGGACATTGGCCTCCACCGTCTTGGCCGACTGGCGGGCCATGGGCTGCAGACTGTCCAATAGAATGCTGTTTGCGAGCGACTGCATGGAAAAGGCCATAATAACGCAGCATACGATAACTAGAACCAGGATGTTCAGGGCAGTATTTCCTAATATTTTTTTGCTGAGGCTGTGCTTCATTTCCTGGCTGTGGGAGTTTGCTTCCTTCCCGGTCACGTTTGGATCTCTCCTTTCCTTTTTTGCCGCATTCTGGGCATTTTGTGGTCTTTTTTGTTTTTGGACACAGAATAAAAGCCTTCCGACAGCACTGCGGAATGCAGAACGTTTTGCATTCAACCCGTGAGCAAGAGACTTTCCTGCGTAGTATAGCATACATATTATGGAAAGAAAAGTACTTTTTAAATATTTTGAGAGGCGTTTTGCGCATGGGTTAGGGCAGTCCGCTTAACGCGATACGATTTACACGATCCTTTACCCGCTGTATCCATCCTGATTTACTCCTTGGTTTTTCGGGAGCGTCTTTGTAAGGATGAAGGTGTAGGCAACCGTTATGACGATCATAACGAAAACATGAATCACTCGCTTTTCTCATATAACTTTTTCATTTCATTTCCTCCTGTATGGCTAGCATTGCACCGGTGTATACCCGCTTCAAATGTACGGTTATAAGATTTTCATCATACTCGAATGAATGGTTGGCCATGATGCTGGCATATCCATGAACAAACATTGCGAGTATGATAAAAGCTTCCTTTGTCTGTTCTGTATCCCTGTTTATTTCTTGCTGCAATGCAAAAATAACAGGTGTCAGTTCCTCGAAATTTATCATTTCAAGAAGACTGTTTTCAGCAGCAAAACCTGATTGAAACAGAAAGCGAAACAAATTAGGTTCCTTAATGGCAAATCGGATATAGTTCAAGCCGATTCCAAGCATAATGGCTTCCTGGGTCTCTGGAATATTCATCAGATATTGTGTATGATATTCCCCTGTTTTTTCATAGGCGGCTCTTTTTAATTCTTCAATCGTTGCAAAATGGTACATGACGGGCTGTGTGGAACAATTCAGTTTTTTTGATACGGTCCTTGCATTGATATTTTCTGCGCCTGTTTCACGGGCGATTTCAAAGGCGGTGTCAACGACCATATCTTTTGTGATTTTAGCTTTGGGGGGCATTGATTTTTTTCTTTCATTAAATTGTTTGTGTTATATAACAGCAATTATGTAACAAAGCACGGCATTTGTCAATCCTCACGGCGTTCCTGTTCTCCCATGCAGGAAGTGAAAAACGCCGGTTTGTTTTATTCGCAAGAAAAAAATACTTGTAAATAAGGATTTTTGAGAGACTTCTTTCATTATAAGAAATAAACCGGATCAGAACGCCGGGAATGCAAAAGAAATTCTAAAATACAAAAAACGGGAACCCTTGTTTATTCAAGGTTCCCCGATTTTTCTGGCGGTTAGCCGTCGTGGAGACAACAGGACTCGAACCGGACGATTATTGCCTAAAATCCTTGTATTTGCTATGTTTTATATAAAGCGTGTCAAGTTTCGTGTCAAGTGTCACCGGTATTTCCCGTATCATTGAAATGTGCGAAGATCTTTGCATTAAACTGCTGTGTCTGATCGTCGATGGTGTCCCGGTAAACTCTTTTCATAACGCCGTCAGTGGCCCAGCCGCCGCGGGCCATGATATACTGATCCGGAACGCCCAGAGCATGCATGATGCTGCAGGAATAGTGGCGCAGGTCGTGGAAGCGGAACGGCTGGACCCCGGAGAAGCGGATTGCCCGGCGGAAACGAGAGGTAATCTGATCCGGTGTGGCCTTAATAATCCGTCCCTCAATCCCTGCCAGCTTCTCTATCACGAAATCAGGAAACTCCACGTCACGGTAGCTGGAATAGGTTTTAGGTGATTTAATGATCCATTCACCAGAAACGTTGATTGACATGGATTTGTTGACAGTAATGATATTTCCATGGATATCGCTGGATTCCAGAGCGCAGATTTCCCCACGACGCAGAGGCCCGAACGCAGCCAGAAGGACAGCAATTTCCAATTCCTTCCCTTCAATATGCCGCAGGAGATTGCGCACATCTGCGTCAGATGGAGTGTGCAGATCAGGCTTTTCTTTCTGGGGCAGCGTAGTCTTAATCCGGAAATCCGGGAAGAACATATCCAGAGCGGAGGAAAGCAGGCCATGGGCATTTCGGACAGTCTTTGGACTGACTTTAGTGGATAACAGGCTTACCCAGGTCTGGAGCAGTTCATTGGAAATATCTTTTAGAGGGACATGCTCCAACAGCTCAAAATAGGCGCGCCGCGTTCGCTGGTATTCCCGAATGGTGCCTGGGGAGAGCACATTCTCTTTGGAAAGGATGTACTTGTCGATCGCGTCACCGACCGTAAGATTTGCAGACAGCTTCTTTTGTTTCTTTGTGACAGCGTACTCGGCGGCCAGGTATTCGGCCTCCTTTTTGGTGGCGGCGGTGAAAGATGCCATATGGATTTTCCCGTCTGAGTCCGTGTAGTCGTAGGCTCGGCAGCGCCAGGCCCCAGAGGGGAGCTTTTTTGCTTTTGCCATGGGTATACCTCCAATCTCTTGCGACGTCGCAATTTTTTTGCACAGAAAAATGCGCAGTTGACTAAGGCCGCGTTTTGGTGGTATATTATAAGTGCTATTTTTGTATACCGGGCGCTGCCCTGTGTATCATTAAAGCCGGTTCCTGTTGGCGCAGGGGCCGGTTTATTTTTTTGTATGATTTAATTCAGCAGTTCCGAAACCGTAATCTGCAGATTGCCGTAAATTCCTACTGTGATCGGCTGCTCAAAGGGACATATCATAGGAGCGGCATCCTCCTCGTAACGATACACGGTAGTGCATTCTTTGGCCGGATCCACAATCCAGTATTCTCGAACGCCGGCTTCCAAATAGAGAGCATTTTTTGTATTGTAGTCCATGCGGCGGCTGCTGGGGGAGACGATCTCAATAATAAAATCGGGAGCGCCCTCGCATCCCCGGTCAGAGAGTTTATTTTTGTCGCAGATGACGCTGATATCGGGTTCGACGTAAGTTTTATCGGCGTGGAGATTGACGGCAAATGGGGCAGGAAGAACTTCGCAGGTGCTTTTTTGTTCAGCAATGTAATTCCCGATGATTCGGCTTAGCTGAACAACCAATCGTTGATGCTTGTAGGTGGGCGGGGCCATCATATACATCTGGCCGTCGATCAACTCCGCGCGTTGGCCGTCGGGCAGGGCGTAGATATTTTCTATGGTGCAGGCTGTTTCTTTAGGTAAGGACATAATAATCCTCCTTATTTTTTGAATAGATCAGAATGTGTTCCGGTTCTGTCCAAATATAAATCATTGCCGTCAACTTCGTAAATTAGAAGCCAGTCAGGTTGGATATGGCATTCTCTGCGGCCGCTGTAATTACCAGTCAAATTGTGGTCGCGGTTCTTTTGAGGCAGGGGGGCCGGGATAGCCAGCGTTGCAACAATATTTTTTAGCAGAGACATGTCCAAGCCTCTCTTTATACAGCTCTGGTAGTCTTTTTTAAATTGTCTTGAGTAGATAATGTTTAACATATTACTCCTCCAGACTAGCCCAAAGATCGTCCAGATTATTAAATTTTTGTCCGGAATGATTCTTTTTCAGCTTGTCGACTTCAGCAAAAGCAGCAATGGTTTCTTCGTTGGGGGTCTCGTCTGGAATTGCAGCGCCCTCTAAAAAGCTAAGGACGTAATACATCCGGCTTTCAGGTATTCGATTTAAAAGTTGTACAGCTCTTTCTTTATTACTCATAACAGGGTTCCTTTCTCATAATTATTGTAACTGACTTAAAAGGGCCACGGTCGGCTCCAGTAAAAGGGTATCATTACCAACATGAACATATAGGCCGTATTTCTTGCGATATCCGTCAATGGCGGCGGCAAGAAATCCCTCAGTAATTCCCATATATTCTGCAATCTCAGCCAAAGAGTGATATCCTTTCCGGAGTGCGCCGACAATATCCCATAAACCGACGCGCCGGGTAACAGCCAACATTCTGGCCTTGTGCTCTTGCTTGCGATTGCTGGTTTGCCATTGATCTAATATTACACCAGCATTCAAATCAAAGTGCGCAATTTCTTCTTCCAAAGTACAGAGTTTTTTGGGTGTTGTGAGTGTCTGTTTTATTGCGATTTTTCTCCCTTTTATCCTGCCATCATTTCCCCTTAAAGGTAATTCCTTAACAATTAGCTCTCTTTTTTCCGCTTCTATAAGCAAAGATTCTTTTGGATTTGATCATTTCACCATCCCGATTACTTGGCCAACGCAGAGGACCTCTTTGAATGTCATAATAACAAATAAAAAAATATTTATCAATACTTGTAAGCGAAAATTATTTATTGTAGGAGGTTTTTCTACAGGAAAGAATCCTATACGTGTAGCAAGTATTGTGTTATTATAAACCTTGTAAATAGATATAAATGTTCTGTGCATAATACTTATGAGGTGATATCGTGCTGTTGAAAATTGAGTATCATATCCATGAGATACGAAGTAGAAGAAGAATTTCTTTGCGGCAGTTGGAAATGATGTCAGGTGTCAGCAAAAGTCAGATCAGTGCCATTGAGAATAATAAGGAAGATGCGCGGGTTACAACTATATGTATGCTGGCTGAGGCTCTTGGCTTGAGTCTTTCGGATGTGCTTTCTTACACCCGAGTCCAATAATTGAGAAAGTGTCCGGTATACCGGACAAGATGTTACATTGCCGTTTCTTACTCGTTATTTATAGTAGAAAGTAAAATACAAATAAGGCTTTCTATGAGGAAGGAGGAACGGGAATGAATTATAAGCAAGAAATCCTGGACTATGTGATGCAGCTTGACGAAAAGAGAGACAACGGATTTTTAAGGAAGTTGTATACTCTGATTCGTCGATACATAATCCGGAGGGGCGGGGGCTAATCCCGCCCCTTTTGCATTTCTTCCAGCCAGTTATCAATTAGCTCGTTCATCACTTTCTTAGACGGGTCGTTCATCCGGCCATAGGCCAGTAGGAAAGCCTTAATTGCCTTGTGAACACTGTCTTCGGTTCCCATGAGCAGGTCTTCGATATATATGGACAGTTCATCCTCTTCCGGCAGAACGCGGAACATCTCGCCTTCGCCGGTGCGGAGCCATTGCTCGTTGACGTTGAACTCCCGGCAAATTAGAGAAATTACGGCATTAGTGGGTTCATTTATTCCAGTTTCATATTTGGCGATGGTGTTTCTTTTAATGCCGAGCCGTTCAGAAAATTTTTCTTGTGTGAGTTCAAGTTCTTTTCTCAACAGTTTTATCCTATCCTTCACACTATCACCTCCCTTCAGAAAAATCATATCAAAGAAAAGTTCGTTTGTCAACAAAAAAGGTATTGACAAACGTTCTTTTAGCACATATAATTGTTTATGAAAGAACAAAAAAAGGTTCTTCCAATTTTGTGGTGGATAGTCCCTAAATCAATCCTCTTTTTACTGCTCAAAAATTGGAAAGAAAAGGGGGTCACTCCCCCTTTTCTTTATTCATGCTGTCCAAGGTATTTACAAACGCCAATACTGCCCGGACTTCACTACTGGACATCTTCTGAATTTTTTTGAGTATTTCAGATTTTTCGGCGGTCAACTCGTTTGTGGATAATTTTTCGCCGCTTCCGTCAAGAACCCATTGTGCGGAATATCCATAGCTTTCTTCTATTAACTTTGCAAGAGTATCAGAAATGGTTTCTTTTTTATCATTTACAATCAAATTGACGTAATTTGCGCTTATTCCAAGCGTTCTTGCAAACTCGACTTGCTTGATTTTCCGCTCTTTCAATATGGTTTGTACTCGCTGACCTAAAGACATTGTATCACCTCCATGTCTAAGATGATACACCAAAAATACAACTAAGTCAATGAAAATAAATGTTGACATTTGATTCAGTTAGTGATAGACTTTGATTAAGTCAAAGAAAGGAGGATAAAAATGAAAACTCAGTTAGATGAAAAGCAGGACTTACTGCGTAAGGTAGAGCGCCTTTCCTCTGCTGATGAAGTTCAGAAGGTGAAGGTCTTTATCGCCGGAATGGAAGCGGGGAAAGCGGTAAGGGAAATGGAGTGTGAAAGGGCGTCCTAAAACGCCCTATCCACCACGAAGTTGGAATACCCCAAAAAAAGGGAAGAGGAGGCGTAAATGCAAATGGGCGCGAAAAAAGATCTGGAACAAGAATCCAGAGAAAAGATCGCGGAAGCGGCAGGGAAACCAGAGCAGCCAAGAAAGGAAATGAGACGTAACATACGAAGAGCAAGTAACAGGAAAATACTCCGCCGACAGATGGAGCTGTTAGCGGAGTATTCCAGAACGGGTTACCAGTATGATAGAGCGGGAAAATGCAGGGGATACGAATCGCCCTGCATTCATTGTAGGTATTGGTATGGCCTACATATGGTTTACTTTTTCTGCCAAAGAATCAATCATTCGTTTAACGAGTTCTCTATCTTTATCATTTAACAGACTATATTGCTTAGCGAGTTGTTTGACTTCATCATCTATATCTAGATCATTAGTCATATCCTCAAACATCGGTTCAGTACCGTTGACTAACCAGTCAGGATTAACATTGTATTCGCGGCATACATCACGAATAGTACGCTCAGTAATATTGCGGGTACCTTTTTCCATATTCGTGATAGCGCCGCCGGACATGTTAATGGCAGCTCCAAAAGCGCGTGTGGTTAAATTTAATTCTTCTCTTAAAAGCTTTAAACGATCATGAATATCCATTTTTTTTACCTCCATGAAAGCACTATACCATAGAATGATTTCAATGTAAACAAAAAAAGCAAAAAATAGGTTGACAATGATTTCAAAGAATGATATATTGATTTCAATGAAAACAAACTAAAGGAAAGGAGGGGTAATAATGAATGCACAGAAAGTAGAAGATGTTAGAGATATAGCATTAAAGCTTGATAAAATTCGAGCGAATTATCCGGAGGACTATTTTTACTTAAAAGGCTGGATTCATTGTCTCTTACAGAAGGAAAGCAGAAATGACAACCAGCCGCGCCGTCCGCCGGGCCAGAGCGCCTGATCAGGGCAGCCGAAAAGGGGAGGCAGAAAGGAGGCGTAAATGCAAATGAACTCAGAAAACGATCTGGAACAAGAATCCAGAGAAAAGATCGCGGAAGCGGCAGGGAAACCAGAGCAGCCAAGAAAGGAAATGAGACGTAACATACGAAGAGCAAGTAACAGGAAAATACTCCGCCGACAGATGGAGCTGTTAGCGGAGTATTCCAGAACGGATTACCAGTATGATTCTCCGATACCAGCATCATCAGAGGCGATGGCCTCCGTTCACAGGGAGCTAATCAAAGCTGAAAATCGGCTCCTTATGGGTCTCCTGATAACGCTTTTTGGATTCTTGCACCTGCTGAAACGTTTCAAGGTAGAGAGAATACAGTTCATCAAGAGATAGGTTTTCTGTATCCTGCTTTAACAGATGTAAGAGAGTAACGTTGTGAACAAAAGTACTCATGTGTTGACATCTCCTTTCTTTCGTACTCGGCCCTGGCGGGGGCCTGTAAGTACAAGTATAAAAGGAGAAAGCGAAAAATACAAGAACGAAAGCGAGGTGAGAAAAATGTTGAAAAGTATTTACAGAGAATTGCGGATGATACGAAAAGTGCTCCAGGATATTCGGAATATCCTGGAGTCGGATAAAAAGCCATCCTACAAACTGGTGCGTGAACCGTATAGCCGCAGCTACAGGCTGGTATCTTCCAGATCAGGGCAGGAAGGGTCTTTCGAGGCTAAGTAAAAGTTCCATGCGAGAACGAAAGTCTCAATGATGTCTGAATCATATCTGCATTTTATGCTGATGTGTTCGAGTATTTCTCCGAAGTAATCTTCCTCCGGAAATTCATCATCGCGTAGGACGTCATTGGCTAGGTCGCCAATAGGAAGGTCAACATCCCTAAAGTTTGCAATCCAAGTTTTGAAGGTCCACGGAATTCCTTTGATCATATTTTCAATTCCTTTCTATCGTATTTCGGCTCTGGCGGGAGCCTGTAAATACAGTATACCGGAGAATAGCAGGGAACGCAACGGCTTAGAAAAGAATAATGAGGAGGTGAAATGCATGTCCGAGCAAATAAAGAAGGAACTCCAGGAAATAACAGAAAAACTGAAAAAGATGGATGCCAGAGGGTTGTCCATCATGAACCGGGACGCCAGCACGATTTTGCTGTGTCAGGAAATGATGATGGGCGAGAACGTGGAGCGGGAGGCCGGTTAGGGTGAAAGAAAGGGCTGCCTGATCGGGCCGGATCAGGGGCAGATCGGGCAGCCGACTATAGATGAGGAAAATGAGATTGTAAATGATATATGAATGGGAGCTTGAAAAAGTCAAGGATTGGACTCTTAACGAAATCAGAAACCGAATTTGGGCCGCTGTTAATTGTGGTCAGCCCGTTCCGGGCAACGTATCGGTAGAGGCTTTAAGGATGGAACTGGTGAAACGGGGAGAAGAGCCTATAGGGTATCATAATACTTGATCAGAGTCGGTAGGTAGATCGGGCAGCGACCGAATAACAGAAGGGAGAGAAGAGGATGGCTGAATTTATGTGCCAACATTGGGGGAGCATGGTGGTGCTTATTCCGACTGCTTTGCTTATCCTGTACTATGCGTGGCTGAATTATCGAGAGAATAAATTTAATTCTATGTGGGATGGAAAGCCTTGGGACGAAGCGGAGTATCAGAGACGTGTAAAGGAGTGGGAAAAAGAGAGGGAAGAAAAACTGGCAAAAGAGCAGGATTCAAGGTAGTTTGTTCCATTTCTTTTTAGGGGAAAGAGGAACAGACCAGCAGGAAAGGAGAGAGAGAGAGAGAGGCGAAAGAACCTGAAGGAAGCCCGGCAGAGGGCCGGGCTGACGCAGCAGCAGATGGCAGACAGATTAGGGATTGACATTAGGTATTACAAATCCATAGGGGTGGACAAGTAGTCGGTAACGTTGAATTGTGGGACGAGCTGGAGGATTTATTTAGGGTGCATCAGCGCGTTTTGCGAGAAAATCATCAAGAGCCGGCGGCTATCACCGACCGGCAGGAAGGAGCGTAGGGAGGAGGTGAGAGACAATGCCGAGATTAAGGCAATCTGATGAACAGATGTCAGATGTGATGCTGAAGGCTTTGATTGAGTCAAAGGCTATTCTGGCAGGGATTCACGACAAGAAAGTGTTGGCGGCAAAGATGCACATGCCGCTATCTACATTGTATGACCGTATCCGTAACCCCGGAACGTTTCGACGTCGCGAATTGCAGATGCTCTGTAAGATACTGAAATTTACAGAGACTGAAAAAGCATCAATTTTGTAGGAGAATGTAACACAATGAGACTTTATAGGTACTGTGGGTAAATCAACGACTGGTGCGCGAGCGGATTTGAAATGGAGATGGGCGAACCGGACATCTTAAAAGAAAGGAGGAACATCTGTATGCGTATCGTAAAAGAGGAACTTGTACGCAGTGTAAAAAAGGATCTTATGCGCGGGCGTACCGAGGAGTGTTGGGATCAGATGATGAGTCGGCAGTTGTGGAACGTGGCGTATCTATGTGGATATCTGAAAGGGCTTCGGGATGATGCCGCAGAAGATACACGGCAACCGATTTACGTCGTGATCGGCACGGTGATCGATGCGCTCGAAGAGATCCTGTACGAAAAAAGCGCCGACTGGGTAAAGGCCCAAGTTCGGCGCAACACATCAACACAAAACATTATAGCACACCTCAAATCACTTTTCAAGAAAAGGAGAGAACAATGATAACCCTAGAATTTAAGAACTTCGATGAGATGATGCAGTTTGCAAGACAACTGGCCGGTGTAGCGGCCGAACCGGTAAAACCAGCACAGGAATGCGCGGCCTCTGCTGCCAGCATACAGGAAACACCGGTTACGCCGTCTGGACAAGCGCTCGTAAACGCTCCGGACTCGGCGCCGCAGGCAGCGGATCCGACACAGGCATCGTTGGCAACCGCCGCACCGACACAGATATCGCCGTCCGCCGCCACCACTTCGTGGAATGCTTTCTCCGGGGGGCCAAACGGACAACCACAAGTACCTGTAACTGCACCGGGCTTTGTACCGACGTCGACGCCGGCGCCCGCACCGGTTCCGATACCTACGCCCGATGATCCGGTTCCTGTCTCCACGTCCGTTCCCGTCTCTACACCGGGCTATACCCTGGATGATCTGGCCAGAGCTGGTATGACACTGATGGACGCGGGAAAGCAGGGAGACCTGCTAGGGCTTTTAAAGGAATTCGGCGTGGAAGCATTACCTGTTCTTCCTGCCGCCCAGTACGGTGCGTTTGCTACAAGGCTGCGAGCATTGGGGGCGCAGATATGACGTGGGCGAGGGAACGGGCACATGCCATATTAAGCGCTTCAGGGGCGCATCGGTGGCTGGTGTGTCCTCCTAGTGCTCTTCTAGAGCAGCAGTTTCCAGATACCCAGTCAGAGGCTGCCGCCGAAGGGACTCTGGCCCATGAGATAGCCGAGGGAAAACTGAGGAATTACTTTCAGCCGGAGGTCTTTACACGACAGAAGCTGACGGGACTGCTGAAGAAATGGAGAAAAGCCCCTCTTTGGGCTGATGAGATGGCGGGATATACGGAGGAATACTTGGATTATGTAAAAGCTGCTTCTATGAAATTTACCTCTGTCCCTTATGCGGCGGTGGAAAAGAGAGTAGATTTTAGCTTTTGCGTACCGGATGGTTTTGGAACAGCGGATTGTATCCTGATCGGAGGAGGCGTCCTACATATCATTGATTTCAAATATGGGAAACAGGTGCCAGTCTCGGCGGAAAAGAACCCACAGATGATGCTCTATGCATTAGGGGCCTGGGAATCTTATCGAATGCTGTACCCCATTCAACAAATTCGTCTGTCGATCGTGCAGCCTAGAATTCCAGATGGTATCTCGGAATGGGAACTTTCATTAGAAGAGTTATCCCGATTTGCAGGGTATGCTGCAAAACAGGCGGCATTGGCGATCCAGGGAGAAGGGGAGTATAAGCCGGATAAAGAAACCTGCCGGTTTTGCCGAGCAAAGACACAGTGTCGTGCCAGGGCAGAGGAGAACGTACGTCAGGCGTTTCAGATCGGGAAAAAGCCTCCGTTGATTACAGCGGAAGAAGTAGGGCGTTATCTGCTTCAGGGAGCGGATGTCGCCGCATGGCTTTCAGATTTGCAGGATTGGGCTTTGGCAGAATGTCTGGCCGGGAACGCGATACCGGGATGGAAGGCCGTGGAAGGCAGGGGAAGCCGGGTTTGGGCCGATGTGGAACAAGCTTTTCAGCAAATAATGGGACACGGAATTCCGGAAGCAGTTCTGTGGAAAAGAGAACCCTTATCCGTGGCTCAGGCCGAGAAAGAACTGGGGAAAAAAGAACTAGCAGCCTATGTGGGGGATCAGATTATAAAGAAACCAGGAAAGCCTACGCTAGTACCAGAAACGGATAAACGAGCCGCTATTACAAACCGAGTAAGGGCAGAAGAAGCCTTTGCAGAAAAGGGAAAGGAGAGAGCTGAATGAATGATTTAACAAACGTAACCACAGGAGAGGTAAGAATGTCCTATGTCCATCTGTTTAAACCGTATGCGTTTATGCCAGGGCAGGAAGAAAAATTCAGTGTGACAGTATTGCTGCCGAAAGGGGATGCCGATACTCTGGCACGAATTCAGGCAGCCATAGAGGCAGCCAAACAGAAAGGAATCTCCGGAAAATGGAACGGCGCGTGTCCGCCGGTCCTTCCGGTACCGGTGTACGATGGGGACGGCGTCCGGCCGTCTGACGGGATGCCGTTCGGGGCAGAGTGTAAAGGACATTGGGTCTTTACGGCCAGTGCTAAAGCAGATTATCCGCCGGAGGTGGTAGATTTGCGGGGAAATCCTATTATCAATCAATCCGAAATATACAGCGGCATGTATGGCCGGGTAAACATCTCCTTCTTTCCCTATGCGATCGGCGGAAAGAAGGGAATCGGCTGTGGTCTGGGGCCGGTGCAGAAGCTGCGGGACGGAGAGGCTTTGGGAGGTTCGGCCCCTTCTGCAGCGCAGGCGTTTGGTACGACGACACAGCCGGGAATGCCGAACACACAAACCGTGCAGACAACGCAGCCGGGGTATGGAACGGCGCCTACCATGTCGAGTACGCCATGGAACGGCACCCATATGCAAGGAAGCTCTCCGGGAGGCGTCAACCCGATTACCGGCCAGCCTTACTGATAAGGAAGAAATGTAAGGCAGATGCCGGTTGGGAGGGAGATGGATGAATCATCATTTAAGCATCGACATAGAGACCCGCAGCAGTGTGGACATCGGAAAGGCCGGCGCATATAAATATGCGCAGTCCGAGGATTTTCAGATCTTACTGCTTGCCTACCAATGGGATGACGATTTGGTGCAGATTGTCGATTTGGCATCCGGAGAGGAACTATCCGTTCTTCTCCGGGCAGCGTTACAGGATCCCACCGTGAAAAAACACGCCTACAACGCGGCATTTGAGTGGTATTGCCTCAATCGGGCCGGATATACGACGCCGGTAGAGCAGTGGCAGTGTACCATGGCCCACGGGCTGTACTGTGGATATCCGGCCGGATTGGAGGCAATTGGGCGGGCGATCGGACTTTCGCAAGACAAACAAAAACTGGCGGTCGGCAAATCCCTGATCCGATATTTCTGTACGCCGTGTAAACCAAGTCAGAAAAATGGTGGTCGGCTTTGGAATCATCCATATCAAGAGCCAGAACGCTGGGCGTTGTTTAAGGAATATTGTCAGCGAGACGTGATAGCGGAGAGGGAAATACTAAAGCGATTGGAAGCTTTTCCTATGCCGAAAGAGGAAGAGCGCTTGTGGCAGATGGACACGAAGATGAATGCTTATGGAGTGCGAGCCGATCAGGAGATGATCGAAGGAGCTCGGTATATCGACAAGAAATGCCGGGATGAGCTGATACAGGAGGCGCTGGAGTTGACTGGTTTGGAAAATCCGAACAGTACTGCACAGCTTTTAGAATGGTTAAATGCTAACGGAACACAAACGGATAACCTACAAAAAGCAACCGTAGCCGGACTTTTGGAAAAAAAGAATTCATATGAGGTTCAAAGGATGCTGGAGATCCGGCAGCAGTTGGGGAAGACTTCCGTGAAAAAATATGACGCGATGGCAGCGGCCAGCGGAATAGATGATCGTATCCGAGGCTTGACGCAGTATTATGGAGCCAGTAGGACTGGACGCTGGTCCGGGCGATTGGTTCAGATGCAAAATCTTCCTCGGAATTATCTGGGGACTCTGGACTGTGCCCGTAGGCTGGTAAAAAGGAAAGATGGAGAAGGGCTGCGGCTGCTGTACGGGAATATCCCAGACACATTATCCCAGCTAATCCGGACCGCTTTTGTTCCTTCTGAGGGGAATCATTTTGTGGTTGCCGATTTTTCGGCTATCGAAGCACGCGTCATCGCGTGGCTGGCTGGGGAACAGTGGGTGAACGAGGTGTTTGCAACACACGGAAAGATTTATGAGGCGACAGCGGCTCAGATGTTTGGGGTGCCGGTAGAGCGGATTGTAAAAGGGAATCCGGAATACAGTCTGCGTCAGAAAGGGAAGGTTGCCACGTTGGCTTTGGGGTATCAAGGAGGCATGGCAGCACTGATCGCCATGGGGGCATTAGAGATGGGGTTAACAGAAGAAGAATTGCCAGATATCGTACATCGGTGGCGGGCGGCGAATCCCCGAATTCGGGATCTGTGGTATGCCGTAGAACAAGCGGCTGTTACTGCGGTACAAACGGCACAGCCGCAGGCGGTTCGAGGATTGCTTTTCTCCCTGGAGGGGGATATGAAAAACGGTCAGAGTTTTTTAACTATACGTCTGCCAGCAGGGCGAAAATTATATTATGCCAGACCCTTCTTGCAGGAGAATTCGTTTGGGCGACTAGCTCTGCATTTCTATGGAATAGACCAAAATAAAAAATGGGGGGTAGAATCCACCTACGGCGGAAAACTGACGGAGAACATTGTTCAGGCCATTGCCAGAGATTGTTTGGCGGAAACTCTTAAGCGGATTGAAAAAAAGGGACGACAGGTAGTATTTCATGTGCATGATGAAGTAATCCTGGACGCACCAGTTTCTGTATCCGCAAAAGAAATCTGTGACTTGATGGCAGAACCGATTTCATGGGCGCCAGGACTGCTTTTAAAAGGGGCGGGTTTCACCTGCGAGTATTATCAAAAGGATTAGGAGGGCGAAAAGTTGCAGAACGATCGCATCCTGCGAATTAGTATGGCCGGAAGCCGGAAAGCTGTATACTGGCCGGAAAACCGGCTTTTATGGTCCGAGTTTGTGGAGTGTCTCCGGACGCCGGTACGAAGCCCGGAGACATTAGAGGAATACCTGAGTTATCCGAAATCCCGACAGGATGAATTAAAGGACGTCGGCGGTTTTGTTGGGGGCACCTTTCAAAACGGAAGACGAAAAGCCAATCAGGTGGAAGGCCGGGATTTGGTTACTCTGGATTTGGACAGCATTCCGGCCGGGCAGACAGGGGACATCCTGCGCCGGGTCAGCGGCCTGGGCTGCGGAGCGGCTGTGTACAGTACACGCAAACACGCGGGTTACGCGCCGCGCCTGCGAATTATTATTCCTCTGGATCGAACCGCTGCTGCAGACGAATATGAGCCGGCGGCGCGGAAGCTGGCCTCCCTGATCGGAATCGAATTCTGTGATCCGACTACGTTTGAAGCATCCCGGATGATGTACTGGGCAAGCTGCTGCAGCAACAGCCAATACCTGTGCGAGGCCTATGATAATCCTTTTTGTAGCGTGGACGGGATTTTGGCTATGTATGGGGATTGGCGAGATGTGAGACAGTGGCCGCAGGTACCTGGAGCGGAAGCATTGGAGCGTCGGCGTCTGGCCAGACAAGAGGATCCCACGGCGAAACGCGGCGTGATCGGAGCCTTTTGCCGTACCTATACCATTACGCAGGCCATGACTCGATTTCTCCCCGGAATGTACGAAGAAACCCTTCAGACTGGACGATATACCTATACTGGAGGTTCAACAACAGGGGGCGCAGTTGTGTATGACGGAGATCGTTTTCTGTACTCGCATCACGCAACGGACCCTTGCTCCGGCCAGCTAGTGAATGCCTTTGATCTGGTGCGTCTGCACCGGTATGCCAGTCAGGATGACGAAGTAAAGGAAGGAACGCCAGTGAACAGGCTGCCGTCTTTTATGGCAATGAGCCGTTTGGCGTTGGAGGATAAAGCCGTATCGGACTTACTTTCAAAGGAGCGTTTGGAAGGGGCCAAAAAAGCGTTTGGCGGATTGCAGGAGGGGAATTCGGAAGCAGAGACAGAGGAAGAGGAGATACACTGGATCGGCCGTTTAACGAAAGATAGGAATGGAAATTTTGAGAAGACGATCAATAACGCAGTATTGATACTGGAAAATGATCCGTTGCTGAAGGGGAAGATCGCAACGGATGAGTTTGCCGGCTGCGGCATGGTGCTGGGGAAAGTGCCATGGAGCAACAAAAACGAAAAAAGGCGCTGGGAGGATGCGGATAATGCCGGCTTTTATCGGTATATGGAGACATTTTACCAGATTACTGGCCGGAATAACCTGGACGATGCCCTTCTAATCGTCAGCAGTCAGAACCAGGTGAATGGGGTGAAGCAGTACTTGCAGGGACTTTCCTGGGACGGCGTAAGGCGCGTAGATACTCTGTTATCGGATTATCTGGGAGCAGAAGATACCGGTTATGCGAGGGCGGTGATACGCAAGTCTCTCTGCGCCGCCGTAGCCAGGGCAGTGCAGGGCGGCATAAAGTACGATTGTATGCCGATTTTCACCGGCCCGCAGGGGATTGGAAAAAGTACCTTTTTAAGGATTCTGGGAAAGGAATGGTTTTCGGACTCCCTAACGACATTTGAAGGAAAGGATGCGGCAGAACAGATTCAAGGGACGTGGATTAATGAGGTGGGGGAACTTACGGCCATGAACCGGCAGGAAACCAATGCGGTGAAACAGTTTTTAAGCAAAGATGATGACATTTACCGGGCGGCTTATGGGCGTCACGTGAAGCGGTATCCGCGGCGTTGTGTGTTCTTCGGCACCAGCAACAACACGGAATTTCTAAAAGATGACACAGGAAACCGGCGGTTCTGGCCGGTGGATGTGGGCATCTATCCAGCCAAGCGTTCGGTCTGGCGTGATCTCCCGCTGGAAGTCGATCTAATCTGGGCAGAGGCCTACGTGTACTGGTCCCTGGGAGAGCCATTATATCTACCAAAAGAGATTGAATCAGAGGCGGAACGACAGCAGGAAAAACACCGGGAATTGTCCGGAAAAGAAGGATTGATCCGGGAATTTTTGGAGAAAAAGATACCCGCCGGATGGGAAAAGATGGATGTACAGAAAAGAAAAATGTACCTAGCCGGAGGGATGCACATAGACACGGAGCTGGCGAAGCGGGAAAAAGTTTGCGCCATAGAAATCTGGGTTGAATGCTTAAACGGTGATCTGAAGCATTTAAAACGGGCTGACAGTACAGAGATTAATGGGATTTTATCTAGGATAGCGGGGTGGAAAAGAAACCGGAGTGTACGTCGGTACGGCCCATATGGGGTGCAAAAGGGATTTGAGAGGGTGTAAACGGGAGATGTAAAGTACTGTGTTTGTTGGTTTCGTTGGTATGGTTTACGGGTAACGGCAAAGTCTACAAGTAACAGCAAGGTTTACCGATCTGGTTTACCTCGAAAATGCCCAGAAAATAAGGAAAAACATATATAATGTAAACCATGTAAACCAACTTTATATATAAATATAAAAATAGATATTAATATATAGTCTGAGCGCACCTAATTAAATAATTATATACGCGTGCGCGCGTGTATGCGCGCGAGGCTATGCAGGAGAAGGAGAATGGGAGAAAAAGAAATTGAAAAAATTCTGACGGCAGAAGTAAAGCGCGCAGGAGGGCGGGCTTATAAGTGGCAGAGTCCGGGCAATGACGGTGTCCCGGACCGGATTGTCATATTGCCAGGAAAAGCGCCGGTGTTTGTGGAATTGAAATCCGATACAGGAAGACTGAGTAGGCTGCAGAGAGTACAGATCGGGCGGCTGGAGCAGATGGGGCAAACGGTTTTTGTTGCGAGAGGAATTCAAGGCGTTATCCAGTTCCTGAAAGATATGGGGTGTGCAGCAGCGGGAGAAGTCTTGGAGCAACGATACATTTTGACCACTAGGGAGAGAAAAGATGGTATTTAAACCACATGCGTATCAGACACACTGTATTGAGCAGATTATCGGGGTAAAAAAACTGGGGCTTTTCCTGGATATGGGATTGGGGAAGACGGTGACAACCCTGACAGCGATTCGGGCGTTGAAGTATGACCGCTTCCAGGTCCGCCGTGTGTTAGTCATTGCGCCAAAGAAAGTCGCAGAGGGAACCTGGACAAGGGAAAAGGAGAAGTGGGAACACACTACACTGCTACGGGTTTCTTCGGTTTTGGGCAGTTCGGTCAACCGGATCCGAGCGCTGAATACACCGGCAGATCTCTATATCACGAATCGGGAAAACGTGGTCTGGCTGGTGGAATACTACCGGAATGCCTGGCCTTTCGACATGGTGGTAGTGGATGAATCCAGCAGTTTTAAAAGCCACAATGCAAAGCGCTTTAAAGCGTTGGCCAGCGTAAGCGAGCGCATTGAGCGGATGGTACTTTTGACCGGGACGCCCTCTCCGAATGGTTTGGCAGATTTGTGGGCGCAAGTCTATCTGCTGGACGGGGGCGAGCGACTGGGAAAGAGGTACACACAATTTCGCGAGAGGTTCTTCCAGCCAGATCGGCGAGGCTCGGACGGCATGATATACAGCTATCAGGCAAAGCCGGGCAGTGAGCAGGGGATCATGGAACGAATCGTGGATATATGTATCAGCATGAAAGCGGAGGATTACCTGCAATTGCCGGACGTGACGTTTCATGAGATTCCGGTAGAGCTGGATGCGAAATCCCGGAAGGCCTACACGAGTCTGGAACGAGAAATGGTATTGGCCTTACCGGAAGAGGGCGACGAGATCAGCGCCGCCGGAGCGGCTGCCCTCAGCAATAAGCTGCTGCAGTTGGCCAATGGCGCCGTGTACGACGAGGCCCACGGTGTTCATGAGATTCACGGGTGTAAGGTGGAGGCTTTTTTGGAACTGGTGGAATCGCTGCAGGGCAGACCTGCACTGGTGTTCTATAGTTTTCAGCATGACCGGTCTCGAATTCTGGAAGCCTTGTCCGGGAAAGGACTTCGGGTGCGAGAACTGAAAACGGCACAGGATGAGGATGCGTGGAATCGCAAAGAAGTGGATATTCTTCTGGCTCATCCGGCCAGTTGCGCTTATGGGTTAAATTTACAGCAGGGAGGGAATCACGTTGTTTGGTTTGGCCTGACCTGGAATTATGAGTTGTATACCCAGGCGAATAAAAGGCTTCACCGCCAGGGGCAGACCGAGAAAGTGATCGTCCATCACCTGGTTTGCAGCGGAACCCGCGATGAGGATGTGATCCGGGCTTTGGAGCGGAAGGACGACGCGCAGAAATGGGTCATGGAAAGTCTGAAGGCCAGAATTCGGAAATATCGGAAGGAAGAAGAGCATGGAGAGAAATAAAATGCTGGAGAGCGCAGTTCGTCGGGCCGGTGTGGAGATCAGTAGACAGGACACGAAACGAAGGTTAGTGTGCGCGGTGCTTTGTCAGGGCTGTGGAAGGCGCATTGTTTCGGACGAAGACTTGTCTGAGGTAGAGTGGATACATACAAAACGGGGAACCGATGTTTTCTTCTGCAGAGCTTGTATGCGGAATGTGTGGAATCGGAAAATCATCTAGGAGGGGGAACGTGGGAGATGAATGTTTACTTTGAGGTGGGGTCAGGGAGCATCTTATATCAGGATTATTTCCGGTGGCTTGCCGACCGGAAAAAGGTAGTGGATGTTTTTCAGCAGATCCGAAAGAAATATGGAATCCAGACCACCCGGTTTTATCTGAATTCGGATCGGCTTCACATCGAACCAACGATAGCCGACGTAACGAAACTGCGGGATTTTCTGTTAAGCCGTGAGGAAGGGAAATTTAAGGTAAAAACGCCCATGAATGAAGAATGGCGAGAAGCAGTGAAAGCACTTAAGGTGGAAAAACCGCAGTTGTTTGACTATTTCAGACTATACGGGCTACGCTGGAGGGAACGCCTGTTTTCGGTCGGTGACAAGTTGTATGGCAGCATAGAAGCAGACGGGGAAGTGGAACTGGCAGCGCACTGCCAAAAGATGAAAGCCAGTGAATTTTATGAGATATTGGAGGAGGAGAACGGTGAGTAGCGAAGGAAAGAGGAGAGAAATCGGAATCACCATTCGGCTCCATGACGTGGTGCCGGAGCGGGAGAAAGAGATTGTCAACTCCATCCGGGGCGTTGTAAAGGCGCTGGCCAAGCGCTTCGGCTTTCGGATGGAGTTTGAGAAAGGATAGGAGAGAGGATGGAAGAGACCATGATACCGGCCAGCGATCGGCCGTATTGGGAGACGGTTGATTACGTGGGAGCCAACCGGATTGTACAGGGAAACCTGCGAACCGGCCAGCAGGCGATAGTCAGCATGGGGTATTACTTAAAGCGCATTCGGGATGAGCGTTTGTTTCAGGCGGGGGGGATACCGTAATTTTGGCGAATATGTAAGAACCGAGTGCGGGATGTCGGAATCGGCAGCTTCCCGTCAGATCAACATCATGGAGTATTTTTCTGAGGAAGGGAACAGCCCGAAGCTGGCGGAGAAATGGGTTGGATACAGTTCGAGTAAGCTGCAGGAGCTTCTTTCCATGACAGAAGAACAGAGAGAAAAAGTAAATCCGAAGATGACAGTGCTACAGATTCGGAACATACGAAAATCAGGGGAATGCCAGGACAAGGGGCAGATGGAGACGGGGAGTTCGTCTGTGGAAAATCCAGATTCTGGACAAGCCGGTGAGCCGGAGACGGGAACGACGAAGGAGAGCCGGAGACGGGAACGACGAAGGAGAGCCTGAGAAGAACCAGTCTTCCGGAGAAGGAAACAGAGGTACTGCCAGTTGTGGTCGAGGGAGCCGTTGCCAATCTGCTACCGGATGCGCTGGATATACCGGAACCCGTTGTCTTTCAGGAAGCAGCAGCGGATCTGCTGCCGGATGTGATTGAATTGGAAGCGCAGGAAGAAGAAAGGCTGCCAGAAGAGAACAAGCCAGAACGATGTATTTTCGGCTATAGCGAATCTGGATTTTGTGGTGCGGCGGCTTATTGCAGCGAGCTGGCACGGTGCTGTGCAGACTGTGATCTCTCCTGCAGTATCCGGTGCGGCTGGCTGGACCAGAAGGAACAGGCTGTTTCTTCACCGGGGCAATCGGAGAAAATACAGGAAAAAGACGCGGCCTGGTTTGTCAAACGTTTTTTGGAAGGGCGCGGGAAGGAGTATTTGCCGGAACTGATGCACATTTGTCGGAAAGAGAATACGAAGCAAGAGAAAGTAAAAGAAGTTAAAAGCCTAATCTCACCCTATGGAGCACATGGCGGAGGAAGTTCAGAATTTGGCTATAACTTTGGGAGTTATAACCTGGGAATTGATTTCGACGCAGAGAACTGGACACAAGAGATACATATGTCGTATAGTAAGTTTGTGGACATCTTACTGCAGATCTATGATCCATTTGCACCGGAATGGAACGAAGCAGAAGGAAAAGAGGAAGCGCAGCCTGCGGCAGAGAATTTGGATGAAACGGCAGGGGAAAATCTTGCGACGTCGCAAGAAATCGAAGCAAAACCGAAAAAATGTCTTCTGGGATGGGATGTGGTATCCTGTCCGGCTCTGGATAATATAGATGCGTGCGAAAAGGAGTGCTGCATTGCATGTACAACAGACTGTTCGCTCCGATGCGAAAAAGCAGTACCGGGAGAAGACCTGGATACAGCGGAGGACAAACGGAAGGTTCCGACCTATGACAGGGCGCTTTTGCTGGAAATGATTTCCAATGAAGAAACAATCATGGATATCATGGCGGATAGTTGGCTGGATCACGGCCAAAAATGCTTTACCAAACACGCCATGACGATCGAAGCTTTTTATCTACTTTTAGATACATACGAAAATCAGGGAGGAGACGAAACGAGATGACAGAACATGAGATTGAGACGACAAAAGATGTCGTCCGTGCCATGGACCAGAAAGAGAAGAATATCACCCTTGCCGTCATTCTGGAAGAGAGACACGCCGACCCGGTCAAGCTGCGGCGAACGATTTGTGACGGGTACTGTTACTGGGCGCGTGTCTGCGGAAATCAGGGAGCGCTGGACGATCATTGTAAAAAGTGTGCGATATCGGAACAGTGGGAAGCGGTTTTCGGGAGGAAGGCATGAAATCATTGTTAAACTATCCGGGGAGTAAGAGACGGATAGCTTCTTGGCTTATCAGCCATATGCCGCCGCATCATAGTTATCTTGAGCCGTTCTTTGGCGGGGGTGCGGTACTGTTTGAAAAGTCGCCGGCCAGGATCGAAACGATCAACGATCTGGATGGTAATGTAGTGAATTTCTTCCGGGTTATCCGGGAGCAGGAAACCAGGGAACGGTTAAAAGAATGGATTTCTCTTACTCCGTACAGCAGAGAGGTGTATGACAGCACTTTTCAGAATGAACCGCAGGATCCGATTGAAAGAGCCGGATATTTTGCCATACAAGCTATGCAGTCTCATGGTTTTCGGCTATCAGAAAAGCAATCCTGGAAAAAGGATGTATACGGCAGAGAAGCTGCCTATGCTCTGAAAAATTGGATTAAATTTCCAGAATATCTGGTGGAAATGGCAATACGTCTGAAATATGTTCAGATCGAGAACCGTCCGGCCCTGGAAGTAATCCGGGCGTTCAACCATGAAAATGTACTGATTTATGCGGATCCGCCGTATGTGATGGAAACAAGAGGGCGCAAACAATATCGGTATGAGATGACAGACGCCAATCACGAAGAACTGCTGGAAACGTTGTGCAAAAGCCAGGCTATGGTAATGCTGTCCGGCTATGATAATAGTTTATACGATACATACCTGAAAAACTGGAATCGGGATGAGATCGAGGTCAGAACGCATAACCAGCAGCGCCGAACCGAAGTACTGTGGATGAATTTTTAGGAGGGAGGATGATGGTAGGAAGCGGCAAATACAGGCAGTACAATAGCATTCCGGCTACCGTGATCAAAGCAATGCAGCAGGACCGGGATGCAGGGAAAATGGTGGAAGAGATTGCGATGAAGGCGCCGATCACAAAGGACGAGATTGCCATGATGCGGGCCAGTCTGCATCCAGGAGAGATGCGGGAACTTATTGTTACATACTACGACGAAGAGAAGATGATACAAAGAAAAGTAAAGGAGTATTGCGTGGTAGAACATGTAAGCCGTCATGTGGTTGTGTTCCGTAAGCCGAACGGGCGCCAGGAGAGCCGGACACTGGTAGAGCTGTGTCAATTGAAGCGGATGGAGAGGGGATGTTAATCCCCTCCTGGTCCGTCTTTATGTGGTCTGGATGTTTCCGGCAAAGGCGTTTCCATATAGTCTGCGTCATTGGGAACATTATCCTTCGGCAGATCTACTTTGGGGATGTCACTATCATCATAACGGTTGGTGGATTTATCTGAGTAATCGGATTTTATATGGCACTACCTTCCTTTCGAGAGTAGTATGTGCTGGATTGCAGGATTTTATGCGGGAAAGAAATCACAGAAAAGGAGTAAAAGTATCATGGACAAGCAGTGGCTGGAAGAATATCGAAGTGCCAAGGCGGAGATTCGGGAACTGCAGTACGCTTTGGACCACCTGGCCGGGAGCGAAATTCTGATCGGGAACAGTGTGATTCTGGACTATCGAAAAGGCTATCCGCAGCCACAGTCCTTAGTGGGATACGATCATAACCTAGAAGAAGACCTGCGGAAGATATGGAATAATCAAATTGATGAGCTGAAGGCCCGAGTGGGTGAAGTGGAAGCATGGATTGAGGCGATTCCGGACAGTATAACCAGACGGTGCTTTCGTATGTACTACATGGAAGGAAAGAGTCAGGCGAAGATTGGGAGAGCGGTACACGCGAGCCAGGCAACTGTAAGCGAAAAAATGTCAAAATTTCTAAAGTCCGATAAAACTGATAAAAAAGTGTGATATAATCCATAATCAGAGGACCCAGCGGAAAGGGCTCTCACCCCCATAAAGCTGTGATCGGATGCAATTCATCTCTCCCAAAGGGTTGCGCGATCTCGTCCGAGGAGAACACCTGTCGAAAGACGGGTGTTTTTCTCGTCGTCAAAAAGAAACAGAAAGGTGGTGTTGCGGGGTGGCAAATTTAACAGAGAAGCAGCAGCGTTTCGTTGATGAATATCTGATTGACCTGAACGCAACACAAGCGGCTATCAGGGCAGGGTATTCTGTCAGGACCGCCAATGAACAAGGCGCCAGATTGTTAGCAAATGTTAGTATCCAGAACAATATTTCAAAGAGGATGGCGGAGCGGAGTCGGCGAACTGGGGTAAATCAGGATCGCGTTGTCATTGAACTGGCAAAGATCGCCTTTATTAACGCTGCGGATGTGATTGATCCAGATGATGCCACGATCAAAGAGGGCGCAACCACCGATGATACCGCTGCTATCCAATCTGTGAAAGTAAAGGTGATTCCCACAAAAGAGGGGGAGGGGGTTGAGCGTGAGATCAGGCTGAACGACAAGCTGAAAGCTCTTGAGCTTCTGGGAAGACATTTAGGTATGTGGGATGACCGGCTGGATGTCCACGTGAATATCCCGGTTGTCATTTCTGGGGAAGACAAACTTGAGGATTAGTAACCAGCACGTTTTTGATTACCAGAAGCGTCTCTGCATGCCTGAACAGTATGCAGCTACTTCCAGCAGGCGCAGGATTTCCCTTCCTGAATATGTGGGCAAGGGATACGGCACTTTCTGGAAGTGGAAAGGCAGATACCGGGTTTGCAAGGGAAGCCGTGCAAGCAAGAAGTCAAAAACAACCGCTTTGTGGTATATCGTGAACATGATGAAGTACCCTGACGCTAATCTTCTGGTTGTCAGGAAGGTGTTCAGGACACTAAAGGACAGTTGCTTCACGGAATTAAAATGGGCTATCAACCGTCTTGGTGTTCAAAACCACTGGGACATAAAGGAAAGCCCCCTTGAAATGACCTACAAGCCCACCGGACAGAAGATATATTTCCGGGGGCTGGATGATCCGCTGAAAGTCACTTCAATAACCGTTGAATATGGGTATTTGTGTTGGATGTGGATTGAAGAAGCGTATGAAATCGGCAATGAGAGTGATTTCAATATGCTGGATGAATCCATCCGTGGAGCGATCCCACCGGAAACGGGGCTGTTCAAACAGATCACCTTGACCTTCAACCCGTGGAATGAACACCACTGGATGAAGAAGCGGTTCTTTGACAACCCGGATGATGAAACCCTTGCTATGACCACGAACTACCTTTGTAATGAATGGCTGGATGAAGCGGATCGCAAGGTGTTTGAAACAATGCGCTTGAACAATCCCCGCCGTTATCGTGTGGCAGGCTTAGGGGATTGGGGGATTGTGGATGGGCTGATCTTCGAGAACTGGGAAGAAAAAGTTTTCGATGTGGATGAAGTCCGCAGACTGGCAAGTGTTCGGTCTGCTTTCGGTCTTGATTTCGGTTATACGAACGATCCTTCTGCCCTGTTTTGTGGACTGGTACAGGAATCATCCAAGACCTTATGGGTTTTTGATGAAATGTATAAACACGGCATGAGCAACGAAAGGATCGCTTCGGAAATCACCCGTATGGGGTATAGGAAAGAGCGAATCCGGTCCGAATCGGCAGAACCGAAAAGTATTGATCGCCTGTATGAACTGGGGATTTCCAATATCCGGCCTGCCAGGAAGGGCAAGGACAGCGTAAACAATGGAATTGATTATTTACAGGATTATCACATCATAGTTCATCCTCGGTGCGTGAACTTCATCACGGAGATCAGCAATTATACCTGGGACACTGATACAAAGACAGGGAAGCGTCTGAACAAACCCATAGACGATTTTAACCACTTGATGGACGCCATGCGCTACGCGATGGAGGATTTCAGTATGGGGAACGTTTTCAGTTTTGAATGATTGAATTAGCATATGGAGAAATGGTTGATGATAAGGGGGAGGCCGGATGCTTGATTTTGGTTTTTGGACAAATAAGATACGGAATCTGATTTCGCTGGGGGCAAAAAGCCGCATGAGCGATAAGGAATTTCTGGAAACGGAGATTGCCCGCTGGAAAGGAAGCCCGCAGCGGGTGATGCAGATCAAGGGGCATCTGTATTATGACAATGAGCATGATATTTTGAAACGGAAGCGGACAATGATCGGCGAGGGCGGCGAGCTGCAAACGGTTGAGAACCTTCCGAACAATCGCCTGATCAATAACCAGTACGCAAAGATGGTGAACCAGAAAGCGAATTATCTGCTGGGACAGCCCTTTGTCGTCGAGGGGGAGAACACGCAATACATTGAGCTTTTAAAAGAAGTGTTCAACAAGCGGTTTATGAAAACGCTGAAAAACGGTGGCAAAGCTGCCCTGAATGGAGGGATTGCCTGGCTGTATCCCTATTATACAGATACCGGCGAACTGGACTTCCGGCTTTTCCCGTCCTATGAGATATTGCCTTTTTGGAAGGATAGCGAACATACAATTCTTGATTTTGCAGTCAGGCTTTATCTGGTGACGGGGTACGAGGGGACGACGCCGAAAATCATCGAGAAGGTGGAAGTGTACGATCTGACCGGGATTCACAAGTTCATCCTAGATGGCGGTACGCTTATCCCGGACATAAACACGGAGGAAGAAAACTTTGAATACACCTATGCAGCCGTCACGGATGACAAGGGGGAAGTAACTGGGCTAAACTGGGAGAAGATTCCACTGATTCCCCTGAAATACAACGAAGGGGAAATCCCTCTGCTAAAAAAGGTAAAATCTTTGCAGGATGGGATTAATATCATGCTGTCGGACTTTGAAAACAATATGCAGGAGGATTCCCGCAACACAATCCTTGTGCTGAAGAATTATGATGGGCAGGATTTGGGGGAGTTCCGGCGCAATCTTGCCACCTTTGGGGCGATCAAGATCCGGAGCAGCGGGGATACCAACGGGGGAGTCGAAACCCTTGAAATTACGATAAACGCCGAAAACTACAAGGTTATTCTGGAGATATTCAAGAAGGCTCTGATTGAAAATGCCATGGGCTACGACGCAAAGGATGATCGTCTTTCCGGCAATCCGAATCAGATGAACATTCAATCCATGTATTCCGATATTGATCTCGATGCGAATGATATGGAAACAGAGCTTCAGGCCGCTTTTGAAGAGATACTCTGGTTTATCAATATGTATCTGGCCAATACCGGGCAGGGGGATTTTGAGGGAGAGGATGTGCAGATCGTTTTTAATCGCGATATCCTGATAAATGAGACGGAGGCAATTGAAAATTGTCAGAAATCCGCGGGGATTCTGTCCGATGAAACGATCATAGAACAACATCCCTGGATTGATAATCCGCAGCGGGAATTAGAGCGTCTGAAAAAGCAGAGAGAGGAAGAGCAGGCCGAGTTCGAGAGGCAGCAGGGATATGACCCGTTCCAGAACCCGGCTGGGTCTGAAAATTCGTCGGAGAAGCAGGAGGGAGCCGCCGGTGGAAAACAGTGACTACTGGAAAGAACGGTTTAGACAGATGGAGGCGGCGCAGAACAGGGAAGGAGCTGACACCTATCTGGAGATCGAGCGGATTTACCGGCGGGCATGGAAAGAGATCGAGGGGAAGATCAACACCTGGTATCAGCGGTTTGCGGCGAATAACGGGGTATCTGTGACCGAGGCCCGCAGAATGCTTACTGTCAGGGAGCTGACGGAGCTAAAGTGGGATATCCGGGATTATATTCGTTACGGCAAGGAGAATGCGGTCAGCCAGGGGTGGATGAAAGAGCTGGAGAACGCATCGGCCCGGTTTCATATATCCCGGTTGGAAGCTTTAAAACTTCAAACTCAGGAGAGTCTGGAAGTACTGTTTGGCAATCAGCTTGACAGCATAGACAGAGCTATGAAGCACATATATCTGGATGGTTATTATCATACGGCTTTTGAATTGCAGAGAGGGTTCGGAATCGGCTGGGATATCGCAGGGCTGGATCAGCGGAAGATCGAGAAAGTCATCCGCAAACCGTGGGCAGCGGACGGAAAAAATTTTTCGGAAAGAATATGGGGTAACAAGCAAAAGCTGATTTCAGAGGTTCATAAGGAGCTGACTCAGAACATCATGCTGGGACAGGATCCGCAGAAGGCCATTGACGCCATTGCCAAAAAGATGAATACTTCAAAGAATAATGCTGGTCGGCTTGTCATGACAGAGGAAGCCTATTTCAGTTCTGCAGCCCAGAAGGATTGTTTTCGCGATCTGGATGTGGAACAGTATGAGATTGTGGCTACACTGGATTCTCATACATCGGAGATCTGCCGGGAGATGGACGGGAAAGTGTTTCCTATGAAGGCTTTTGAACCAGGCGTAACAGCGCCGCCGTTTCATGTATGGTGCAGGAGTACAACCATTCCTTATTTTGAAGATGATTTTGGCCAGATCGGGGAGCGGGCGGCGAGAGATGAGGAAACAGGAAAAACCTACTACATACCGGCAGATATGAATTATCAGGAGTGGGAGAAAACCTTTGTTAACGGTAGCGATAAATCTGGGTTGCAAGAAGTAAATAAAGATGCTAAACTGACACCAAGGGAAGAAATTAGAAAGGCTGAACAGAAATTAAATGCCTTGCAGACGGAGTATACTGAGCTGGAGGAAATCAACAACAAGTTTTATATGTCGGAGGATGATTTCAGTACTCTGGTAGAAAGACAGGCATGGCAGAAATGGAAAAAGGAGTTCATGCAGCATGATGATATAGGAAGAGTTCAACAGAGAATGATGGATCTGCTTCCTGAATTATCGGATGCAAAAGCTGATCTTGCTACCGCAAGGATACACCTGCTGAAAGAAGGCGGCATCGACTTTACCCCGGCAAAAACCGTCAAAGAAGCAAATGAATATGCGGAAAAAGTGCTTGGAATCCATGCGGAATACAAAGGTGTTGACATTCGAGCAGTAAATGAATGGAATCAAGGGCTGACCAATATGAAACAGGTCTTTCCTGATTTAGTGGATGACAATTTTAGGTTCGTGGGTGAATCCCATGCAAGAAATGCCCTTGCAAAGGAAATCGAGTTCGACAGGCAACTAAAGTGGATAAAGGAAAATAATACATATGGGTGGAGTGATGAGCAATGTATCCAATGGGCTAATAAACAGGCAAGCAGTTTTGTTAGAAAACATTTATCAGTAGGTAAATATCAAATGGCTTCCAGTTGGTCGCCGAAACCGCCTTTTGATGTTTGCCGTGGAATTTGCCTGAACAAAGGTTATTTTGGGGACTATGAAAAAGCAATGCAGAACGGGGTCAGGCAGGTGGAAACAAAGTGGCATCCAGTAGGTTGTTCAACAGTTAAGGCAACCTTTGACCATGAATTTGGTCATCAGCTTGATGATTGGCTTAATGTAAGCAAGCAGAAGAACATTCAAAACCTGTTCGATAGCCGGACGGTATTAGAATTGACAGATGATCTGTCGGAATATGCTTGGAACAATGAGAACAAAAACACATATTCAGAAATGATTGCAGAAGCATGGTCTGAATACTGCAACAACCCCTCACCAAGACCTATTGCGGTAGAGGTGGGAAAAACCATAGAAAGGTTGTATGTGGAATGGGCAAGGAAGAATTTTTAGAAAAGGCAAAAGAAATGGGATACACACAGGAGCAAATTGACTTGATTGTGGAAGATGTGGAAGAAAATAAAATTAAGTTAGGTTTGCCCCCTGCTTGGGAAATGGAATTAATAGAGCTCCCCATTTCGGACTGAACAAAATCAAATTTCATAGCAAGAGATTCAAGGATCGTCACTTTGGCAATGTTTTTCTTAATTAACAAAGAAGAAGTTGATCATATGCCCAAAAATAAATGTAATTTTAATGATTTTTGGAAAAAGAATAAAATTGTTATACATGTTACGAAAAATTTTTTTATAATCATAATTGAGATGAAATCCCAACAAAGTTTTCATTGACAAATCCCCCGAACGAAAAGGCGTTGCCAAAACAGCAGCGTCTTTTTGCGTGGATAAATTTGGAATACCCTTACGAATACTTGATTTTCGTGGAAAGAAAGGGGAATTATGGCGAAGGTAGACGGATTGACAATGGAAATAGGATTGACCATATCTGATGAAACAGCGGCAGTTTTTATTTTGGAGGAGAAAAATGATAGCAAGTGGCCCAACAACATATGATGGTCAGAATTACAAAAAAGGTGAAGAGATCTGGGACCTGGGAAGTTTTGTCGCCGTAAAAGCCAAAGGGAATCAGCGCAGCTACGAGGGGCTTTCAAAAGATGTTGACAAGCTGCCTCGTTATGTGGATAGCGGAAGTTCTGCGCTTTGTCTTGACACAGGTGACTATTACAAATTCCACAAGCAAACGGATACCTGGTATAAACTGACGTAGGAGGAAGTATGGAAGCAGATGACGTATATGCGGTACTAAACCGAAAAATAAAGAACGTGCAGGCGTCCGGAGGAGGCGTTACAAATTACGGGGATTTGGACGGAAAACCACAGATCAATGGCGTGACGCTGCAAGGGAATCTGACTACGGGTGATCTGGGGATTGAGGAATTCTCTGGGAACTACCAGGACCTGCAGGGCGTGCCGGAATCGCTCCCGAATCCTCATCCGGTGACGTTCAGCGGAATGTTGCCTTTTAAATCCTATGATGGCAGTGAGCCGGTAAACATCACATTTCCAGACATGGAAATCCTGAATGAGACGGCAGGAACACCTGTTGGCGAGATTATATCGTATATGGGCACTGTTGCGCCGGCGAATTATCTGATCTGCGATGGTGCAGAATATCCGATTGCAGAGTATCCGTATCTAGCTCAGCACTTTAATAATAATTTTGGTTCCGTGAATTTCTTTGGTGGGGACGGTGAAACGACATTTGCTGTGCCGGACCTGCGAGGAGAGTTTCTGAGGGGGACGGGGGCGAACAGCCATGTCGCAACGATTTCTGGAGGACGCACGTATAAAGAAGGCTCTGGTCAAGGTGTTGGTACACATAGAGCGTCTACTAGCATCCCCTTCATATGGAATTATAGAACGCAGAACACAATACTCATGGAGACATTCAATAGCAGTACAAGCGATAACAAACCAGAGGGAATGGATGCAACAATATCGGGCTCATCGCGTAGTTCTCTCTATGCTAACTCTACAAGAAACACGTTAAGCTCGATAATTCCGATTGTTTTCAGTGTTCGTCCCACTAATACTGCCGTTCTTTACTGCATTAAATATAGGCCAACCTACTTTTCACAGGTGCAGCATACATACAGTCTTGAGGAACGGCGTGTCGGTACGTGGATTGACGGGAAACCGCTGTATGAGAAGACGGTGGATTTTGGTGCAATGCCAAATAGTGCTATAGCCGTCAGCAAAGATCACGGAATTGAACATGTAAAACGGATATGGATATCCGGCGGTCATACATATTCAATGAGTAACGCAAACTGCTCCCCGATATCGAACGCAAATCCACATTCAGAAGGATGCTGGACGTTTTGGGTCAATACGAATCAGATATCTTGTCAGGTTGGCATGGACCGTAGTAATCTGAATGCTTTAGTGATTCTTCGCTATACCAAAACAACCGATTAAAGGAGAAAATCTATGCGGAACATGAATTCTGTGAGTGTAAACGGCGAAAATATTTGAAAAAATGGCTACCGCAAACCCACTGGCTTTAGACGGTGGATAATACATCATCACAAGGAAACAGATGCAAAAATTATCAGCAATGGTCAAGCATACAAAAATAAGCGCTTTTGAAAGGAAACCTTCAAGAGTGTTTTTTTATACTGATTTTTAAGAAAGGAAAGGGTGAAACAAGATGAAAAAAGAGGAATTCATTGCGCTTGGTATCAGTGCAGAACTGGCAGCCAAAGCGGAAAAGGAATCCGAAAAGGAGTTGGAAGGGTATGTGCAAAAGACAAAGCTGGATACGGTGGAGGCGGAGAACAAAACCCTCAAACAGTCTGTGGCCGACCGGGACAAGCAGTTAGAAACGTTGCGGGCCTCTGCAGGCGACAACGAGGCGTTGAAAAAGCAGATCGAAGCCATGAAGCAGCAGAATGCCGATCAGGAGAAGGCGCACAAGGCCGAGCTGGCACAGATGAGGCTGGATAATGCGGTGGAAACGGCACTGACCGCAGCCGGAGCTAAGAATACAAAGGCGGTTCGCGCGCTTTTGGACCTCACCAAAGTAAAATTGGGAGAGGACGGCAAACTGGCTGGATGGGAGGAGCAGATGACGGCGGTGCAGAAGTCAGACCCGTATCTGTTTGCGGATAAGAAGGCAAAGCCGGCTTTGAGAGGATTCCAGCCGGGAGCCTCCGGAGATGTAAAACCGGGAACAAAAGTGGATATGTCCAAAATGACCTATGAAGAACTGGCAGCCTACGTCGAAAATAATCCGGATGCCGAGTAATCTGTTAGAAAGGAGCAAAACACATGGCAAAATTTGATGCAAAGAGCTTTAATGAGAAAGCGTTTGGGAAATATATGTCTGCTATCCCGAACGTGAAACTAAATAAGCTGAAAGAGTCCAGGGCGATCGTCTCCGATCAGCGGTTACGGGAAACCTTCGTCACCAACTCGCAGACCGAGACGGTTTACGCCGTTCTTCCCTTCTTCGGTCTGATCGGCGGGGATGCGCTGAATTACGACGGGGAAACCGATCTGACCGCAGAGCGGACCGATACTTTTGAACAGGGGGTTTTCGTCTATGGGCGCATGAAGGGCTGGATTGAAGCTGATTTCTCCTATGATGTAACCGGGGGCGTTGATTTCATGGCGAACGTGAGAAACCAGATCAACCGCTATTGGAATGACGTGGATCAGGCCACTTTGCTGGCGCTCCTCGAAGGTATCTTTGCCATGGCTGCAACCGGAACGGGGAGTATTAAGACGGCGAACGCGGAGTTTGTTGATAAGCACACCTATAATATTTCGGATGAGGCGGCGGGAGCGGATCAGTGCATGGGAGCCACTTCCCTGAACGTGGCAATTCAGAAGGCCTGCGGCGATAACAAGCAGAAGTTCAGCCTGGTGATCTGCCACTCCACCGTCGCAACGAACCTGGAAAACCTGAAGCTTCTGGCGTATCTGAAATACACGGATGCGGAAGGGATGGAACGGGATCTCGGCATGGGAACGTGGAACGGACGGCTGGTTATCATGGATGATTCCATGCCCGTGGAGGTAGTCCCAGCCGTTCCGGCTTCCGAGGGCGTTCTGGCGCAGGATGCTTATACAAAATACACCACATATATTTTGGGGGAGGGTGCGATCGGCTTTGAACCCGTGGGGGCAAAGGTTCCGTATGAGATGGTACGCGACGCAAAGACAAGAGGCGGAGAAGACACTCTGATTTCCCGTAAGCGCAACGCCGTAAGTGTGGCCGGCATTTCCTATCTGAAAGCTGTGCAGCGCACCAACAGCCCTACGGATGCCGAGCTGAAAAACGGGAAGAACTGGTCGCTGGTAAGCAACGGCGAAAACAAAACGATCAGTCACAAAGCGATTCCGATTGCCCGGATTATTTCCCGCGGCTAAGAAGGGAGCGCGATGCTGGAACGGGTAAAAGAAAGGCTGGAATCGTTCGGTTATGCCCTGAAGGAGGGGGATGAAGTTCTTTTGAATTTCTCCATCCAGAAGGTAGAAAACACCATAAAAAATGACTGTCATGTATCTTCCATTCCGGACGGGCTGGCGAATATCGCTATAGATATGGCAATCGGCGAATTTCTGACGACAAAGAAAACTTTTTCACCGGACGAGATCGCAGGGCTGGATTTAGATTTTGCGGTGAAGCAGATACAAGAGGGCGATACCAACACGGTGTTTGCAACTGGGGAGGGTACTTTGACGCCGGAACAGAGGCTGACCGCTTTCCTGAACTACCTTTTGACGCACGGACGGGATGAATTTTCCTGTTACAGGAGTCTGAGATGGTAAAAGCGTGGGAGGCCGCGAGGAAAGCGGCCAGACAGGCCCAGGAGGCCATGTATGAGGGGCGGTGTACGATTGCAGAACATCGAACAGTAAGAAGTGAAAAAACAAAGCTGTCTGAGGATGAAGAAGTGATTGTTTGGGAGAACGAGCCCTGCCGGCTTTCTTTTGAAACCGTAAAAGCGGCTGGCTCTGCTGGCCCGGCTGCCGCGATAACCCAGACGGTCAAACTGTTTCTGTCTCCGGAGATCAAAGTGAAGCCGGGTTCCCGGATTACGGTAAGACAGAATCAGGTGAGCACCGATTACAAAAGCAGCGGTGCAGCGGCGGTGTATCCAACACATCAAGAAATTCTTCTGGAATTGTTTGAGCGGTGGGCTTAATGGGCAGAACGGGAAAATTTACGTCCTCTGATCTGAAAAAACTTCAGAGGCAATTAAACAAAATCCAGGCAGAAGAGGCGGATGTCTTTGTGGAGTCCTGTGCGAAGGAGCTGGCGGCCCGTCTGCTGGCTAAGGTTATCAAGCGTACTCCGGTAGGGGATTATTCAAAAGAAATCGAAGTGATCGCGAAACGGGACAGCAAAAAACATAAGAAGGGGGAGGTCTATCGGAAAAAGGTAAACCCTTCCGGAAAAATGGGGGGCACCTTAAGGAGAGGATGGACGTCTCAAAGCCCTGGCTCCGGTTCGCAGGGAATGCAGACCAGCAACGCGAAGGCGTATGCGGACACTTTGCAGATCAACCGAAATGAGGGTTTTCTTGTGATTGAGATCGTGAACCCGGTGGAGTATGCCAGCTACGTGGAATATGGTCACAGGACAGCAAGTCACAGCGGCTGGGTTCCCGGCCGCTTCATGCTTACTATGTCCGAGCAGGAAATAAGGGAGATCGCTCCCAAAATGCTGGAGGCTAGAATCAAACAGTTTTTAGAGGGGTGTATAAGATGATAAACGCCATTCTAGAAGCCGTCAGCATTTCTCTGCACGCAGAGTTTGGTGATGGGTATGAAATTTATAGGGAAGCAAAGGCACAAGGCTTAAAAGAGCCTTGTTTTTTTATCCAGTGTCTGAACCCTGCCGACAGACTGTTTTTCGGAAAACGGTATTTCCGGAGAAATCCGTTTTGTATTCAGTACTTTCCAGAAGATTCTCTGCATGAGAAGGAGGAATGTTATGCGGTGGCAGAACGGTTGTTTCGGTGTCTGGAATGTTTGAAAGTGGGCGAGAGTTGGATAAGGGGGACAGAGCGGAACTATGAAGTAGTTGATGACATTCTTCATTTCTTTGTGAATTATGATCGGTTTGTTTACAAAATAGAGGAAAATGTCGTGAGGATGGATGGAGTTTCTGCGGAGACTTCTGTGAAAGGATAGGTGACAAAATGGCAGAAAAAAAGAATACGCCGGAAGCAGTCTCCGTACATACTGGGGAAGCGGAAAGTACGTTTTCAAAGGAACAGCTTCTCTCTTCGGCACGTTTCCGGGACAGAAGGGATATGTTGGAGGCCCTTCTGACTGATGGCGAACGGTATACGATGAGAGAGGTGGAGAGGAAGATGGAAGACTATCGGAAAGGTAAGGTGAAATAAAAATGGCTTTAGGCGGCGGAAGTTTTGTAACACAGAATAAAGAGTTGCCGGGTACTTATATCAACTTCGTTTCGGCATCGGCAGCAAACGCTTCTCTCTCTAATCGCGGGATTGCAACAATGCCCCTAGAACTGGACTGGGGCGTGAGCGGGGAAATCTTTGAAGTAACAAATGAAGATTTCCGGCAGAATAGTTTGGAGATCTTCGGTTACAAGAGCAGCAGCGACAAGTTAAAAGGGCTTTGGGATTTGTTTCGGAACGCACAAACATTTTATGCGTACCGGCTGAACGGTTCCGGAAAAAAGGCCAGCAACGATTTGGCGGAAGCTCGATATGTTGGGGTGCGGGGAAATGACCTGAAAATCACGGTTCAGGTAAACGCGGATGAGGAAGCTCTCTTTGATGTGAAGACATTTCTGGGGACGGTTATGGTAGATGAGCAGACCGTTTCAAAGGGAGACGAGTTGACAGACAATAAGTTCGTGAAATGGAAATCCGGAATCATGCTGGAAGCGGCGGCGGGTCTTCCCCTGACCGGCGGCGAAAACGGGGAGACAACGGGTGCCGATCATCAGGCGTATCTGGATAAAGCAGAATCTTTTACGTTCCATACCATGGGCGTGGCCGTAACGGATGACACGACAAAATCCCTGTATGCTGCTTATAACAAACGTATGCGTGATGAAATGGGTGTGAAATTTCAGGTCGTTCTTTATGACTATGCAAAAGCGGACTCGGTGGGAGTTATCAGCGTGAATAATAAGGTGTTGGACGAAGGATGGGGGGAAGCTGGTCTGGTGTACTGGGTGACAGGCGCCTCGGCCGGATGCGCCGTTAATAAGAGTAATCAAAATAAGAAGTATGACGGCGTTTTTACGGTGGAAACGCCCAACACACAGAGTCAGTTAAAAGCGGCGATTCAGGCCGGTCAGTTCACGTTTCATCTGGTGGGAAAAGAGGTTCGGGTTTTAAAAGATATCAATACGCTGACGACGCTTTCCGAGACGATGGGAGAACTTTTCCGGGATAACCAGACGATTCGGGTGATCGACCAGATCGGTAACGATATTGCCGTGCTTTTTAACACGAAATATCTGGGGGTGGTTCCGAACGATGCAGCGGGGCGTATTTCCCTCTGGTCCGATATCGTGGCGCATCACAGGCAGTTGGAGCAGATTCGGGCAATCGAAAATTTTTCGGACGCGGATGTGGTGATCGAGCCGGGAAGCACAAAAAAATCGGTTGTGGTCACAGATATGGTCACGGTGGTAAATGCGATGGATAAGCTGTATATGGCTGTAACCGTGGCATAAGGAAGGAGCGCAGAAATGAATGCAATGATGACCGCAAATGATGCGGTATTTGGTGGTTTGGCGGAATGCTATATCACGATCGAGGGACGTAGATACAATTTCATGAGCCTGACCGAGTTTGAAAGCAAATGGGAGGTCAATATCGCTGACGTACCTATTATGGGCAGAGTAGGCATGGGACACAAGGCGGCCGGCGGCAGCGGGACCTGGAGCGGGAAGGCCCATTATAACCAGTCCTATCTGCGGCGGATGGCGGACACCTATCAGAAAACGGGGGTGATGCCGTATTTTGAAATTCAGCTAAGCAATGAAGATCCGTCCAGCGTCGTCGGCCGGCAGACAATCATTCACCGGGGCTGTCTGTGTGACAGTTTTATCCTGGCAAAGATGCTGTCTGGAGAGGATGTTCTGGAAGAGGATCTTTCCGGTACCTTTGAAAGCTGGGATATGCCGGAACAATTCAAGGATATGCCGGGCGTGCTGACAAACTGAACTGGCTTTCGGCCTATAAGAAAACGATAAAAACATAAAGGAGAAAAAATACCATGTCACAATTCAGCCTATTTATGAAGGCCAATAAGACCGTCAAAAAGAACGGAACCTATGCCCCCACCCAATCTCTGTGCGACGAAAACGGGAAGCCTCTGGAGTGGGAGTTTCGGCATATCACATCCAGGGAGAATGAAGAGCTTCGGGATGCGTGTACCATTGAGGTGCCGATTACCGGGAAGCCCAATCTGTTCCGCCCTAAAGTGCAGTCCGGTAAATACATGCAGAAGATGATCGCGGCTTCGGTGGTCGTGCCGGATCTGCTGGATGCGCAGCTGCAGGATTCCTATGGCGTGAAAACGCCGGAGGATCTGCTGCTCAGTATGGTAGACGACCCCGGCGAGTACAGTGAACTGACCGCCTTTGTACAGAAATTCCAGGGGTTTGACGTATCCTTCCAGGAAAAGGTGGAAGAAGCAAAAAACTGATTGAAGGAGGGGACTGGGAGGCAAATTTTGCCTATTACGCCCTCCTGAAACTTCATATTCGTCCTTCCGTTTTTCTGGCGATGGATGAAAGGGAAAAGGCATTCACGATTGCGGCGATCAAAGAGAAGATAAAGAACGATAAAGTACGAGAAGAACGCATGGAGCGGGAAGGAAAAAAAGGAAAGGGCAGGAGAAAAGGAAGGAGGCGATAGCATGGCAAGCATACGGTCAGCGATTGAATTGCAGGACAATTTTACCGGTATTCTGATGCAGGTGATCAACGCGGTGAACATGTCTGTTTCTACCATGGAGCAGATGCAGTCGGTGATGAATGAGCCGGTGGACACGTCGGCCTTGCAGGGGATGCGCGATCAACTGGCTCAGGCCACGCTGGCGGCACGGGAACTGGATGCGGCTCTGCAGAATATCGATCCACCTGCGGATGAAGCGTCAAGAGTCTCCTCCGTTCGCCTGCCGGCGCCGCCTTCTTCCGCCGAATGGCAGTCGTTTGAAGGACTCGACGTGTTTGCCAATACGGGGATGGAACGAGCAAAGCAAGAGATCGCCGGCGTAAACGCCATGCTGGGTCAGTTGAGTGATACCCAGTACTGCATTACGCAGCAGTCCAACGAAGCCGAGATCCTTTCTCCGCAGGCTGCCTATGATGTCCAGATGGTGGAGAACCGTCTGCAGGACTTAAAGGAGATGATAGAGCAGGTCGAGAATAACCCTCTCAATTTGGGAACGGACAGCGCCAATGCGGGCTTTGAACGGCTGAGAGGGCAGCTAGATGCGTTAATTCAGCAGCAGAAGGAACTGGACAAGGTGATGCAGGGAACGGATACGGAGGCGGTCAACGCCGTTTATCTGCAGTTCTCTGAGAACATAAACGATATCCAGCGGTTTGTCCGGGATTCATTTTCCAATATTCCTCCGGTAGAGATTCCGGTAACATGGAGCAGCGATTCGTTGGAGACATTTACAGGAACTGGAATGGAGCGGTTTCAGCAGGAAGCTGCCAGTGCCAACGCGATGCTGAATACGTTGAACCGGACGCAGGAGCAGATTGCCGCCCGTGCTGCGCAGACCGATCTGTTTCCGCCTGGTATGGTAACGGATCTAGACGAAATGCAGAATCGGCTGCAGGCAATTCAAGAACGTATTCAGACCATCGAGAGCAATCCCTTGAATATGGGGGCGAACACGGCAAACGAGGAACTGGAACGGCTGCGGTCACAGTTAGATCAGGCGGTACAGGTGCAGGAACGGATGAGCCAAGCAGTTGAAAATATGGATGTCCAGTCAGCAAATGAAGCCTATCTCCGCCTGTCGCAGATCATAGGAGGTACGGAAAGATATATTCGGGATAACGTAGACGAACAGGGCCGATTCAACCGCGAGATCGCACAGGGGACGGATGAGGCGGACCGGCTGATGCAGACGATCGGAGGAGCGGTTGCTGTTTATGCCTCCTTTCAGTCACTTTCCGGTGTCTTACAGATGTCCGACCAGATGACAGCGACAACGGCGCGTCTGAATTTGATGAACGATGGATTACAGACAACCGAAGATCTGCAGAACATGATCTACCTCTCTGCGGAGCGTTCCAGAGGCTCATATCAGGCGACAGCCGATGCCGTGGCCAAGATGGGTCTGATGGCCGGGGATGCGTTTAGCAGTTCGGAAGAGATCATTGCCTTTATGGAACAGGTCAACAAACAATTCCGAATTGCCGGAACGGAGACGGCGGGGATAGATGCGGCTATGCTGCAGCTCACACAGGCAATGGGATCCGGCGTGCTGAGAGGCGAGGAATACAACAGCATTCTGGAGCAGGCCCCCAATATTATCCAGGCGATTGCCGATTATCTGGGAGTGTCAAAAGGGGAATTAAAGGATATGGCGGCGGAAGGGCAGATTTCCGCGGAGATTGTAAAAGCGGCCCTCTTTGCGGTGGCGGACGAGACGAACGAAAAGTTTGAGAGTATGCCGAGAACCTTTGAACAGATCGGGACCTCATTTCAGAATGCGGCCCTGATGGCATTTCAGCCGGTTCTGGAGCGGTTAAATGAGATCGCAAACAGCGAAGCGTTTCAGCAGCTTGTAAACGGCGCCGTTGAGATGCTGACGGTTGCGGCCGGAATGACACTGAATATTTTTGATCTGTTGTCTGCCGGAGCCGGGATTTTAGAAGAGAACTGGTCATGGATTTCCCCGATTGTTTACGGTGTCGCCGGTGCGCTGGCTGTCTATTATGGCTGGCTGCTGCTGACAAAAGGGGCGGCGTTGGCCGCTGCCGCGGCACAGGGCGCATTGACTTTTGCCAAGATGCTTGCGGTACCGGTGTATGCGGCGCTCAGCGGTGCGACGATGGCGGATACGGCGGCACAGTGGGGATTGAATTCCGCCATGTATGCTTGTCCGATTGTCTGGATTATCATTTTAATCATTGCGCTGATCGCGCTGTTTTACGCGGCGGTAGCGGCGGTGAATCACTTTGCGGGGACCTCGGTTTCCGCAACGGGGCTTATCTGCGGGGGAATAGCAACCGCGGCAGCTTTTATTGGAAATTTGCTTGTCGCGTTGATTAATTTCGGGATTGATCTATTCGCCGTTTTCTGGAATTTTATTGCGGCCTTTGCGAATTTCTTGGGGAATGTTTTCAGCGATCCCGTCGGTGCGATTGCCCGGCTGTTTTTTGATCTGGTGGACGGCATTCTTTCCCTGCTGCAATCGCTGGCCAGTGCGATTGATACGATTTTCGGTACCGAGCTGGCCGGAGCGGTCAGTGGCTGGCGGGATTCTCTTACCGGCTGGGTGGATGACACCTTTGGGCAGGGGGAGGAGATTATGGAAAAAATCGATCCTACCGTCTGGCATAAGGAGCGTTTTGAATACGGCGAAGCCTGGGATGCCGGGTATTCCTTCGGGGAAGGAATTGACGAGAGTATTGCGAATTTTGACCTCGGTTCTTTTTTCGGCAACGATATTCCGCAGCCGGAGGATTATACGGATGTAAGCGGTTACGACGCAGGCATGACGGGAATCGGAAACGGTGTAGACGACATCGCTGCCAATACCGGGGCGATGGCGGACGCCATGGACATAAGCGGGGAGGAGCTGAAATATCTCCGGGACTTGGCCGAGCAGGAATCCGTGAACCGCTTTACCACAGCGGAGATTCATCTGGAACAGACGAATTACAATACCATTCAGAAAGATATGGATCTGGATGGCGTCGTGTCCAATCTGACGGGCCTGATGGAGGAAGCTATAGATATCTCAGCGGAGGGGGTGCATGAATAATGGGAGGAAGCGGATACGAATTTTATCTGGATAAATGCCTGCTGCCGGTTGCGCCTGCCAAGCTGCAGTTAAAGATCGGCAACGCGAACAAGACGGTTACTTTTATCAATGAAGGGGAGATTAATCTACTGCGAAAGGCTGGTTTAACGGAAGTGGAGTTTGAGTGCATGATACCTCAGTTCCATTATCCATTTTCCTCATATACGTCCGGTTTTCGAGAGGCAGATTTTTTTCTGGACTACTTTGAAACACTCAAAACAGGTAAGAAGCCGTTTCAATTCATCGTATGCAGAAAGCGGCCGGATGATAAAAGACTGTTTGACACCAATCTCCGAGTAGCGATGGAAGACTACCGAATTACAGAAGACGCGAAGGATGCACTGGATTTGAAAGTCAAGATTAAGCTGAAACAGTGGCGCGATTATGGAACAAAGACCGTAAACATTCGTATGGATATGGGAAAACCGAAAGCAGCAGCCACGCAGTCGAGAGAAACCATCGCCTCGCCCGCTCCGGACGCAGCACAGCAATACACGGTAGTAAAAGGGGATTGTCTGTGGAAAATCGCAAAGAGATTTTATGGAAGCGGCTCCAAGTATACCGTAATTTATGACGCAAACCGTTCTGTGATCGGGGGAAACCCCAACCGGATTTATCCGGGGCAGGTGCTGACGTTACCGACCATTTAGAAGGGAAAAAGCATATGAGTGTAGAACTCCTGATTGGAAACGAAACGGGAACCAAAGGATATCTCCCCGCGGTAGAAGAAGGGGTGGAATGGACGACAGAAAGGAAAAATACCCCCGGAAAACTGGTTTTTAAAGTGCTGCAGGAGGATGGGCTGGATTTTTCGGAAGGCAGCGCCGTGCGGATGAAGGAAAACGGCGATGAGATTTTCTTTGGTTTTGTGTTTAAACAGCAGAGATCAAAGGAAGAGCTCCTCACCGTTACCGCCTATGATCAATTGCGGTATCTGAAGAATAAAGACACTATCGTTTATGAGGAAAAGACGGCAGATCAGTTTTTGAGGATGATTGCCTCGGATTATGCCTTGAACATCGGAACCCTGGAAAATACAAACTATGTCATCGCATCAAGGGTTGAAGAAAACACTTCTCTTTTTGAGATGATACAAAACGCCCTGGATTTGACGTTGCAGAACACCGGAGAAATGTTCGTATTCTATGACGATTTCGGGAAGCTGACGTTGAAGCATCTTTCTTCTATGGCGGTGGGCAGTCCAGGAGCATATCTGATGGTGGACGAGGAAACCGGTGAAAACTTTGAGTATACGTCTTCCATTGATGACAACACATATAACAGAATCAAGCTGACCTATGACAATGACAACACTGGGTTCCGGGAGGTTTATATCGCGCAGGATTCCGGGAATATCAATAAATGGGGAATCTTGCAGTATTTTGACACTCTGAAAAAGGGGGAGAACGGCCAGGCCAAGGCCGACGCTCTTTTGAAACTTTATAACAAAAAAACGCGGAACTTGAAGTTAAATGGCGTTCTGGGAGACAACAGGGTGAGGGCCGGCAGCATGATTGTGGTAAATTTGGATCTGGGAGATATCCGGCTTAAAAATTTTATGCTGGTGGAAAGCTGCCGGCACACATACCGAGAAGGGGAACACTGGATGGATTTGACTCTGCGGGGAGGTGAATTTGTTGGCTGATGTAAGCGGATTGTTAGAAGCAGTAAAAAGAGCAGCGCGGGAGGAGAGGGAAGCTTCTAAGCCAGCCCACGTGTATTTTGGGAAAGTGCTTGCAAAATCCCCGCTGCAAATCGACGTGGAACAAAAAATGAAGCTCGGTGAAGCTCAGATGATCCTGACAAGAAATGTTACCGATTATGTTACGAACGTAAACGTAATTTGGGAAACCGAAAATCAGGGAGGAGGCACCGGCGAAAAAGCGTTTGAAAAGCACAGGCATTCAATTTTGGGACAAAAGCCAGTTATCATTCACAACGCTCTGGAAATCGGTGATGAGGTGATACTCCTCCGGCAGCAGGAGGGGCAGAAATTCATTGTGATAGACCGGATAGGAGGGAAAACATGATTCCGTCCACCGTTGGCTTTTTGCAGCAGGATTTTGAAGTGGAAGAACCGCCCAGTCTGACCTATCGGATGCGGAAGGAGGATAACGCGGTGCGCGGGTATACGGATGGGCGGGAAGCCATGAGGCAGGCAATTTACAAAATGATCATGACGGAACGCTATCAATATATCATGTATAGCTGGAATTATGGAATAGAACTTTCCGATCTTTACGGGGAACCAGTTACCTATGTATGCCCAGAATTAAAACGCCGGATTACAGAGGCGCTGCTTTGGGATAATCGGATTCAAAGTGTTGATCACTTTTCATTTGACTTCCCGCAAAAAGGAGTCGTCCATGTGTCATTTACTGCACATACCATTTTTGGAGATGTGCAGGCGGAAAGAGAGGTAAGTGTTTGAAATATGAAAATGTAACCTATGAATCGCTTCTGGAACGGATGCTGGCCCGCGTGCCGGATAAGCTGGATAAACGGGAAGGTTCGGTTATATGGGATACACACTCACCGACTGCGGTTGAATTACAGATTCTGTACATGGAACTGGATTCGATTTTGCAGGAAGCCTATGGGGATTCCGCTTCCAGAGAATTTCTGATCCTGCGGTGCCGGGAGCGGGGGATTTATCCATATCCGGCGACCCACGCGATTGGAAAGGGCGTGTTTGTTCCGGCGGATATTGATGTTTCCGGCCAGCGGTTCAATATTGGAGAGATCAACTATACCGTTCTGGAAAAGATGGCGGACGGAGAATACCAGGTCCAGTGCGAATCCCCCGGAATCGTGGGAAACCAATATCTGGGGACAATGGTTCCCTTGGAATACATGAAAGGGTTGCAAAGCGCCGAACTGACAGAGATTTTGATTCCCGGAGAAGAGGAGGAGGAAACGGAAGCGCTGCGGAAAAGGTACTTTGCCTCTTTTGACGAAAGCGCATTTGGCGGAAATGTGCGGGATTATCTGGAGAAAACCAACGCGATTCCTGGAGTGGGCGGAACCAAAGTAACGAGGGTGTGGAACAGCGATCTTTCGCCGTCGAAGCTGTTTCCGAAGGAAAGCGTCGAAATCTGGTACAACGCGGTGAAGGAAACGCTGACCGGGGAGGTGCGCAATTGGCTGGACAACGTTTTTCTGGCCGCCAAAGAAAAGAAGCTGACAACCGGGGGAACCGTGCTTTTGACCATTATTAACTCGGAGTTTGAGGCAGCATCCGACGCCCTTGTGCAGAATGTCCAGACTGTCATGGACCCGGAGGAAAACGGTGGAGAGGGGTATGGTCTGGCGCCGATCGGGCATGTGGTGAAGGTGGAAAGCGCACGGACAAAGGAAATTTCTGTCCGGACGACGCTCACCTTTGAGCCGGGATATAGTTGGGAAAACCTGCAGAAATCACTTGAACAGGCTGTGTCTGCCTATCTTATGGAGCTCAGGAAGGAGTGGGCCGACGCGCCGTATCTGGTTGTGAGGGTGAGCCAGATCAATAACCGTCTTTTGAGCGTGTCCGGCATCCTGGACGTTCAAAACACTACGGTGAATGCGTCCGAGAGTAATGTAAAGCTGGAAAAGGATGAGATTCCTGTATGGGGAGGAATAAGCCAATGATTCAGGATGTGGATTTGCTTTCCCTGCTGCCCCCGTTTCTGGCGGAATATAAGGAGATTCACGCGGCACTGTCAGCGGAAAATCCAGAGTTTCGGGCAATCTGGAAAGCGGCCGACAACGTACTCTCCAATGAATTCATCGTTACAGCGGATGCGTGGGGCGTTTCGAGATTTGAAAAAATGTTAGGTATTGTTCCGGAAAAAGAGGCGGATTTGGAAGACCGGAGGGCGGCGGTTTTGATGAAATACAACATGCGTTCTCCGTATACCATTCGAAGATTGCAGGATATTCTCGCAGAGGTTGTCGGGGAAACGAATTATCGGGTAGAACTGACGCCAGAAGAATATCGGCTGATGATTCAGATATTGAACCAGGATTTTCGATTGGTGGGGAGAATTTACCAAAATGTACTTCCGGTTATCCCGGCGAATATGCGGCTGCTTTTTTACGGCCGGTATATAGAAGTATGTGAATTGACCGTAAAGCAGCAGATCACGGCCTTTCGGTTTGTTACCGGATTTTATCCTCTGTTTAACCTTCCCTATTTAAAGCTGAATAACCGCTGGAAACTGGACGGGCGGCGTAAGCTGAGCGGCTATAACGTCGAAAGTGCGATGGATCTGCATCCAGTTCGCATCCGGCTGTATACCGGCGGCGCGGGGGCAGGGAAAGCATTCCGGGAAACGGCAGAGCGACTGGCAGTGCGGAGCGGCGCAGGGGAGTATCTAAAGAGTCAGGAAGAAATGGCACAGAGATTTTCGGCAGAGCATAGAGCCGTATCCGAAGAAAGAGTCGGGGTGCGGGGGCAGGCCGTCGAGACGGCTGGCGCCGGAGGAATCAAGATGTACAATAAAAACCGACTGGATGGGAATTGGAAATTGTCCGGAAAACGGAAACTAAACGGCGGAATCTATCAATTATAGGAGGTTTAAAATGGCAGACAATAAAGGCGTAATTACTGCGACTGCAAGGAGGAAACTGTGTATGGCCCATGCGGGAGATAAGCCGCTTCCCGTCATCACGAGAATGGCATGGGGAAACGGAGGTATCGACGGGGAGGGCCAGCCCATTATAACAACGGGGGAGGAAACCAGTTTGTATGGTGAGTTGCTGTCGAAAGACGTGGAAACGCACGTCTATGTCAATGATGGTCAGACAACCTGCCGGTATACGGCGACGCTGGAGGCTGGGGAGCTGACCGGGGAAGAGATATCGGAGATGGGCCTGTTCGATGCGGAGGGAGATCTGGTGGCGTATCGAACCTTTCTGCGCAAGGGCAAGGACGCGGATATTCCGCAGATTTACGATATGGATGAGATTTTTTAAGGAAGGAGGCAGACACGTATGGCTTTTACTATGAAAAATCCGCCGGAGTTTACTCTGGATGTCAGACAGTGGGACTGGGAAACGGACGCGGACGGCGTGGAGATGGCGAAGGAGATCGAGAAGCTGTTAAACAATGACGCATACCTGAAGGAGAACCTGGAGGAACTAGAAGGCAATGTTGTGGTCGTCGGGGACAAGGGCGTTCCGGGCGGTGTAGCCAGTCTGGGAAGCGACGGGAAAGTGGCGCAGCGTGTGGATTATAGTAAAGTGGACAATGTCCCGGCTATGACATGGGGAAATGTCACGGGCAAGCCCTCCAGCTTTCCTCCCTCTGCGCATACGCACACAAAATCGGAAGTGGGGCTGAACAACGTGGATAATACGGCGGACGCCAGCAAACGGGTCAGCTATGCCGCCAGCGCCGGGGATGCCGATACGCTGGACGGTAAGCACGCCTCCGCGTTTTCCTTGGCCAGTCACTCGCACAGCAGTGTCCCCAGTGCCACCAATGCGGCGAATGCGGATACGGTAGACGGATTCCACGCCTCGCAGACGCCGGGGGCCAAAAGCGCGTGCGTGGTGACGAACGCCTCTGGATACATCATGGCCGGCTATATCAATACCAACGTCTCCGAAGAGAATCCGGCAATCGGCCAGTTTATCGTGATCAACACGGGGAAAGACGGCTATTTCCGAAAAGCATCGCTGGCGCATGTGAAAGCAGCGTTGGGGCTGGGGACATTTACTCTTGGAGCATCGGTCCCGGCCGGGGCAAAGTTTACGGATACGACATACAGCAACATGAGAGGAGCAACGGCGAGCGCGGCCGGAGGCGCTGGATTGGTTCCGGCTCCGGCCGCAGGAGCCGCAACCAGATATCTGCGTTCGGACGGGACCTGGCAGGTTCCTCCCAATACGAATACAACATATGGTGCGGCCACACAGTCGGCGGCGGGGTTGATGAGCGCGGCGGATAAACAGAAGTTGGATGGAATTTCGGGAGGTAATTATAGTTATAATCTAACCGCAGGTAGTATAGCGTCTAACTCAGGAGTAAAAACGAACGCAATTTCTTCCCTTTCTGGTTCGGTATTAAGTTTTACTTGCTCGTCCAATGCGACTTTTTATCTAGGCGGTGATCTTCATATCCGAGCTCATAATACGGCAAATTATAACCGAACATGGGTCCAAGCCGTTGTGTTTAAAAAGCAAAATACTACCTCTTGGGAAAAATATTTGAATGTCGGGGGAGAGGCAAATATTGCCGTTAATCTACCAACATCCTCCGGGACGCTGTCAGTTTCATCTTCCGATGTGCGACTGAAAAAGAACATTATGGACAGTGATGTCTGTGCGCTGTCTGTGCTGGATCAAATTAAAATCCGTCAGTTTGATTGGATTGACACCGAAGATCACCAAAAAATTGGGTTTGTAGTGGATGAGCTGGAAGAAATAGATGGGCATTTTAAACTGAAAGATACGGGTGGTTATTTCGACAATTTGTTTGAGGAAGATGGTATGCCTCGAATCAATCCAAAGTGCGTTGACAGTTTCTATTTGCAAGGTTATGAGGTTAAGGCGATCCAGGAGCTTCATGCCATTATAAAGAAACAGGCAGAAGAAATCGCTGCTCTGAAAGAGCTGATCGGAACGATTCTGCCGACATAAATTTGCGACTTCGCAAGAAAGGAGACCTTATGGTTTTAAAAAGAGATGGTCCTTGAAAAGGGAGTGTACCTAAGAACGCTAGACTAAAAGAAAGGATAACATTATGGACAAAGAGAAAACACTATTTATCGCCATATTCGGGACACTCTTTGGTGCCTTGGGAATCTTGGCTGTGCCAGTATTTTTACTTCTGGGCTGCAATCTAATCGACTACTTTACCGGCATTGCAGCGGCAAAATACAGGGAAGAAAAAGTATCTTCCTACAAAGGAATTCGTGGGATTATCAAAAAAGTCTGCATGTGGCTTCTGATTGCGGTGGGATGGGTGCTGGATGTGCTGCTCCAGTACGCTACTATGACAATGGGTTTGGCTTTAAATCTGCCGTTTATTGTCGCTACCGTGGTGGCAGTCTGGCTGATTTGCAATGAGATTATCAGCATCTTAGAAAATATGATTGATATGGATGTAGATGTTCCGCCGTTTTTAATGCCATTGGTACATATGATTAAGCAACAAACACAAGAAAAGATTGAAACAAAGGAGGAAAACAGCAATGAGTAAGATGAAGATTGCCCTAGATGCCGGTCACGGCCTGTACACAGCCGGGCGGCGCTGCCTGGCCTCTTTGGATCCAGCTCAGACCAGAGAATGGCAGTTGAATGATCGGATTATGGACAAGCTGGAGAAGGAGCTGCAGAGCTACAACTGTGAGGTATTGCGGGTAGACGATTCCACAGGCGCGCAGGATGTGGGTCTGAGTACCAGGGTGACAGCGGCGAACAATTTTGGAGCCGATCTGTACTTAAGTATGCACCACAATGGCGGTATCGGCGGCGGGAGCGGCGGAGGAACCGTCGTATACCATGATTGCAGCACGGCCAGGGGCCAGGAACTGGCCCGACTATTGTATGATCGGTTGGTAGCGGCGACTGGCCTGGCCGGAAACCGCAGCGGAAAAATTATCCGGAAAGCATACTATGTTCTGGCCAACACAAAGATGCGGGCCTATCTGGTAGAGAACGGCTTCATGGACAGCTCTGTAGATGTGCCGGTCATCATTACAGAGGCTCACGCGGATAAGACGGTACACGGTATCCTTCAGTGGCTGACGGCCGATCTGAGGCTTACAAAGCGGTTAGACATGCCGGGTACAAAGCCGGAAGAGGAGGAAGCACCAAATGAAAAAACAGACCCCGCCGAATTGGCGGAAGGTGCGGAAGTCATTGTAAACGGAACGATCTACTCCACCGGAACCGGAAAAGGTGCTGGGATCCCGAAGATCGAGGCACGTATGTACATCACGGAGTATGCGGGAGACCGGTATCCATACTGCTGGGGAGTGGCAAAAGCACCCGGCGGAACCCGGCAGGGCTGGGCCAGAGCGGAGGATCTGCAGATCGTCCCTAGCAAGGATGAGAGCCAGATCGACGGGATTACGTCGGCATACCAGAAGTGGCCGGCTATCTGCAACGAGAAGAATGTCAATGTTCGTACTGGTCCAGGTGTAGATAAAGGTATCCTGGCCGCTTGGCCGAAACTAGGGCCAGGAAATGAGGTGGATGTGATCGGAGAAAATCAGGCCCCGAACGGCAAGTTTTGGTATCAGATTCAGATCGCAGGTGTACATAACGGTTGGGTGTACGGAGGGTATTTGGATCGCAGATAAAATAATATTTCAGCCGGTGGAATATATCTCCATCGGCTGAAATTTCGTGTCAAGTTTCGTGTCAAGTATTTTTATAAAAATACATAAGAAATCCGGTTAATCCTCAAAAGTTCCAAAATACAAAACCGGGAATTCCCTGATTCCTCAAGGCTTCCCGGTTTCTTACGCTCTTTCGCGTTCGTGGAGACAACAGGACTCGAACCTGCGACCCTTTACACGTCAAGCAAATGCTCTCCCAGCTGAGCTATGTCTCCAGCAACTATATTCTACCACATTTTTTGAAATAGTCAACTAAAATCTTGCCTTTTCGACCGGATTTCGTGTAAAATAAAAAGAGAGCCAGCAAAGACGTGTCCGCGCACGAGAATCCATGCCAGATTCCATTTCGCCGTGACTGTTGTTTTGCCCGATATCACAGGCGGCGCGGGCCAGATATAATAAAAAAGCAAGAAGCAAAAACATCGAAAAGTACAGGAAACGAGGAACCATGGGAGCAGAGGAAATAAAAGATCAGAGCAGGGAGAGTATGCGGGGAGGACAAGAGATAAGCCGCGACGAGATTTTTGCCAGAACCAAAGCCATGTTTGGGGAGGAGGCGATGGAGCGGCTGTATCAATCCAGAGTCGCGGTATTTGGGATCGGCGGCGTGGGAGGCCATGCAGCGGAGGCGCTGGCCAGATCCGGTATAGGCAGAATGGATTTGTTTGATAACGATACGGTATCGCTGTCCAATTTAAACCGTCAGTTGGCGGCGACGCTGGATACGGTGGGGCAGTATAAAACCGATGTGATGAAGGAACGCATTGCACGGATTCATCCCCAGGCTCAGGTTCGGACCCACCACTGTTTCTATCTGCCGGAAAATGCAGGACAGTTTGATTTGAGCGGATACGATTACATTGTGGATGCGGTGGATACGGTGGCGGCCAAGGTGGAGATCATTGTGCGCGCGCAGGCGGCGGGAGTGCATGTGATTAGCTGTATGGGAGCCGGCAATAAGTTTGATCCTTCCCGCTTTCGCGTGGCGGATATCTACGAAACCCGCGTCTGTCCTCTGGCCCGTATCATGCGCCGGGAGCTGAAGGCCAGAGGAGTCAAACGCTGTCCGGTGGTCTACTCGGAGGAGATGCCTCGAAAACCGGAGTTTGGTGCGGATGCGCCGGAAGCGGCCGGCTGGCAGAGCGAGGAAGAGAGAAGCTCTCTTGTTCGTCCCAGGGCCGTTCCCGGAAGCAATGCCTTTGTTCCGGCCGTAGCCGGACTGATTTTGGCCGGAGAGGTGGTATGTACGCTGGCAAAAACAGCGAACAGAGAAGTTTTGGAGGGCGGGAGATGAGCGAACGGCAGGGAGTGTTTCTTCCCAAGGAAAAAGGAATGGAGACGGAGGCAGTCCGGGATGTGGCCGGTTACATTGACCGGGTAAATTTGTACAGCAAACGGCGCCGGGAGAACGGAAGCCTGTCTGTGTACCGGGGAGAGCCGGAGATTTATGAGAATCCCTGTCGCCCGAATATTTTCCGGCGGGGCGTGCTGAATGGGAACGATTTTTTTGAGAAAAATCTTTTTGACGCCATGCGCCAGAACCGTCTGACCGGGGAAAACCGGTATCTCGAAAATGCGATTGACGCCCAGCATGGAGAGTTTCCCAGCCGTCTGCTGGACGTATCCTACAATTGTCTGACCGCGCTGTATTTTGCAGTGACACCGTATTATCGTGAGAAAGTGACATCGAAGGACAACCGGGACGGCATGGTTTATATATTTTTTCTGGATGAAATTTTCAGTCCCAGCGCGGAGAATACCAACTCTGCGTACGAGGCGGTCATCAATCGGACTCCCGAGTGGTACCGGAAAAATGCGTTGTTTGAAAGAAACTATAAATTTATTGACCATGCCAAGATCAATAATCGGATTATCGCCCAGCAGGGAGCCTTCCTTTTATTTCCGGGGCAGGAGCCGGGGAATCTGCCGGAATATATGTACTGCGGAATCCGGATCGCGGGGGAGGCCAAGCCGCAGATCCGGCAGCAGCTAAAGACGCTCTTTGGGATTCATACGGGCAGTATTTATCCGGAGATGATCAATCTGGTGGAGGAGCTGAACGAGAAGAGCAAACGGCTGAACACACAGCCGTTTTCCTGTGAAAACGAGTTGGATAACGCGCTGCGGCATCTGGAAAAGGAGCTGGCCTTCTATCTGAACTACGCCGCAGAACAGAGGGGAGAAAAAGAGGGGGAGACGGCTGCGTTTTGGGATCTGATATTGGCCGATATCGAACGGAGGCTGGATGACTGGCACCGAGGGCTGGTGGAATTTCTGCAAAATTATCAGAGGGATGGGGAAAACGGTATGGGCGCATACATAGAGAAAGAAAAACTGATTGGACAGATTCATCGCTACAATCAATTGCTTGACCGTTTTGCTCGGCAGTTTACACAATATACCGGCAGAGCCGTCTTCTGCGAGGAGATGCAGATCCAGGTGAAAAGATAAAAGGAGAGACAAAGTACGATGGAGTGCGGGAATATAAAGACAGAGCGAATGGAGACGTTTTACTACCATATCAACCAGATTCTGAAAAATAACGAGCAGGCCGGCGACGGCGGCTGGTGGCAGGAGAGCGAGGCGCAGAGTGAGCTGAGCAAACTGGCGGGATTGGATGAAAACGGAATCAGCGATTCGGATCGGATGGGAATCGGTTCCGGAGAAAAAATGATTTTTATCGCTTATCAGAAAAAGGAGGAGGGACTGCTTGAAAGGGTACAAAACTGGGCCGATACGCTGGGGAAGGGGGCAGGGCCGTGGGAAGACCGGATTCATCTGATTTTTTTTGTCAGGGATATGGAGAGCCGCATCGAGCTGGAAAACGGTTTTGACGCTCTTTTCAGGAAAAAGGAATCGTTTCGCTGTACCTATGTTCTGGATCGGTTCTGTTTTACGGGAAACGGCAAGACCGATATCAAACTGAAAAATCCGAGACGCTATGAGATGATACGAATGCCCTCGGTGAAGAACCGAATCAATCTGGAAGATAGGCCGGAAGAGGAAAGCGCGGCCGGACGTCTGAGCGCACAAGTGTTTACCATTGATCTGTATCAGTTGGTGTCGCTGTATAATCAGATCGGAGACCAGCTCTTTCAGAATAATGTCCGTATCGGAATTGACGAGAAGCTGGGCGTGGACGCCTCGATTCGGGAAACTTTGGAGAAGGAGCCGGAACAGTTCTGGTTCAAAAATAACGGCGTCACCATCCTTTTGGAAAAGCCGGACGGGCATCTGGGATACCGGGAAGAATTGTTTCTGGGACGGATGGGGCAGGAGGATGCGCTGCCGTTTTCTGTGGTCAACGGGGCGCAGACGATCACTGTGGCGTCCCGGTACTATTATGAAATGGAATATTTGTATGAGAAGCTGAAACAAAAAGGAGATGCGGACCGCTGTAAAGAACTAGAGGCGAAGAGGGAAGGGTTTCGCAGAGCGCAGGTGCTTCTGCGGGTGATTCATATCTCTGAGGCAGAGCCGCGAAGTGAGAAGGAGGGAGCGCCGTGGCAGCGCAGCTTGGCCAGAGAAATCAGCGTGGCGCTGAACCGACAGAAGCCGATCCAGCAGGAGGATATCGCCTTTACGACGCCTTTTATCGAGAAGCTGGTGCGCTATCTGGAAAGAAAGGTGAGAAGCGGGGAGGACGGATTTCGTTTGGTCCGGCGCGGTGAGGAGCTCAAGGGATACAGCCGGATGGATTTGTCCGCTTTTGCCAGAGCCAGAAAAGCCTGTACCGGCAAGCCGGGCAGCGCCAGAAATATGGGTATGGCGGTGCTTTTAAAAATGCAGGTAGAAAAGGATGGAAACACTGGTTTCCAGCAGAAGGATGTTTTTGTAGACGAATGGGTAAGAGCTGGAGAAAAGAGAGAAGAGGAAGTATTTGAGCATCATTACGGCGCGGTCTGGACGGCGTATCAGATCAGCCTGCGGTATGATGAGGCAAAAAAGGAGATCGAAGGAAAGACGCCGGAAGCGCTTACCGTGGCAGAAAACGGAAAATGGTATTTTACAGCGGCTCTGATTGCGCTTCTCAACGGTTTTTGGCAGACGCCGGAAGACGATTGGGACGGGAGTCGGCAGGATTTCACGGGATTTAACAGTAAGGGCGGAAAGCTTCTCAAAGAGCCGGAGAAGTTTGCGGAGTGCATGAAGCTGTTTGCAGAGATGGTATCGCTGTTTTTTCGCCAGAACCGCTCCAAATATGAAAAACTTAATTCCAACCTGTTTAAAAGAGATGATTTTTATTCGGATTTTATGAGGGAAACCGGAAGAATCCGAAGAGAAGGGGGGAAGGCGGCCGCCTCGGAAGAGGATGCGGACCGGGCACAATTTTGCAGGGCTCTGCATAAGTTTGCGGATCGGATCGGCATACCGTTTGACGAGGCGAGGGACGAGCCCGGGGAGAGCGTTCGAGAAGAGATCGCGCAGATTGCCGCCTTTACGGGGCTGAGTTTTGTTGCGCAGGAAGCATGGAAAGCGTCCGTGCAGGAGACGGCAGCGGGACTGGAGACGTCTCTGCCTGCCGATCCCCCGGTTTTGTCCAAACAGTATAAGTGGAGGCCGGGTGCCGTTTGTCTGGGGAATCAAGGATTGCATACGCCGGTAAAAAGCTGGGCGCAGGCTCTGACCATGACAACGGAATACGTCCTTCAAAAGTATCCGGTAGACAGCCAGCGGCTGAAGATGGGGTGTTCGCTGTGGATCACAGAAGAGCTGCCAAAGATTCTTCCTTTTGGATGTTATCAGAAAAAACCGTTCTCTCTTGTGATTGATAAGAAATCGTATTGGATTGGAACCACATCCAACACGGAAACAAAAATCAAGCAGATACAGACGCTGTGTCAGTTGGCGGGCGTATCCAAGAAGGAGATCTGCTGGTTCGACGAGGTGGGGGAAGAAATTTTTTGCTCATAATATGCCGCCTCTCTTTCTTCTTTGGCAGTACCGGGCAGATATAAAAACAAGTATCTTTTATTGGGGGGATTTGCATTGCCGGCAAAAATTTTGCTTGTAAAGTGGATAAGGTAATAGTATAATATTTGAACAGAGTTTGCTTTTTTAAATTCTTTTTTTGAAAGAATACGAAATAAACTACAATGGCCAAGCTGGTCATTGCATCTAATTGTGCGCTTTTTTCCGATAGAGGGCATCAGGAAATGAGGCGGCGTTCTGAATCGTTGCAGAGGATGGAGTGAATGAATAGCCGGGTTAAGGAGAAAGTTGTATGAAAAAAAACAAGAGCAATTTTAAAAAGGCAATTGATGAATTGCTGAACCCCAATGGCAGCGGCTCAAGTGAGGCGTATGAGAGCGAGAATGAGCAGGAGACCGATTTTGAACCGGTAGAGGCACAAGATATTCAGGAGAGCGCTCCTCAGGAATTCGACCGTTCAGAGAGGCAGGATTTTTCCGATTTGAAAGAGGAGGCTTCCTCCTCGGATTTTTCTTATCATGAGGATACCGCGAAGGAAAGTACAAAGGAAGAAACCTTGCGGGAGGAGGAGACGACTCCCGCCCCGAAGGAAGAGAAGCCGGTGTATGAAGCCATCATTACGCCGGACGTGATCATTAATGGTAATATCATTGCCGGTTCCAATCTCCGAATACTGGGAAAAATCTTCGGAAATGTAGACTGTGAAGGCGCGATTGTACTTTCCGGGAATATAGAGGGAGATGTCAACGCGAGAAATTTGCAGTTTACGGCGGGAGGCATACAGGGAAATGTTTCCATCCGCGAGGACATATTAACGGATAAGGGGACGCAGGTGCGGGGGGATGTCAGCGCGAAGACCGCTGTGCTCAGCGGCAATATGGAGGGCGAGCTGTTGGTGCGCGGAGATTTGGAACTTCGCTCCACCTCGACGGTATTGGGCAATATTAAAGCGCGCGCCATTTCTATAAACAGCGGTTCCAGAATTAAGGGAATGATGGATGTGGGAGGAGACCTGGAGGAAACAGTAACCGAGTATGAAGAGTAAAACCCGTTATTGGGGAAGTGTACAGTTTTATAAGCATTTGATTCTATCGATCGTAGCTCTTTTGATTCTGGTTCCGAGTTCTGGTTTTTTTGTGATGCTGTCAAGGCATTGGAAGCTGAAGCAGACGTATCGTCTGGCGATGGAGGAACATACGTTCTATATAGAGCAATTGGAAGAGAGACTGTCGACTGCGGAGAGCCAGCAGGAGGAGACAAATGCCAAGATGGTTTTGACTTCAAAAGGCGCCGTTGTGATGCAGGGAGAGAACGAAACGCCTTCTCAGACCGCCGAACAAACATTGACCATTCCGTTTGCCGTGGATCTGTGCAGTTGGCAGTATATATTGGTGAACGATTGGAATCCTTTATCCCGGTCTTTTCAGCCGGATCTGGCAGATACAAGACATGGCAAGCAGGTTGACAGAAGAATCAAATCTTCTCTGGAACGGATGATGGATGATGCCAGAGAGGAGGGCTTGGATTTACGAATCTGTTCGGCTTATCGGGATTACGAAAAGCAGGCCAGCCTTGTACAGAATTCCATTGAGGAGCTGTTGGAGGCGGGGAATAATTATGAGGAGGCTTACTGGCAGACCAGAAGACGGCTGGCTTTGGTGGGAACCAGCGAGCATCATACGGGGCTGGCCGTGGATCTTGTGGGCGTTACCCACCAGACTCTGGACGATGAGCAGGCGGACACGCCGGAGGCGAAATGGCTCGCGGAGCATGCTCACAAATACGGTTTTATTCTGCGCTATCCCAAAGAAAAGGAAGAGCTGACAGGGATTGAATTTGAGTCCTGGCATTATCGTTATGTGGGAGAACAGGCCGCGGCTTTTATCAAGGAAAATCAACTGTGCCTGGAAGAGTTTATTGCACTGGCAGAGCAGTGAGACAGGTACACGGCAGCTTGGAAAGAGAGCCGGAGCATCCAAGGGCAGTGATAAGGAAGTACTTTCAGCTTAGGCGGTATCGCCCCGATTACAAGGGCTGTACCGCCTTTTTGCGTTTCTATGCGCCTTATTGTCTCGGCTGCGCAGCAGAAAGGAGATTGAAAGCCGTTTGCGCTGGTGATATACTTTGCTTATATCAAATCAACAAACCAGAATAGGGAGGACAGAAATATGTTGAAAGGCGGTACATATGAATATGGGTTGAAAACCGGCGATTTACCAGAAAAAGAAATGATCAAAATCTTTGAAAAGGTGCTCAGTAAAATTGCTGGAGAAATCAATGATTCCCGCATTCCAAAAAAGCGGAAAATGAAAAAGAGGACGGGTCCCTTCGGGCGCGCCACCCCAGATGCCGAACCACCGGAATATGATTATATCTATCTTTATAGTCACAGACCCAGTAATTTGTATTTAGAGCTGTACCCGAATCAAGAGAAGAATGGACGGGTGAAATTTTCGGAGGAGGGAATTGTCTGGAATATGTACTTTTATATCTTGCCGGACTATCCCAACCGGATCTCCGAAGAGGATCGGATCCAAGAGTTTGGCGGCAGAGTGATCGAGGAATTATTCCGGATACTTCCCTGCGAAAAGATATTCATTAAGAAATATGCCCCTGGTGAATATCGGCTTTAGCAATAGAAACGGCAGCTTTTGAGAATGATATGCTCCCTCTAAAGTAGACAGTGAAAAAACAAAACTGTCGAAATAGGG
>CAJUHP010000012.1 GCA_910586125.1 uncultured Lachnospiraceae bacterium | reverse complement strand
AGAGCAACGGCCTTCTAAGCCGTGGGTCGGGGGTTCGAATCCCTTCGGGCACATTGCAGCAGTGATTGTCTGCATAGATGAAATGGGAAGATTGTAAAAGAAAAAATAGAAAACGGCGTGTGGCTCAGTTTGGTAGAGCGTTCGGTTAGGGACCGAGAGGTCGCAGGTTCGAATCCTGTCACGCCGATTTGAGTATTACGTGTCCGTAGCTCAGTTGGATAGAGCAACGGCCTTCTAAGCCGTGGGTCGGGGGTTCGAATCCCTTCGGGCACATTATAGCAGTGATTGTCTGCATAGATAAAAGAAGATTATATGATAAAAAATAGAGAACGGCGTGTGGTATCGTTTGCTAGAGCCTTTGGTTAGGGAGAGAGGTCATAGATTCAAATTTTGTCACCCCCGATTAATAAAATGTTATACTAAACAGTTAATGAGCCAGTGTTTCTGGCTCATTTTTTCCTCCAGATAATGAATCATTTCAGAAAAAGTATTTTCATTTTCGCATTCAACATACAGATATTCATAGGCGGGAAGCATCCATTTCGTCCAGCCTTCCGGTGCATCTGCCTGATCGTCACATTCCATCCCCGCCAGATAAAGCCCCCTTGCTGAAGTGTTCTTCCCACGCCAGGAACGAACGGGAAAAATCGGACATCGCACCCCAGATTGCGCAGATGTTGCCTGCCTCCTCTTTTTTTGCCAGATGCGCAATCTCAGCAAAATGAGAGTTGACATCATCCCATAATAGCCCAATAAAATTTTCTCCGTCGGATGTGGAGCCTTCCTTGCCAATTACAGCAAACGATTCTTTTGTGCAGGTATAGATATTCATGAACAACTCTCCTTTTTTTTGAGTACAAATGAAATTCTTGCATATTATGATAACCTGTTTTCATTTTTAGTCATTCCGATATCATTTATCCTCGATGGAAAAAATAGAACTTTTCTCTAGCCATCACGTTTATATTCTGGTACAATAAAGAGTAGAGAATTCCGGAAAGTTTTACTTTTATTTTAGTGTCAGCTCGGTTTCTTATTTCTATTAGAATCGTAAAAAATATTCAATAAGGATACGACTTGCAGGCCGATAAGAAGGAAAGCGGTAATGGCAATGAATGATTTGATTCAAAATATTGACAAGATACATACCACGGCTCTGGGCACAGAGCGCATAAGAAAAAACTTACAATTGGAAATAGAGGATGTCATTCCATGGTGCAAAGTGCGGATTTTGAACAGAGATGCCAAAATAGAGAGAACTGGAGAGAATTAGTATATAACGATTGACAACTGTAACATAACAGTCAATGCACACAGTTATACAATCATCACAGCGCATAGAATTGAGTAATTATCGTATTATGCTCGGGAAAATGGTTTCATGCACGAAGAGCACAAAAGCAAATGGTTGGTTATTTAAATCACAGAATAAAGAAAAGATAGGAGAAAGAATGAAAACGCAGAAAGAGGCCGTTGAAGAATTATCCTTGCTGTTGATGTATTTGACGAGATTTCAGGATAATAATGAATTTTGCCGGTATATGGAGTTGGCATGGAAAGGATATGATTTTGGAGCGCTGAATCAATTGGAAGAGCAGGAATTGATCATACAGCCCAGAAAGAGTAAATATGCTTATCTGACAGAAAAGGGAAAGGATTATGCCAGAGAGCTTCTGCGTCAATACCAATTACCGGATCAGGAAATCTATGAGAGATTTGAATTTAGAGAGATTCGTCCGGACGAGGCGGAACAGGCGGCAGAGATTGAGCGCATCTGTTTTCCGCCCAATGAAGCCTGTTCCAGAAAAATGATGCTGGAGCGGGTGGAACGGGCGCCGGAACAGTTTCTGGTTGCCGTGGATAAGCAAACCGGTAAAATTGCGGGACTGCTGAACGGACTCTGTACAGACGAGAATTCTTTCCGGGATGAATTTTTCACGGATGCCTCTCTGCATAATCCGGATGGAAAAAATATCATGCTTCTGGGGCTGGATGTGCTTCCGGAGTATCGGCGGCAGGGGCTGGCGAGAGAATTGATGTATGGTTATCTGCGCCGGGAGCGCGATAAGGGAAGGCGTATGGTACTGCTGACATGTTTAGATTCCAAAGTAAAAATGTATAAGAAAATGGGATTTCATGATATGGGGCTTGCCAATTCTGCCTGGGGCGGCTGTCAGTGGCACGAGATGAATTGTGTGATTGGATGTGGAGATTCATAAAAATTTGTGGTGCAAACATAATGATAAAGGAGATACCATATGAAAAAAAGACCCAATATTCTCTTCTATTTTACCGATCAGCAGCGGGCGGATACCTGCGGCTGCTTTGGTCAAAAACTTCCGGTCACGCCGAATTTGGATCGTCTGGCCGGAGAAGGCATCCGGTTTGTCAATGCGTTTTCTCCGCAGCCGGTATGCGGTCCCTGCCGGGCTATCTTTCAGACCGGCCGTTATGCGACGGAAACGGGGTGCTTCCGCAATCAAGTCATGCTGCCTTTGGGCATTCCGACACTGGCCGGATATTTAGAAGAGGCCGGTTATGAGACGGCCTATATAGGCAAGTGGCATCTGGCCAGTGACGGAGAGTTGGGAAAGCCTCCTGTGGAGGACTATAGGGAGAAACCAGTTCCGCAGAACCGGCGGGGCGGCTACACCGGTTTCTGGCGGGCAGCCGATGTGCTGGAGTATACATCGGATTCCCGAAGCGGATTTGTTTTCAATGAGAGGAATGAAAAAATATCTTTTCAGGGATACCGCGTTGATTGCATCACAGATTTGGCGCTGGATTTTTTCGACGAGCGGAGCGATAAGCCATTTTTTATGACAGTTTCCCATATTGAACCGCATCATCAAAACAATCATGGTCATTATGAGGGGCCAGATGGTTCCAAAGAAAGATTTGCAGATTATGAACTGCCGAAAGATTTAAAGGCGTTGGAGGGCGATTATCGGGAGGAATATCCGGATTATCTGGGCGCCTGCGCAAGCTTGGATAAGAATCTGGGACGTTTGATTGATGAATTGAAAAAGAGAGGGCTGTATGAGGACACCATTATCATCTTTGCCTCGGATCATGGCTCACATTTTCATACAAGAAATCGAGATAAGCATTTTTGCGGCTGCGACGATTATAAACGCTCCTGCCATGATGCCAGCCTCAGAGTTCCGCTGGTGATTGCTGGTGGCCAGTACCAGGGCGGTAGGGCAGTGGAGGAGTTGGTCAGCACGGAAAGCCTTCCCAAGACAATTTTGGCGATGGCTGGAGTGGACGTGGGGGATCAAATGATCGGAGAAAATCTGCTGGACGTGGTTGAAAAGAAGAATGCAGATCGCAGAAATGAGGTTTTTGTGCAGATTTCAGAGAGCCGTGTGGGACGTGCGATCCGCACGCCGGAGTATCTCTATTCGGTTTATGCGCCGGGGCTGGATGGCAGAGAGGAGGCATCATCGCCGGTTTATGCGGATGATTTTCTCTATGATCTGCGAAAAGATCCAGAAGAGCTGCATAATCTGACGGATGACCGCCAGTATGATGCAGTCAAACAGAGTCTGCGGGAGCGTTTGCTGGATTGGATTGAGAAAGCGGAAGGAAATCGGCCGGTGATTACCGGATAGAAGGTTGATACAATGACAGAGGAAAAGAGAAAGATTTACCAAAAACTGTTTACTTCTACCTTTCAATTGAGCGCATGTACCTTTGGCGGCGGTTTTGTCATCATACCGCTGATGCGGAAGAAATTTGTGGAGGAACTGCACTGGATCGAAGAACAGGAGATGCTGGATCTGACCGCCATTGCGCAGTCTTCACCGGGAGCGATTGCCGTCAATGCCTCGATTCTGGTGGGGTATCATGTAGCAGGGATTTCCGGCGCTCTTGTCACGCTGATTGGAACGGTTTTACCGCCTTTGATTATTATTTCTGTGATCTCCTTTTTCTACAAGGCGTTTCGAGACAATCCGATTGTCAATATGGCTATGATGGGAATGCTGGCTGGTGTGGCGGCGGTGATTCTGGACGTGGTTCTTACTATGACAAAGGGGATTCTAAAAGAAAAGCGTCTGCTGCCTGTTCTCATGCTGGTTGTCTCCTTTGCGGCTGTCCGATTTTTTCAGGTTAACATTATTCTGATTATATTGACCTGCGGCGTGATCGGAGCGGTGGATACCTGTTGGCGGGGGCGGGCCGGAGAGGAGAGGAAATGATTTATCTGGAATTGCTGTGGAGTTTTTTTCAAATTGGTCTGTTCAGCATCGGCGGCGGCTATGCGGCTATGCCTCTGATCGAGCATCAGGTGGTGGAGATACATCCCTGGCTTACTATGACGCAGTTTGCAGATATAATGACCATTGCAGAGATGACGCCAGGCCCGATAGCCATCAATTCTGCCACGTTTGTCGGCATTCAAGTGGCAGGACTGCCCGGTGCGCTTGTCGCCACAGCAGGCTGTGTGCTGCCGTCCTGCGCGATCGTTATGACCTTGGCATATGTGTATTACCGGTTTCGGAATCTGAAAATGGTGCAGGGCGTCCTTGCCGCTCTGCGCCCGGCCGTGGTAGCTATGATTGCGTCCGCGGGATTGTCCCTGCTGATTCTTTCGTTTTTCGGACAGCGGTCTATTCCCGCAGATAGAAGCGGGATTCGCTATGTTTCCGTCGCCATATTTCTGGCTGCTTTTGTGATTCTTAGAAAGTGGAAGATCAGTCCAGTCTGTGTCATGGCTGGCGCCGGCGTCTGCGGAGCGCTGCTGTATTCGATTTTCTGAGTTTGTTTCTTCGTACATATAGATTCCTTTTTGTTCATACAGGAGGTAAGCCGACAGCAAAACGGTTTGCCTCCTGTCTGCTTTTGAACGGATTATTAAAAGAAAAAACAAAAATCTTTAGGATTTGTTAAAGACTTTGAAACAGGGATAGAGTATACTTTTATTTGAGCAGTGTTTGTTTACAGAAGAGCTAAATGAGGATGTTACAGGTGGATCGTATAAAAAATATTCTTGTGGTGGACGATGAGGCTGATCTGGCCGATTTAATTGAATTTTATCTGAAGAGCGACGGCTATCAGGTTTATAAATATTATAATGGAGAGGACGCGCTGCGCTGTGTGGCGGAGGTACGGATTGATCTGGCGCTTTTGGACGTCATGCTGCCTGGGATGGACGGCTTTGAACTTTGCCGCCAGATCCGCAGGGAGCATCAGTTTCCCATTATCATGCTGACAGCGAAAGAAGAGGAACTGGACAAGATTACAGGGCTGACGATCGGGGCGGATGATTATATCACAAAACCATTTCGGCCGCTGGAAGTGATGGCCCGCGTCAAAGCGCAGATGCGGCGCTATACCCGCTATAACACAGGAAATACGCAGGATACAGCGAATGATCAGATCATACAGATTTCAGGACTTTTGATTGACCGCTCAAATCATGAATGTTTTCTCAACGAGAAAAAACTGGCGTTGACGCCCACAGAATTTGAAATTTTATGGACCTTATGCCGGCATAAGGGGCAGGTGGTCAGCGCGGAGCGGATGTTTGCCGAGATCTGGGGAGAAAAATACTATTCCAATTCCAGCAGTACGATCATGGTGCATATTCGTCATCTGCGGGAAAAAATGGGGGAGGATACGGAGCATCCCCGCTACATAAAAACGGTCTGGGGAGTGGGGTATCGAATTGGATAGGCAGTACTTCCGGGAATTCCGGCATAAGATGTTCCGGCTGCACCTGGGAGTGGCGGTGGTCTGCATTATTGTGGCGGTTCTTCTTTTGTTTTTTGTGGACAGTCTGTTTAACGGCGTGATTATTGACATGGTAGAAGACCGCTGGGGCCTGGAGTTTGCCGTCTGGGTCATGCGCCATGAGACGGGTTTTATCATAGCCTTTATCTGTCTGGTAGTTTTCGCCAGTTTTTTTGCCTTGGAGAATTTCCTTTTAAAAAAGATGGATCGGATCTTCCGCCATATCGGCGTTCTGTTTCAGAAAGACGACCGTTTTTTGGAGTTGGATGAAGAATTTGCCCTTCTGGAACAGGATTTGAATCAGTTAAAACGGGAAAATTTGAAAAGCGAGCAGTTGATGCAGTTGGAAACCAAGCGGAAGCTGGACATTATCACCTATTTGGCGCACGATATCAAGACGCCGCTGGCTTCGGTGATCGGCTACTTATGTCTGTTAAACGAGACGGAAAACCTGCCGGAGGAAATCCAAAAAAAATATCTTTCTCTGACGTTAAAAAAAGCTTACCGCCTAGAAAATCTGGTCAATGAATTCTTTGAACTGACGCGGTTTAACATGGGTAAAATCCCGCTGGAGCGGGAAACCATTCGTCTGTCCTATATGATGGAGCAGTTGGCGGATGAATTTTATCCTATGGCGGAAGCCGGAGAACGGACAATCCTTGTGAATGTACCGGAAGACCTCTGTATTTTTGCCGATGCGGATAAGATTGCCAGAGTTTTTAACAACATCTTGAAAAATGCGCTGGCTTATGGCAGCCAGGGGAGCTGTATTTATATTGAAGCGAAGGAGAAAGAAGAGGAAGCGGAAGAGGCAAAAAAGCGAAAAACGCTGCCCCGCGCTGGTGTGGAGATACGGATTCGCAACAAGGGGCGGGATATTCCGAAAGAACAACTGGAGAAGATTTTTGAACAATTTTACCGGTTGGATCATTCCCGCAACAGCGACACGGGAGGTTCTGGTCTGGGGCTTGCGATTGCCAGAGAAATCGTAAAAGAACACAGGGGACAAATTTGTGCGGACAGCCGCGAAGGAGCGACGACGTTTACCGTGTGGCTGCCGCAGAAAGGAAAGGATTCAGAAGATGAGACAGACAGCGACAGCAGAGCGGAAAAGACCGCAGAGAAAGGAGTATGACCGCAACATGGTTCGCCGCTCGCCCCAACCGGATGCTATGGGCAGGAGGCCAGGGATAAACCGGACGAACCAAAGTGTGGCTCGCAAGGAGGATGCAGCGGAGAGAAAGCGCCGGCAGGCGGCAAAACGCCGTCAGAAAATCCGCAGGCGCCGCCGTCTGCTTTTTCGTCTGCTTCTTGTCGCGGTTGCTTTGTTTTTTCTTCCGAAAGCGGGGAATCTTTTTCTGGAGGCCAGCGCCAGTCTGATTACCCGGCTGGCCAAGACGGACAAGACAGGCGGTCAGGAGCATGATACTGGGATCATTCTGCCCGCGAGGGAGGGAGAAAGCGGGAATACAGAAGCTGTTTCGGTACCGGTACTGCCCCAGGGCGGGGCTGACGCGGCTCTGCTGCGACAGCTACAAACCATGTATCAGGACAATCCAGAAGCCGCGGATATTCTGGCTCACCCGGAAAATTATCCGGACGCGCTGCTTCTTCTGCTGTCCAAACGACCAGAAACGCTGGACTTTGTTAAGAATTATCCGGAGAAAAAGGGCGAAAAAGTACAGGTGAATCTGAAGGACGAGGTAAAAAAGGGAGTCGTTCCCCTTTTATACCAGTGGGATATTCGCTGGGGATATGATCGTTACGGCGATAGCATTGTCGCGCTGGCGGGATGCGGTCCCACTTGCCTTTCGATGGTGGCTTTGGGGCTGAACGGGGATACGTCTCTGGATCCAGGGACTGTGGCGGCTTTCAGCGAAGACCATGGTTTTTTGACGGAAGTGGGAAGCTCCTGGGAGCTGATGACGGCGGGAGCAAAGGATCTGGGGCTTGCCAGCGAGGAGCTTCCCCTGGATGAAAACCGAATGATACAGGCGCTGGAAGCCGGCAGTCCGATTATCTGCAGTATGCGTCCTGGAGATTTCACGGACTCAGGGCATTTTATCGTACTGACCGGCTATGAGGACGGAGCCTTTACGGTCCATGACCCGAACAGTATTAACAACAGTCAGAAAAAGTGGACCTACAGACAGATCCAAGGGCAGATCCGCAATCTCTGGGCGTTTTCTGCAAAAAAATAGAGGAAAAGCAACTCCTTTTTGGTAAGAAAGCAGAGATACTATTTCTTACCAAAAAGGAGTATTTTTTATGACTCCAAGAAATGTCATAGGACTTATAATGAAAGGAACGGCAAGTCCCTTTAAGACAAATCTCTGATACAGGTATCATAAGTCCTTTTTAACAGCAGAACACACAGCGAAAGAGAGAATAATTCCGCGATGGGAAAGGAAAACCAAACGGCGTTCAGTCCAAAGGACACGGCAAAGAAATAGGCGACCGGCAGAATGACAAAGATCTGGCGGACCAGAGAGACCAGCAGACTGTACATTCCCTTGCCCAGAGCCTGAAACGCGGCGGAGGCGATGATGCAGAAGCCGGCAAAGAGAAAACTCAGGCTGATGATCCGCAGGGCCGGAATGCCGATGACGGCCATATCCGCAGCGCTGTCCTCGGCGCTGAAGAGCTGCAGAAGCAGAGCGGGACATAGCTGAAAGATTATCAATCCCACCAACATTACACCGACCGCGATCATGACGCCGGTTCGGATCGTCTGAAGAATCCGTTCCTTTTTGTGCGCGCCGTAATTGTAGGCAATAATAGGGATCAAACCATTGTTCAGGCCGAAGACCGGCATGAAAATAAAGCTCTGCAGTTTGAAGTATGCGCCGAACACGCTGACGGCGGTGGAACTGAACATCAGAAGAATGCGGTTCATGCCATACGTCATGACCGAGCCGATGGACTGCATGATGATGGAGGGCAGACCCACAGCATAGATCGTCCGGATCGTAAACAGGTGGGGACGAAAACCTTTCAGCGACAGATTCAGCTCTTTGTTTTTTGTCAGATTAAAGAACAGACCGACGCACATTCCCAGAATCTGGCCCGCGATCGTGGCGATGGCAGCGCCCGCCACTTCCAGTCTGGGGAAGCCGAACAGGCCGAAGATCAGGATCGGATCCAGGATGATATTGGCGACGGCCCCGACAGTCTGGGCGATCATGGAATAGATCGTAATACCGGTAGCCTGCAGGAGCCGCTCAAACGTCATGGCAAAAAACAGGCCGAAAGAAAAGACCGTCACATAGAACAGATAGTCGTCGCCGTACCGGATAATCTGCTCGATATCGGTCTGGCTGCTAAAATACTGATGGGAGAAAAACAGGCCGAATACGGCAAAAGCCAGATAGCTGAGCAGAATGACAAACAGTCCGTTGGTGGCGGCTCGGTTGGCCTCTTTAAATTTCCGCTCTCCCAGTGATTTGGACAGGTAGGCGTTGATGCCCACGCCGGTCCCGGCCCCGACGGCGATCATCAGATTCTGGATCGGAAAAGCCAGAGATACCGCGGTCAGAGCGTCCTGGGAAACTTTGACGACAAAGATACTGTCAACCACATTATAGAGAGCTTGTACCAGCATGGAGATAATCATAGGTAATGACATATTGACGATCAGCCGGTTGACCGGCATCACGCCCATCTTATTTTCTTCTTGCGGCATCGTACTTTGTTTTGACATGAATGTGTCCTCCTTCTGAAGTAAGTGTTTCAGCCTGGAAGAGAAACCGGTAAACTCCCGGTCAGGCATAAGGAACTGTATGAAAATAATGATAGAAGATTATTTTCGTACAATTCCCATGCAATAGTATATATGGAAAAAATTTTATTGGCAAGCCATTGTTTTGCAATTCACACAGAAATGTCTTGAAGAACTGGCGGGAATATTATATAGTAAAGGCATGAAAATAAGGAGGGAAAACCATGGGCTACAAATCCGACATTGAGATTGCGCAGGAAACTGTGATGGAACCGGTCAGCCGTATCGCAGAGGAGGCCGGAATCGAGGAGCGTTATGTGGAGCAGTACGGCCGTTATAAGGCCAAGCTGGATTATAACTTGCTAAAAGAAAACAATGCCCCGGACGGGAAGCTGATTCTGGTGACTGCCATCACGCCGACGCCGGCCGGAGAGGGCAAGACCACTACGACGGTAGGTTTGGCAGACGGCATGAAGAAGATTGGGAAAAACGTGGTGGTAGCGCTGCGCGAGCCTTCTCTGGGACCGGTTTTCGGCGTCAAGGGGGGCGCGGCCGGCGGCGGGTATGCCCAGGTAGTTCCCATGGAGGATATCAACCTGCATTTTACCGGGGACATGCATGCCATCGGCGCTGCCAATAACCTTCTGGCAGCCATGCTCGACAACCATATCTATCAGGGAAACCGTCTGAATATCGATCCCCGCCGTATTACCTGGAAGCGCTGTGTGGATATGAACGACCGCCAGCTCCGCTTTGTCACGGACGGACTGGGAGGCCGCATCAACGGGGTTCCCAGGGAGGATGGCTATGATATCACGGTGGCCTCTGAAATCATGGCGGTGCTGTGTCTGGCTTCGGATATCACGGATCTGAAAAACCGGCTGTCCCGCATCATCGTGGGCTATACCTATCAGGAGGAACCGGTCACAGCGGGAGATCTGAATGCGGCGGGCGCGATGACTGCGCTTTTAAAGGATGCGTTAAAGCCGAATCTGGTGCAGACGCTGGAACACACGCCAGCCATTGTTCACGGCGGGCCCTTTGCTAATATTGCGCACGGCTGCAACTCGGTTATGGCGACCCGCATGGCGCTGAAGCTGGGAGACTATGTCGTGACGGAGGCCGGTTTCGGGGCGGATCTGGGAGCGGAGAAGTTTCTGGACATCAAATGCCGGATGGCAGAGCTGGCACCGTCCGCCGTGGTTATGGTGGCGACGGTCCGTGCGCTGAAGATGCACGGCGGCGCGGCAAAGACGGCGCTTGGAGAAGAGAATCTGGAGGCTCTTGAGAAGGGAATGCCGAATCTCTTACAGCATGTCTCCAATATCCGCGACGTCTATCATCTGCCCTGCGTTGTCGCCGTCAATGCGTTTCCCACAGATACAGAGGCGGAGCTGAAGCTGGTGGAGGAGAGATGCCGCGAGCTGGGCGTACGGGTAGCCTTGTCCGAAGTATGGGCAAAAGGCGGCGAGGGAGGCGTAGCACTGGCCGAGGAAGTGGTTCGCCTCTGTGAAGAAAAGAATGCGTTCGCACAGAGCTATGATCTGGATCTTACAATCGAGGAGAAGCTGGATGCAATTGTAAAGAAAATCTACCACGGCGACGGCGTGGTGCTGACGCCTGCGGCAAAGAAGCAGGCGGATAAACTGGCGAAGCTGGGATTTGACAAATGTCCGATCTGCGTGGCGAAGACGCAGTACAGTTTTTCCGACGACGCTGCGCTTTTGGGAGCGCCGAAGGGCTTTACGGTCACAGTGCGCAATCTGAAGATCTCCGCAGGGGCCGGCTTTATTGTAGCGCTGACCGGCGATATCATGACCATGCCGGGCCTGCCGAAAGCCCCTGCGGCGGAGAAAATTGATGTGGACGAAAATGGGAAGATCAGCGGCTTGTTCTGACCGCCAAAGCTTGCGCAAAGAGATCGTCATAATTTGGAAAGGCATCGGCCATCTTTGATACATGGCGGTGAGAAGGAGGAAGACAGATGGAACCGACAAATTTCAGTGCGTTGTCCTGTGAGGATTTTTGCCGGGTTCTGGCATCGGGAGAGCCGGTGCCGGGCGGAGGCGGCGCCAGCGCCCTGGCGGGCGCTCTTGGGGCGGCCCTCGGCAATATGGTGGGAAATCTGACGGTAGGAAAGAAAAAGTATGCGGCCAATGAGAAGGAGATTCTTGCCTGTAATACACAAGCAGAGAAACTGCGTCTTCGTTTTCTCCGTCTGATTCAGGCCGACGCGGACAGTTTTGTCCCGCTGGCCGCCGTATACCGTATGCCGTCCAGTACGCCGCAGGAGAAGGCGGAGAAAGCTTCCAAGATGCAGGAGGCGCTTTTTACAGCCTGTGAAGTGCCGCAACAGATTATGGACGCTTGTCTGGAGACGCTTTGTCTGATTGATGTCTACGAGGAAAAGGGCTCGGTGATGGCGGTCAGCGACGCGGCGGCCGCGGCGCTGATCAGTAAGAGCGCCCTGTCGGCTGCGGCATTGAACCTGCGGATCAACGCAAAATCCATGGAAGACAGAGACCGGGCCGGACAGATTTTGGATCGGATGGAAGAAAAGATCCGGCGGGGCAATGAACTGGCGGACCGGATTTATGAGAGGGCTTTGAAGAAAATGTAAAATCCGCTGGAGCATTGTGATGGATGTCATGCCCTTGTGGCGTTGTACGGCATATCATTGCTGGCTGGTCGGTTAAGGAGGAAAAATGGCACAGATACTAAAAGGAGCGCCGGTGGCGGCGGCTCTCAGGGAACGGACGAGAGCAGAGGCGGAGGAGCTTGCGAAGGCGGGGACGGTTCCGGGGCTGGCGATTATCCGCGTGGGGGAGCGCCCGGACGATGTCTCCTACGAGAATGGAGCCTGCCGCCGGGCGGAGAGCGTGGGGGTGGCTGTTTTCAAATTTACATTGCCGGAGGATGCGTCCGAACAGGAACTGGCGGATGTGATTGATACGGTCAATGAATCACCGCAAATTCACGGCGCACTGCTGCTTCGCCCTCTGCCGTCCCATATGGATGAGGAAGCGCTGGTAAACCGTCTGGCTCCGGAGAAGGATGTGGACGGGATCACCGACGGTTCCCTGACGGGTGTATTTACCGGAAAGACATCCGGCTTTGCTCCCTGCACGGCGCAGGCCTGCATGGAGATCTTGGATTACTACGGCGTGGACTGCACGGGAAAGCGAGCCGTGGTGGTAGGGCGCAGCCTGGTAGTAGGCCGTCCTCTGGCCATGCTGCTGCTGCACAGAAATGCGACTGTGACAGTCTGTCATACCCGGACAGAGGAGCTCTCACAGAGGATGCGTGAGGGTGAGATTGTGATCGCCGCCGCCGGGCGGCGGGAGATGTTTGGCCGGGAGTGTTTTTCGGCACAGCAGATCGTTCTGGATGTGGGGATTCACTTTACAGAGGATGGAAGGATGTGCGGCGACGTGATCACGGCGGAGGCAGAGGAGGTGGTGCAGGCTGTGACGCCGGTGCCGGGCGGCGTCGGCGCGGTGACGACGGCGGTTTTGATGAGCCATGTGGTGGAGGCGGCGAAGCGCAGCCGGAAGCAGACGAGACTGGGATGTACGCCATGTGTTTCGCACGATAAAAACAGATATTAAATGGATCGTTTTTCGGTAAGCGGATTGCGCTTGCCGGGTATTTTGGCAGGTCGCCGGTATGGCGACTTGCTTTTTTTGAGTACCAATGAAAGGATGAAATAAGTATGTCAGAAAAAGTTTTCCAGAAAAAAGTAGGAAAAGAAGGAAAGGATTTGGCAGATATCAGAAAGAATTATGGAGATTGGCTGGATGAATGGCTGGATTTCAGAAGAGTCAGAGTAAAAGAGTCTACATATATTCGATATCGAAATATGATTAACAACCACATTCGCCCCTACTTAGGGAAATATTTGATACAGGAGATTGATACGTTTTGTATGGAGACATATGTTTCCAGACTTTTAACCAATGGTCGTCTGGATCAGGAAGGAGGACTTTCGCCAAAAAGTATTTTGGATATTCTGACCGTCGTGAAAGAAAGTTTTCGTTATGCAGGATTTTACGGTGTGGACACGGTGTGCTGTTTTGAACATGTCAGTGTGAGAAGAAAGCAAAAGGAAATGAGAGTGTTAAGCTGGCGGGAGGAAAAAGAGCTGGTGACGCTGCTTCTGTCGGATATCGACTCCTATAAAGTGGGGGTATTTCTTTCCCTTTACACCGGAATACGGCTGGGAGAACTGTGTGCGCTTCAATGGAAAGATGTCTCATTGACCGATAAAACCATAAAAATTTGTAAGACCATGCAGCGCCTTCAAAAGCCGGAACCGGATGAGGCGGCCAGAACGCATATTATTATAACGGAGCCCAAAAGTCCGATGGCAAAACGCATGATTCCGCTGCCGGATTTTGTTGTGGGGGTTATAACAGCTTTTGAGAGTCTGCCAGATCACTATGTATTGACAGGAAGCCGGGAGCGCTTTGCAGAACCTCGGACCATGCACAACCGGTTTAAGACATATATAAACCAAAGCGGGATCGAAGATGCAAATTTTCACTCATTGCGTCATACATTTGCTACCAGATGTATTGAGTCCGGTTTTGATATCAAGAGTCTTAGTGAGATTTTAGGCCATTCCAGTGTAAAAATCACGTTGGATAAATATGTTCATTCTTCTTTGGAACAAAAACGGATCAATATGGATAAGTTGAAAGCCTGCTATTAAACCAGAGAAATAGGGAATAAAAAAGCAGGGGTATAAACTTTAAAAATCAAATTGATTTCGTCAAGTAAGATACTCTACGAAAAAAAACGTCTGACATTGTTTCCTTTTACGAATAGAGAAAAAAGAAATCTGAATAGAAACGCAATAAATTTGGAAAAAAGTACATATTGACAAATTTTGCTAGACTCAGTATAATAAAATACGCAGGAAAAAAGACTTCTATATTTAAATTGATTTCGTAGAGTATCTTACTTTGCGAACCCTCAAGCCAAAATCAGGACAATAAAATGACAGCGTCAGAGACTCTATACAAAACGGTCAACCAGTATAACAGAGAACCGCTTGCACCAGTAGAGATGCAGCGGTTGGAAGAACTGGCTCGGGACTACTGTGCGGTAAAGAATTATGTCTATCAACGCTACGGTGGGATTCAAAGTCTGCCGAAACTGTATCCAGGCTATACGGTACAGAACGAGATGACTGCGAGCGGCCTGCGTAAGCAACTGGGTCTGCCGTCCGTATATTTTTACTGTGCGGTATTTGACGCCTTGGGGGATATCAAAAGCCAGTGGTCGCATACCAAAAACAGAATAGAGAAGAACATCCGCGAAAACGAAAATCTGACAGCGGAGGATCGGCATTATCTGCGTTTTATCATGAAGCAGAGCCAATGTCTGGAATCGGTTCTTCTGGGAACGGATCTTTTTCTATCGGAGAATTGGCAGACTTCTTATGAAGAAGTGCGCGCTTCTGTGAGAGACGAATACCGTCTGCAGCAATATCTGCGCCGCCAGGTTCGCCGCCATCTGAAAAAAATGCATACGGAAGCTGGCTATGGATTTTCGGTCACACCGAAAGGCTACCGCTACGCGGATCATGGGATTTATCTGTCGGCAAAAGAAAGCCGCAAACGCGTATTTATCCGATTGACCGATAAGAATCAATACAACCGGCAGCTCTATGTTCAGCTTGACCCGGAGAAAGGAAATGTCCGTATCGCCGTTCCCGTAGAGAGAAAAATCAAAAAATATGCAGAATATCAAAACGAGGTTGGCCTGGCAGTCGGGATGCGCGTTCTGTTTGTGACAGACCAGGGTCATATCTATGGAGACCGATATGATCTTCATCAGACGGCTTTGACTGAATATCTGAGAAAAAGTCAGGCTTCCTACAGCCGGAACAAGCAAAACAATCCAGGCCGCAAAAAGTACCGAGCTGGAAAAGCGCGCTTGGAGGCAACACTTCATAGCTATATCAACGCTGAGATTAACCGGATGCTCAGCACAGAAAAGCCAGGCGTTCTGTATATCCCTAAATTGCCTCCGACATCGCCGGCCGGGATCAATAAAAAGATCAACCAGGCAGTCAATCTGTGGCAGAGGGGGTATGCACGCCGGCGGCTGGAGCAGAAATGCCGTGAACGCTCGATTCATCTGATCGAGGTGTTTGCCAAAGGCATCAGCGGCGAATGCAGCCGCTGCGGACAAACCGGAGTCAAGACCGGGGAACAGTTTCTCTGCAGTGCCTGCGGGCTGTCGATTCCTGAACGGGAAAACACGGCGCGAGGGGTGCTGAAAAGGGGAAAAGCAATGTGTTCATAATGGAATTCCTCATAGATGAATGGCGCTAGCGGCGCCATTTTACCAAAGAAGTACGGCCAGAGAGCCTGGCCGTCAGAATGTGGACTGCGAGGAGCTTCCTTATTGATAGGCGCCGGCATTGTGACGGCCCATAAAAACAAGACGGCATTAGAAGCCGGCATATGGCCGGGTATTGGGTATGCCAAGACCTGTGGGAACTCCCCAGCGGATACGTGGGGGAGAAGTACCGGGAGCGAAGCCGCGGCGGCGGGCTGTGCAAAATGCGCATGGCGAAAGACGCCGCAGGCATCACCTCAGAAAGAGGTGACGAAATATGCCTTATTTAAAAAGTGTGGCAGTAGCGCACGGAAAGAAAGATTTGAGGAAGTTAAAATGAGAGAAGCGCAGAGGCGGGAACTTTTGGACTGCGTCGGCAGTCTGCATCAGGCCCATGAAGAGATCAGGGGAGCGCTGGAAAAAAAAGAGTATCGCCTGGCGCAGAAGATGCTTGGGGAATGCCAGGAATTTGCCGTTTCAATCGGAAATGCGATTGAGAAGTGGGAAGGGGAAGGGCATGCTGCCATAGCAATTTTAGAATCCTATTGTGAAATACTTTTTCGCATCTATAATGATCTGGAAAGCGGCGGGGGCAATGCTGTAAAGATTGGCAGGATCCTGATAAAAGAAGGGCGAAAGATAGAAAACAGCATACGAAACGAGATCCAAACCCGCAAAGAAGTAGTCTTTTTGCCGTACAAGGCTTCGATGTGGGACAGTTTGGAAAGCGTTTGGCAAGCGGCCGGAGAAGATCCGGCCTGCGATGCGTATGTGATTCCCATTCCTTATTATGATAGGAAGCCGGACGGGAGTCTGGGACAGATGCATTACGAATTCGATCAGTATCCGGAGTATGTGCCGGTTATGCGGTATGACGAGTATAATTTTGAGGTCCGGCAGCCGGACATGATTTTTATCCATAATCCCTATGATGACTGTAACTATGTGACAAGTGTCCACCCCTTTTTTTACTCGAAGAATTTAAAACGTTTTACCTCTAATCTGGTATATATTCCATATTTTATTTTGTGGGATGTTGACCCGGATAATCCGGAAGCCGTAAAAGGGATCGAACACTTCTGTATGACGCCGGGAGTATGGAATGCGGACCAGGTGATCGTGCAGTCGGAAAATATGAAAAAAGCATATGTCAAAGTCCTGTCTGCGGCCATGGAAGACCAGGGGCTTGGGCGGGCGTATTGGGAGGCAAAAATCCAGGGGCTTGGCTCGCCGAAGATAGATAAGGTTCTAAGCACCAGGAAAGAAGCGCTGGCGATTCCAATGGAATGGCGGAGGATAATAGAAAAGGCGGACGGAAGCTGGAAAAAAATTATTTTTTATAATACCAGTGTCACAGCGCTGCTGAAGAACGGTGAGAAGTATCTGCAAAAGATGCAGGATGTGATGAAATTTTTTTATGAAAAGCGAGAGGATGCGGCATTGCTGTGGCGTCCGCATCCTCTCATGAAAGCGACGATTGAATCCATGCGTCCGCAATTATGGGACGAGTATCAAAAGATAGTGGAGCAATATCAAGCAGAGGGCTGGGGGATCTATGACGATACGGCAGACATGGACCGGGCGCTGGCGTTGAGCGACGCATATTACGGGGATGGAAGCAGCATTGTGTTTCTCTGTAGGGAAAAGGGGATGCCGGTTATGATACAGAATGTGGAGACTTTATTATAGATGAGGTTGCGCAGATGGATGAAAAAATATTAGTGACACGATCCTCTATACCGCCGTACGAAGAATACATAGAAGCCATTAAGCCGTTGTGGGAAACGTATTGGCTGACCAATATGGGAAAATATTACAGAGAGTTGGAAACCGAACTGAAAACATATTTGGATGTGCCGCAGATTTCCCTGATGGTCAATGGACATATGGCGCTGGAACTGGCAATTCAGGCCATGGATTTTCCAGAAGGGGCGGAAGTGATTACAACGCCGTTTACGTTTATTTCTACGACGCATGCAATTGTCAGAAATCGCTTGAAACCAGTATTCTGTGATGTAAAGCGCAGCGATGGAACAATTGATGAAACGAAAATAGAGGGCTTGATAACAGAAAATACAGTGGCTATTCTTCCGGTACATGTGTATGGGAATGTATGTAATATTAAAGAAATTCAGAAAATAGCAGATGAATATCATTTAAAGGTTATTTATGACGCAGCGCATGCTTTCGGGTTGAAATATAAGGATAAAGGAATTGGAAGCTATGGGGATGCGTCGATTTTTAGCTTTCATGCAACAAAAGTATTCAATACCATTGAAGGCGGTGCGGTGACTTTTTCGGAACCGGCCTTGTATGATAAATTATATGATCTTAAAAACTTTGGAATTCATGGGGAGGAACTTGTGGTTTCCGTTGGAGCGAATGCAAAGATGAATGAATTTGCAGCGGTTATGGGATTGTGTAATTTGAAACATATTGATACAGCGATTGAGGAAAGAAGACTCCGTTATGAACGGTATCAGGAATTGCTAAAAGATGTACCCGGAATTTATTTCTTTGCGGATAAGCAAGGGGTGAAAAAGAATTACGGGTATTTTCCGATTTTGGTAGGGGAGGACTGCGCAAGAACCAGAGATGAATTGTATGACAGGCTGAAAGAAAGGAAGATTTATGCGAGAAAGTATTTTTATCCGTTGACTTCTGATCAGATATGTTTTGAGAACAAGTATAAAAATATAGACTTGAGGAATGCGCGGCAGTTATCAAAAGAGGTATTGGTATTGCCGCTTTATGAAGGGTTGGAGATGGAGCAAATAGAAAGAATATGTGATTTGGTGAGCTGATATGAAAAAAATCCTTTTATTGCCTGGTACAAAATGGCAGATCCATTTGGCAAAAAAAATAAAGGAAAAGGGATATAAATTGTATGTTATTGATCCTGCGCAGGATGCCCCGTGCAAAAAGTGTGCAGATATTTTTTTACAGGCAGATATATTTGATGATAGAAAAATAGACCAATTTATTCAATCAAATCCAATTGATGCGGTTATTTCTGATGAGTGTGATATAGCGACAGTAGTTATTGCAAGGATTGGACAAAAATTTCATTTGCCTTCTATTGGTTTGGAAATGGCAGGATTCTATACGAATAAACGCAGAATGCGGGATTTTTGTAAGGAAATCAAGCTGAAATATCCGAAGTACAAAATGTGTAGGACAAAAAAGGAAGCGTACGATTTTTATAGAGAATGGAATTGCACTATGATAATGAAGCCAATTGACTGCAATGCCAGTAAAGGTGTACATACAATCCATTCGGAGAGAGAGATAGACACATATTTTTTAGAAACGCTTTCATATTCAAGGACGGAAAATGGAGTTTTGCTTGAACAGTATATTCATGGTACAGAGTTTACGATTGACGGGATAAAGACACCGTCAAAACATTATACGCTGGCAATCAGCGAAAAAAAACATTTTAAACATAATGATAATATTGCAGATGAACTGTTATTTTCTCATTATAACGCGAAATACGATTATGAGCAATTGAAGGCAATCAATGACACATACATATTAAAGTCACAACTACCGTTTGGTTTTACACATGCAGAATATAAATATGAAAACGGGGAGTTTTTTTTGATAGAGATTGCTGCCAGAGGTGGCGGAAACAGGATTTCTTCTGTGATAACTCAATATATGTCAGAGTATGATACCTACAATTATTTGATTGATAGCGCTATGGGAAAGTTTGTTGATTATGATTTTTCCATACAAAAGCAGTTTTGGGAAAGAGCGGCGGTGTTGAAGTTTTTCCATACGCCTTATGGCGGAGGGCGCGTAAAAAAAATATATGGCTTGGATTATTTGGATGCAGAGTCAGATATTCAGGAGTATTCTTTAAATTTTCAAGCGGGCGACACGATAGAAGATTGCGTATCGGATTCTGCTAGGATCGGATATTACATTGCCTGTTGTGAGAATATGGAACATTTAAAAGCGGTAATGAATAATGTGAGAGAAAAATTTAGGATTGAACTTGAGTAGGAAAGGTAAGGTATGTTTGTATCGATTATTTTTGACACGGAATATTTTGGGATGGGAGAACGGCATAAATGGTTTTTGAAAAATTTGTCTCATGCAAAACAAAATGACTGTTTGGTGATTACGCATGAATTTTTGAAAAAACATTATGAAGAATATGCAGATCATTGTATGCCTAGATTCTATCAAGAATTTGAAATGAAAAGATTGAGTCAGGATGAGTATACAGCGGTAAGCAAAGGCTTTGTAGCGGATAAAATTTTTGATGATTTGGAAGAACAGTTTACTTCCAGAACAGAGATGCTATCTTATCTTTTACAACATAGATATGAACCTTTAGAGACAGAATTGATCCGCTTAATAGACCAAGAATTATTGCAAAAAAAGAAAACAAAAGTAGATGCTATCTTTAATTGTTTAGATACCTTTGCAAGTATTCACTATCTGGGTGAAAAATATCATTGTCCAATCATCTCTTATTCTTTTTCAGCAATTAGAAAGATGCATGGATATAGACAGACCTTGTATATGGCTTCATTCGATGGAATAATAAGGCAATCGAAGGAAATAGAAAAAAGATATCAAAATTATAAAATGGGAAAACAGGTGCCGGTGCTCTTTTCAAATAGGGAACTTCTTGCTATTTTTGGCAAAGAGAAGAACATCCCCCTTTTAAAAATAATGGATTATGAGCCAGAGCATGAATTAGGCATATGTAAAATAGCAAATACAATTTATCCTTATGATTATTTGAAGTATCCATATACAGATACAGACTTATATTATGAAGCGAGAAAAAAACTAAAAACCACGGATATTGTAATCAGGGACCACCCGGGCATTCCCTGGAATGGAAATGACAAAGGTCCTAAAAAAGAACATGAGAGAAACGATCCGGTTTCTTTTATATTAAGTTGTAAGAGGGTAACCAGTATAGACTCACAGATTTTATTAAAAGCGCTTTTATGGAAAAGAACAATTTTCGTAAAAGGTGGGATCTCTTCATTTGAATTCATGAGTGGAAAGGACATTCGTAATACTGAAAAAACGGAAATTGATAAATTAAATTATTATATCTTTGGCTATCTGATTCCAGCAGAATTTATGTTTAGTATGGAATATTGGAAATGGAGAGTGTATGAAAATCCACCGGAATATGATATTTACATGAAACATTTGCATTATTACATGAATTTATTTGGGTATAGAAAAGAACTATTGTTTGCCTTGGAAGAAAAGAACCGGCTTCAATATATTTTAGAATTGCGCAATACAAATCGGAGATTAATAGATTATCTTTTGCGGGAGGAACCAATCTTTCATATTAACTATGAGGTTTTATACTCTAAGATAGTATTAAAGCAATCGGAGAATGTTATTGAAGAAATAACATGTGTAAATAAGGTATTAAATGATATTGTGCAAAGCAAATTTGTGTTTGATTGTGAAGAAGTAATAGATGAAGTTATTTTTTATCCGTTTGTTGATGTGGGAGGGTTTGCCCAAATAGATAATTGTAGTATGGATAATAAAAAAATTAATAGTGATGAAAAAATTCTATATATTAAAAAGATAAGCGGCGGAATTAAGTTAGATATAGGGGTTTTTTCTCTTGGGGAGCACAGTATAATAATAAATTGGAAATATTATTTTGAATAGTATTTTACATTCCTGATATTGAGAAATAGACAATTATCAAATCAAAGGATATATAAAATATTCTGAATAAAATAAGAGCAGATGGAGGCCCAGTATGAAGACTGCATGTTTCATTCCAATTAAAGCACACTCGGAAAGAGTACCTGGGAAAAATTTAAGAACTCTCAACGGAAAGAAATTATATCAGTATATTTGCGAAAATGTGAAAATGGCAGATGTTTTTGACATCGTTTACATTGACACAAATAGCGATGAGATAGCTGATTTTGCGGTAGGTATTGGGTTTTCAATAATAGAAAGAAAACCGGAACTTGCTTTTAATACAGCAAACGGAAATGATTTGTTGGTGTATCACTTTTTGCAATATCCTACATATGATTATTATTTTCAGTTATTTGCAACAGCACCTTATTTACAACCCAATTCAATAAAAATTTGTTATGATAGACTAACTTCAAGTATGGTGTATGATTCTTGTTTTACTGCGACAGAAAATCGTAGTTTTTATTGGTATGCAGGATGCCCTGTAAATTATAGACCTGAGATTCTTCCTCGAAGTCAGGATATGCTTCCAGTAATGGAAGAGACAACAGGATTATATGGCATTAGTAGAGAGTCGCTTGATAAATATCGTTGTCGCATAGGGAGAAATCCTTATATCCATGTTGTTGATAAATTTGAGGCAGTAGATATAAATACTGAAGATGACTTGAGAATTGCAGAATATATTGGAAAAGCTATATACAGGCTTTAGAATGGAGGTATTTTGTGACAAATAAAGAGATGATTATTGATTCCTTACGTCGTTTAAAAGAATGCTATGGAGTTATTAGCATAAAGGCAGAATTTGAGGCAGAAGGTTCACGTAAGGATGAACTCATTATACTTCGTGAATTCATTGATAAAGTTGGGCTGGGATTTATTATAAAGATCGGAGGTTGTGAAGCAGTACATGATTTAGATCAATGTAAACTATTATCTGCAACAGGGGTAATGGCGCCTATGATAGAATCTCCATTTGCCATGAACAAATTTAAAAGAGCATATGAAAAAGTTTATGGAGATTCCAATAAAGTTGAGAGGATAATTAATGCAGAAACGATTACTTGTTTAAGAAACTATGATGATATTTTAGATTGCGGAAAGGATTTTTTAACAGGAGTTACCATAGGCAGAAGTGATTTATCTGCTTCAATGGGTATTGTTAAATCAGATATAGAAGGTGATGAAGTATTTAATGCTACGATGGAGTTTATAGTCAAATCAAGAGATGTGGGGCTTATTACTAATTTTGGAGGCAATATTGGTACGGAGTCGATACCTTTCATTATCAGAATGTATCCATATATTGATAGGTTTGAGACTAGAAAGGTTGTTATTAGACCTAGCAAAAATGCCTATGAATTGAAAAACCAGATAAGAGAGGCTTTGTATTTTGAGTTTATATATCTAAAATTTAAGTCAGAGTATTATTCAAATATGGCAAAAGAAGACGGTGTCAGAATACAGCGATTAAAGAAACAAATTGAGATGATAGAATAATAATGAATGGTTTGTTATCCTTTCCTTTTTTATTTTTAATATGGATGGTGCAATCGTTTATTTTGGAGGATATTTATGGCATCAAATGTTTGGATTGGTAATTTTAATCAGATGATATTTGAAGAGTTCTCCTCAAATATAGTTCATCCAAAACTTGAGAATAATATATTAGCCGCTATGAAAGCAGAAACACTTCCGCTGGTTATCTGGGGAGCGGGAAGCATGTCCTATAGTGTGAGGAAAGTTTTAAAAAAGAATGGGATTCCGGTCACGGCATGTTGGATCGATCATGCAAAAAGCACGGATGTGGACGGCATACCTGTCATGCCCATTGACGAAATCGTTGATAAATATGGAACTGTGAATGTTGTTTTTGGGCATTCTAAGTATGAGTTAGCGGATACAATAGCGAATAAAGAGGGGATTCATAAGTGCTTTTGCCTGGTAAATGTATGCTATGAGCAATGGAATCATTTGTCCTATAAATTTGTTCGGGATCATATTAAAGATTATTATGAAACGTATCAACATTTGGAGGATGAGCTATCCAGGGAATGTATGGTAGCGTTTCTTAATTGTAAGATGACAGAGGACTTTCATTATCTTTTGCCCGTATGCAGAGAGAAAGCAGGTTACTTTGAAAACCCTTTTTTTGAAATTGGCGAATCAGAATGTTTAGCCGATATCGGAGCTTATGATGGAGATACCATTCGAGAATTTTTATTCGCAAAGAAACGTTATAACAAAATATATGCAATAGAACCAGAGAGTGAAAATTTTAATCAATTAAAGCAATATGTTGATCGTGAGAAATTACATAATATTCAGTTGTTTCAGTGTGGATGCTGGAACTCCAATACTGTTTTATGTTTCCATGAGGATAAGGAAAGTTCGGGTTTTGATTCAAGCGGCAAAGAGAATCTTAAAGTATATAAATTGGACGATTTGCTTAGTGGAAATGATGTCACGATTATAAAAATTAATTTTTTAAACGGTGTATGCGAAACTTTGGATGGCGCCGCCAATATCATAAAAAAGCAGATGCCTAAACTTGTTATAATGGTCGGATTTGATGAATGGGGACTGATTAAGATTCCAAAAAAAGTAAAAGAATTAAATTCAAATTATAAGATATCTCTTAGGTATGCGTCAGCGATGCCGGCAAGATTAATTCTTTTTGCGTACTAATGTACTGGCGTATCCACATATACGAGGAGAATGGATAATTGGAAATAAAAGAGAAAATTATTAATTATATTAGCAAAAATCGAGTTTCAACAACGGAAGTTGCAGATTGTCTTGGAAAATCAGGAGCTGTACATGATGTTTATCCATTAACTCCAGGACATTTTGTTGTTGGAGAAATTTATTATCTGTATGCGATTCAGGATTCAAATTGGATGGTTCACGAGGAACTGGATAAATGTTTGGTGTCAAATAAAATCGTTTTTATTGACGCGATTGATGTGCATGACCGGGCAATTATAGGAGATATCGTTTCAAAATATGTATTGTTATATTGTGAAAATAAAGCAATTGTCTGCACTGGAAAAATGCGAGATGCCCATTGCTTGATTAAAGAAAATTATCCGATATGGTGTACTGGAGTTTCACCGGTGGGCTGTTTTAATAAGCCGGTAGATTTAACAAATTTTAAGAAGATTGTATATGAGCGAAAAAATTCTTTGCAAGGTGCTATCGCGGTTTGTGATGACTCAGGTGTGGTTATCATTCCTAAAAGCGAGATAAATGAAGCGTTCTATGATAAATTGATTGCGATCGAACTGCAGGAAGATATTTGGTATGATTGTATTGACAGAAAGAAATGGAGTACTTTTAGAACGATTTGCCTGAAAGAATATTTGAAAGAATGAGTTTTATTAAGGCTTTTGGAGATTATAACTATGAATAAATATAAGAATTTAGATGATGTACACGATCGAATAGAGTCCAATTATAAGTTTATAGAATCATTGGAAAAATATATCGATAAATGTCAAAATGATGATGAAAGACTTTCATATTTGACGTTTATAGGATATTTATATTCTGAATATGTGACGGGAGTTTATAGCAGCAATCGCTTAGAGAATGAAATTATTAAGATCGGAGAAAAAATACAATTTAGTCCAACAGCCAAACCCCAAAAAGGAAATGTGCTTCATGTTATGACGGCGGCAGGGAATGGCGGCGGACATACATCGATAGTAAATAATTGGATACAGTGGGATAAAGACAGGCAATACTCCCTTGTATTAACTGACATGGACTATCAAGAAATACCCTCCTATATTATTGAAACCATATCTGCTTCACATGGAAAAGTAATATGCTTAGAAGGAAGTTATATTGAAAAAGCAAAACAACTTTTGAAGATTTCCCAGGTTTATGAGCAAATTATTCTTCATACTCATATGTATGATGTGATTCCTTTACTGGCATATAGCAATTGCAATTGGAAAATTCCAGTATTCTTTTATAATCATGCTGATTTTAGATTTTCATATGGCTATTCTGTCGCGGATGCCGTATTAAATTTAAACAAGTTTGATTGGGAAAAATCACGAGATTATAGAGGGGTTGCAAATGGCAGAAACTTGGTATTCCCATCGCCAAACGGAGGGTACATTGATTCTATTGTAATGGATGAAAATGTAACCCAAACGATTCTTTCAAAATACAGAATAAATAAAAAAGCGAAGTTGATCGTTTCGATGGGGGATGAGTTTAAGTATGAAGATATTATAGGTTATAGATTTACAGATTTTGTAAACAGGCTTATAGATGAGAGTCATGATAACATTCAGTTTATTATTATTGGACCAAATCCCAAAAGAAAGAAGTGGAAGGAGCTTGAAGAAAGAACAAATGGGCATGCGCGTGCGGTTGGTTACATAGAAAGACGAGACGTTTATGGACTCATTAAAATGTGTGATTTATTTATATGTTCTTTCCCTATGAGAGCATCCGGCGCCGGTTTGGCTGAACGGTGGGGAGTGCCTTATTTATCATTGTTTGTAATTGAAAGGGAGATGGAATTTTTTGAAGAAAATAAAGCAGAAACGATAGAGGAACTTCTAGACAAGTCTTTCGATATATTAAATGGCAATAAAACGAAATATAAGGGGCATTGTCTTGAACGGGCGTTCATACAGGAAGAGTGGCAGAAAAAGTGGGATGAAATTATAGAAAAATATCCGGTTCATAGTGTAACGAAATTTAAGGAAAACAGGTATATAAGAAAACAAGAATATGTAAACTGTCAGTTGATGCAGGATACGGCATCCGAACATGTGGCTGGATATTTACATAACTTACAGATAAACGAACCATTGCGGGAAGAGATATTCTATTTAGATCATAAATATGGAATGAATATATTTCATAAGATGGAAATTTTGGAAAAAGATCTGGAAATTTCAAAAAGATATCATGATTCAAATAAGCATTTAAAGCTGTATCTGATGGCAATGGAGTGGGTGCAGATAAAACAAAAAGGAAAGTCCATAGAAAACTATTTGTCGGATAAAGGCTGCCGCTCAGTAGCAATATATGGAATGAGTTATATGGGGGAGGCCATATATCACGAATTGCAGGGAAGCGAGATCGCAGTATTGTATGGAATCGATCAGAAAGCCGATCAGATTTGCACGAAATTGAAAGTATATCATCCGTGTGAGGCGGAAGAGAAGGTTGATCTGATTATAAATTCTACGACGCTAAAAAATCAAATAATCCGTAAGAACATAGAGAAACTTCAGAATATACCGATGTTGTCAATCAAAGAAATCCTGGATGCAGCAAAGGTCAAATAAATACTTAGAGTTTTAAAGTTTAGGAGTGAAAAGAGGGTATGAATCGCAGATTGGAGACCGTATCTTTTAGAGATTGTATTTATAGTGAAGACAGTCTTTATTTTTTCTCATCGCTGAATTCACTTCCAATGAAACAAAATATAAAAACTGGCGAAATAACAATTTTGCCAGCATATTCAAAAGAGAATCTGAGAGAAAAAGCAATAGACTTAGAGATATTGCATGGACGAAACTTATATGCTTTAGATATAAGAGGGGAGTATCTAATAAAGTATAATATAGATACCTATGAGGTTTCCTATTACGAGATTGCTTGTTTCCATAGTGTAGATGCAAATTTTGCATATATGGATATACTGGATAACGATATCTATATTTTCACAAGAGAAGCAGGAAAATTCGTTGTGTTTGATACCGGTAAGGAAGAAGTGAGAAGTGTTACATATCCGGATGTAGGAGAGGACAAATATATATGCGGATGTAAAATAGAAAAAAGTTTTTTTGTTTTTCCGCAAAACGGAAATAAAATATTGGAATATGCGGCAGGGGAAAACGTATGGAGGGTGCATAAACTGCAAGAAAATTTAAAGCGATGCGTGCATGCTGCCATAAAGGAAGATAAAATATATATTTTATTGGAAGATGGAACGGTTTTTCAATGGGATGTAAAAAAAGAAACGCTGAATAAAATAGATTATAATCTACCAGTTTATTCAAAGAAAAACACAGCTTCTCGTATTTGTTGTACGATGGATTGGATTATCATATTGCCAGCGAAGGCGCAAGATATCGTTCAAATCAATTGCAATCATTACGAGGCAGCTATATATAGGGATTATCCCGCAAATTTTTCATATGACTCCGACAAAAAGCATTGGTCAAAATATTATGGATATTGTGAAAATGCTACAGCATATTATTTCGCTTGCAGGACAAGTGGGTATATTTTAAAAATAGAAAAGCAAAGCGGGAAAATTTTCTGGATAAAATCAGAAGCAGACGGATGGGAAATCGAAAAAGTCAATTTAGAAAAGGGAAGCACTATTTACGAAAAAGAGGGGTATTTGGAATGCCTTATTACGAGAGACAATAACAAAGTTGCGGACAGAAAAAGAACCAATATCGGCAAAACTATTTGGAGGATGTTGCTTACCTGCAAGCATTGAAAGAAGTGCTTTCTATGTGAGGAAGAAAAATTTATGAAAGTAATCGCAATGTATTTACCGCAATTTCATAGAGTCCCGGAAAACGATATGTGGTGGGGAGAAGGATTTACAGAGTGGACTGCCGTACGGGGAGCGCAAAAATATTATTTAGAACATAGGCAGCCTCGGATTCCTCAAAATGAGAATTATTATGATTTGATGGATAAGAATACAATGATATGGCAATCCGAACTCATGAAAAAATATGGGGTTGACGGATTATGTATATATCATTACTGGTTTCGAGATGGCAGACAGATTTTAGAAAAACCGGCCAATAACCTCTTAAATTGGTCTGATATTGATATTCCTTTTTGTTTCTGTTGGGCAAATGAGACATGGGCCAGATCCTGGAGCAAAATCCAGGATAAAAATGTATGGGCTGACACATATGAAGAAGGAATGGCGGGAGATGGAATTTTATTAGAGCAGAAGTATGGCAGAGAAAAACAATGGGAAGAGCATTTTACATATTTACTTCCTTTTTTTATGGATAAAAGATACATCAAGGTGGATGGAAAACCTTTGTTTTTAATTTATAAAGCATCCGAAATATTCTGTCTCAACGAGATGATAGCGTGTTGGGAAGAATTAGCGCTTTTACATGGTTTACCTGGGATTTACCTGGTGGGATACAAAGAAAATATATCGGAGGATTCCTGCATCTGTGCTAAAATGCAGCACCAGCCGACAAAAAGTATGAGAGAAATTCCGTTATCTTGGAAACGCTCCATAGAAGGCATGAATCTGTTGGAATATGATGATATGTGGAATTATATACTTGCAGAACCGGCGGAGGGAAAAACATTTTTTGAAGGCGTGGTCGGATTTGATGATACACCGCGCAGAGGAATGAAAGGGTGTGTTGTAGCACATGCTACACCAGAAAAATTTTCTTATTATTTAACGGAGTTATTAGCCAAGAGTGAGGCATATGGGGCGGATCTGGTATTTATCAATGCGTGGAATGAATGGGGAGAAGGAATGTACCTGGAACCCGACGAGGAACATGGAGATAAATATTTAAAGGCTGTTTTATATGCTAAAAAAAATTATAAATATCGGCTTGCAAAGTATAAAGCGATTTTGGAATCAGACATAAAGGAAGGTAGACAAAAAAATGTCAGAATTCAGAAAATAGAAAAAAAGGATTCTTATTATTTACATCTTTTAGATGATTGGCTGGTACTGCGGGAAAAAGGTTTTTCCGTTGCCGAATGGATAAGGCAGGCAGGATATAAAAAGATTGCGGTATATGGATACGGGATTTTAGGAAGACATTTATGCAAAGAACTGCATAACAGCAATGTTATCATAGATTTTATTATTGATCGGAGAGGGGAGAGTATAGAGACGGATTATAAGGTATATCTGCCGACCGATACGTTTCCAGAAATAGAGGCTGTAATTGTCAGCGCAGTTTTTGAATATGAATCGATTTGCAAAGAGATGCGAAAAAAAGGAAAGTATAAAATGATATCTCTGGAGACGATATTGTATGAAAATGACTTGAGATAGAAAAACAGAGATTAAAAAAGCAACCTCAAGATAGGATAAATAAGAATAGGCTTTTTAGAGCCGCTGTAAGAAAGTGGGTAGAGATAATGAAGATAGCCGTGTTTGGCGTGGGGCAAATTTATAATCTGAACAAGGCATATATGGGGAAAGACGACGAAATAATTGCCTTATTAGATAATAACCCTCGTTTATGGGGAACGAAGATTGATGGAATTACAATATACAATCCAGATGATATCTCAAATTTAAGCTATGATAAAATTGTCTTAATGAGTGTGCATGCTTTGGAAATGAAACATCAATTATGGAAAGCAGGATGCGATCGGAGAAAGATTGAACGCTATATAGAATATTTTAAGCGTATACAGAGTAAAAGAGATCTGGAAAAAATACATAGTTCTTCTTGGTGTAAAGAAGAGAAGAGCAGAAAAAAACAAGGTCTTATTATTACGACGGCCCTGGATTATAATGGCGGCTCAATGGCCGCCGTATATGCGGCAATAGCGCTTCAAAAAAAGGGGTATGAGATTACGATCGCAGCGCCAAAAGGCGTTGATGATTTTATAAAAGAGATGGAGAAAAAGGGAATTCATAGTATTCTATATACAAATTTGTCTCATGCCTGTGAAGAGGAATTATATTGGACAAATGATTATCGTTTTGTTCTTGTTAATACGCTGCAGATGATATGCTGTGCAATAGCGGTTGCAGGCAGCAGGAAGGTTCTGTTGTGGCTGCATGAGCCAAAGAAAGTATATGAATTCATGAATTATTGGGATGAGGAGATCCGAGAGGGAATTTTATTAGAGAAATTAAATATATGCGCAGTTAGTTCCATAGCAAAACAAAATTTTCTTGATAGATATTTTGTAAAATCTATGAGATTGCTGCCATATGGAATTCCGGATGAGAGAACAAAGGAAGTCATTGGAAATGATAGGCCTTTGACATTTGCGGTGATTGGTCACATTCAGTATATAAAAGGGCAGGATATATTCTTAGACGCGATTGAAAATCTGGATTATAAGGGAAGTTTTCCGGTATTTAAAATAATTGGAAGAAATACAAACGATGAATACGGCCGTATGATCAATGAGCGCGTTAAGAAATATTCTAATGTTTATTTGCTGGGAGAGATGACCCATAATGAGATTATTAAAATCAACCAGACAATAGATGTACTGGTTATTTCTTCCCGCGAAGAAACCATGTCAATTGTAGCCACCGAAGCAATGATGCTGGGAAAGGTCTGCATTATTTCTGACTCCTCCGGAATGGCGAGTTATATTGATACTTATCGCAATGGATTGATTTTTTCTACGGAAAAATCTGAGGATTTGGCCGAAAAGATTATGTGGTGTATGGATAATCAAGAGAAATTAGGAGAAATAGGATGGAGGGCCAGAGAAACTTACGAGGCGCATTTTTCGATGGATATGTTTGGAGATCATTTGATAGCTATGCTCAATGGCTGAGACCGCTAGAAGATAATGGGAGACAGGATAATGGATAATGGCACCTATACAAAATGGCGTAACGCCACTTTGGATGCGAAACTGGAAACAGACAAGAAGTATATGATATTAAAGATGGGAAGTTATCTGACTGCGACAGCAGGGCTTGGCTGGTACATATTGTATACGTTAAATGGGATTCGTTTCGCAATAGAGAATAAGTATATTCCGGTGGTTGACTGGAAAAATTGTAAGCTTCCGTTATATGATGCCTCCAAGGCGGGTAAAGAAAATGTGTGGGAATATTTTTTTGAACAGCCGTGTCATGTAGGGCTAGAAACAGCATATGAGAGCGGCGATTTTTTTGTAGTAGACGATGTGAGAAAAATAGGTTTTAAATATTCTCTGAACTATGAAGATATGGTGGATTTTCAAAATGAGCGTATGGAAGCGTGGCGGAATATTTTTCAACGATATGTCCGTCTAAAAAAGGAATGGAAAGAGTATTTTGACGATCATATTGCCAGCCAGAAATTAGAGATCAAAGAGCTCATAGGCGTTCTGGTGAGGGGAACGGATTATAGGGAATTAAAACCAGTCAGTCATCCATGTGCGGTTTCGGCAGAAGAAGTTTTTTCTGAAATAGATTCATTAATAAACAGAAAAAATAGCGGCAAGATTTTTCTGGCAACGGAAGATCAAAGTGTTTTTGATGCCTTTAAAGAGAAGTATCCGGGAAAAGTGTATTTTGCTGATGCAAAAAGATATGATCATCTGGGAAGCAATACGTTAAATGCTGTGAACCGTGGAGAGAATGGATATGAAAGAGATTTAAAGTATCTCTATTCGCTCTATGTTGTCTCAAGAGCTTCCGCGTGCATTTATTCTGCTTGCGGAGGCGGTGCGTTGGCATCTTTGATGCGGGAAGGTACTGGCGATTCCTATACATTTTTATATCATGGATGTAATCGGCCAAAGGGAATTGTGGTGGGAAGCTTTCTGGAAAAAGTTCAGGAAAAGATGCTTTTTCTGGGCAATAAACCCATTTTGTTTTATGCGCTGAATACGCTTGAGCTGCTGAAAATAGAGAAAGTGGATGTAATTTTATCAGAAAAACTCAAGGAAGAATATCAGGATATCATAGGCAGCGGGGAGAACTTTGGAATACAGATCAACTATGTAATATCAGATAACTATGATGTTGTAGAGTATATGCTGCATAATCCGGATTTTATGCCGACATCAAAGCTGGTTTTGCTCTACGCCGATTATTTTTCTCATGGGGCGGGACTTGTGGCAGAGTTGTATAACAAGGCGGAGGCCTTTGACGGCGCATATATATGGGGGACAAAGAAATTAGAAATTAAAATGAATGAGAGTATCCTTTTGGATACGGAAAGCAGGATGCCTCAAAAAGCCTTTCCGTTCTATGAGCCAAAGTCTTATAGTCTGATGGGAAAATTTGTTTTTGATCACGATTTAGCAGAGATTGTCAGGCAGATAGCAGATAAGAAAGAAAGAGTCACATTGACGGATGTATTAAATGAATATATCAACAGAAGAAAACTGTTTTTTTTGGAATATAGCCGGGGCGTTATAGCTTCCAAAATAGAAGATATGGAGACGCTGGAAAAGACAGATCAGATGATTTGTTTGATCGAGGAGATCCAGCGGCAAAAAATTGGTGATTTCGAGTCTTTTAGGAAAAAGGATTGAGACTGGTGTACGGCAATGAGACGGTATGGAATATTTGTTTTTTACAATGAGCGGGGAAAAGTGAGACGATATCCTGTGAAGTGTATGAGAGAAGATCTTCAACAAAGATGCCTTGAAGGAAAGGCGGAGCCTTATAACCCGACTCAGATGTTGCAGTTTTGTGATCAATACAAAAATATTTATTTGTTTGGTATGGGAAACTATGCCAAAAATATAGAGCAGTTTTTACTGGATTATGGAAAACAGGTAAAAGGATACATTGTTTCCAAAACAGGTGAAACGCAAAAACAGGTATATGAGCTGGGGCATTTTCTGATTCAACCGAATCAAGGAGTCATTGTTGCTTTAAATCATAAAAATTTTCATGAGGTTTATGAAAAGCTTAAAAAAGTAATCCCTGAAAAACAATTGTTGATTCCTTTTTACGATTACTAATTTCTTATGGAAGGAATATATTAAATTTGCGCATTGTGGGGGGAAGATATGGATCATGCGGGAAAAGAGTACATAGAATATCAGAAAGAGATTTCAGATTGGTTTTATTTAGAGGAGGAAAAAAAAAGTGAATACCTAAACAAACGGTTGGACACTTGGAATATCGCCTTGCTGATGCAAGTCATTTTTGAAAGATATTCAAATAAATTGTATCTTCTTGCCCGCTATTTCAAAGGATGCAGCAAGCTGAAATTGCAGTATCCGCAAAGTCATAGAATAGCGGTCTACTATTATCGATATGGAAAGGGGGGTGTGGAACGAGTTTTATCTTATCTTTTGCCCTTGTTTGTGCAGGCAGGTTACGATGTTGTTCTGATTACAGACGAAGAACCAGAAGCAGAGGATTATTTACTTCCCCCTAAAGTGAAACGATATTCGCTCCCGAAACAAAAGGACGTTTTATCTGGAAGGAAAAGCTGCGGCCAAAGAGTATCGAAACTGTTAGAAATATTAAAAGAAGAGAAGGCGGATACCCTATGTTATCATGCCGCATCCAATCCGCTTTTGTTTTATGATTTAGTTGCGGCAAAATCAATGGGAATCAAGGTTGTGATATCAAAACATGAACTGTTTTCACAGTATATGGCTTCCGGAAGAGATATGCTTACAAATGAAATAGATGTATATCCTTTGGCGGATATGCTGACGGTTTTATCTAGGGAAGAGGAAGTATTTTGGAGCATATTAGGGATCAAGAGCATTATGATTCCCAATCCCGCAGGAGAAATAAGCCTGGAAAATTATCAATATAATGCTGAGTCAGCCAATATTGTATGGGTTGGAAGATTAGATTCCAGACAAAAGCAATATCAGGAGATTGTCCCTATTATGCGGGAGGTTGTAAAGGAACGGCCGGATTGTATTATAAATATATACGGAAACGCAGATGGATATCAGGATAAATATTTGTTGGAAAACCAAATAAAAGAAAATGGGTTAGAAAAGAATATAAAATATCGAGGCTACAGTACAGATATAAAGGAGATCTATAAGGATGCCGGCGTGCTGTTGATTACCTCTGCGTATGAGTCGTCTCCCATGATTATTTTGGAAAGTAAGCAGCTTGGAATTCCCTTGGTTACATATTCTATGCCGTATCTGGAACTGTTAAAAAATAGAAGAGGATTTATCGAGGTGGAGCAAGGGGATACTCTTGCCGCTGCCAGGGCAGTAATCAAGATACTGTCCGATCCGTTATTCAGAACCCGGTTAAGTTCGGAAGCAAAATGGAGTGTGGCAGATTATTCCAATGGAAGGACGATGGAAAAGTGGGACAAAGTATTTTTGGCAGAAGGTGAAACATCGAATTCTATCAAACAAGAAGAACGGGAGGAGTCTTACCGTACCATCTTAAGAACATTGATTTTTCATCAATCTATGGGATGTCAAAAATATGAATTGTTGCGGGAAAAATATGAACAATTAAAAATCGAACAGAAATTAAATCAAATAAAAGAGATTTGCGAAACAAGAAGAAAAAAGTTGGCCGTATATCCCTATGGAATGTTGGGAAGGAAAATGAAAGGCTGGATAGAAGAGAAGCATATGGAAATCTCGCTGATTGTAGATAATCATTTAGCGGAGAAAGACAAGAAAATTCTATCTTTAGAAAAGCTGAAAGAAATAGATGTTAGCCAGTTTCTTTTTATTATATGCAGCGACAGCCCTGGGATCTATGAGGAGCTTCGAGAGGGATTATACGAAATGGTTCCGCAAGATCATATATTTGATTGGTTTCCCAGAGATGAAGAAAGAATGTAACGCCAGCGTATCTCTGTAAGGCAGAATCATTATGAAGTTTTTAGGAGAAGAAGATGATACCCATAGTTTTTGGCATAGATAAATCTTATATTTTACAGGTCTTTACAGTAATGCATTCCATCCTTAAAAACTCAAAGGCGGAAATACATTTTATTGTATTATCGAAGGATAAAATCGAACCGTATACCAAGGAATTTGTTGCTGTATTAAGCAAAACGTACCGTAATTTTATGTTTGAGATTCGGATGGTGGATGAGAGTGCGTTTGACGATGCAAAACTTTATCACAAGCATTTGTCACACTCCAGCTACTTCCGTTTATTGATCCCCGAACTTGTCAAAGACTATGAGAAGTGTGTGTATTTGGACAGCGATATTCTGGTCAATGGCGATATACAGGAACTTTTTTCGGCAGATATTGAGGATTACTATGTGGCTGGGGTTCAGGACTGCCACCGACTCTTTGGAAGGGATTATTTTATCTTTTTCAATGAACATCTAAAAAAGAATATGCCTTCTGCGGAAACGTATGTGAATGCGGGAGTATTGGTTATGAATTTAACCAAATTGCGTAATGACAATATGACTGAAAAATTCCTGCTTCAGGCAAAACAGAAAAATCCATATGAGGATCAGGATGTAATAAACCTATGCTGCTATGAGGCGATCAAGATATTGCCGGTGAGATATAATCGGTATCAGCATTATACCGGCAATACGGCAAAGCTCAGATTTGAGAGGAGATCCGCAGGAGAACAAGGAGGAGCGGATTGGAATCAACCGTTTATTTTGCATCTGATATCAAGATATAAGCCTTGGCTAAACAAAAAATATAAAAGCTCGGATTTGTGGTGGGAAACCGCCGAATTGTTTAAGGATTCATATGCGTATCAATCCCTTTTTCAAAAGTGCCGGGAGCCAGGTGAGGATCTCCGGGAGCTGAAACATCTCTTTGAGGTATGTTCCAAAGAGAAAAAAGTGATACTGTGGGGATTTACCGATCAAGGAAGAGACGTATGTGATATTTTTTTAAACAGAGGCATTTTGCCCTATGCGTTCTGCGATAATGATCAGAAAAAACAGGGGGAATCTTATCGGGGAGTGTCCGTATGGAACCCGGATTCTGTGACGGAAAAAGCGGAAGGAATCATCTGGGTTATCACCTGCAAAAATGCGTTTGAAGAGGTGCAGAGACAACTGATGGATGCGGGAGCAGAGGAGACAGATATCTTCCATTTTATTTATAATAACAGAGACAAAGAAGAGTACTTTGTTATCGATCCCAGATATTATGAGGAAGAGTTACAGATCATTGCCTTATGCGAGAATGATAAAGCCAAAATGGAGGACAGTGCGTTTCTTTCCTACATACAGGGGCAGATGAAAAAAGAGAATATGGAAGATGAGACATATCTGTATTTATACAGCAAATACCGGTTTGACTTGTGGCTGAAAGCCTAGCGTACTGGCTCGATTCTATTTGGCCAGCACACTGTCATTTCAGCAATCGCTTTTTGCGGAGGAATAGAATGGAGTGTTATGCGTTCTGGGATTTGATTGCAGAAGAAACGTATGAATGCTGCGGTCAGAATCTGAAGGAGAAAAGCTGGGAGGAGTTCCGGCAAAAAGAAAAAGACAAAACAATATATGTGTTTGGGTGCAATGACGCAGGCCGGGCGTTTATCCGTCAATACCAGGACCAATTTTGCTTTGCCAGTGTTCTGGATAATTCTCAGGCGAAATGGGGAACAGAATTTGAAGGGCTGCCGGTATTCAATCCGAATCAGGCGGTACCCCGGTTATCACCCCGGACAGATGCCGTTGTGATCGCCATGCGGATGAATGCGGATGTTGTGGCGGCTCAGTTGGAAAATCTGAACTTTTGCAATTATTACGGATTGGGCGTTCTGGTATCGGGAATGGAGCCTTATAAGGATTTGGTACAGAAAATCCGGGACTGGAAAAAACAGCCTCCCAAAGACATGGTTATGTTGGAGAGCACCAATGATTTTGACGGAAATGCCGGCGCACTGTATGAATATTTGAAGAAGAAAAAACGCTGCCATCAGTATATATGGGTGCTCAAAGAGGAGGAAAATAAAAAACTTTTACCGGATTCTCGCGACATTGCGATCTGTCCGAGAAAGAACATGGAGGATTTGAAGCAGTATATCTATTACCAGTCTGTATCCCGATGGCAAATCTGGGATAACGAATATATCCGCAAAGTGCGTCCAGATCAAATAAATGTATTTTTACAGCATTTTGGAATGGGGTATAAGAAAAGCGCGGGGCTATATACGGCTCCGGATTATGTGGATTATGTACTGACAACCAATGAGAAGGTATATGAATTTTCAAAGGAATCCATGTTTTATTCGCCGAAGACAAAAGTGATTTACGGAGAGCTGCCAAGAAATGACGTGCTGTTTTTAGGACGGGGAAGAGAACTTGAGAAAATTGTGGAGGGCGCCTATGACAAGGCCATCATGTGGGCTCCGACTTTGCGGGAGGCAAAGAAGGGAAAGAGGACGGACTCCAGCCGGAGCTATCCCTTTGGAATCTCCGTGGTTTATACAAAAGAGGAGATGGAGCAGTTAAATGATTTTCTGAGACAGAGAGATATGCTTCTTTTGATTAAAATTCATCCGAACCAGAAGAAAAATTACAATGATCAAAAATACAGTCATATCTGTTATCTGGACGGGAAATCTGTGAAAAAGGTACACGCCTATAAGCTGCTGACCCAGATGGATGCCATGATTTCAGATTACTCGTCCATCGTCTATGACTATATGCTTTTGGATAGGCCCATTGCCTGGGCTCTGGATGATATGGAAGAATATCAGCTTCCTTTTCTGATGGAGAATCCGCTGGAATATATGCCGGGGGAAAAGCTGTACTGCTTTGCAGATTTACTGAGATTTTTAGAACAGGTAAAAAGGGGAGAAGACCCTTACCGGCTGGAGCGGGCCGTAGTGGCAGAGAGCTGCAATGCGCCGATGGAAGGAAAGGGCTGTGAACACATTGCAGAATTTTTGGGTTTGTAGGAGGCAGTTAGGTATAAAGGAGAAGGCGAGGCGCGCAGGATGGGGACAGAGGAAGTTCAGGATCTCTTTATGAGATTTTTAAGGAAGAATTATAATTATTATTGGCTGAAAAGCAGACTGGAGATAGGAAGAAGGATTTTAGACGGGGCAAATGCTACATTGATTACCGGTTCTTCCCATGCCTTGAACGGAATTGAGGAGAAGGCATGGACAAATGCGCTGAACTGTTCCATGCATTCACAAGATTTATACTATGATTTTATGTGTGCAAAAGAAGTGGTGAATGGAACTGCCAGATTTCAGAGATGTTTTATTTTGTTCGGATACTATATTGCTTATCAGGATCTTTCTTTAAGTAAGGGAATGCGTGACTACATGGTTTCGCCGGTGTATTATCCGATTTTTGGGGACGCCCATAATTGGGAGACTCCCGCGGCACAGGATAGATGGAGGGACTTTGAGGGGATATCTGCCGGGACAAGGAGCGAGTGGGAAACACGGTCTTTGAAGACCGCGTCTGAGGAGCCGACATACTATTCCCGATTCCGGAAAAGAAAGCCCTTCTTTGATTTTCAGGGATGTTCTTGGTGTGATCTGGCAGAGGAAGAGCAGGAGAAATATGCGAAGCAAAGGGCAGAGGGACACAACAGTGTTTTAAAGTATGAGAATAGTTTTTATGAAAATCGGCAGATCCTGAAGGATTACGTTCATTTTTTGCATTTGAATCGTGTGATGCCAATCGTGGTGATACCGCCGTTTTCATCCGCGTACAATCATCATATAGACAAAAGACTGAAAGAGGCTGTGAAAGAAATGCTGCAAAGCCCAAAAGAAGAATTGCATTGGATTGATTTTAATGAAAAAACGGTTTTTGACAATGGTGACTTTGTGGATATGGATCATCTGAATGAGCGTGGCGCGAAAAAAATGAGCGGGCTTTTGGCAGATAAATTCGGCATATAAGAAAAGAGGTATGATGGAACAGCGGGCAGAAGTAAAGTCAGAGAGACAAAGAAATCCGATTGCGGTAAGCGTTATTGTTCCGGTATATAATACAGAACCGTATTTGCGGCAAAGCTTGGACAGCCTGGTGAACCAGACGTTGCAGGACTTGGAAATCATCTGTGTAGACGATGGTTCTACCGATGGCAGTTCAGAAATTTTAGATGAGTATGCCGCACAATATGCAAACATAAAAGTGATTCATAAAGAAAACGGCGGGGTGGTTTCGGCAAGAAGAAGCGGAGAAGCGATTGCGGACGGCGAGTACATAGGCTATATGGACAGCGATGACTGGACGGAACCGGAGATGTATCAGCAATTATATCAATGCGCCGTAGATAGCCGGGCAGAGTTGGTTACAAGCGGAAGCTATTGGGAAGGGAATTATACTTCGGAAGTATATGATGGCGTAGAGGGCGGTTTTTACGGGGAGGAGAAGATACAGAATCTCAGGGAAAACACAATATACTGTGTGCGTAAAAAAGAGGTTGGCTTGAGAGTATCCCTGTGCTACAAACTGTTTTCAAAAAAACTGCTGGAGAGAATTCTGTTTCGAGTACCGGAGGATATCCATATCGGGGAAGATAAAATGCAGATGTTGGCCTGTATTCTGGAATGCCGCTCGGCGTATGTCTTGAAAAAGGCTTTTTATCATTACCGGATCAACCCGACATCGGCAACGCACCGGGCGAATCCGTCCTATCTGTCGTGTATGGACAAGGTATATCAGTATATCAGAAAACTATATGCCCATCCGAACTTTACCGATGCAATGCGTCGGCAGGCAGAATTCTATATGATAGAAATGCTTCTGGCCGGCATCAATACCAAACTTGGTTTCCAGACCCGCAATCTGCTGTGGTTTGACCCTTACTGGCTTGAATCCATACCGGCTGGTTCCCGGATTGTCCTGTACGGTTCTGGGGAGGCGGCGAGAAAATACAGAACACAGCTTCTCGAAAAAAACTGTCATGAATATGCAGGATGCATTGACTTTGCGTATGCCGAGCTGAAGGACGAGATTCTTCAGATGCAGTCTCCGTCGATGCTATCCTTATGGGATTACGATTATATTGTAATCACAGTAAAAAATCAGGCGAAAGCCGGGCAGATCCGAGAGAAGCTGGAAGGACTGGGAGTGGAGTCTGCAAGAATTCTTTGGTTTGAACAACGCGACTTGTTCTGGCGTTATGCAGAGGCTGAGGGACTTTTGAAATAGGGGAGTAAGCAGCATGAAACTAAAAAAGTTGTCCGATGCGGATTTGCAGTACACCGTTGGGAAAAAGATCTATTGTTATGAAAAATCTATAGGGCATCTCTGCGAACTATGTGCAAAATATGAGATGGCAGATCGTATCTATCGAATCATTGACGAGAATGTTAGGCAGCAGGGTATATTTTGTCTGAAAGACAGGGAAATTCCGGTTCTTGGTTTGGAAGCGCTGGAGCAGGACGATTTTTCAGAAAGTATCGTCATAATCACCAGCGATTACCATGAAGAAGCCTACGAAAAACTGTGCCGGATTTCGTCCATCTGTGAGACTCTGGATACGATCTACTATTTTGCGGATCGGGAGACAGAGTATGAGATCACATACCGGGAACGCTACAAGGAGCAGGCTCTGGAAGAAATGATTCTGTTTCGGAGCGGCCCCTGCGTCTCGGCGTATGTGCCGGGAATGGATTTTTCGGACAATGCCAGGGCGCTGTTTGAATATATGCTTTGCCGCTGTTATAACAAGTCGTACCGGCTGGTATGGCTTGTAAAAAATCCGGACGAGTTTCCAGGGTATCGGGGCATGGAAAATGTGGAATTTCTTTCGTTTGACTGGTCTGTGTCCGAAAACAAAGAGGAGAGAGACCGCTATTATCGCGCGCTGTGTCTGGCAAAATTTTTATTTTTTACAGATGCCTATGGATTTGCCAGAAACTGCCGTTCGGATCAGGTGCGGGTGCAGCTCTGGCACGGATGTGGTTTTAAAACCAGGGTAAACTTTGTGCGGTGTGAAAAAAGATATGAGTATACGACCGTGATCAGTGAATTATATGCAAAAATCCATCAGGATATCTACGGCCTTCGGGAAGACCAGATATTAGTGACCGGATATGCCAAGGAGGACTGGCTGTTTCATCCGGTGAAGGAGGTTTGGGAGGCGCTTCCCATTCCCCGGGCAGAGAAATATATTTTCTGGCTTCCCACATTTCGTATGGCAAAGAATGGCCTTACATTGCTGAATGAGTATGAATTGGTTGGGCAAACAGGACTTCCGGTGGCGGATACGTTTGAAAAGCTAGAAGAATTGGACCGTCTGCTGGGAGATTGGGTGACGGTACTGGTAATCAAGCTGCATCCGTTTCAGGATACTGCCGGGATTGGGAAAATAGAGAGAAAGCATATTGTTTTGCTGGAAAATGATTTGATTAGGGAAAATGATATTCAAATCAACCAGCTTTTGGGATGGGCGGATGGCCTAATCAGCGATTATTCTTCGGCGGCCGTTGACTTTATGCTGTTGGACCGGCCTATGGGATTTACCGTGGAGGATGTGGAGGAATACGCGGGAAGCCGGGGATTTGTGTTTGACCCGATAAGGGATTGGCTTCCAGGGACGCAGATCGATTCTTTTGCAGATTTTTGCTCTTTTGTCAGAGCGGTTGGAATGGGAAAGGACCCGGCAGGAGAAAAACGCCAGAAGCTGAAAAAGATCATGCATAAATACAGCGACGATCAGAGCTGCAGGCGGATTTTGGAAGCTTTGCACATAGATATCTGAGAGATAACAGAGGAGAATGAAATCAAATGGAAATTCAATTAATGGCCTCGATGATGTGCGCGAACTACGGCAATCTGGAAAAAGAGGTAAAAGAACTGGAAGAGGGAGGAATTGATTCCTTCCATATTGATATTATGGACGGACGCTATGTTCCCAATTTTGCCATGTCTTTAAATGACATGCGCTTTATTGCCGGTGCGGCCAAAAAACCGTTGGATGTGCATCTGATGATCGAACACCCCAATAACCGAATCTCCTTATTCCTGAAAAATCTGCGCAAGGGAGATACGGTATACATTCATCCGGAGGCTGAATATCACCCCTCCACCACCCTTCAGAGCATCATCAACGCCGGTATGATTCCCGGCATCGCGATCAATCCCGGCACTTCGGTGGAGACGGTTATGGAAATGCTGCGTATTGTAAAAAAGGTTCTGGTCATGTCCGTAAATCCGGGAAATGCCGGCCAGATGTATCTGCCTTATGTGGGTAAAAAAATCACAAAACTTCTGTCTCTGAAAGAAGATATGGATTTTGAGCTCTACTGGGACGGCGCCTGCAGCGCGGATAAGATCATGGAATATGCGCCGAAAGGAGTGAAGGGGTTTGTGCTTGGTACAACGCTTCTTTTCGGACGGGAAAAGCCTTATGGAGAAACCCTGCAGGGGATAAGGGAGCTGCGCTTTTGATAGAAAGGTGCTTAAATATACGTTTTTAGCAGCATATTCGCTGCCTTGCCGCGGAGTGGTTTAGGGAGAAAAAGGAATGGTTATTGCACTGATTTTATCCGGAGGAACCGGAAGCAGACTGGGCTCGGTAATTCCCAAGCAGTACATAGAGGTGGAGGGAAAACCGATTATTTCCTATTGCATGGAAACACTGTCCGGACACGGCGGGATTGACGGGATTCAGATTGTGGCGGAGGAACCGTGGAGAGATTCCCTTCGGGAGTATATGAAAACCGCAGATATACAGAGAAAATTCCGAGGGTTTTCCGCGCCTGGAGAAAACAGGCAGCTTTCCATCTGCCATGGTTTGGAGGATATTCGATCCTATGCGGGGGATGAGGGGTATGTTCTGATTCATGACGCAGCCCGTCCGTTGCTGTCGCCTGCATTGATTTCAGAATGTTTAAAGTGTGTCATAGGGCATGATGGTCTGATGCCGGTGCTTCCCATGAAGGATACCGTTTACGCAAGCACAGACGGGGTACACATCACTGCGCTTTTGGATCGAAGCAGCATTTATGCTGGACAGGCCCCGGAGATCTTTCGGATCGGCAGATACTATGAGGCGAACCGAAAACTTCTTCCAGAGCGGATTCGAGGGATCCATGGTTCCTCAGAGCCGGCCGTTTTAGATGGGATGGACATGGTTATGATTCCTGGAGACGAGAGGAATTACAAAATCACGACCCAGGCAGATCTGGAGAGATTTCACAGAAGCTTGCAGGAGCACAGGAAGAAAACGGCGGCGGAGATTGTCCGAGAAGAAAAAAATCAAAATGGATAGGACAGAGGAAGACAATGAAGGCATGGGTATTGCATCAGGCAGGAGACATACGTCTGGAGAATGTAAAGGATTTACAGCCAGGAGAGGGAGAGGCGCTGGTCCGCGTAAAAGCGGCCGGGATCTGCGGGTCAGATATTCCGAGAATTTATCAAAATGGAGCGCATCGCATGCCCCTGATTCCCGGGCATGAAATTTCCGGTGCAGTGAAAGCGGTTGGTCCTGGCGTCTCGGATTCATGGCGCGGGCAGCGGGTTGGGATTTTTCCTCTGATTCCCTGCAGAAAGTGCCCAGCTTGTGAAAAGAAAAAATATGAAATGTGCCGCTCTTATGATTATATTGGTTCCCGAAGGGACGGAGGCTTTGCCGAATATGTATTGGTTCCAACCTGGAATTTATTGAAGCTGACGGATTCGGTTACATATGAGCAAGCCGCCATGCTGGAACCAATGGCGGTAGCTGTTCATGCCGTACGTCAGATTTCTTTTTCCGGCGAAGATACCATCGTGGTCTGCGGTCTGGGAACAATCGGCCTGCTGCTGCTTATGTTTTTGCTGGAAATGCCGTCAAAGAAGATTTTGGTGGTAGGGAACAAGGAGGATCAGCGGAAAACCGTAGAGAAGCTGGGCTTGCCTGGCACTTGCTTTTGTGACAGCCGCAGAGAGGAAGTCGGGAACTGGCTCATCAAACATACAGAGGGAAAAGGAGCCGATATTTTCTTTGAATGTGTCGGAAAGAATGAAACCATTCTGCAGGCTGTTTTCAATACCGCTTTTTCCGGCCAGATTCTTCTTGTAGGAAATCCGCATTCTGATATCAACTTGGAAAAAGAGGGCTATTGGAAGATTCTGCGGAATCAGTTGACAGTAAAAGGTACGTGGAATTCCTCTTTTACTCATGAGGAGGAAGATGACTGGCATTATGCTTTAAAGCGGCTTCAAGACAAGAGCGTATCACCGGAAATCCTGATTTCACACCGGTTTTTATTGGATGAATTGGAAAAAGGTTTTATCATAATGCGGGATAAAACGGAGGAGTATGGGAAAATTATGGGACTGCCGTGGAAGATTTAAAGAAAAATACCTCTCCCCTTTAACTTTTGTGTTGCCGCAGCAGGGCGCTGGAACGTTCACCACTCATTGACACTTAAAATTCTCAGTGATATAATCAATAAAAAATCGGGATTCTTAATGGATATTTTGTCGAAGGGGGAATCAGATATGAAATATACATTGAACTGTGATATAATGGACGGATTAGTTTTCATAGATGAAAGCTATCTGTCGGAATTAAATGATGAGCTGTTGTATGCAATGGATATTTTACTTGATTCGTCCGGAACATCCGAATTGATTTTTGATTTTCCGAATGAGAACTGGGATACCGTAAGACAGAGAGAAACCGAACAAGTCCGAGAATTTTGTGGGCAGGGGAAAATGATAATATGGCTTTTAGAGGATGTTGTCAAGGAATGTGAAATTTCTAAAAGTAACGAAATTACAGATCCATGTAAGTGGTTGCATCTTCCTACTGGTAAATTATTAGCGGTTACAGCGAGTGAGCTGATTCAGTGTGTTTCATATCCGGAATTGGAAATGGAGAAGGTTTTTGAATTATCGCTTGAGGCTGGATGGTATGCAATTCAAAATGAAGGCGTTGATAAAATTATGTATTGCAAAAAACAACCGGCTAATTCTTTTTTTTCAAACATCCAAGAAATATGCTGATAAATTTAATCGGCAGTTAATTGTGACAGGCCGCCGTACATTTGGGCATTTAAGCGGAGAATTTAAAAATCAGGCATTAGCGGCACCAAGTGGAAAAGGAATAAATACAAATAATAGCAAAGAAAAAAATAGCATTTGAGAGCGAGGATTTCCCGTGAAACCCTCGCTTTTTGTTTGTTGTTTTTGTCAGAAAAATGTGCTAATATAGGTTCATGAGAACCGTCTGTTTCTCTGCCGAGATCATACCGGCATCTATTTATTCTGTTTTTCTCCACATCCGGGACGCATTGGTCCGAGAAAATCCAGAAGCAGGTAAGAAGAAAAGAAGGAAGGAGGTACGAGAATCGCTTTCAATAAAAAGGTAACAGGTAACAACAGCAAAAAGGGGTAGTGAATGAAAAAGCGAATTGAGAAGTGGGTGAGTGCGGTCCTGATTCTGGCTATACTTTTTACCCATTGCAACCTGTTTGCTCCCGTTCTGGCCGATGAGCAGGAACCGGCAAGCGGACAGGTACAGGAGGAAACCTGGTCCTGGGACAAGCAGGACATGCCAGTTTTGACAGATAGTAAAGCGGATGCGTCCATCTTACCAGAAAAAGAATTAAAATCTGTCATAGTAACAGAGGGGGGAGAAAAAATGCCCGTCTCGGAAAAAGAATCGCAGGAACAGGAAAACAAAGCAGAGAAAGAATCTAACTCTTCTGTGTTGTCAGAAGATGAGATGATATCGGAATGGCTGTTGGATAAAGATCTGGGATCGTCCATCATAGTAAAGGAGAGGGAGATCTATGCGGAAGATGCGCCTGACTTAGACTTAGAATCAGAATCATCTATCTTGAAGGATACAAAGAATGAGTCGGGAAATATGCTGTTAGAAGAATCAAAAACAACCGTCTCACCAGATCAGGAAAACGAATCAGGAAGTTTACAGGAAAATGAATCGCTGGTTTCATCTGAGGAAAAGGCCGAGTCCGAAAATCTGCCAGGCCAAGAAGCAGACTCGTCTGCTTCACCTGAGAAGAAGACCGAGACTGAAAGTTTGTCAGGCCAAGAAGCAGATTCGCCTAATTCACCTGAGGAGGAGACAGAGTCCGAAAGCTTGCCAGGCCAAGAAGCAGACTCGTCTGCTTCACCTGAAGAGGAGACCGAGTCCGAACGCCTGCCAAGCCAAGAGACCGACTCGTCGGTTTCACCTGAGGAGGAGACAGAGTCCAAAAGTTTGCTAGGGCAAGAAGACTCGTCTAATTCACCTGAGGAGAAGACGGAGTCCGAAAGTCTGCCAGGCCAAGAAGCAGATTCGTCTAATTCACCTGAGGAGGAGACCGAGTCCGAAAGTTTGCTAGGCCAAGAGACCAGCTCGTCGGTTTCACCTGAGGAGGAGATGGAGTCCGAATACCTGCCAAGCCAAGAGACGGAACCTCCTATATCACATAGGGAGGAAACAGAGCGGCAGGATATGCCGGATAAAGAACTGGAATCCGGGCTGAATCCAAAACCATCTGTGTCACCGGAAAGAGAATCGGAACCAACAACATTCTTTGAAAAGGACAACAGAGAGTTTTTTCCTATGAATCCGGATTCTGATGTTGAAATGGACTTTTGCCGGCGTGTCTTTGAGAGTCTGGATCGCTCGGTCTGGGATTTCTATTGGGTTATATTTACCCCGGCCTTAAAAGCAAGGTTAACGGAAAGTCAATATGAAGAATTAGAACAGTATGTTCGGAAAGCCGCTTTTAACTGGAATCCGGATCGTTACAGCAGTGAACGGAGGGACGGCGCCTATCTGCCGGAGGTGAAAGAAGAAAACAATCAGGCATCTGCGATTGCAAAAACCAGATTGGCTGCCAGAGCAGGGGGAGAATATGTGGCGGTCAGCGGAATGTATACGCTGGGCAACACGGTAAATCTACCCAGCCTGAACCGGAATAACAAGGATGTCTGGATGCTGACGCTGGACGGAGAACCGGCGTTTTGCCTGGATATCGAATTGAAAGCCCATTCACAGAGAGATTACACCAGAACCGGAATATCCGAGGATGAAACAGTACGGCAGGCGGTTGCTTTCTATACGGACGCCCCCAGCGATGAAAATTTTGAATATTCCCAGCTCTATATCTGGAGCGGAGGGAATATGGCGCTGTATGTGACAGCCATGTTTGAATATGCGCTGTCGAAAAACAATCAAGTTTTGTACACGGCCGAAAAACTATTGTCTATGGATGATATAGAAAAATATATGGCGCTGGCAGACATTGACCGCGTCTATGCGGTCAGTCTGCAGAAGGCTTATGAGGCGATGGAATCCTATTCCACACAAAGTTTAGGGAAGGTGTATGTATTTACGGGGCCCACCGGTTATCAGCGTCTGGCCACTCTGTATATCGGTATGTATACAGGAGAAGAGCCCGAACCAGAGCCGGTAAAGCCGGAATACAATGAAGTATCCGCCACGCAAAGCCGTTCCTCTCAGAGGAAGCACCAGGTCATTCTGGATCACAAATACGCCTCTGTAACCGGAGAAAGTCTGGCGGGAGCTGTCTTTGCGGTCTATGAGGATGACAGGTTTAAAGGAAACATTACAACCGACGCACAGGGAAGAGGGACACTGTCCTGGAATGTTGAGAGCCTGGGAAGCGCTTCTGTATCAAAAACGTACTGCATCAACGATGCAGATCTGGACGAGGAAACCAGGGCGTCGTTGAACTGTTACCGCAGCAGAGAGGAAGCGTATGCGGCCGCAGAGGCAGAAGCTGCCGCCCTGGCGCAGGAACAGGCTGACCGTGCGGCGGATACTTCCCGAACGGTACGTCTTCGGGAGACAACCATTCCTGTGGGTTTTTCGGATATTGGGCAAAGCGAGTATTCCGGCAGCATAGCCGGGGAGGGCAGCCTGACTTTTCGTGTTGAAAATCGTCCCTGGCGGGCCAGAGTAACGCTTGATAAAATAGATGGCATGACTGGGGAACGTCTGCCAGGGGCGGCGCAGTTTGCTGTTCTGGAATGGAACGGGAACACCTATGTCAGTACCGATTATCAGATGATTCGCCGTTCGGACGGCATCTATACGGTAAAGAGCAGTAAAAGCGGCGCGGAAACCGGATATCTTTACTATACGCAGAAGAATACAGGGAAATTCTGTATTCGTGAGACGAAAGCTCCGGGAGGATATATCCAGGATACAGATTCGGTCTATATTCAGATTACAGGCGATAATCAGGAGATACGAATCGGAAATGCGAATCCAAAAAAGTATGCGGTGCAGGAAAAGGAGAAATTTTCTAATCAGCCCTGGCGGGCCAGAGTAACGCTTGATAAAGTGGACGGTTTGACCGGAGGCCGTCTGACTGGGGCAGCAAAATTTACCGTTTTGGAATGGAATGGAAGCGCCTATGCCGGCAGCGATTACCAGATGATTCGCCTTTCGGATGGCACATACACGATACAAAACAGTAAAATCGGCGCGGACACTGGTTATGTGTATTATACACAGAAGAATGAAGGAAAATTCTGTATTCAAGAGACAAAAGCGCCGGAGGGCTATTTGCAGGATGCGGATCCGGTTTACCTTCAAATTACCAGCAACAATCAGGAAATCCGGCTTGGCAATGCCAATCCGAAAAAATATGCCGTGAAAAATGAGACGCAGTTTGCCAATCAGCCCTGGAAGGCCAAAGTCATTCTGGACAAGGTGGACGGCCTGACCGGAGACCGCCTGGCGGGAGCAGCGGAATTTACCATTCAGGAATGGAATGGAAGTACTTATGAGACCAGCGCCGATTACCGCATGGTTCGCCTGGCGGATGGCACATACACGGTGAAGAGCCAAAGAGAGAATACGGAAACCGGATATGTCTATTACACAGAAAAAAATGCCGGAAAGTTTCGGATTCAGGAGATCAAAGCGCCGGGCGGTTATCTTCGGGATACGGATCTGGTTTCCTTTCGGATTATGCAGGATGGTCAGGTGATCCGGCTCGGCAATGCGGACCCGGAAAAATATGCCGTACAAAATGGAGAAAAATTTGCCAATCAGCCATGGAAAGCCAGAGTGATTCTGGATAAAGTGGATGCTCAGACAGGCAGCCGTCTGACCAAGGAGACACAGTTCACCGTTTTGGAATGGAATGGGAATTCTTATGAGGTCAGTGCGGCATACAGCATGATTCGTCTCACCGACGGAACATACACAGTGAAGGGCCGCAGGGAGAATGCGGAAATCGGTTATCTCTATTATACGGAGAAGAATGCCGGAAAATTTGGGATTCAGGAGGAGAAAGCGCCGGATGGTTATCAGATGGATGAGCTTCCGGTCTATTTTCAGATTACACACAATGGCCAGACAATACGGCCCAGCAATGCGGATTCGGAGAATGATGCGGTGCAGAATCGGGGGAAATTTGCCAATCAGCCGGCCTATGTACGGATTCGGATTCCCAAAACGGATCGCTACAGCAAAAACCTAATTGCAGAGAACGCGCATTTTGGCGTCTATGATGAGGGCGGTAATCTCCTCAGCGGCGTTTTCTTTCAGAAAGAACCGGACGGCAGCTATCTGTCAAGCGAGATATACTATGCGGATACAACGACCTATGCCAATTACGGCCGTTTCTATGTGGTAGAGGAAAAGGCGCCGAGAGGATACCGGGGAGACTGGGACGAAGAAGCAGCGGGCGATCTGCAGCGGCAGAAAAACCAGTATGCGTTCTGTGTGGAAGCTTCCCTGAAAAATCACGGTCAAGTGCTGTCCGTCACAAACGACAGCACAGGAAAGACATTTTACAATGAACCGGTATATGGTCAGGTGATACTGTATAAGCGGGACAGCGAAGCGCAGGCGGAAGAGAATGGAAACCCTATAACACAGGGCGATACCAAAACGCTGGATGGAGCGGTCTATGGTCTGTATGCGGCGGAAGAGATCACGCACCCGGATGGTGTGACTGGGATTTTATATCATAAGGATGAGCTGGCAGATCAGGCTGTAATCGGATGGACCCCTTTGGCGGATCACAGAGGATGGCTGCTGGATGAGGACGGAAGAAGATGTATGGAATCCGGAAAGGTGGCAGCAGGCGAGCCGACGCCAGGACAGACGGCATTTATGCAGATCGTACCAGGACGGTACTATATAAAGGAGATGATCCCTCCTAACGGATATCTGTCGGATACCACAGTTTACCGGGGAGAAGAATTAACCCGGTACGATGTGACGATCTGTTACGGTTCTGAGGCGGACGAGGTGCTTTTGCGCACAGAAAAATCCGGGCAGGACAAAAACAGCCTGACTGTGGATGACGCCGGTGCCGGACATGAAATTTACAGCGGCGACTTTGTGAAAAAGCAGGCCGTGCAGTTTATCAAGCTTTTGAACCGCAATACCAATACGGAAGCGGTTCCGGCGGCAGGAGCTGGATTCTCGTTGTACCGTCTGGAGGAGTTAAGCGGCGTGGCCAAAGGAGAGCTTTCACCGGACAGCGATCAATGGACCAGCCTGGATATGAAGAAATTTCTTCTCTATGATTTTACGGGAGAGGAGACAGCCAGACTTTACAAAAGGCAGTCCGAGCCTTGGACAGAGGCGGACAGGAAATGGCTGACGGCAACCGGTGCAAGGGAGAACGAGTATCAAATCCGTGAAATGTTCAGCGATGCTAACGGTTATTTCTGTACGCCTGAGCTGCCGGCAGGGCAATACATTCTGGTGGAAACAACTGTGCCGGACGGAAAACGCATGGCATCCCCTGTTCTGGTGACAATTACGAAGGATTCGGCCATGGCCCAGCCGATCCGCTATATTGGAAACGACACGACAGAAGTTTATATTCGGATTCAAAAAACGGATCGTGACAGCAGAGAGGATGGGTATCATACCGTATATAAACCTGGGGCCAGCTATCGGATTCGTCTGCTCAGCGGGAAGGAAGATTTTGACAGTACCCTGTGGCATGTAGACTCAGACGGTTTTCTCTGGTATTACAACGCTCATCTGCGCATGACCTGCGGAACTAAGGAAAATCCATTTGCGGTTACTTGCGTGTACCAGGACGGAAAGATTGCCGATGCCTATGTGGAATTGGAACCGCTTCTGCCGGTAGGCCGGTATGAATTGATAGAAACCAGCGCGCCCGAAGGATATGTGATCAATGGAAAAGAGCAGACGCTTACCGACTGTTCCGAAGAAGGCACGAACCGCTACCTGATGGTGGATTCGCCCAAAAAGCCTCTTACTTTTGAAATCAGCAATGCGGTTGTCTTTCCGGACGGGCAGATGGGAGAGGGTAAAAATGGTTATATCGATGCATACGGGCGGCAGATCCTTGTGGTGGAACAGGAAAATCAGGAACAAAAAGGTCTTGTAGAAATCTACAAGACAGGCGAGCAGCTTTATGCCGTGGAGAGCACGGATGTTTCCCTGGCGGATAAGCTGGGCGATATTCCGTTTTGTTCTCTGATGAAACGGGAAGAATTTACGGCGGCGGATCAGAATTTTATCTATCAGAAGGCACCGGTGGCGGGCGCTGTTTTTGAGATTTACGCGGCGGAGGATATTTATACACAGCAGTTGCAGAGGGAGCTCCTGGATTATTATGTTGATGACATCCGTTGTTTTCTGGTTTGGGAAAAAGATCAGCCCGTGGGCCGTATCACAACCGATACAAGCGGGTATGGTTACTTGGCCGGTCTCTATATCGGCAGCTATTACATCAAAGAGGTGACGGCGGGGGATGGTTTTGTGAGAAACGACCAGGTGGAATTCTTTACCGTCACAGCGGCCGAGCCGTCGCAGAGTATTCTGGTATATGAAAGCCATTATGAAAATGAGCGCCAGAAGGTAAAGATCGCGGCGGTAAAGCAGGATGCAGAAAGGGAAACTGCCTTGGCAGGCGCAGTATTTGGCCTGTACAATACAGAGGAGATCCTATCAGAGATTGTATACGATGCCGCGTCAGATTCTTATCAGGCAGCTTTGGAGAGCCGGAGACTGGTGACGGCCGGAACGTTGCTTGCAACAGCCGTAAGCGGAGCAGATGGAACCGCCCGATTTGAGATCGATTTGCCGCTTGGGCGGTATGAAATCCGGGAATTGGCAGCTCCTTTAGGGTATGTGAGTCCAGAGCCATCCCTTTGTATTCCGATTGACGCCAGTTATAAAGATCAAGAGACGAGCGTACAGGTTTACGGCGGCCCGGAGGGCGTTCTTTTTTCCAATCAAAAGACAAAACATATGTTTACCAAGACCGATTTTACCAGCGGAGCTTTCCTGAACGGCGCTGTGTTGGAAGTGCGGGAGATTGTTCTGGATCAAAGCGGCAATCCGATTAAGGACTCACAGGGAAGATATGAGACTATTTTGGTGGAAAGCTGGGTTTCTGACCGGGAAGAAATACATTACTTCTATGAGGAAAAAATGGGAGAAGATACAAGCGGCGCCGCGAATACAATTTTGACAGAGATTACATCGCCAAAAGAATTGCCGGAAGGTAAAACGCTGCATGTCCGAAACGGTCATCTGATTGAGGGGCTGAAGGAGGGCGGTCAGTATATTTTCCGCGAGATTACCGCACCGACTGGCTATGTGGGGTATCTGTGGTCCGATGAGGAAGTGAGAAACGCTTGCCGGGAAGAGAATAAGATCACAGAAGAGATCCGTTTTACCGCTGCGGCAGGTCAGAATGGTGTGACGTTTCACGAGATGAAAAACCAGCGTGTAAGCGGTACGATCCTCTTGACAAAGGAGGGAGAAGTATTGACGAGTACGTCCGTTTCCGTCTGGGATTCGCTTCAGGGGTTTTTTGAAACGGTTTTCGGCTATGTGACAGGCAAGGTGGCAAAGGCCCGCTTTGAAGTGCGAGTCCGTGAAGAGATTTATGAACCGGATGAAAGCGGCGCGATTGCTGTCTATGACAATGGTGAGGAAAAAGTGGAGCTGTATCAGGACAGTCTTGTCGCTGTGATTGCCAGCGGAGCCGACGGATATGCCAGGTTGGAGGGATTGCCGCTTGGGAGTTATTATATTACGGAAGTCGGAGCCGGAGAGGGAGATTTTGTGCTCAGCGACAGAATTGCCGAGGTTACACTGGCTTATGCGGGGCAGAAAGTTTCGGTTGTGGTGCAGGACCAGGAAACATATACAAACGAACGTCAGAGAGTTTCTCTGTCTGTTGTCAAGCGGGCTGGTAGCGTTGAGGGCAAAGAAGGGGAGACTTCTATGGAAGGATTGCCCGGAGCTGTCTTTGGGCTGTATAACCGGGAAGCGATTTATGGATTCGATGTGGATCCTATGACCGGCCAGGTTACAGAAAATCCAGAAGCCTTACTTGCGGAAAATACTTTGCTGGAACGGATTTCTACAGGTCTGGACGGCACGGCAAGATTTGCTTCGGACCTGCCCTGCGGCCGGTACTATCTGCGGGAGTTGGATGCTCCCTGCGGATATTTATTATCTGAGGAGGAGATCGAGATAGACGCTTCCTATCAGGGGCAGGATGCAGAGACGGTACAGAATTTCAGCGTTGACTTTTTTGATACACCGGTATTGGTTCGGATTTCTAAGGTGAGCGCGATAGATGGTTTTGCTCTGTCCGGAGCGCTGCTGCAAATACGGGATTTAGAAGGAAATGTAGTAGAAGAATGGACGACGGACGGTTTGGTTCATACCATAAGCGGATTGCGGACGGGAAAAACGTATGTGTTATCGGAACGGATGCCGGCAGCCGGCTTTGCGACGGCGAGAGACATTGAGTTTGTTCCGATGCAGAAGAGAGGCGAGGACGGAAGGCTTCTGCAGGAAACCGAGATATGGATAAAAACACATGAAGAAAAATATCCGCCGGAAGACGGCCAGACAGAGCAGTTATCTGGAGAATCCGCAGAATTCCTTGGGTGGATGGAAGCGGAAGAAATCATCATGGTGGATCAACCGATCCAGGTTCTGATATCAAAGACAGATATCACCACGGCAGAACCGGTAGAGGGGGCAAAACTGACGATTCGGAGTGAATCCGGAGAATGGATGGAGAGCTGGATAACCGGCACAGAGCCCTATCTGATCAAAAAACTTCCGACAGGCCGGTATATTCTGACTGAAGAAAGCGTACCAAAGGAGTCGGGCTATTCGCTGGCCAAGGAGATTTCTTTTGAAGTAAAAGATACCGAGGAGATTCAGCATGTCGGGATACAAAACGATTATATTCGCCTTCGGGTTTGTAAAATCAGTGCGCAGACAAAGAAACTTCTTCCCGGCGCCGTATTGCTGCTGGAATTTTTGCCGGAGAATGAAGATCCGGTGCTGATAGAGCAATTTGTAACAACCGCGGAAGAAAAAATTTTTACGGGGTTACAGCCTGGCAGTTACCGTCTGACAGAGATCGAAGCGCCGAATGGATTTTTTGCTGCCGAGCCGATTATGTTTACTGTGACACAAGACAATGAAATACAGGAGGTTATAATGGAGGATGAACCGTTGCCTCCGCCGCCCAGACATGAGGAGACGACACCAAACGAGACGCCACCCGAGGAAACGCCTCCCCAGGAGACAACGCCGGAAGAAACGTCGCCACAAGAGACGACACCCGAGGAGACAACGCCGGAAGAAACGTCGTCCCAAGGGACAGCACCCGAAGAAACGCCGTCGGAGGAGACAATAAGCGAAGAGACGACATCCCAGGAGACGACACCAGAAGAAACAACGCCTCAGGAAGCAACCTCGAGGGAGACCATTCCCGAGGAGACAACGCCGGAAGAGACATTACCGGAAGAGACGACAGGAATCACGATGGAAGAGACGGTGTCACAGGAAACGATGCCAAGGGAGACAACGGCACAGAAAACAATACCAGAAGAAACAACAAAAGAAATATCTCTAGCAGAACCTTTATCACCAGGAAGCGGTTATGGAGACGGCGGCGGTGATACCGGAGACAGCAAAGCGATACTAGCAGGGATTCTCTCTGTTAGCCTGGGATTAGCACTGTTGATTCCTGCTTTCGTTTCCTTTCTGGAAAAAGAGAAAAAGGAGGAGGATTGAGAGAGGCAGATAAAAAAGTGCTTCTAAGGGTCAGGAGAGGGATGGCTTTCATGAAGGCCATCCTTGGCCTCGGCCTTACGGCGGCAGGTATTCTGCTGACAGGCTGGGAAGCAGAAAAATATCAAAAGGGACAGAAGCTGTATGCGTTTGTAGAAGCATCCTGTGTGATCCGGGAAACAGAGACCGAGACTGTGTGTGAAGACACCATAAGAACCCGTCAAGACCCCGGATTGCCGGAGAACCAGCAAAAAGAGAATGCTTATGAAGAAGAAAAGCCAGATACCAGCCAAATAGATCAGATAGACTTTGGGGCTCTTCAGGAGATCAACCCAGACGTGACAGCCTGGATTGAGATACCAGGGACAAAGGTCAGCTATCCGGTGTTATTTCGATATGGAGATAGCAATTACTATTTGACGCATCTGATGGATGGAAGAGAGGGGAAACAGGGGGCAATACATATAGATGGTTCTGGGCCGGATGGGATGGAAAGCCGGAATGTATTAATTTATGGTCATAATCTTCTGGATTCCAGTATGTTTTCTTCCCTGCATTCCTATAAAAGAGAGAGCTTTTATAGGAATTATCCCTATATTTATCTGCACATGCCGGACGGAACAAAGAGGCAATATCGAATTGCTGCCTGTATGGTGACTGAGGGGATCGAAACAGAATGGTACCGCTATGCCTTTGAAGACGATGCCGACGCACAGGCGTACTATAACCTATTTCAGCAGAAAAGCCTGTATGATACCAAAACAAAGCTGGATGCCGAAGAGGGCCGGCAGACCATCCTTCTGTCTACCTGCTATCGCAGACAGTGCAGAAGAATGATTCTGGCCGTGAGAGAATCCTGAAAGAACCATTTTTGAATCAATGGATTTGCGTCTATTTTCACTACGACTCTGATTTGATTTCACCGGCTTTGGTCAAAGACCATTTGGTAATGACAGGGCCGACCAGTTCATAGATCAGAGTGCCGCACAAAACGACAGCGCGTATGGTATCCGCGTACTCCGGAACAACGCTCTGCGCCACGATGGTAAGACCGATTGCGACACCGGCCTGGGGGATCAGCGTGGGGCCTAAGTATTTGGCGACCTGGGAAGGCGTTTTCATAATCTTAGCGCCCAGATAAGCGCCGGTGATTTTGCCAATCACGCGGACGGTTACATAGATGATCCCGATAAGGCCGATGGAGGGCAGAATGGAGATATCCAGGCTGGCCCCGGAGACGACAAAGAACATCAAAAACAGCGGAGGAGTAATCTGGTCAGCCAGATCAGCCAATCGGTCCGATTCCGGTGAAATATTACAGAAGGCGGCTCCGGCCATCATACAGGCCAACAGCTCGGACACGCCAAACTGTGAGGCTAAGGAACTGCTTAAAAAGACGAAAGCAATCAGAATGACCAGGCGGTTGCCCTGCTTCTTGAAATGCTTCAGGGGAACCGTGATCAAAACTCCCAGAACCAGGCCGATTAAAAGCGACAGAAAAACTTCCCCAAAGGGCTCTAACAGTGATAAGAGCAGGTTGGTATCACCTGCGCTTGTCATGGTTTTGGCGATTGTTACCGCAAAGCCGAAAGCGACCAAAGCCACAGCGTCGTCAATGGCCACAACACTCAACAGAGTATCGGTTAACGGTCCTTTGGCATGATACTGTTTGATAACCATAATTGTGGCGGCCGGAGCGGTGGCGGCGGCAATAGCGCCCAGAACGATGGAGAATGCCGGATCAAAACCGGCGAGCACCAGAATAAGCTGAACGAAAAAGACAGCAGCCAGCGCTTCAAAGATGGCGATGATTACCGGAGCGGTTCCCACCCGCTTAAAATAACTGCGTTTAAAGGACAGGCCGATGGTAAAAGCGATAAAGGCCAGAGCCATCTGAGAAATCAGATTAAAGCTGTTGACGGTCGCTTCGGGAAGGATTTTCAGGACGCAGGGTCCCATCAGAAGGCCCGCCAGAAGATAGCCGGTAACATTGGGCAGCTTGATATGTTTTACCAGCCGTCCGCAGAACAGACCGCCTAAAAGCAGCAAGGAGAGATACATCATGGTATTCAGTTCAGGCATGGCTAGCGTCCTCATTTTCTTCTTTGATACCGGCGGCAAACAGAACAGGTACAGCGAACAGAATTCCCGTATCGGGTTTGCGCAGGTCGATCACACTGTCGATGATCTGGGTGGCGGTGGTGATGCGCTGGCTGTCGATAACCATAAAAATAGTGCGGTTTTCTCTTTGGCCGGAAGCAAACATGGCCCGCAGGGAGCTGATCATAAAGTTATCCTCCAGGCTGGCGAGTTCATGGGCCATACCGATGGAATTCAGTACGGTAGCGCCCCGGATTCCACCGTCGTTCAGGGCTGTCAGAAGTTTATCTAACATCTCGATTTTGTTCAGAACGACTATCAGCATAGCTTTTTCATTCATAGTTTCTCCTCCTGATGAAAAAATGAGATAGATTGAGGCGCCATTTAACGCCTGCGTGACAGTACTGTCATACTGCAAAAAAAGGAATGTGTCAAGATAAATTTGCCGAATCTGCCTCATAGCCGGCGGGATTTTTCTTTAAAACGCTGTCAAGCGGTTTATCAAGCTGGCTTAAGATCGCATCGGCATATTGCGGCAGAACGACGCGGATTGCCAGAAGGATAAAATCTTCAACCGAAAGGCGCGGAGTGGTGTTGAGCCAAAAACGGATCATGGCCTGAATCCCGCCGCAGCAGTATTCAAAAAAGAAACGGCGGGAAATCTCATCCATATTTTCTGCCAGAGGAAGCAGTTCCAGGATGGACATATAGTGCTCTTTGAGACGGTACGCAAAGCGGGGATCGCCGTGACCTCCTAAAAGTACGGTGATATACCGGCTGTTTTGTTCATAGCAAAACGCCATTTTTTCGATCATCTGGCGGATGGTGAGCTTTTGACATTCCCCTTCTTCCTCCGGCGGCAGAATGCCGTCCGGAAACAGAGAATCTTCGATCTGGTTCAACAGATCGTAGACGTCCTTAAAATGCAGATAAAAAGTTCCCCGATTGCAGCCGGCGGAATCGGTGATTTCTTTGACTGTGATCTGCTCGACTCCTTTTTCGGTATAGAGCTTCCAGAAAGCGTCAATGAGCTTTTGTCTGGTGGCAGCGGACTGTGCCGGCTTCTTTCCCATACTCCTATTTCTCCTTTACTGATGCGGTTTTGCCGATTTTTTCAAGCATAGCATAATAGAATGCGCATGTCAAGAAACAGGAGTTTTTGTACTCAACATTCTGTTGAAAATTGCCTATTGCAGAAAAGCAAGAAACGCTATAAAATAGGGCCATTGAGGCATTTTCAGGATATGCCGAGGGGAATCAGGACAGAAGGAGAGAAGAGAAAAGATGCCTAAATTTAGCGTCCAAAAGCCTTTTACAGTGGTGGTAGGCGTGATTATGCTGCTGGTATTGGGATTTGTCAGTTTTACTCGTATGACGACGGATCTGCTGCCGGCCATGAGCCTTCCTTATGTGGTGGTTGTAACCTCCTATCCGGGAGCGTCGCCAGAGCGGGTGGAGAGCGGCGTCACGCAGCTTTTAGAATCCAGTTTAGGAACGGTCAACGGCGTGGAGAATGTGACCAGTACATCTAGTGAAAATTTCAGTATGGTGGTGCTGGAATTTGAAGAAGACACCAATATGGACAGCGCTATGGTTAAACTTTCCACTGCGATTGATCAGTTGACACTGCCTGAAACAGTAGGAACTCCGATGCTCTTGGAAATTTCACCGGATATGATGGCCACCATGATGGTCAGCGTATCCCGTGAGAACATGGATATTTATGGTCTGACGCAGTTCGTACAGGACGAGGTAACGCCTTATTTGGAGAGGCAGAGCGGTGTGGCCAGTGTGGAGGGCAGCGGACTGGTGGAGAAGAGCGTGGAGATCCGGCTGGTACAGGAGAAGATTGATGATATCAATCGGAAATTGAGCAGTAAGGTGACGGCGGCTATGGATGATGCCGAGCAGGAGTTAAAAGACGCCAGAGCGGAGATTGACGATGCCAAAGAAGAACTGGAATCCGGAAAGAAGGAGCTGGCCTCGCAGCAAGACAGCACGACCAGTCAACTGGCAGAAACCAGTCTGCTTTTGGATCAGGCTCTGGCTACGCAATCCGCATACAGCGCGCAGGTGAGTGGTCTGGAGGCCAGTAAGATGGCGCTGGAGATGGAGCAAAAGGCCTACAGCGATCATCAGATTGCAGAGAATTACGAGAACATCAATAAGGCGTTCCGGGAGCTGATCGCTTCGACGACTCCGGGCAGCGAACAGTATGATCAGACATACTCTGCCATGTACGCTCAGGTTTATCCCATGGTTCAAGATCAGATATACCGAAGCCTGTTGGCGGTAGAAGTTCAGGGGCTGAAATGGGTTTCGGATCAGACCTTGCCGGAATTGCCTCCGATGCCGGGAGAACAGACGACACAATCTCAAGGTGAAGGAAAGACAGAGGCAACACAGCCTCTGGAGACAGCGGCGGCAGAGGAATCGACCCCGGTTTCGACGGCCCCGGCAGAGACACAGCCGGAATCGATCCCGGTTTCAGAGGCCCCGGCAGAGACATTGCCGGAGTCGGATTCCGTTCTGATCAATCCGGCACAAGCACAGGAGGACCTGACGCAGGCGAATCCGACAGAAAAAAACAAAGAGACGAACACTTCTGCTTTGGATGAGATACAGGAAACCGGTCAGGTATCGGGGGCTCCTGCAGCCGCAAAGCCGGCTAAAACGGAGTTGGCTTTCTCCGGCCGTATTCTGCCGGCTGCATTGGAAGGGGAGATTACGGCAGAAAACGCAGAAGAAATGCTTCTGGCCGCAGTGGAACAGGGGATCGTCACAGCGGAGCAGGCGGAGACAATTCGTTCTCAGACAAAGGCGGCGGCGGATGCCGCAGCCCCGGCTCTGGCTCGTCAGACAGTGACAGAACAGATTGCCGCCATGCGGGAAGGACTGCCGGCAGACGTGGAGGACGCGTTGGCCCATCCGGAGAAGCTGGAAAGTGTAAAGGCCATGCTGCAGGCGGCAGGGCAGGGAGAGATGGCTTCCATGCTGTCAACGGATGCTCTTTCCCAGCTTCATGAGATCGCAGGAGTCCGAATTCCGCAGATTGAAACAGAATTAGCGAATCTGGAAATCGAGATTCAGACCGCAAAGATGGTGCTCGATCAGGTAAATCAGAGTGTGCAGCAGGCGGTGGACGGCTACACGCAGTTGGAGGCCGGAAAGATTACGGCGGCCGTCACTTTTGGTACGATGAGCGCTCAGATGATTTCCGGAGAATCGGCCCTGGAATCCGCGCTGGCTCAGCTTAAGGAGGGGGAGACAGCGCTGAAGAATGCGAGGGAGACAGCGCTAGAAAATGCCAATCTGGATGCCCTTTTAAATATGAATACGCTGTCGCAGATGATTTACGCGCAGAACTTTTCCATGCCGGCCGGGTACATCTATGAGGGAGAGAACCAGTATCTTCTGAAGGTAGGCGATGAATTTGCCTCGATAGAAGAATTAAAGGACGCTCTGCTGTGCCAGATTGATGATATCGGAGATATCCGCCTGCGGGATGTCGCGTATGTGACAATGATCGATAACGCGGGGGAAAGCTATGCCAGAATGAACGGCAGCGATGCGATTCTTCTAAGCATTTACAAATCCAGCACCGCAGGGACCTCGGACGTGTCCAAAGCCTGCAACCAGGCAATTGCTGAGCTGGAAGAGCGGTATGAGGGATTGGAGATCACGCCCTTGATGGATCAGGGCGATTACATTAAACTGATTGTCAATGAAGTCATGTCCAATCTGATCTGGGGGGCATTGCTGGCTATTCTTGTGCTGGCTTTGTTTTTGAAGGATGTCAAACCTACGGTGGTGGTGGCATTCAGCATTCCGATCAGTGTGCTGTTTGCTGTAGTGCTGATGTTTTTTTCAAATATTACGCTGAATATTATCTCCCTGTCGGGTCTGGCGCTGGGCGTCGGCATGCTGGTGGATAATTCCATCGTAGTCATTGAAAATATATACCGGCTGCGCAGCCAGGGGGTACCGGCAGCCAGAGCGGCGGTGAAGGGGGCCAATCAGGTGGCAGGAGCCATTTTTGCCTCCACGCTGACTACGGTATGCGTATTTTTGCCAATTGTGTTTACGGAAGGACTGACCCGTCAGCTATTTACCGACATGGCTCTGACAATCGGATACAGCCTGGGCGCCAGTCTGATCGTAGCGCTGACGGTGGTTCCAAGTATGGGAGCTACCGTTCTGAAAAACTGCAGGGAAAAGACGCACCCGCTCTTTGACCGGATAATGGCGGTTTATGAAAAGTCGCTGCGGTTTTGTCTGAAGGTCAAGCTGGTACCTCTGACTGTCAGCATCGCTCTGCTGCTTTTCAGCGTATGGCAGGTGACGCAGATGGGACTGATCCTGATTCCGGAAATGGGAGGAAACCAGATGTCCGTATCCGTGTCAGCACCGGAAGGGACTTCGGATGAAGAAGCCTATGTGCTGGCAGACCGGGTGATGAGCCGCTTTGCCGCGCTGGAGGGTGTGGAGACGGTGGGAGCCATGTCCGGAGCCGGTATGATGAGTATGATGGGAGGAGGCGGCGGCTCGACGGGTGGGCCTGTCAGCTTTTCCTTCTATGTTCTGCTGGATGAGGAAGCCTCGCAGGACAATAAACAACTGGCTGTACAGATGGAGCAGATCCTGCTCGAAGAAGGAGCGGAGGGCAGCGTATCCACCTCCAATATGGATATGTCCAGTCTGATGGCCAGCGGCCTGCAGATTGATATATACGGAAACGATCTGGATACCATGCTGGCGGTCAGCGAAGATATGATGGCGCTGCTTGATCAAGTGCAGGGTTTTACAGACATCACCAACGGGCAGGAGGACGGCGACTCCGAAATCCGAGTGGTAGTAGACAAGGATAAGGCCATGGGGATCGGCCTGACTGTCGCGCAGATTTACAGTCAGTTAGCGTCGTCTTTAACCACGGAGAAAACTTCCACAACGCTTCGGATGGACGGACAGGAATATCCGGTCATCATTGTGGATACAACAGATGAAGTGACGCTCTCGAATCTGATGGAGCAAGAATTTGAGACAACCTCGCAGAACGAAGAGGGAGTAAGCGAAACCGAAGTGCATACTCTCGCGGAATTTGCCAGGGAAGAAGAGGGCAAAGGGCTGGTATCCATCCGCCGCGACAATCAGGCCCGCTATTTAAGCGTCAGCGCTGTTACAGAGGACGGCTATAATACCACGCTGTTGGCCAGACAAGTGGAACAGCTTTTGGCAGGGTATGAAGTGCCGGCGGGCTGCAGTGTATCCATTGCCGGAGAGAGTACCGCCGTCATGGATTCCATGCGGGATATGCTTCTGATGATAGCGCTGGCAGTGGTGTTTATTTATCTGATCATGGTTGCCCAGTTCCAGAGCATTCTGTCGCCGTTTATCGTGCTGTTTACGATTCCGTTAGCCTTTACCGGCGGCCTGCTGGCTATTTTGCTGAGCAAAGAGCCTCTTTCTCTGATTGCTATGATGGGATTTCTGGTTCTGGCCGGCGTTGTGGTGAATAACGGCATTGTATTTGTGGATTATGTGAATCAGCTTCGTCTGGACGGCGCGCCGAAAAGAGAAGCCCTGGTGGAGACCGGAATGACCCGTATGCGGCCGATTCTGATGACAGCCATGACAACGATTTTAGCTATGTTTACCATGGCCTTCAGCAAGAGCGCAGCGGCATCCATGGGCAAAGGAATGGCAGTTGTTACCATTGGCGGTCTAGCATATGCCACCTTTATGACGCTGTATATTGTGCCGGTGCTCTATGATCTGTTTTTCCGCAGAGAACTGAAAAAGGTGGATCTGGGAGAGGAAGAGACGCTGCAGGAGCCGTAAGGACAGAAGCGCTGGCCGGATGGCAGCCAAAAATTTAGCAAAATTTCGGAATTTTGATTGACTATCCCTGCATTCTGAACTATGATGGTATTGGGGAGAAGGTTGAACCCAAAATATGTTTCAGAAAACAGGAAGCAGGAGGATTTTCAGGATGAAAAAACCGGTATTAGTAATCATGGCAGCCGGAATGGGAAGCCGTTACGGCGGTTTAAAGCAGATTGATCCCATAGATGACTATGGGCATATCATCATTGATTTTTCCATTTTTGACGCCAAGCGGGCCGGATTTGAGAAGGTGGTTTTTGTCATTAAAAAGGAAAATGAAGAGGATTTCATGACGGCCATCGGCAACCGCATCAGCAAGCAGATCGAGGTGGCCTATGCCTATCAGGATTTGAACGCCATCCCGGACGGCTTTACTGTGCCGGAGGGGCGCGTGAAGCCTTGGGGAACTTCGCAGGCAATCATGGCCTGCCGGGGGATTGTGGACGGTCCCTTTGCCGTGATCAACGCCGACGATTACTATGGGGCCCATGCGTTCCAGACCATTTACGATTATCTGATGGCGAACGGCGAGAAGGAAGACCAGTGTGCCATGGTGGGATATATTCTCAAGAATACGCTGACGGAAAACGGCCATGTTGCCAGAGGCGTGTGTGTTACCGATGACAATCACCATCTGGTGGAGATAGCCGAGCGCACTCGGATTATCAAGACCGAAACCGGCGCGGCTTACTCCGAGGATGAAGGAAAGACTTGGGTGGAGATTCCTCCCAACAGCACCGTGTCCATGAATTTGTGGGGATTTTCTGCTAGACTGATCGATCAGCTTGCTGAAGGGTTTGGGCCTTTCCTGACGGAGAACCTGGCAAAGAACCCGATGAAATGCGAATATCTGCTTCCGGCCAAGGTGGGAGAACTTCTGAAGGAAGGGAAACTTACGGTTAATGTACTCCAGTCTCTGGACAGATGGTACGGCGTTACGTACAAAGAGGATAAACCGGAAGTGGTCCGGGCGATCCAGGGCCTGAAGAACAGCGGCCTGTATCCGCAGCGGCTGTGGGAGGAAAACTGACATATGGCAGGTACAAAAGACTGGCTTGAAATTTTGAATTACTTTCAACTGGACGGCAAGATTGTCTCGGTGAAGCCATATGGAAACGGCCATATCAACGACACGTTTCTGGTCGTTTTAAAGGAGCATGAAACGGATGCTATGAAAAAAGAGGGCGTTCAGCCCGCTGAGAAGCGCTATATTCTTCAGCGGATGAACGACAGCATTTTCCGTAATCCCAGGGAACTGATGGAAAACGTGATTCATGTGACTTCTTTTCTGCGCCGCAAAATCGAAGAGCAGGGCGGTGATCCGGAGCGGGAAACGTTAAATATTATCCTGACATTGGACGGCGGCAGTTTTGCCGCGGACCAAAACGGTGATAACTGGCGGGTATACCGTTTTATTGACGATGCGATCAGCTATGACCAGGTAGAAAAGCCGGATGATTTTTATCAGAGCGCTCTTGCCTTTGGACATTTTCAGCAAATGCTGGCAGACTTTCCGGCAGAGACGCTTCATGAGACCATTCCGGATTTTCACCATACCCCAAAGCGCCTGGAAGCCTTTAAAAAAGCGGTGGCCGAGGATGTGTGCGGCCGGGCCGCAGGGGTGCAGGAGGAAATTCGCTTTATTTTGGATCGGGAAGCGGATACCCATGTTTTGCAGGATATGCTGGAACGGGGAGAACTGCCGCTGCGGGTCACGCACAATGATACAAAACTAAACAATGTCATGATTGACAATGCGACCGGAAAAGGGCTCTGCGTTGTAGATCTGGATACGGTTATGCCGGGCCTTTCCCTCCATGATTACGGGGATTCCATCCGCTTCGGCGCCAGTACGGCGGCGGAAGACGAGCCGGATCTGTCGAAAGTTTCCTGCGACATGGCTCTCTTTGAGATTTATACAAAGGGATTTATTGAAGGCTGCGCCGGAAGTCTGACGGAGGCGGAGATTCGGATGATGCCCATGGGAGCGAAGCTGATGACGCTGGAGTGCGGAATGCGCTTTCTGATGGATTACCTGCAGGGCGACGTTTATTTTAAGATTCACAGAGAAGGTCAGAATCTGGATCGGTGCCGTACCCAGTTAAAGCTGGTGAAAGACATGGAAGAAAAGTGGGCACAGATGGAGGCAATCACGCAAAAGTACGGCGTCGTATGATAAAAGAAGCCGTCTGAAATGAGAGAGTGAGGAGAAAAGTATGGCGATATTAGTGACCGGCGGAGCCGGTTATATCGGAAGTCATACCTGTGTGGAACTGCTGAATGCAGGCTATGATGTGGTAGTGGTGGATAATCTGTGCAATTCCAGCCGCAAATCGCTGGAGCGGGTCCGGCAGATTACCGGCAAGGACGTGGTATTCTATGAGGCGGACATTCGGGATGCGCAGGCTATGAACAAGGTCTTTGAGCAGGAATCCATTGACTCCGTGATTCATTTTGCCGGTCTGAAAGCGGTGGGAGAGTCGGTTGCAAAACCGCTTGCGTATTATCACAATAATATTACAGGGACGCTGGTTCTCTGCGACGCGATGAGAAATCATGGGGTTAAAAGTATTGTGTTCAGCTCTTCGGCTACCGTTTACGGCAATCCGGCTTTTGTTCCTATCACAGAGGAGTGCCCAAAGGGACAGATTACAAACCCTTACGGTCAGACCAAGAGCATGTTGGAGCAGATTTTAATGGATTTCCATGTGGCGGATCCGGAATGGAATGTCATTTTGCTGCGCTATTTTAATCCGATCGGCGCACATAAGAGCGGCTGCATCGGCGAAGATCCAAAGGGGATTCCCAACAATCTGGTGCCGTATATCGCGCAGGTAGCCGTGGGTAAGCTGGATTGCCTGGGGGTATTTGGCGATGATTACGATACGCCGGACGGAACTGGCGTTCGGGATTATATCCATGTAGTAGATCTGGCGGTGGGCCATGTAAAAGCCATTGAAAAGATCCGTCAGAAGGATGGCGTTCATATCTATAACCTTGGAACCGGAAACGGCTACAGCGTACTGGATGTGCTGCATGCCTTTGAAAAAGCCTGCGGCAAAGAGCTTCCCTATGCAGTAAAGCCGCGCCGTCCCGGCGATATCGCTACCTGCTATGCCGATCCGTCCAAGGCTCTGCGGGAACTGGGCTGGAAGGCGGAGCGCGGCATCGAAGAGATGTGCGAGGACTCCTGGAGATGGCAGTCGAACAATCCGGACGGGTACGGAAATTGATTTCGGTATAAGAGCAATCCCCCCTGCATATACTTTACCAGTATAGGCAAGGGGGTCTTTTTATGGAACCATATCATATATACAAAGACATTGAAGTCCGGTGCGGCGGCGAAATCTATATCGGCGTAGTGGGGCCGGTCCGTACCGGAAAATCGACGTTTATCAAGCGTTTCATCGATCTGATGGTTTTGCCGAATATGGAAGACGTATACAGCATGGAACGCACCAGAGACGAACTGCCTCAGAGCGCGGCAGGAAAGACAATCATGACCACGGAACCCAAATTTGTTCCCAAGGAAGCGGCGCAGGTAAAGCTGGAGGACGGAATCGAGGCCAAGGTGCGGCTGATCGACTGTGTGGGTTATATGGTGGACGGAGCGGCCGGACATATTGAAAACGATGAAGAGCGTCTGGTGAAAACGCCCTGGTTTGATTATGAAATACCTTTTACCCAGGCGGCCGAACTGGGAACAAAAAAAGTCATCACAGACCATTCCACAATCGGAATCGTAGTGACAGCCGACGGCTCCTTTGGAGAAATTCCCAGAGAAGCGTACATACCAGCCGAACAAAAGACGGTCAGCGAGCTGAAAAAACTGGGCAAACCTTTTATTGTTCTGCTGAACTGCGAAAAACCGTATTCCGATCCGGCCATCAGCCTGGCGCAGAAAATCGCAGCAGAATACGGTGTCAGTGTGCTGCCGGTCAACTGTGAACAACTGAAAAAGGAAGATATCAATAAGATTCTGTCCACAATTCTGCAGGAGTTTCCTGTCACGGAAATTGGATTTACGATTCCCAAGTGGCTGGAGATCCTGCCAGGCGATCACTGGCTGAAGGAACAGTTGATAAAGGCGGCCAAAGCTATACTGGAAAAAGCCGTCCGCATCAAGGATGTGAGTGTAAACCTGGCCGGACAGATCACGGAGCAACTGAAAGAGATCCGCATGGGAACCATGGATCTATCCACTGGCCAGGTATCCTTAGAGATGGTGGTAGAACCTTCTTATTATTACGAAGTAATCAGTGACTATACGGGACTGCCGATTGGCGGAGAGTATCAGCTTTTACAGACCTTGGGACAGCTCTCCCGGCTGAAGGCCGAGTATGAGCAGGTTCAGAACGCGCTGGAGACGGTGCGCTATAAAGGGTACGGTGTCGTAACACCCCGCCGAGAAGAGATTATTTTGGAAGAACCCTCCGTCATCCGCCACGGCAATAAATTCGGGGTAAAAATGCACGCCCAGGCTCCGGCGATCTCTCTGATCCGGGCGACCATCGAGACAGAAATCGCACCGATTGTCGGTTCCGAGCAGCAGGCGCAGGATCTGATTACCTACATAGGAGAAAGCCGGGACGAAGACGGCGGTATCTGGGAAGCCAACATTTTCGGGAAATCCGTAGAACAGATTGTTGACGACGGAATTCAGGCAAAGATCAATCAGATGACAGAAGAGTGTCAGATCAAATTGCAGGATACGTTGCAGAAAATCATCAACGATTCCAACGGGGGGATGATCTGCATTATCATCTAGAGCAATAACCAATGGCAGCCTTTGCAGGGGGCAAAACCTGAGCCCTGACATTCAGGTGTCAGGGCTTACGTTTTGCCGAGCGCCTTTTTATTTCTTCAGAAATTTGTATCCCCGATCAACCGGAAAACAGGCTTCTAAGTTTTTGTTTTCCGATGACGTTTTCGGGGAAGCCCTTATCCGTACTTTTCTATCTCCATTTCAAATAGACCTCTTCTTCCGCCGCAGGAGAAACCCACTTGCCGAACACCTGGGATTCCATGGATGGGACATATCCCATATTTCGGTACCCCAGCTTTTTCAAAAGCGCCATACTTGACTCATTCTCCGGATCGGTGAAGCTGATGAAATTCATCTCAGGGTAACGCGCATGGAGCATATGGATCAGTGCGGTCAATGCTTCAAAGGCGTAACCATTCCGGTGATGCCGGTAGGAAAAGGTGTAACCCAGATTGAAGGTGCCATCGCCGGGCATGACTACAATTTCGCCTATCATCCCGCCGGTATTTTTTAATGCAACCGCTATCATAAAGGGAGAGTCATTGGACATAACATCGTTTTTGCGGCGTTGTACCAGGGCAGAAATACCGTCATAATCCTTGATCTGCCCCCGCTGATACCGGGCGCAGATTTCATTATTGCGGTAATCATACATAATATCTGCATCCGCCTCTGTTAGATTGCGCAGGAGCAGACGTTTTGTTTCCACCAATATCATAGTAACCTCATACCTTCATCAATCCACAGCAGCCAATCTCAGACATTTCACAAAATCCCATAGATTTATAAAAAGCAATGGTTTTTACGGTGTTGTCCGTTGCCAGTTCAATCTGGCGGACATGGCGGTATCTGTCTAAAACTGTCTGCAAAAGCGCCGAGCCGACGCCTTTGCGCTGATGTTTGGGAAATACCAGAATATCCTGCACAAACACGATGGTGTGACCATCGCCAACCGTGCGGATAATGCCCATGAGCTGTTCTTCTTCATAGGCTGCCAGTGTCAGAAGGGAGTTTTCAAACCCTTTTCGCAACACATCCGGCTGTTCGGTATAGGCAGTCCAGCCTACACTTGCATACAGACGCAGGATTTCCAATTCGTTGTAGGTGTTATATTCTCTAATTTCCATTGCCGTGATTTTCTCTTTCGTCGGTTATTGCCGGCGATCTTTTCAGACGGACGGCTCATTTGCGGTACATTTATTGTAGCACAACTTTTATGATGATCCACCCCTTTATTACAGACAGATCGTAAAATTCTATTTTCCGTGGCTTTGTGTTTGGTATCAAATACCGCTCTGGACAGGTGCGTCGCGGATCCGGCGGGGCGCATTTTTCTCCAAATAAAAAACTCTTTACCATATCAGAATAATCCATACAATAAAGAGATGTCACTTTTTGTTGTTTTATGAAAAAAAGCTTTTTTGTATTTCGCAGAGTGTTTTACTCTGCGAAGCAAAAAAATACTGTTTTCAACTAGAATTATACAGTTTCGGTCATATATTGTCAAGATACCTTTCAAAAAAGAGGTCAAAAATGGCGGAGGAACGGGAAATCAGTAGATTTTCAGGGCGGTTTCCCTGTAAACTATTCTCATTGGCGAGCAATCGCCGTCAAATTATCAGTCAGAAAAGGAGAACGGTTATGCCCAGAACAGGCGAAAACATTTACAGGCGCAAGGACGGCAGATGGGAAGGGCGGTATATCAAAGAGAGATCATCCGCCAGGATACGGTACGGTTATGTCTATGGAAAATCGTACCGGGAAGTGAAGGGACGTTTATTTCAGATCAGGGCCGCCTGGGAAGTAAAACAGAAGGCATCGCAGAAAAAACGGGACGACACGATTGCCAATATCGCGGAGGAATGGCTTCGATGTTCCTCTCCGCTTTTTCGGGAGTCCACCGTTGCAAAGTATCAAAGCCTGCTTCGTTCCTACATTCTTCCGTCATTCGGCGATTGTCCGGTCAGCGAGATCACTGGAGAGTGTCTTTCCCGGTTCGCAAACCGGCTGCTGTGTATGGGAGGACGCTGTGGCCATGGCTTATCGGCAAAGACTGTGGCCGATATTCTGTCACTGTTTCGCAGCATTCAGAAATATGCCGCCGGCCAGGATATGGATGTCCGCACGATATGCCGCATCCCGGTAAAGCAGACGCAAAAACCTCTGCGGGTTCTTACCGCGCAGGAACAGCAGACGCTGTGCCATTATATCGGAACGCATGCGACGCTCAGCAATCGGGGGATTTTGCTGTGCCTATTTACCGGAATCCGTATCGGAGAGCTGTGCGCATTAAAATGGGGCGACATTTCCCCTGAGGAACAGATTCTTTCGATCCATCACACCATGCAGCGCCTTCCGGCGGAAAAGGCCGAGAAAGGCCGGACCAAAATCCGGGTATCCGACGCCAAGAGCCTCAGCTCCGTCCGGACGATTCCCCTGCCGGATCTGCTGATTCCGGAACTGACGGCGGCGCGCCGGCCGCCGGACTTCTTTTTTCTGAGCGGGGATCCGGTAAAATATGTGGAACCCCGCACCATGCAGAACCGGTTTAAAGCGGTTTTAAAATGCTGTCAGATTGCGGATACCAATTTCCATACGCTTCGCCACACCTTTGCCACGCGATGTGTGGAGGTGGGATTTGACGCGAAAAGCCTCAGCGAAATTCTGGGACATGCCAACGTCAATATCACATTAAATCGCTATGTTCATCCCACACTGGAGTTAAAGCGGAAAAATATGTCTCTTCTTTCGGAGAAATTCGCCGTCAGATAATCCGTCATACCGCCTGTTTTTGTTGCCTGTATGATAAATATCCGATTCTTTTCGCAGAGTAAAACACTCTGCGAAAAGAATCTGTATTTAATCTGGCCGGACGGAAGGAGTTTTATTCAGGATGCTGATCAGGATAGCAGTTGCCGATGAAAATGCGGAATATGTGAAGCGGATGTTAAGGGTTCTGGAAGAGTATGAGAACCTCCGCCTTTTTGTATATACAAAAAAGCAGGCGCTGGAGGAGGCATTGAAAGAAAAGCATTTTGACGTACTTCTTTTGGATCCTTCCGTGTATGACGGGCAGGCGGAGACTGGAAATGTTTCCCTGGCGGTTGTGCTGCTGGACGAGACCGAGGATCTGCCCGAAGGCCTGAGGGCGTTTCGGAAAATACATAAGTATCAGAGGATCAGCCAGATTTACCGGCAGATTCTGGAGTTATATGCGGAGGTCTGCAAGGATCAGGGAGACGTGGCCGGACAGGGAAGAACGACAGCCATCGCCTTTTATTCTCCGGCGGGGGGCGTGGGAAAGACGACGCTGGCGCTGACCATGGCGGCCAAGCTGGCACTGCGGGGACACAGGGCCTTTTATCTGAATCTGGAGGATATGGCGTCGGAGGACTGCTATCTGCCGCAAAACGCGGACAAAGGCTTATCCGAGATTGCGTCGTATCTGGAGAAGAACATTCATTTTTCCATGAAAGTGCAGGGACTTCTGCAGAACAAAATGGAAAATCTGTACTATCTGAATCATTTTGACAGTCCCAACGATCTGTGCGAGATGACGGAGAGCGAGCTGGGGGAATTGCTGGAGCAGTTGGAAAAAACCGGCCTGTTTGATTATATGATCGTGGATATGGGAACGGCCCTGAACGGAAAAACGAGACAGGTCTTTGAGATCGCGGACCGGATCGTTGTGGTGGAGCGGGACGACGCCATGGCGCAGAAAAAGCTGGAGAGTTTTTTTTCGCAGGCTCATATCATGAACGAATACGGCGGCAAGATGAGCCGCGTGCTGAACTTTGACAGAGGCCGCAAAAGCCGGATCTGCTGCGAAGTGCCGTTTGCGGGAAAAATCAACGCCGTGCAGAATCCGGACGCGGCGCAGTTGATCACGGCGCTGGCCGGGGACGCGGGGAGCGGTTTTCTGCTGCAGATCGCCGGCGTTTAAAAGAGAAGGAAACAGATACATGAAACAGAAAGATTATTTTGTGGAGGAGATCGGTGAAATCCGTGCGCTGGTGAGCCGAGATCCCAGTTACACGGAATTGCCGGATCCGGACTTACGGGAAAAAATCGATCAGATGTTAGACCTGCGGGTCCGTCAATGCCGCACATCCTCCCCGGAGAGAGCAGCCTACTATTCCTCCCTCTCTTTTAAAAAGAGAAAAAATCTGTCGGATACGGTTTTTGAGTCCATCCGGGGATTGGGCATTCTGGGGAGGATCGTAGAGGATAAATCCATCACGGAGGTCATGATCAACGGCTACGATACGATCTTTGTGGAGCGGGACGGCAAACTGGAACAGCTTCCGGATAAATTTGAGAGCCAGGAACGGCTGCGGAATATCATCACAAAATTTGTCCAGGACATGGGGCGCTCCGTCAATGAGAGCAATCCGATTGTGGATACCCGCTTAAAGGACGGGTCCCGCGTCAACGTGGTTCTGGATCCCATCGCCATCAACGGTCCGATCATTACCATCCGTCGCTTTCCGGAAGAGGGGATGACCATCGAAAAGCTGATCCGCTACGGGTCAATTACGCCGCAGGCCGCAGAATTTTTGGAAAAGCTGGTGCGGGCCAAATACAACATTTTTATCAGCGGCGGCACCGGCTCCGGCAAGACCACGTTCTTAAACGCCCTGTCCAATTATATTCCGCCCGCAGAGCGGGTGATTACGATTGAGGACTCGGCGGAGCTGCAGATCCGGAATGTTCCGAATCTGGTCCGGCTGGAAACCCGCAACGCCAATTCCGCCGGCGCGGGAGCGATCACCATCCGGGATCTGATCAAGTCTTCGCTGCGTATGCGGCCGGAGCGGATCGTGGTGGGCGAGGTCCGCGGCGAGGAGGCGCTGGATATGCTGCAGGCCATGAACACCGGCCATGACGGCTCCCTCTCTACCGGCCACGCCAATTCGGCGGAGGATATGTTAAGCCGCCTGGAGACCATGGTGTTAAGCGGGGCCGCCGGCCTGCCTCTGGAAGCCATCCGCCAGCAGATCGCCTCGGCGGTGGACATTATCATTCATTTGTCCCGGATGCGGGACAGTTCGCGAAAAACCATGGAGATCACGGAAGTAGACCGGCTGGAGAACGGAAAAATCCTCCTGAACCCGCTTTTCCGGTTTGAGGAGGACGAGCGGACCACGCGCAAAAAGGTATCGGGAGCCCTGCGGCGCACCGGGAATCCGATGGTCCATCCCGATAAATTTATCAACAGCGGAATCTATGACTATCTGGAAAATCAGGAGGGATGAAATGCCGAACATGCCGGTTTATTATCGCTGCAATATGAAGAAGTATGAACACATACTGGTGTATGCGGTCTGTGCGGTACTGGTGTCCGGTATCGCGTGGCTGTTTTATCATATCGTGCCGGTCTCGGCGGGAATCGGCCTGGCCGCCGGGATATTTCTGGAAAAGCTCTATGCCCGCTCCACGATTCAAAAGCGCCAGAAGGCGCTGCGCCTGCAGTTCAAGGATTTTCTGGAGTCCATGAGCGTCGCGGTGCGGGCGGGAAACGTGGAGGTCAAGGCCGTGGAGTCGGCACTGAAGGACCTGAAGCTGTCCTACAATGCCAGGGCCGATATCGTCCGTGAGGTGGAGAATATTCTGCTTCAATATGAAAAGGGCGGAATCGAGCTGAAGGTTTTGTTCCAGGATCTGGCCGCACGCAGCGACATCGAGGATATCCGCAGCTTTGCTGCCATCTACGCGGTGATCGAGGGAAAGAGCGACCGCTTCGGCGATATCCTGATGGAGACGGAGCAGATCATCGGCGACAAGATGGAGATCGAGCAGGAGATCGAGACGACGATCACCGCCGCCAAGTCGGAGACCATGATGATGCTGGTGATGCCGATCCTGATCGTCGTGGTTATGTCCGGCATGGGCGGGGGTCTGATGGACGCGCTGTTTACGACGGCGGCCGGCCATCTGGCGGCGACCGTCGCCCTGATTATCTTTGGGCTTTCGTTTGTTCTGGCGGTGAAGAGCAGCGAGATCGAGGTGTGAGGCGCTGATATCGGTTGAAAGCATGATTGCCGCAGGGCTTTCGGGGAGGGGAAAATGATTCTGTGTATGATACTGGCCAGCGTTCTGTTTGTGTTGTTTGCCGGGCTGTTTCTGTCGGCGGGCGGCAATATCGTTTCGGCTCTGATCGTCTGCTGTAAAGAGATTCAGACGGAGGAAATCCGGAAAAATCAGATTGCTATGACGCTTTTGGCGGAGGAGATGAAGCGGACGGATACGCTTACGGATAAAAAGAAGCTCCGCCAGGGAAAAGCGTACCGAAAAAAGAGCGAGGAAGCCAGAAAACTGCTGGAAAAATTGGAAAGGGGCCGGATCGGCGCGCTGGATCTGATTCCGTTGACCGGATACCGCCTGATGCAGCTTCTGGGCTGGGATTCCACCAACGATGTGGTAAAGCGGCTGTACCGGCAATGCGTACAGTTCAAGGAGAAGAAAGAGGCCATGAATTATACCTACTATCTTCTGGGATCTCTGATCGGTTATCTGCTTCTGGGGGTTACGGCGTTCTTTGCAGCGCTGGGACTGGGGCTTGCCATGGATCTGGGGACACGCAGCCTGGCGATGGCGGGAGGCGTTCTGGTGGTTTTTTTGCTGCTCGGCTATCTGCCCTATGACAGCGTCAGCAGCACGATCACAAAGCGCAGGGAGGAGATCGAGCGGCAGTTTCCTCAGGCCGTGTCCAAAATGACGCTTCTGACCGTGGCCGGGATGGAGGTGAGCCAAGCCTGGAAGCTGACCTGCGCCAGCGGGACCGGGACGCTTTACGAGGAGATGAACCGCGTGCTGATTGATTTGGAACACAATGAACCGCCCTCCGAGGCCTATTCGCGTTTTATTACCAGGTGCAGCAATCCCTACACGACCAAGCTGGCCACGGCGATCATCCAGAACATTTCCAAGGGCAATGCGGAGATTGTCAGCCTATTCCGCACCTTGAACGACGAGAGCTGGATGGAGCATAAACATAACGCCAGGCGGATGGGAGAGAAGATTCAGTCAAAGCTGCTGATTCCGACGCTTCTGATGTTTGGCGGGATCATGATTCTGATTATTGTTCCGGTTATGAGCGGCTTCAATTTCTAACTCATAACCGGAAGGATAATAGATTACATACAGGAGAAAGGAGGGAGAAGAAAATGCTGGATTATCTGGACAGCATGTGCCTGCGGGCCAAAATCCGCTTCCTGGGCTTTGTGAATGAGCTGAGGACAGGGGAGGCGGGAGTATCCGCTTTTGTGGCGACCGTTTTGCTGATGGTGATTGTCGTATCTCTGGCTACTATTTTCTGGGAGAGCATCAGCAAATGGTTTACCGATATGTTAGAAAAAATTTTTGGCAATGCAGGCGGTATCGGCGGCGTTGTCGAGTAGCAGCGGCATACAAAACAAAGGCGACGGTCATGGAATCAATCTCTGCCAGTCAAAAGGAAAATCAGGGAGGCACAGTATGAGAAAAACAGCAAAGAGCAGCGGCGAGAGCGGTCATGTGATAGTAGAAGCCACGATTTTGATTCCCTTCTGTCTGCTCATGGTATTTGCCCTGTACTATGCCGCCCTGTTTCTGTGTCAGAAAGCAAATTTGCAGGCAAATGTACAGAATGCTCTGATCTACTACAAAAACGCCTGCTCCGACACGTATGTCGAGGCTTCGGACCATATGGCCTATGGGACGGCGGGGGAGACGATTGCGGCGGCGGGCAGCCGTTACGGAGAGCCGTCGTATCTGTTTCCGTACCGCTTTCTTTTCGGCATTGGCTCGGATTCCTCCCGTTTTAACCAAAATGCGTTTGCCTCGTTCTTTCGCTCTATGTGCGGAGCCATGTTTTTTGACGACGGGAGCAATGTCCGGATCGAGGCCAAAGAAAGCAACTACGTGGTATACCGGACGATCACAGCAACGGCGACGCAGACGGTGCGCCCGGCGGTCAGCCTGGAGATGGTGGGGATGCCGGGGACGTTGACGCTGTCGGCGTCCGGGACCGCGGTCGTGTCGGACGGGGAGGATTTTATCCGAAATGTCGATTTTGCGGTGGACATCGTGCAGAGCACATCCCTGGGAAAAAAAGCCGGGGAGCTGGTGGAGGCGGCAAAAGACTTTTACGACAAATTTAAAAGTAAATTCGGTATCGGTTAGGAGAGTGCTTTCATGGAATTGTTTTTAAAAAGAACCAAAGGTTCCATTACCGTGCTGGTGACGCTTCTGCTGGTGCCTACCATCTTTTTCACCAGCTTTCTGGTTGATTTGGCACGGCTGAAATTATACGGGAATCAGGCTGTAATGACGGCGGACAATTACGGGGAGGCCGTGCTTTCCCAGTATGACAATCTGCTGAAGGAGCTCTATGGCCTGTTTGCCGTGACACAGGACGAAGAAGCCTTAAGAGAGCTGGATAAGCTGCAGGAGTATATGAAAAGCTCCTTTGATCCGTCAAAGAATACGATTTCCTGGGAGCACCTGCAGGCGATACCCGGTATCACGACTTCATATGAAGGCTTTATGCCCTACGCGTCGGCGCAGGTGACGCTGGACAGAGAATGGATTGCCGGCGCCGACCTGCGCAACGAGGCCGTACTGGCCACGCAGACCGGTGATTTTATGCGGTTCCGCATCGCACAGCAACTGACGGACGACGGTTCCGCGCTTTTGGAAGCCATATCGCAGATTCAGAACGCGGAGGGCGACGCCAAAGCGGTAAAAGCAAAGAGGGAGCTGGATGAGGAGGCTGAAAAGCTGTTTGACGCTGCCAGAGAATACTATCTGCAATTAAAAAAATTTACCCTGTATCCGGACTATCTTCAGTCCGTCAACCGGGCGTATTCCGAGTGTGAAACTTCTTTTCTGCAGATGACCGATACAACGAAGGATACCAGCTATAAAATTTATTTTGACTATGAGACAGCCGATCCGGAAGCTTTGGCGGCAGCCGTAGAGAAGCGGGATCGGATCGAGGCTGCGGAGGCCGGCGAATCCGGGGCGGACGCGGAGGGAAATTCTTCGGAATCCAATCCGGCGCAGCCGGAGGCCGGAGGTTTGGAGACGCTGACCGAGGAAGAGCAGGAGCTGGTCAATTGTTACGACACCTGGGAAGAAGACGGGAACGCACGCAGAGAAAAATTGCAGGAAGGCTTTGACCGCGCCATAACCGCCTTCCAAAGAGCGGCGGAGGGAAATACTGAAATGTACCCGGTCAATCTCTATAACTTTGCCGATCAGTTGGACAAGCTGGATAAAAGGGCGGCGAAGGTGCAGGAGCAAGGCGTCAGGCTGAGAACACGCAAAGAAAGATTACAGCAGATCCTGGATAGCGAGGAGGTTTCGGACGATTTAAGCACAGGCATTGACGGGGAGCTGGAACAACTGGAAGAGCTGTTTGACGAACTGGACTGTTATTCGGAGATTGCCGCTTTTATACGGGGATATAGCGGGGTCAATGACGGGTATAAAAATCAGGTATTCAAGATGGTGGACCGCATGGAAGAAATCCGTGACGCCTATCTGGACTGCAAGGACGAGACCGAAATACCGGACTGGATCGAAATTTTGGACACGGCCCAATGGAAAGACTTCCGCTCTGACCATGATGAGAAAGAAACCCTTTATCTGTCGCTGGAAAAGTGTTTTGGAGGAGACGGGGACGAATCCGAGGGTAAGAAAAAGAAAGAGGAAGCGAACAGACTGCTGGATGATGCAGAAAAAGATCTGAATGAGGAAGAAAAATCTCCCGCGCGGGATATACCGCAAGCATTCGGATACGGGAAAAACGGCAGATGTCAGAAGTTTAAGCTGTCGGAAATGGCCGGCGACGCCGTAGCTCTGCTGTCCGTCAACGGGCTGAAAAACGCGGCGAACAAGCTTCTGCTCAAGCTGTACCTGGCCGAATATGACTTCGGCATGTTTACCAGCCGCGTAACCGGCACAGACAGACAGGGGGAACAGGATTCCGGCGGGAAAGAGGTCTCGCTGACCGGCTACGAGAAGACGGCTAAAATCAACTATCTGTATCAGGCAGAGCTGGAATATCTGCTGGGGGGATACAATTCCTCCGATCAAAATCTGGGGGAGGCCAGAAATAAGATTCTGGCGTTTCGCGCCGTGATCAATTTTCGGGCGACATACAGTATCCGGGAAATAAATAACTCCATAAAAAGTATTGCCCACGCGGCCTCGGTCATCAATCCGATTCTGGGAGTGACAGTAAACGGCGCGCTGCGTCTGGCCGTAGCCGGCGTGGAAACGGCGGCGGACTGGAAGGCGCTGAAGGAGGGAGAGAGTGTGATCGTGCTGAAAAACAAGCTGCAGCATCTGACCTCTCTCGATTCATTCCAGGCGCTTCTGGGAATCGGGATGGAAACGGCGGCCGATGAGAAGGCTTTTCGGATGGACTATGAGCAATATCTGCAGGTCATGATTCTGTTTCTGCCGTCCTTTGGCGATCTGGCGCAGCGCACGGCCAATCTGATCGAATTGAATGTAAATACGGTCCGGCAGAAAATCGGGGAGGACGGCGTCCTGTCCTCGCTGGAGTTTCAGATGAAGGACGCGCACACGGCAGTGAACGCATCCTGCACCGTGCATCTGGATTTCGCCGTGATCCCCTCCAGCTTTGCGAAAGCGGTGGCAGCGGATAACTACAGCAGGCTGACACAGGCGGAGAGGAACCACTACCAATTTACCGTGACAAGGGGGTATTAGAGAGGGAAGCGTATGTCAGAGAGAAAGCAAATGCTCTGGAAAGAACAGGAATGGCAGCCAGGAGGGAAACGTATCTTTCACATAGCCGGATGGAGGACACAGGAAAAGGGAATGATGGTGGTCGAGGCCGTGCTGACCTTTACGGTCTTTCTGATGGTGGTGCTGGCAATCCTGTATCTGATTCCCGTCTTTATGCTGCACAACCGGGTGCAGTATGCCATCAATGCGGCGGCGCATGAAATCTCCGCCTACTCCTATGTGTATACGGCGCTGGGCCTTCAGAGCGCGGAGGGCGCCATAACGGAGGACGGCGCGCCCTACACAAAGAGAATCGACGATACGGTGGCGCAGGTTGTGGACAGTCTGAACCGGATTCAGGGACTGCAGGAGGATGTGGCCGGACTGGAAGGCAGCCTGCAGGAAGTATCGATTTCGCCGGAGTATCTGGACACGATCCGGGGACAGGCGGACAAGCTGGCGGGGGACGCCGAACAGACGGTGGATTCGGTTCAGAAATCGGCGCAGGAGGTCACAGCCCTGCTTGGCGACGGAAAATCTCTGATGGCCGGGATCCTGTATATGGGCGTATCGGCCGGGATTCATGAGCTCAAGGGGATTGGAGCCACAGCCGCCGCAGGCGCCCTGACCAGAAAATATCTGAGCAGCGAAACGCAGGAGGCCGACGAATATCTGAGGGCCTGCGGGATTGCGGACGGTTATCACGGCTTGGATTTTTCCGGATCCACAATGTTTTGCGGCGAGGACAAACGTCTGATCGACATTGTGGTTCAGTATGACATTGATCTGGGTTTTCTTGGTCTTGTGATGCCAAAAAAGGAACTGCATGTGGTACAGCGGGTATCGGTGGCTGCCTGGCTGAACGGGGACGGGAAAACGGTGGAGTGAGGAAAGGCAGGTAAGAAAAGATGCAGATGCTGATCGCTGCGCTGGAGGCGGCCCTCGTGACGGCGGGCTATTGCGCGGCCGTATACCGGTGCAATGACAGATATGAGCTGGGCCTTGGCCGGGAGCGTCTCCGGTTTTCACTGAGAATTTTCGCTTTGGTCGGCGTGCTGACCCTGTTTGCGACAGGGCTGGTCAGCTTGATCCGGCTGTCAGGGCTTTCCGTCTCCCTGCACGCATTGACTCTGTTTTTAATTTGGGGGATGGCTGTGCTGACGGTTACGGACAGCATCCGCCACCGGATACCGAACCGTCTTTTATTGGCGCTTCTCTTTGTCTGGGCAGTGATTATAAGTCTTTCCGTCATTCTGGATCCCGCGGCAGGGATGGCGCTTTTGCCGCAGTCCCTGGCAGGAGGTATGGTGGGCGGACTGATTTTTCTGCTGTGTTATATCCTGTCAGGAAAGCAGATGGGGGCGGGAGATGTCAAACTGGTTTTTGTCATGGGCCTGTATCTGACTGGTCAGCGGATCCTGGGAGCCGTTTTCTACGGAAGCCTGCTTTGCTGTGCCTGGTCGCTTCTGCAACTTGCCAGAAAGAAGCTGGGATTAAAGGACGGCGTTCCCCTGGTTCCCTTTCTCTATCTGGGGACGCTGATTACGCTGTTTATCTTATAAAAAATCCCAAAAGCAGAGGTGTTTGAATATGAAAGGTCAAAGAATGTTGCTGCTTCTTCTGTTTGGAGCGCTGCTGGCGGCGGGCTGGCTGGCGGTCGTCCGCTCTGCCTCCGGGGCCGGTATCCGGGAAAAGCAGAATGAGCTTGTGGCGCAGGCGGACGAATACGGGAAAAAGGAGCTGTATGTCCGGGCGGTTCCTCTTTATGAAGAAGCGCTGACGCTTTCTTCTTCACAGAATCCATCCATAGAGGAAAAACTGCTGGCGGCTTATCAGGCCTACGGTGATTTTTCCTCTTATATCCGTCTGGTGGAAAAGAGGTCCTTGGAGCAGACGGCGCGCAGGACGGAATATATTCAGGCGGCGGACTACTACATGGCCTCGTCCAAGATACAGGAGGCCATGGCTCTCATCCGAAAAGGAATGGAGGCTCTAAAGGAGGAGACAGAGGATGCGCAGGCACTGGAAGCCTATTATGAAGCTTACCGCTATGGATATCAGGTCAGGGAAACCCGGTTTACGGCGATGATTCCGACGGCCTCCAATTCTCTGATGCCCGCTTTTGACGGGGAAAAATGGGGTTATGTGGATGAAAGAGGGATGGGAGTGCTGTCTTTTGTCTATGACAGCGCGACTCCCTTTAATGCGGAGGGCTGCGCGGTGGTGTCGGCAGAGGGAACTTACTGCACGATTCTGCAAAACGGGGATCGCTACGGCGTGGACGACGGAACGCGCTATCCCCGCATGACCGATGTTCTGACCGTCAGCAAAACCCGCGTGCTGGGAAAGAGAGACGGAAGCTACAGCTATTTTAATTACGACTTTGAGCCGATTGCCCCCGGGCATCAGTATACGCAGATGACAGCCAACGCCTGCGGCGTGGCGGCGGTAAAAAAAGACAGCGGATGGGGAATCATCACGGATTCTGGAGAGACGGCGGTGGATTTTACGCTGGAGGACGTGGCGGTGAATTCTCTGGGCTGCGCCTTTGCCGGGGATCGTGCGATGGTAAAGGAAAACGGAAGCTGGTATCTCATTGACCCAGAGGGAAACCGGATTGGAGAAACCGGATTTGCCGGGGCGAAAGCGCCCGAATCCTACGGCTGTATCGCCGTGGCGGATTCGACAGGCCAGTGGGGGTATATCGACAGAGAAGGAAATCTGGTGATTGACTATCAGTATGCCGATGCGCTGTCTTTTTCGGACGGACTGGCAGCGGTTCGGATTGTAAATGACTGGGGGTATATCAGTGAAAAAAATGTGCTGGTGATCGAGGACGTCTGGTCGGAGGCATGGCCCTTTCACAATGGCGTGGCCCAGGCAGATCTGTCCGGAAACATTTCTCTGATCACGCTGAATTACCGGGAGGAATAGGAAGAAAGCAATGACAAAGTTGGATTTTACTCTGCAAAGTTCTCTGGAAGCCAATTATCTGAATGTCCGGGTTCCTGGAGAAGCCAGGTTGGACGAAATTGCGCTCCGCGTGATCAAGGAGGACTGTCCGGATTTTCTGATTCCCTTTCGTATCGTCAATATCAACAACAGCCTTTCTTTTAAATACCGTCTGATGCAGACGGTAGCGCTGGCTTATTTTGATCAGACGATGCACAAGGATGATTTTGTATCCCTGTATCTGAATCTTCTGACACCCTTTATCAAGGGCAGGGACTGGTTTCTGGATTATCATAACCTGTGCATCGATCCGCAGTATGTCTTTCTGGATCGGATGACGGGAAAAGCCTTCTTTCTGTATATTCCGGAAGCGTCCGCCCGGAACACAGACGAAGAGATTCTGCAGTTTTTTAAGGATACCTTCGGGTACAGCCAGATCACCGGCGACAATGCGTTCCAGGTACGTCTTTTTCAATACTTTTCCAAAAATCAGGTGACGCTGAACGGCCTGTACCGGCTCTTTCTGGAGGAGAGTAAGAAAGTGGGAAGCGGCAGCCGTCCGGGAGGAAGGCAGCGTGGAGCGGACGATTTTGCCGGTATCCGGCAGGAGAACGGCGCAGGATGGAAGAAGATCGGGGCGGGCGCGGAGGCTGGAGATACCAGTATAGGCAATAACACGGCAGAACAAAAGGAAGCGCGCGGGATGCCGTGGGGAGTAGGAGACAGCGGCCATAACGGCAAAACAGGGGAAAGAACGTCCAAAATACCAGACACGAATCCGTCATCCGCAGAAAATCTCTTTGGTCAAAAGCCCTCCTCTGGGATATTCGGCGCAAAAGAAAACGGCGCAAAGGCAGCGGAAACCTCCGGAAAAGAATCCGGTATAGGGAAGCTCGGAGGATTGATGTTTGGCGGAGGAAAAGGAAAGAAGGAGAAGGGAGTTTTGCCGGGCGTTGAAGCAGACGGGGAAGACGCCCTGGTTTTTGGAGCGGGCGAAGCGAATGAAGTGGTCGCGGCATTGTTTGGAGACCGGAGAAAAGAGCAGAAGAAAGAGCAAAAGGAAAAAGCGGCGGCGGGCCGGGATCGCAAATCAGGCGGCAGGCCGGAAAAGAGAAGGGCGGGCGGTTTTCTTCCTTTTGGAAAGAAAAAAGAAGCCGATTTTCAAACGGCGGAAACGGCATATGGCCATGTCTGCCCATCTTCTTCGGACGCTTCTGCCGCAATAGCCTCTGCAGACGTTGCCGGGCAGTATGAATTAGCGGCAGCGTCGTTTCAGGAGGGCGGGGAAGGAGAGCAGACCGAGATTGCGGACGAAATGCTGTCGGCGGACGCTTTCCTGGAGCTGATCGACTCTCCGATTGCGGGCGCGCCGTTTCGCATTGAACTGGATTTTGAAACGTCCTATATCACGATCGGCAGGAGGTCATCCGACGAGATACAGCCGGATGTGGCTTTTGGGCGGGAGTTTCTCCGGATTGGCCGGCGTCACGCCAGAATCGAGAAACGGGATGGTCATTATCATGTGATTGACCTGGGGTCGGCAAATCATACGCTGTTGGACGGACAGGTTCTGATTCCGAATCAGCCGTATGCGCTGAAGGACGGCGGGGAGCTGACATTTACGGACAGCAGGCCGGTCCGCTATCGGATTCATCTGTGACAGCAGACTGGTTTTACTGAATGTAAAATCGGAAAAAGGAGTAAGGAAGCGGCATGAAGCTGACCGGAGGATGCGCCACCTGCTTGGGAAATACAAGAAAGATAAATCAGGATGCCATACGGTATCGTCTGGCTCAAAAGAAGGGACAATATTTTTCTGTGCTGGCGGTCTGCGACGGGATCGGCGGTCTGGAAAAGGGAGAGGTCGCCTCGGCTCTGGTCGTGCGCCGGATCGACGAATGGTTTGACCGGATCGTGCAGTGGTTAGATATCCCAGAAGCCGATCCGGAGGTTGTGTACGCGCATCTGAAGGACGCGGCGGAGGAATGGAATCTGGCAGTGTGCGAATACCGAAAGAGCCATGGGGTTCAGACCGGAACCACCCTGTCGCTTCTGATGCTTTTGCGGGACCGATATTATACGCTGCATGTCGGAGACAGCCGCATTTATCTGTGCGGGAAAAAGGATTGGAAGCAGTTGACGGTGGACGCCAGCGTAACGCAGATGAAAAACGGGAGGATGAAAACGTACCTGTACAATTATATGGGGAAATCCGAGGAGTTGTGGTTTACCTCTTCGAGCGGTCCGGTGCGCGGCGGCGATTTGTTTCTGGTTTGTTCCGACGGTCTGTATCATCATCTGCTGCAGGAGGATATCCGGGAGATCAGTCTGGACGGTCTGGACGAAAAAAAGGTGGAGGCCGCCTGCCGGATTCTGATTGAAAAGATGCTTGCCCGGGGGGAGCGGGACAATATATCGGTGGGAATCGTGGCGGCAAAACAAAAGCGGAAATGGTTTGAAAGGCGGGGAGAATGAGACATGTTTGGGTTATCCGGCAGTGAGTTATTGTGTTACGGCGGCCTGGCCGGTATGGGCCTGGCCGTTTTGCTGACGGCGGTAAGCGCCGTGATTTTTTGTGTCACCGGGCGGCGGATCAAAAGCAAGCTGGAAGAAGAGTATGGCAGGTTCTAAAAAAAGAGGAGGCCGGAGGAGGAAATAGGTATGTCTCAGGTCATTGCAGGTATCTATGAATTGGGGAAAAAAATCGGCGCAGGAGGGGGCGGCGTCGTCTATCTGGGAACACATCTGCGGCTAAATAAAAAGGTCGTACTGAAAGCCGACAAACGAAGGCTGCGCACAGATCCGCAGGCGCTGCGGCGCGAAGTGGATATGTTAAAAAACCTGCGTCACACCTACATCCCGCAGGTGTATGACTTTGTGCAGGAGGACGGCGTCGTCTATACGGTCATGGACTATATTGAGGGCGAAAGTCTGGACAAGCTTTTGAGCCGCGGGGAGAAGCCGTCTCAGCCCCAGGTTATCCGCTGGGCCTGTCAGCTTTTGGAGGCTCTCTGCTATCTGCACGGCTGTCCGCCTCACGGAATCCTGCACGGCGATATCAAACCGGCCAATATCATGCTGCGGCCTGACGGCAGTATCTGCCTGATTGATTTTAATATCGCGCTGGCTCTGAGAGAGGACGGCGCGGTCAAGGTTGGTTTCAGCAGAGGGTATGCTTCCCCAGAGCATTATGGGGCGGATTATATTCGGGCTGGGCGGCTGGGGGCCGCCCGGCCGCTGGGCGTGCCGGAAGAGGAAAAAGCAGAGCAGGATAGAGAACAAACAGATGGGAGGAGAGCAGGGAGGGAGAAAGAGGAGAAGACAGAGGTAGAAGAAAATTCAGAGAAAACGGAGACAGGGGAGGATTCAGAGGAGACAGAAGCAGGAGAGAGCTTAGAGAAGACAAATACGGAACAGGACGCTGAGAAAACCGAGCTGGGGACAGCTCTGGCCCGGCAGATGTCCGGACGGGAAAAAAATTTGGCTTCTACTTGTTCTTCCAACATCAGTACAAACAGCAGAAAAAGCGGGATTCTGCTGGATGTGCGTTCCGATCTCTACAGTCTGGGAGCGACGCTGTACCATCTTTTGTCCGGTGTCCGCCCGGCGCAGGACGCCAGGCAGGTGAAACCGCTGGGGCCGGAGGACTGCAGCGCTGCGGTTTCCGCTATTCTGCAGAAGGCTATGGCTCTGGAACCCGAAAAGAGGTATCAGTCGGCAGAGGAAATGCTGAACGCATTCCGGATGCTTCCCAGGCGGGACAAAAGAATGGTTCGTCACAGACGGCGGATGCGAAGAGCGGCCGTTTCGCTCACGGCTCTGTTTCTGGCTGGCGGCGCCTGCGCTTTTATCGGGTTAAAGCAGTTGGAGCAGAGACAGACGGCGCTGACACTTGCAGAATATTCGGCGGACGCGCTGAATGAGGGAAGTGTTTCCAGGGCTGTGGAGCTGGCGCTGCAGGCGATTCCATCAGGGAATAGCATCTGGGAGGCGCCGGTCACAGCGCAGGCCCGGAAAGCTTTGACGGATGCCCTGGGGGTCTATGAGCTGTCGGATGGTTTTCGGTCTCTGGACAGGATAGAGCTGCCGTCGGCTCCCTTCGGTATCGCCGTCTCTCCGAAAGGAACTCGTTTTGCGGTTGTGTATGCCTACGAGGCGGCTGTATTTGATGTGGAGGAGCAGAAGAAAATCGCGGTTCTGCCTTTGCAGGCTTCGGCTCTGGCGGATGTACAGTTTGTGGATGAGGAGACGGTTCTGTATGCCGGGGAGCAGGGAGTAAGCGCTTATGATCTGAACGAGCAGAAAGAGTTATGGAAAGGGGAGACGGCTACGAATCTGACGGTTTCGGCAGACGGTCAGGTGGCGGCGGCCGTAAACCGGGATGACGATCACGCGGTGATCTATCGCATTGCGGATGGAAGCAGACTCGCGGAATGTTTTTTTGACGGCAGACATCTTTTGGTGGCCGCCAACGATATTTTTTCCGATCCGGAAAATAACGTTTTTGCGCTGAATGAGGATGGAAGATTGCTGGCAGTCAGTTTTTCTGACGGCAGCCTGATGATTTATGACTGGGAACATCCGGGCGAGGAACTGATTGTGTATGAGGAATCGGATTACCGGCGTTTTCAGGGCGGTTTCAGCGGAAAATATTTTGCTTTTTCGGCAAAGAAAGGCGGGGAGGCGTCGTTTGGGTTGATTGATACGGCGGAGGCTGTCTATGCGGGCGGTTACAGCTCGAAGGAAGATATTCTGGTGCAGGCGGGGCCGGAGGGAATCTTTGCGGCAAACGGAAATCTGTTGGTTCGGTTAAATACCGGCGAGATGAAAGAGGAGGAACTTGCCTATACGGGAGAGGCTGCGATCACCGGATTTGCCGTGGGAAAGGATTATGTGCTGGCGGCGACGGATGATAACGGGATCTCTTTTTATGACAACGGTGCCGGGCTGATGTCAAAGGAAAGCGGCAGTGAAAACGGGGACTTTGTGGCGGCAGCAGGGGATTTTGCCCTGATTGGAAATCGAAACGAGCCGTCTCTGCGGCTGATGAAGCGGGAAAGCCATGAGGAAGCGCGACTCCTGTCCTATGATCCGCGGTATGCGCATGAGGAGGCCCGGCTCAGCCAGGACGAAAGGACGGTCATGCTGTTTTCGTATCAGGGATTTCGCATCTATAACATGGAGGGGACGCTTCTGGCGGAGGTAGCGTTGCCGGAGGCGGAAACAATTTATGACCAGCAGTTTATCAGGAAAGATGAGAGGCCGGAGGGAGAGGGCCAAGGGAATGAGAGGCGGGAGGATGCCATTCGAGAGGGAGAGAATTCTTGGCTGGAAGTAACATGGTATGACGGAATGGTTCGCTGCTACAGTGCGGCGGATGGGGCGCTGATTTCAGAGAAGAAAGGGGAAGCTCCGGCAAAGGATCTGTATGAGGAATTTTTTGTCGGCGGGTATCGGATCGCTTCGCCGCTGCATGAGACGCCCCAGGTTTTTGAACGGGATTCGGGCCGTTGGGTGGCGGCGTTGGAGGAGGATTCTTATCTGACGTATGTGACAAAGGTGGACGAGTATTTCATCACGGAGTATATCAGTGCGGCGGGAGAGCGGTATGGGCTGCTGCTGAATGAGGACTGGCAAAAGCTGGCATTCCTGCCGGGACTGTGCGATATCATGGGGAACAGACTGATTTTTGACTGTGGGGCGGGGAATCTGCGGCAGAGCTGTCTGTATTCGTTGGAGGAGCTGGTGAGGATGGGGGAGGAGGCTTTGCGGGATAAGGAGTGAGGGGAGAATGTGAAGAAAGAATGGGGGAATGAATAAAAGGGAAAAAGCAGAAAAATCAGAAAAACCAAAATAGAGTGGGATATAAAATACAGAGAAAAAGAAAACAAAAGGGAAAATGAAGGGAGTGTATAGCCGCATGAAAATAATAAAAAGAGGTTTGGCGGTGTTGGCGGCGGTATTGCTGATAGTGCAGCCATTAGCGATGGCGTCGGAGGTAGGAGAAGAGGAAACGCTTTATACGGAGGAATCCACAACGGCGGCAGTGACAGAGAGTGTGGAGGAGGAAGGTACAGCGAAAGAAATTACGGAGAAAGAAAGTATGGAAGAATCCGCAACGGATCCAGATGTCAGTATGGAGGGGATGGGAGAAGCAGAGGCGGTAGAGAGTACAGAACATACAGAAGTTTATACGGATGAGGGAAGTGCGGCGGAGATAGAGAGTGGAGAAGAGGCAGAAATTACAACGGATATGGAATCCGAAACGCATATTGAAAATACAGATAATGGTGTGAATGCGAATGAGGAAACGTCGGCCGTAGTACCTGCAGAGAGTGAAACAGAGGCAGTATCCATGTCAGAAAGTGGGAATGATACCTCGAAGGAAACCGAAGGAGTTGTGTATGCGGATGCCATTGCGAGTGGCTCTTATAAAAATATAAATTGGGTGATTGATGCGGATGGAACATTGAGAGTGTCAGGGGAGGGAGATTTCCAGGAGGGCGGCTATGATAGAGCGCCATGGTATAATCATAGAGAATATATAACATCTGCGGTTATTAAAGTGAGTGGAATGACAGATGCAAGTTTTATGTTTTACGGTTGTTTTAATTTAATAAATGTTGATGTAAGCGGTTTTGATACCGGAAATGTAACAAATATGGGAGGGATGTTCTGGGGCTGCAGTAATCTAAGTAATTTAGATGTAAGCGGTTTTGACACTAGAAATGTAACAAATATGTGTGATATATTCTTGGGATGTAGTAGTCTAAGTAATTTAGATGTAAGCGGTTTTGATACCGGAAATGTAACATATATGTGGAAGATGTTCTCTGGCTGCAGTAATCTAAGTAATTTAACTCGTTGTGCTACTTGTATAATTCAAACTGCATAATAAAGAAATGG
>CAJUHP010000011.1 GCA_910586125.1 uncultured Lachnospiraceae bacterium | reverse complement strand
AACCCTATCAAAAGCAAAAGCCCGGAAAACCTTGATTTTCCGGGCTTTTTGAGCCATTTTGATAAAATTTAACGCTTGCTGAACTGCGGAGCGCGACGAGCCGCCTTGAGGCCGTATTTCTTTCTCTCCTTCATACGAGGATCGCGGGTCAGATAGCCTTCCTTCTTCAGCACGGCACGGTACTCCGGATCTGCCTCCAGCAGAGCGCGGGCAATGCCGTGACGAACGGCACCGGCCTGTCCAGTGAAACCGCCGCCATGCACATTCACTAAAACATCGAACTTATCCGCTGTCTCAGTGGCAGCCAGGGGCTGACGCACCACTACCTTCAGGGTCTCCAGACCAAAATATTCGTCAATGCTTCTTTTATTGATCGTAATGTTGCCGGTACCGGGTACCAGATATACTCTCGCGATGGATTTCTTTCTTCTGCCTGTTCCATAAAATTTTGCAGCAGCCATTGTATTTTCCTCCTTCCGGTCCTGATCAGAATGTTAACGCTTCGGGCTTCTGAGCCGTATGCGGATGCTCAGGGCCGGCGTACACATGGAGCTTCTTCATCATGCTTCTTCCCAAAGGTCCCTTGGGAAGCATACCCTTGACAGCCAGCTCGACTACCTTCTCCGGCTTCTTCGCCATCATCTCCTGCAGCTTTGTCTCCTTCATTCCGCCGACATACTGGGAGTGATTATAGTAAATCTTCTGCTCCATCTTCTTACCGGTTACTTTCACTTTGTCGGCATTGATGATGATCACATAATCGCCGGTATCAATATGGGGAGTGAAAATTGCCTTGTTCTTACCTCTCAAAACCTTTGCCACCTCAGATGTCAGACGACCCAATGTATGTCCTGCGGCGTCAACCACATACCATTTTCTTTCAATCGTAGACGGACTAGCCATAAATGTCTTCATTGGTTGGAACCTCCTGTATTATTTCTTTTCTCCAAACAGATTGGACATTTCTCGATAGATCGCATCACCGGGGCATGGAATATTTGCTACTGTCTTAAATGTCACAGCTTATTTATTATAGTACACTGATCCCGGCGTGTCAAGCACAAAAACATGATTTTTCCAGACCTTATTTCGGTTTCAAAGTCCATGTCTTCTGCGGCCTGCCGTGTTTATGGTTCAATCGTTACCTCTGTTCCCAGGCGGCAATATTCCCACAAAATATCTATCACGGCATCCTCCACGGCAATACACCCGGCCGTCCAGTCCCACTCGGCGCCTTTCCCATCCTCGCTGGCGCCATGGATCATGATCTCGCCGCCCAACCCCGTATTCCAGGGCGGTTTCTCTCCCGCGTCAATGGCGCGGTCAATCGCCTGCTTCTGTTTCTTGGTGATCACGCCGTTCTCCAGGCCCCGCACAGCGTCCTCTTTGTTGGGATAGGACAAGCCCAGTGCCAGATGAAAACGGCTGTTGGCGTTGCGCACGCAGACATAATAACTGCCCTCCGGCGTCCGGCTGTCTCCCTTGACGTTCTTCGTATCCCACGGCCAGCCGCCCAGGCCCACCGAATAGGTTGCAATAACCTCCCCGTCGCTCAAAAGCTCCAGATCGCGCCTTTCCTTATAAATACGGATAGAAACCGTTCCGGCCTCCTCAGGCGGCAGACTGGGAGCCTGTGCCGGGCGCACCAGTCTTCCCGGCTGTTCCGGTGAAAGAAAGCGGGCCTCCACATAGGCCACGTCGCAGTCTTCGTTATAATAGACGGGAGCCATCTCCCCCTCCCACGGCAGAACCTCCAGCGGATCGCCCTGATTCAAACGTCCCAGTTCGTTCCCCGCGCCATCAAAGTAAGGAAGGCTGCTGCCGTACTCCTCCAGCTTCACATACATAAGCTGTCCGACGGGAAGCGTCTCCGGCTCCAAAGAATTTCCTTCGCTTTCATGGAACTTATAGACTCCCGCAGGACGCTCCCCTTCCCTTTGCTCCGCCCCGCTGCCTTCTGCGTTCCCTTTCTCCGCTCCGCTCTCCCGCTCTGCGCCCTCTGCCGTGGAACTGCCGTCTCCTTCTGTCCCGCTCTCTGCATCGTTCCCTGGGCCGTCATCTCCTTCCGCCCCGCTCTGCGCTCCTCCTGCGGCCGCGTCACGAAGCCAGGGTTTTCCCGGATAACCCGGCCCGCTCATCAGGCCCACGCCAAGAGACAGCCCTGCCAACACCAAAACCACAGCGGCCATCGGGCGCCCGCCCTCCATCCTTCGGATTCTATTCCACATGCTGCGGATAATGGGGTTCCTTCTCATCAATCTCTATCTTCATCAATGTCAGCCCGACGGCAGGCGCTTTCGGTCCTGCGGCCCGGCGGTCTCTGGCCTCCAAAATCTCCTTCATATGGGAAGGCGGGTACACATGCATTCCCACTTTTATCAAGGTGCCGGCAATAATGCGCACCATATTGTATAAAAATCCGTTGCCGGTCAGACGCACGGTAATCAGATCGCCCTCCCTCTCCACCGACGCCTCGTACAGCGTACGAACGGTGCTGACGGCCTGGGAGCCCGAGGAGCAGAAGCTGGCAAAATCATGCTCGCCCCGCAGACAGCAGACAGCCTCCTGCATGGCTGCCAAGTCAAGCGGGACATACACAAAATATGAATACAGACGGTTTAACGGGTCTTTAAACCTCCGATTCCAGATCCGATATTCATAGGTTTTCCGGCTTAGACATTTGCGCGGATGAAAATCCGGCAGCACCTCGCAGGACTGCTGTATCACAATATCTTCCGGAAGGCGCTCATTGAGCGCATAACAAATCTTTTCGGGAGGAATTCGGGTTTCGGTGTCAAATACGGCGATATTACCGCGGCTGTGGACACCGGAATCGGTTCTGCTGGCTCCGATCACCGCCACGTTCTCCCCCAGGAGACGGCAAAGCTCCCGGTTCAGTACTTCCTCCACCGTAACGCCGTTTTTCTGAATCTGCCAGCCGCAGTATTTTGTTCCGTCATACGCCACAATCAGTTCGATCCGCTTCATAGCATACGCCCCAGGACAATCACCGCAGCCAGATACGCAGCCAGAACCAGGTAAGAGAGACGGTCTCTTTTCTCATACTGCAGAGGTTTCATTTTGGTTCGGTTTTCCCCGCCGTGATAACAGCGCGCCTCCATCGCCATCGCCAGATCCGTCGCCCGGCGGAACGCGGAAATAAAGAGGGGAACCAGAATCGGTACCAGCGCTCTGGCCTTCTGGATCAGATTGCCGGTCTCAAAGTCCGCGCCGCGGGCCATCTGCGCTTTCATAATCTTGTCGGTCTCCTCGATCAGAATCGGGATAAAGCGCAGCGCAATGGACATCATCATGGCGATTTCGTGGATCGGCACATGGAGCTTTTTTAAAAATCCCAGTCCGGTCTCCAGCCCGTCCGTCAACTGATTCGGCGTCGTGGTCAGTGTCATCAGAGAAGATCCCATGATCAAAAAGATCAGCCGCAGCGCCATAAAAGCCGCCTGCTTCAGCCCTTCCAGTGTGATCCGGAAAATCCCCCACTGTACCAAAACCGTCTCCCCGCCTGTCAGAAACAGGTTAAAGCCCACACTGATCAAAAGCAGAATCACCACCGCCTTCAGCCCTCTCACAATAAAGTGAAACGGCACATGCGAAAGACGAATCATTAGCGCCAGATACACAGCCGCCAGCACATAGCAAAGCCAGTTGCCCGCCATAAACAGAGAGACAATAAAAACTACGGTCCCCATCAGCTTGGTACGGGGGTCCAGGCGGTGCAGCAGGGAATCTGTCTGGTAGTATTGTCCGATTGTAATGTCTCTTATCATATTTTATCCCCGATCACCTGTAAAATTGCCTGCCTCGCCTCTTCCACAGTGGTAATATCCCCAGAAATGGGAAAGCCTCTTTTTTTCAGTTCATGTACAATATATGTCACCTGCGGCGCCGCCAGGCCGATCTTCTCCAGTTCTCTGTAGTGAGCAAACACCTCTTTGGGCGCGCCGTCAAAAGCCACGCTGCCGTGATTCATCACGATGATGCGGTCCACATACTTTGCCACGTCCTCCATGCTGTGGGACACCAGCACCACGGTGATTTTCTGCTCTCTGTGAAGCTTAGCCACCTGATCAAGAATTTCGTCCCGTCCCTTCGGGTCCAAGCCCGCCGTCGGCTCATCCAAAATCAGTACATCCGGCTTCATCGCCAGCACGCCGGCGATCGCCACGCGGCGCTTCTGACCGCCAGACAGCTCAAACGGCGATACGGTATCATACGAGGAATCCAGCCCCACCGCATCCAGCGCTTCTCTGGCCCGCACGCGGATCGTCTCCGCATCCAGTCCCAGATTCTTCGGTCCGAAACAGACATCAGTCAGGACATCGGTCTCAAACAACTGATGCTCCGGATACTGAAAAACCAACCCCACTTTGCTGCGCAGCTCCTTCATGGAAAACCCTTCGCCGTAGATGCTCCTGCCGTTGAACACAATATCCCCTGCCGTGGCCCGCACCAATCCGTTTAAATGCTGGATCAAAGTGGATTTTCCGGACCCAGTATGCCCGATCAGACCGATAAACTGGCCGTCGGGAATCTGCAGCGTAACGTGATTCAGCGCATGGATTTCCTGGGGACTGCCGCCCTCATATACATAGCTGACATCCTTCAGTTCTATCGCCATCTGTCTGTCTCCTGTCTGTTTGCTTTCATTTCGCCCTGCCAACCCCTTCTTGGCCTGGGCTGAATGGCCGGACTGCCGCCGGTGAGCTCTCTGCCTGTCAGGCGCCGCTTTTCTGTCGGTAAAGCTTCATAATCTCTTCCGTAAATTGTTCGATGGTCAGAATCCCTTCTGACATAGGCAGCCCGGCCTGGGACAGCTCCCAGGCCAGCTCCGTCACCTGCGGCACGTCCAACCGGTATTTCTTCAGCTCTGCCGTCCGGGCAAACACCTCGACAGGCGTTCCCTCCATCACCACGCGGCCCTCGTCCATGACAAAGACCCGATCCGCTTCTATAACTTCTTCCATATAGTGGGTGATCAGAATCACCGTGATCTGTTCGGCCCGGTTTAACTCCCGCACCGTGCGGATTACCTCCCGCCGTCCATTGGGATCCAGCATGGCTGTCGGCTCGTCCAGAACGATACAGCGCGGCTTCATCGCCATGACACCGGCGATGGCAACCCTCTGTTTCTGGCCGCCGGACAACTTATTGGGAGAGTGATGGCGGTACAGCGTCATCCCCACTGCGTCCAGGCTTCGCTCTACCCGTTCCCAGATTTCCTTTGTGGGTACACCGATGTTCTCCGGGCCAAAGCCCACATCCTCCTCCACCACGGTGCCAATAATCTGGTTGTCCGGATTCTGAAATACCATTCCGGCCGTGCGGCGCACATCCCACAGATTTTCATCCAGAGAGGTATCCTTCTCCCCCACCCAGACCGTTCCCTGTGAAGGGACAAGCAGCGCGTTCATATGCTTGGCCAAAGTGGATTTTCCGGATCCGTTATGGCCCAGGATCGCCACAAACTGGCCGGCTTCGATATCAATATCCACCTGATCCACCGCGCGCTTTATCCCGTCCGGATTGCCGTCCTCATCCCGCTTTATATAGTCGTATATCAGTTTGGAGGCTTTGATAATGCCCATGAATTCTCTCCCTTTTCAGACGCGGCCTTCTGCTTGCAAACCTGTTTTTTGCTATCCTACATTGTAGCGGATAGAGAGGAAAAATGCAATACCTCATCGCAAACCCGGCTCCAGATCTCCTGCGCGATCTCCGTCTCGCTCCGGTTGCCGTCTATCCGGATTACGGTCTCGACGTCTCTCATTTTTTGGAACGCCTCCAGATACTTTTCCCTGACCTGAATCAAATAGGATTTCTTTTCAAACAATTCCTGGTGAGAGCGGCTCTTTAAAATTCTCTCCATGGCTGTCTCCGGATCGACGTCGATAAAGAACGACGCCGCAGGGCGCAGAATCTCGCGGGCCTGTTGATTTAGCTGAATAACCCAATCCATCGGCACATCCACGCTGTGATAGGCGTAGGAAGAAAAATAGTACCGGTCTGTGATGACTACCGCTCCCTCCTGAATCGGTTTCACGATTCCGTTCTCCTCATTCAGCAGATGATCCAGCCGGTCCGCGGCAAAGAGCGCGGCAATTGTCCGGCTGTCGGCCCGAAGCTGTCCGGTCAGAATCTGACGAAGCAGAGAGCCGATGGGCGAGTGCGTCGGCTCCATCGTCGTTTCACAGCAAACGCCTTCTTTTTTCATCCGCTCATGCAGCAGCCGGATCTGCGTACTTTTTCCGCTTCCGTCGATTCCCTCAAAGGCGATCAGCGCCCCTTTTTTTATCCCGTTCTTCTTCTGATCCGTCTGGTCCATATCTTTCCACCTCTTTTATTCTTCTTTTTTTCCTGGCTTCTCTGTGGATTTGCCGCCTGTCAGATTTCCTCCTCGCATCGAATCTGTCCCCACTCTTCCACAAGCCGCGCAAGCGGCCAGGCCGCATTCGCCGGGCTTGTGGAGGGCAGCCGCACCGCCTTTTGCCCGCATTTTTCTAAGAGATACCGGTCATAGAGCTGCGCCGCTTTTCCTCCGTTTACAAACACTCTTTTGATATGGCTTTTGCAGAGAAGCCCAGCCACATCGTTGGGAATTACGCCGCCAATTGAACTGTCGCTGGAACCTGCAATCTCGCAGGATGCGATCACATCCCACACGGCGATTCTCTGTTTCAAAAGAAAGATCTTCTTTTCCTCGATGCTTTCCGGAACCGTCTGCCCGTACAGCGCGGCCAGGACTTTCCAGAACCGGTTTTGGGGGTGTCCGTAATAAAAGCCCGTTTCTCTGGATTTCACGGATGGCAGACTGCCCAGTATCAGAATGCGGGAACGCTCGTCCCAGACCGGAGGAAAATTGTGAACCACTCGCTGTCTCTCCATCGGATCACTCTAGTTTCCTTCTTTTACCGGCTCATAAGTCAAATCAATCCCCAGCCTGCGGAATGTCCGGTAATCCGCCGAGGAAAGCTGCACCGACGCATGGGCCATGCACCCTTTCAAAGCCGGAAGCTGCTTCATGGCCTTGCGCGCCCCTGGATTCAGCGCCGCGCTGGCGGACAGAGCAATCAGCACCTCGTCGCTGTGAAGTCTCGGATTTTTGCTGCCCAGATAGGCGGTCTTGAGATGCTGAATCGGCTGTATTGCCTCCGGCGATACCAGATGCACGTCATCGTGTATGCCGGCCAGTTCTTTGATCGCGTTTAACAGAAGCGCGGCGCAGGCGCCGAGCAGTTCCCCGGTACGGCCGGTGACAATGCGCCCGCCAGGCAGCTCCATCGCGGCTGCCGGCACGCCTCTCTCCGCCGCGGTTTTCAGGGCGACAGGAACCACCACGCGGTCCTCCACAGTGATCTTTGTGTTGCGCATCAGCAGTTCGATTTTGTGAAGCTCGCTCTCCACATCTTTGTCCTGCGCCCGCTTAATCAATGTCTGATAGTAGCGGCGCAGAATTTCCTGGCGGGATGCCTCCCGGCACGCCTCGTCGTCCTCGATACAGAAACCGGCCATATTGACTCCCATATCGGTCGGGGATTTGTACGGGCAGTCCCCGTAAATCGCCTCAAATACAGAGCGCAGAACCGGAAATATCTCCACATCGCGGTTATAGTTCACGGCCGTGGCCTCGTAGGCTTCCAGATGGAACGGGTCAATCATATTGACGTCGTTCAAGTCTGCTGTGGCCGCCTCATAGGCCAGATTGACCGGATGGTTCAACGGCAGATTCCAGATCGGAAACGTCTCAAACTTAGCGTAGCCGGCCCGGCGCCCGCGGCGGTTCTCATGATAAAGCTGCGACAGGCAGGTCGCCATCTTTCCGCTGCCCGGCCCCGGCGCCGTGACGACAACAAGGGGACGGCTGGTTTCGATATAGTCATTCTTGCCGAACCCCTCCTCGCTGATCACCAGAGGCACATTGTTGGGATAATCGGCAATGACATAGTGAAGATAGACTGGGATTCCCGCGGCCCTCAGCCTCTCACGAAACAGATCCGCCGCCTTCTGTCCGGTATACTGCGTAATCACTACGCTGCCTACATACAATCCCCTCTCCGTAAAAAGCTGTTTTAAGCGCAGAACGTCGCGGTCATAGGTGATATCCAGATCGCCCCGCACCTTATTTTTTTCGATATCTCCGGCGTTGATTACAATCACAATCTCCGCCTGGTCCTTCAACTGCATCAGCATACGCAGCTTGCTGTCCGGCGCAAAGCCGGGCAAAACGCGGGACGCATGGTAATCGTCATAAAGCTTTCCGCCAAATTCCAGATACAGCTTGTCCCCAAAGCTGGCAATCCTCTCCCGGATGTGTTCGGACTGCATTCTCACATATTTGTCATTGTCAAATCCCTTTTTCATCGTCAGCTCCCTTTTTCCCTCCTGTAAAATCGCCTTAAAAATAAATAAGACAGCCCGAAAACCATAGGGTCTCCGAGCCGTTATTTCACTCAGCACTTTCATTTTACTATAGGAAGCTGGGAAATTCAATAGGTTTTGTCACTTTTAGAGTAAATCAGTCCATACGGTAAACAATAAGATTCGCTTCATCTATCCTTCTGCTCCAATAAGAAGCCAAATCTCCGCTTAGCTGCTCTGGCTTTCCTATCTATTTCGATCAATATCCTTTTTACATCGTCCTCTATTCACAGACTAATTTGAGCCATTTTATCATCTCTTTCTTTAAAGTATCTATAGTATATCTTCTTTCATAGCATTTAAAAAGCATTTTTGGATACAAATACTTTTTTTTCTTTCTAACTTCACTCTATACATCACAAGTATTATATTTATACAAGTTATAGCTTTATTCTCTATATTCATGGCAACCATTCCAGCAAAAAAGCTGTGAGCATATTTATACACTTGCTCACAGCTTTATTCTCTCATTCTATTTCGCTTAACCGATCGGCAGCACTTCCACAATCTTCAGAATCACAAACGCATCGCTGATCGATTCATTGGCTGCATAGATCTCATCCAACACAGCCTGATCCTCTTCCACCACCACTTTCAAAACCGCTCCGCTGTGCCGGCCTTCCTTCGTCTCCGCCGCCGGGTTCGTGACATCGTATGTAATCACCGCTTCCTTTGTCCTCAGTACATTGGACTTCGTCGCATTATCTGCCCAGCCGAACATGATATGGCTGTCATCAACCACGCCGGGAACAAAAATAGCCAGATTCGGCGTCCCATCCGCATTGACAGTGGCTACATTACAGAGCCCCTGATACTGGCCCATGGCCTCCAGCACGCCCGCCTGATCCAGATTGGTATAGAGATTGGTGTAAACGCTGGGCGTACTCACCGCGTCCGTGTTATCCGGTTCTTTTGATGTGCAGCCGATCAATCCCGCTCCCATGCAGAGCGTCAGCATCAGGACCGCTGCTGTTTGAATCATTCGTTTCATTCTTTCTTTCCTCCCTTTTGTTTCCCTCCAGACTCTCTGTCTGTAAAGGTATTTTAACATTTTGATAGGTTCTTCACAATAGAGCAATCAATCTGTTTTTTATCTGTTTCATAACCTGGCTTTTTATTTTTCTTCAAAAGTGTTATACTCATACAAGTACCCTCTGTTATATGTGCTTGCACAAAACAATACCATTATATTCCTCCAAAGGAAAAGGATTTGATTCTATGAGACATGTCAATGAAATTTCTGCCCCTGCCTCCTCCGGCAGCACCGCCGGACATCCCGGCTCTCTGCGCACAGCACAGTACAGCATTCCGATCCTCCGGGATTCCCTCTCTGAATTTATCGCATCCTGGGGATTTGAGCCGGTGGGCTTTGGTTACTGGTCGCAGACGAGAAAGCCCAGTGTCCTAAAAGACAATCTTCTGAGTCAGTTTATGCTGATCCTGATGGCAAAGGGAGAGTGTGAACTGACCTGCCCCGGAGGAAACTATCTGCTCTGCGGCTATGACTGTGTTATTATTCCCCCCTATCTGATGTATACCGCCGTCTGTATTTCCGACGAACCGGTCGAATATTATTATCTGGGCTATCAGATCATGAATCAGGAACTGCGCAATCAGTATTCTCATCTTGACAGCATCACTTCTATTCAGCATCTGCCCGGACTGCTGGATAAGGCTGCCATCCAGCGCCTGCAGCACGTCTACCGCACTTCCCAGGCCAGCGAGGATGGGCGTTTTCTGCAGATACAAAGTCTTCTGTACAGCATTTTGATCCCCATGTTCTGCCGACAGGGCAGCACACCGTCTTTGGCGCTGCCGATCCGCTGCAAGTCAAGCGAAGAACAATTGGTATTATCCTGCATGGAACTGGCGGATCAGAAAATACAGGATGGGCTGCAGGTAGCGGATCTGTGTCGGATGCTTCATGTCTCTCAGAGTTACCTGTACCGCAGCTTCTCCCATATTCTCCATTGCCCGCCCCGCACATGGCTGCGCACCTTCCGCATTGAAAAATCGCTGACTTTTCTGAAATCTTCCCAGTACACGATCGAACAGGCGGCTGAAAAAACCGGCTTTTCTTCCATCTATCACTATTCCCGGGTTTTTAAGGAAGTCATGGGCTGCTCTCCCTCCCAGTACCGCAGGGATCTGCCCGGAGGTCAAACAAAAAAACTGCCGCCGGACAAACAGCAGTCCTGACAGCAGTTTTTATTTTTACTTTTTCGGTTTTATACCAGCTCGATCAGTACTTCCATCGCGCCGTCGCCTTTGCGCTGGCCGATCTTCACGATGCGGGTATAGCCGCCGTTGCGGTTTACATACTTGGGAGCGATCTCGTCAAACAGCTTGGCAGGCAGATCCACCTGTTTCGTGCCTTTCTTGCGGCCGGCCACCGTGGTGGGAACTTCCTTAACCGGGTACAGCACCTTTAACATCTGGCGGCGGGCATGAAGGCGGGAGGGCTTATCCTTGCGGATTGTCTTCTCGATCTCGTCATATACGGTCTTCTTCTTGCCGTCAACGACTTCCTTTACGCGCTTGCCGTCCTTGTCCTTGCGGGGCGTCTTGGCCTTCACGGTCACTTCCTCGAAGTTATCCTTCTCTCTGACCGCCATGGCGATCAATCCCTCTGCTATCGAGCGAACCTCCTTGGCTCTGGTCTCGGTGGTGACAATCTTGCCGTTGTACAAAAGATTGGTCGTCAGGCTTCTCAGCATGGCCTTTCTCTGGCTGGATGTTCTGCCTAATTTTCTGTATCCCATCGTTTTTTCCTCCATCTGCGGCGCGCCCTGCCATGCCTTCGGTCTTACTGGCAGAGTGCTCTGTTCCGCTTATCACATAATTTTTACTCGTCACTGGGATTTAATTCCAGTCCCAGCTCCTTCAGCTTCGCAAGTACCTCTTCGAGAGACTTGCGGCCTAAGTTGCGGACCTTCATCATATCCTCGGAAGTTCTGTTGCACAGTTCTTCTACTGTATTGATGCCTGCCCGTTTCAGGCAGTTGTAGGAACGCACCGACAGCTCCAGCTCGTCGATGTTCATTTCCAGAACCTTCTCTTTTTCATTGTCTTCCTTCTCCACCATGACCTCCGCGGTCTTGGCGTTCTCGGACAGATCAATGAAGAGATTCAGATGCTCGCTCAGGACTTTGGCCGCCAGGCTTACCGCCTCGTCGGGGGCCAGAGTTCCGTTGGTATATACGTCCAAGGTCAGCTTATCGTAGTCGGTGATCTGGCCTACGCGGGTGTTCTCCACGGTCATATTTACACGCTCCACCGGCGTATAAATCGAGTCGATGGCGATCACGCCGATCGGCAGATCATCCCCCTTGTTTCTGTCTGCACTCACATAGCCTCGTCCGGTTGTGATGGTCAGCTCCATATTCAGGCGGCAGTCCGCGCCGCCGCTCAGGGTGGCGATCACCTGGTCGGGATTCATGATTTCAATATCAGAATCCGTCTTGATATCCGCCGCCGTGACCACGCCTTCGCCTTCAAATTCCAGATATGCGGTCTTGATCTCACCGGCGCTGGAATGATTCTTGATGGCAATGCTCTTTAGATTCATGACGATTTCCGTCACGTCCTCCTTGACGCCGGGAATCGAACTGAATTCATGAAGAACGCCGTCGATCTTCACCTGGCTGATCGCTGCGCCGGGCAGAGAAGACAGCATGATTCTTCTGAGCGAATTGCCGAGAGTTGTGCCATAACCACGCTCCAAAGGTTCTACAACGAATCTACCATATCTTTTGTCATCGGATATATCAGCGATTTCAATGTTGGGCTTTTCAAAATCGAACACGAATTTCCCTCCTTATTGGGGTTATGTTTGAGGAAAACGCAATCACCTTGGATTACTTGGAGTACAACTCTACGATCAGCATCTCGTTTACAGGAACGTCAATCATCACTCTGGTGGGAAGCTGCTTTACCGTGATGGTAAAGGTCTCCGCATCGGCTTCCATCCATTCGGGGGTCAGGCGGCCGCCGGTCACATCAAAGATATCCTTGTATCTCTGGGAATCTCTATGCTTCTCGGCAATGGTGATCACATCGCCGGCCTTCACGCCGTAGGAAGGAATGTTGACTCTCTTGCCGTTGACCAGCACATGCTTGTGATCGACAATCTGTCTGGTCTCCTGGCGGGTGCGGCCAAAACCGGCACGGAACAGGACATTGTCCAGTCTGGTCTCCAGGAGAATCATCAGATTCTCACCCACCATGCCGTTCATCTTCTTGGCCTTTGTATAATAATTTCTGAAGGGCTTCTCCAACACACCGTAAATGAATTTGGCTTTCTGCTTCTCACGCATCTGCAGGCCATATTCGCTTACTTTTCGGTTCGCTCTCTTTAACTCTCTGCTTGATTTCTTGTCGATGCCTAAATAAATCGGGTCCAACCCTAAAGATCTGCATCTTTTCAGAACCGGAACTCTATACACTGCCACGTCTCAGTACCTCCTAATTAAACTCTTCTACGTTTGGGCGGACGGCATCCGTTATGAGGAACGGGTGTAACATCCTTAATACTGGTGACTTCGATCCCACAGGCAGACAGAGCGCGGATCGCTGCCTCTCTGCCGGAGCCGGGCCCCTTTACCATAACATCTACTGTCTTAAGCCCATGTACCAGAGCTGCCTTCGCCGCAGTTTCAGCCGCCATCTGCGCTGCGTAAGGAGTAGATTTCCTTGAACCTCTGAATCCCAGACCGCCTGCACTTGCCCATGATAAGGCGTTTCCCTGTGCATCCGTCAACGTCACGATCGTGTTGTTAAAGGAAGACTGGATATGCGCTTGTCCGTGTTCAACGTTTTTCTTGACACGTTTCTTTGTCACTTTCTTTGCTGACACTTTCTTAGCCATTCTAAACTAACCTTTCCTTAATACAGGTTCCTTTCTACAAAAATTGTGATGCAAGATTCATGCCGGATGGCTGTCTAAAACCGTCCAAAAGGCATGAAAAAGATGCATGGACCCTGCGCCATGCGACGCCGCTGCTGCGGGGCTGCTTTCTATGCGGTCAGACCGCACAAAAACCAGGCTCCCGTCTTATTTCTTCTTGTTCGCAACGGTTTTCTTAGGACCTTTCCGAGTTCTCGCGTTGGTCTTGGTATTCTGACCACGTACCGGCAGACCCTTCCTGTGACGGATGCCTCTGTAGCAGCCGATCTCCTGGAGCCGCTTGATGTTCATCGCCACTTCGCGACGCAGATCACCCTCTACCAACTGATGATCGTTCTCGATGGCGGCGGTGATTCTTCTGACCTCATCGTCAGTCAGATCCTTGACGCGGGTATCCGGGTTCACGTTTGCCTCTGCCAGGAGACGGTTCGCACTTGCACGGCCGATGCCGTAGATGTAAGTGAGACCGATCTCGACGCGCTTTTCTCTCGGTAAATCAACACCAGAAATACGAGCCATTGTGTGTTACACCTCCATAGTGAATTTCCATACGTAGTAAAAACGCCCTGCGGCGTCTTTGCCGTCTCTCCGTTTAACCCTGACGCTGTTTATGCTTCGGGTTCTCGCAGATGATACGAATACTGCCTTTTCTCTTAATGACTTTGCATTTTTCGCAAATCGGTTTTACGGAAGATCTTACTTTCATGAGTTTTTCCACTCCTTTCGCAAAAAGTCCGCGTACTATTATAGCATTGCTTTTTCCAGAAAGCAAGCATAATTTGTACTTTTTTACTTATCCCGCCAGATAATCCGGCCCTTGGACAGATCATAGGGGGATAACTCCAGAGTAACTTTGTCGCCCGGCAGAATACGGATATAATTCATCCGCAGTTTGCCGCTGATATGGGCCAGAACGATATGGCCGTTCTCCAGCTCCACCCGAAACATGGCGTTGGGAAGCTTCTCGACCACCCGGCCCTCGATTTCTATTACGTCGGATTTCGACATCTTCTTTCCTCCTACAACGAGTCGTTTAATGTAAAGATTTCCGGTTCCCCGTCGGTAATCAGCACGGTGTTCTCATAGTGTGCGGACAGTTCGCCGTCGGCTGTGACCACGGTCCATTCATCGTCCAGCCACTCCACCTCCCAGGTTCCGACGTTGATCATCGGTTCGATCGCCAGCGTCATCCCCGGCTTTAAGCGGATTCCCCGGCGGCCCATGTTGAAATTCGGCACCTCCGGGTCTTCATGGAGATGGGCTCCGATTCCGTGTCCCACCAGATCCCGGACTACGCCGTAACCATGGCTCTCCGCAAAATCTGCGATGCTTCGGCAGATATCATTGAGATGATTGCCGGCCTTGGCATACTTCACACCTTCAAAAAAACACTGTTTTGTGATATCCATAAGCTGCTGGGCCTCTTCGCTGACCTCTCCCACCGCCACCGTGCGGGCGGCGTCAGAATGATACCCTTTGTAGATGACCCCGGCATCCAGACTGACAATATCGCCATTCTTCAGGATACGGTGCTTGTCAGGAATCCCGTGAACCACCTCGTCATTGATCGAGACGCAGATGGAAGCAGGATAACCGTTGTAGTGAAAGAAGGAGGGTACGCAGCCGAAGCTGCGTATTGTCTCCGCTCCAATCCGGTCAATATCCAGCGTGGACATGCCCGGACGTATTGCTTTTTCAAGGGTACGCAGGGTGTAATTCAGAATCCGCCCCGCCTCCCTCATCCGTTCCAGTTCTTTTGCAGACTTAATTGATACCGCCATTTTATACTCCCAACAGCTCCAAAATGGAAAGAAAAACCTCTTCCACATCTTTCGTGCCGTCCACGCGCACCAGGCAGTCTCTGCTCTGATAAAAGTCGATCAGCGGCTGTGTCTGCTGATGATAAACCTCCAGACGCTTCTTCACCGTCTCCGGCTTGTCATCGTCCCGCAGCGTAAGGCTCCCCTCGCAGCGGTCGCACACGCCTTCCTTTTTCGGAGCAGCATAAACCAGATGATAGGTGGCGCCGCACTGTAAGCAGGCGCGCCGCCCGCCCATGCGGTTCACGATATTCTCATCCGGCACATCAATGTCCACGGCAAAATCAATCTTCTGCCCGATGGCGGTCAGAGCGCTCTCAAGCGCCTCAGCCTGCGGAATGGTGCGGGGGAAGCCGTCAAACACATAGCCGTCTTTGCAGTCCTCCTGCCCGATCCGATCCATAACCAGCTCCAGCGTCAGAGAATCGGGAACCAGTCCGCCCGCATCCATAAAAGCCTTGGCTTTTTTGCCCAGATCCGTCCCGTTTTTAATGTTGGCACGGAAGATATCCCCGGTCGAAATATGGGGAATTCCCAGGCGGTCCGCCAGTCTCTTCGCCTGCGTGCCTTTTCCGGCGCCAGGCGCGCCTAACATGATAATTTTCATCCTGCACCCCCTTTAGTCGTTCAGGAAACCTTTATAATTTCTCACAAGCATCTGCGATTCCATCGCCTTGACCGTCTCCAGTATGACGCCCACGATAATGATCAGGGAGGTACCAAAGAACGACAGGGCCGCGATTCCGAAAAGACCTGAGATTACAATCGGCACCACCGCTACGATAATCAGGCCGACCGCGCCGATAAAAACGAGATAGTTGAGAATATGGTTCATATAATCGGAGGTAGGCTTGCCGGGACGAATGCCGGGGACAAAACCACCCTGCTTTTTCATATTGCCTGCGATCTCAATGGGGTTAAAAGTGATGCTGGTATAAAAGTAAGCAAACATGAGAATCAGAGCCAGATAGATCACCAGACCGACCGAATACCCCCAGCCTACTCTGGGATTGAGCCAGTTGTTGGAGGACAGCGTCATAAGAAACTTTCCGCCGATGCTGCTGTAATCCACCGAAAAGAACTGTGCAATCATCACCGGCGTCGTCATCAGAGAAGAAGCGAAAATAACCGGGATCACGCCGGCCGTATTCACCTTAACCGGAATATTGCTGGATTGTCCGCCTACCATGCGGCGTCCCTGCATTTTCTGAGAATACTGAACCGGAATCCGTCTCTCGCCGTCCTGCAGGTAAATGGTAAAGACTACCATAGCCAGAACCACCGCCAGGATAATCACCGCCGCAACGACGGCCTCCAGCACCGATTTTCCGGCCATAAACACTGCATACAGCTTAGCAAAATCATTGGGGATGGAGGAGAGGATATTGACCAGCAGGATAATGGAAATACCATTGCCGATGCCGTTTTTTGTAATTCTCTCGCCCAGCCACATGATGGCGGAAGCGCCTGCCGTCCAGGTGGCGACTACCACCAGAACATTATACCAGGTATAATTGACGATCATACCCTGCCCGCCGAAACCAATCGCCATGGCCGCTGCCTGTACGACGGCTAAAACCACCGTCAGAATGCGGGTCAGCTTGTTGATCTTCTGCTTGCCGTCTTCTCCTTCCTTCTGCATCTCCTCCAGTTTCGGTATCGCAATCGTCAAAAGCTGTACGATAATGGAACTGGTAATATACGGGGAGATACTCAGCGCAAAGACGGACAGTTCCGAGAAAGAACCGCCGGTCACTGCATTGAAAAAATTAAAGGCGTCCCCGGCCTGGCTGGAAAACCAGGCCGCGAAATAGGCGGTGTTGACTCCCGGAGCCGGGAGAGCGCAGCCCAGGCGGAAGATCAAAACGATCCCGCAGGTATAAAGCAGTTTGTTTCGGATCTCTTTGATCCGAAACGCATCGCGAAGAGTCTGGAGCATATTAGACCACCTCTACATTTCCACCAGCCGCTTCGATTTTTGCTTTGGCGCCCTCACTGCAGGCGTTTACCTGAACCGTCAGCTTCTTGGTTAATTCGCCGTTGCCAAGGATCTTGACACCGTCTCTGGGATTTTTTACAATGCCGCTCTCGATCAGAGTCTCCACGGTCACGATCGTGCCGTTTTCAAATCTCTCCAGAACGTCCACATTGATTCCCACGATCTCTTTGCTGTTACGGTTGGTAAAACCTCTCTTTGGAATACGCCGGTACAAAGGCATCTGACCGCCCTCAAAACCAGGTCTGGTAGCGCCGGAACGTGCTTTCTGGCCCTTGTGACCCTTGCCGGCCGTCTTGCCGTTGCCGGAGCCGTGGCCGCGGCCTCTTCTGAAATTATCACTGTGTTTGGAACCCTCTGCAGGTCTTAAATTCGATAAATCCATTCTTTTTCGCACCTCCTGTCCGTTAGATCTCTTCCACCTTGACCAGGTGTTTTACATGCCAGATCATGCCTCTGACTGCTTCGTTGTCAGGCAGCTCATTGGTAGCGCCTATCTTCTTTAAGCCCAGAGCCTCTACGGTTGCTCTCTGCTTGGGGATAGCGCCAATGGGAGACTTTATCAGTGTAACCTTTACTTTCTCTGCCATGTTACTTCCCTCCTTAACCCGTGATCTCGTCTACGGCCTTGCCGCGCTTCTTGGCCACCTGCTCAGGGGTCTGCAGGCTCTTCAGGCCCTCCAGCGTTGCCAGAACCACGTTCTGCTTATTGTTGGAGCCCAGAGACTTGGTACGGATATTCTTAATGCCGGCCAGCTCCAAAATGGCGCGGGCAGGACCGCCCGCGATCACGCCGGTACCCTGATTGGCTCTCTTGAGCAGTACGCTGGCGCTGCCGAATTTGCCGATGATGTCATGCGGAATACTGTTGTTCTCGTCCACCGGAATCTCCACGATCTTCTTTGCAGCCTCTTCCTTGCCCTTGCGGATCGCTTCCGGAATTTCCGCCGATTTGCCTACGCCTACGCCCACATGGCCGGCGCCGTCGCCCACGACTACCAGTGCGGAAAATCTCATGGTGCGGCCGCCTTTTACGGTCTTGGATACACGCTTGATGGCTACCACTTTATCGTTTAATTCCATCTGGCTGGCGTCAATGATAGTACGTTTCATGTTGTATCTTCCTCCTTATTAGAATTCCAGGCCGGCTTCGCGGGCCGCCTCAGCCAGTGCCTGAATCTTACCCTGATAGATGAAGCCGCCTCTGTCGAACACAACCGTCGTAATGCCTTTCTCCAGCGCTCTCTTGGCGATTACTGTGCCAAGATAAGCGGCGGCATCGACATTATTGGTCTTCTCCAGTTCAGCCTTTACTTCTTTCTGCAGGGTGGAGGCAGAAACTAACGTATTGCCAACCGTGTCGTCAATAATCTGCGCATACATATGATTATTGCTTCTGAATACAGCCAGGCGGGGTCTGTCAGGCGTGCCAGAAAAACGATTGCGGATTCTTCTATGCTTGTTTCTGCGGATTTCGATTTTGGATTCTTTGCTAACCATTTCTCTCCACTCCTCTCCTACTTCTTACCGGTCTTGCCGACCTTGCGGCGGATCACTTCATCCGCATACTTGATGCCCTTGCCCTTGTAAGGCTCCGGTCCTCTCTTCGCGCGGATCTCGGCGGCAAACTGACCAACCTTCTCTTTGTCAATGCCCTTGACTGTGATCTTGTTCTGGTTCTCCACCGCTGTCTCAATGCCTTCGGGGTCGATCATCTCTACCGGATGGGAATATCCCAGAGACAGAGTCAGAGTCTTGCCCTGCTTCGCCGCTCTGTAACCCACGCCGTTGATCTCCAGAACCTTCTGATAACCCTCGGTTACACCGACCACCATGTTGTGGATCAGGGTTCTGGTCAAACCATGCAGGGATTTCATTCTCTTTAAATCATTGGGGCGGGATACATGGATCTCCTCGCCCTCCTTTTTGATCTCCATCTCAGCGGGTAACACTCTTGTCAGCGTACCCTTGGGACCTTTTACAGTCACTTGATTATTTTCTGCGATCTCCACAGTCACTCCTGCGGGAATCGCGATCGGCATTCTACCTATACGTGACATGCCCGTACCTCCTTACAATTTGTGATTACCACACAAACGCCAGCACTTCTCCGCCGACGTTCTTCGCCCTCGCCTCTTTGTCGGTGATGACGCCCTGGTTGGTGGAAACAATGGCTACACCTAAGCCGCCCAGCACTTTCGGCATATCGGCGGCGCCTGCATAGACGCGCAGTCCCGGCTTGGAGATTCTCTTTAAGCCGTTGATGACCTTCTGATTCTTGTCCGCGCCGTACTTTAAGGTGATGCGGATCGTATTGAAGGAGCCTTCCTCCACAATGGTATATTTGGCAATGTAGCCTTCTTTCACCAAAATATCCGCGATAGCCAGCTTCATCTTGGAAGAGGGAACATCAACCGTATCATGCTTCGCCGTATTCGCATTACGGATTCTTGTAAGCATATCTGCAATCGGATCGCTCAGTGCCATGACAGTGTCCTCCTTATCTTTTTACCAACTTGCTTTCTTCACGCCAGGAATCTGGCCCTTGTATGCCAACTCACGGAAGCAGATTCTGCAGATTCCGTATTTTCTCAAATAAGCATGAGGACGTCCGCAAATCCGGCAGCGGTTATACTCTCTGCTGGAGAATTTCGGTGCGCGCTGCTGCTTAATCTTCATCGAAGTCTTAGCCATGAAAATTTCCTCCTAATCATTTCGCAAAGGGCATGCCGAACTGGGTCAAAAGCTCGCGGGCCTCCTCGTCGGTGCCTGCAGTGGTGACGAAAATGATGTCCATGCCTCTTACCTTGTCAATCTTGTCGTACTCGATCTCCGGGAAGATGAGCTGCTCTTTTACGCCCATGGCATAGTTGCCTCTGCCGTCAAAGGAATCGCTCTTCACGCCGCGGAAGTCGCGTACACGGGGCAGCGCCAGGTTGATTAAGCGGTCAGCGAACTCGTACATTCTCTCGCCCCGCAGCGTTACCTTGCAGCCGATCGCCATGCCCTCGCGCAGCTTAAAGTTGGCAACGGATTTCTTGGCTTTGGTGACGATGGCTTTCTGGCCGGTGATCGTCTCCAGATCTTTCACGGCAGTCTCCAGCACCTTGGCGTTTTCCTTGGCCTCTCCGACTCCCATATTGATCACGATCTTATCTAACTTCGGCACCTGCATGACGTTCTTATAGCCGAATTTCTTCGTCATGGCAGGGACGATATCCTTCTTGTAGGTTTCCTGTAATCTACTCAACTCTTCGGACCTCCTTCCTCACGTCAGTCAATCACTTTGCCGGTCTTTTTGGCTACGCGGACCTTCTTGCCGTCCTGCACCTGAAAACCAACTCTGGTGGGCTGGCCGTCTACTACCAGCATTACATTGGAAACGTCGATGGGGCCTTCCACGTTGACGATGCCGCCGTTCTGATTGGCTGCGTTGGGCTTGGTGTGCTTGGTCAGCATATTGATGCCTTCCACGATCACCTTGCCGTCCTTGCGGTTCACCACCGTAACCTTGCCCTCTTTGTCTTTATCCTTGCCGGCGATCACCCGAACGGTATCGCCCTTTTTAATCTTACTGGTTGCCATGGCGTCCTCCTTATAATACTTCCGGAGCCAGGGAAACGATCTTCATAAACTGATGCTCACGAAGCTCTCTGGCCACAGGCCCAAAGATGCGCGTTCCTCTGGGGGTCTTGTCGTCTTTGATGATAACGGCTGCATTCTCGTCGAACTTGATGTATGAACCGTCAGGACGGCGGGCGCCGCTCTTGCTGCGAACCACCACAGCCTTCACCACATCGCCCTTCTTTACAACTCCGCCAGGCGTTGCATCTTTAACGCTGGCTACAATCACATCACCGATACCGGCGTATCTTCTGGTGGAACCGCCCATAACACGAATGCAGAGCAACTCCTTGGCGCCTGTATTATCAGCTACCTTCAGTCTGGTCTCCTGCTGAATCATGCCTATTACTCCTTTCCTTATTCATGTCCGTGTTCTCAGGACATAATGGGATACCCTTGCGGTATTTCCTTATTCATGTCCGTGTTTCCAGGACATAATGGGATACCCTTGCGGTATTTCCTTATTCATGTCCGTGTTTCCAGGACATAGTGGGATACCCCTGTGGTATTCACCTTACTTCGCTTTTTCAATGATCTCCACCAGTCTCCATCTCTTATCCTTAGACAGAGGACGGGTTTCCATCACCTTTACGGTATCACCGATGGCGCATTCGTTCTTCTCATCATGAGCCTTCAGCTTGTAGGTTCTCTTCACGATCTTGCCGTACAGAGGGTGTTTTACATGGTCCACCACGGCCACCACGATGGTTTTGTCCATCTTATCGCTGACTACCTTGCCGGTACGGGTTTTTCTCAAATTTCTATCCACAACAAATTCCTCCTTTCAGGATTATTGCACAGCGCCGGACTTCTCAGTGATCACTGTCTGAATGCGGGCGATGTTTCTGCGAACTTCCTTGATCCGGCCAGTGTTATCCAACTGATTTGTTGCGTTCTGAAATCTCAGGTTGAACAGTTCCTTCTTTGCGGCTACCAGCTCGTTGCTCAGCTCCGCCGCCGTCTTCTTCTTCAGATCCTCTACATATTTATTCGTTTTCACTGTCATCACCGCCTTCTAAATCTTCACGGGAAGCGATTTTGCACTTGCAGGGCAGCTTATGCATGGCCAGACGAAGTGCCTCTTTCGCCGTCTCTTCGGGTACGCCTGCGATCTCGAACAATACGCGCTCCGGCTTTACTACGGCTACCCAGTATTCCAGGGCGCCCTTACCGGAACCCATACGAGTCTCGGCCGGTTTGGTCGTCACGGGCTTGTCAGGGAAAATCTTGATCCAGACTTTACCGCCGCGCTTGATATAACGGGTCATGGCAACACGGGCTGCCTCGATCTGATTGGACTTGATCCAGCAGGGCTCGGTAGCGATCAGGCCGTACTCACCGTTGGTGATGCGGTTGCCCCTGGTAGCTTTGCCGGCCATCGTTCCGCGGAACTGTTTACGACGTTTTACTCTCTTCGGCATCAACATAATTATTTCTCGCTCCCTTCCTTGGTTTTGGCAGGAAGAACCTCGCCCTTGTAGATCCACACCTTCACGCCCAGACGGCCGTAGGTGGTGGCAGCCTCTGCAAAACCGTAGTCGATATCGGCCCGCAGCGTCTGCAGCGGGATCGTGCCTTCGCTGTAGTGCTCGGAACGGGCGATCTCCGCGCCGCCCAGACGGCCGCCTACGCATGCCTTGATTCCCTTGGCACCGGCTTTCATCGTTCTCTGCATCGTGGACTTCATCGCCCGGCGGAAAGAAACACGATTCTCAAGCTGTGCGGCAATATTCTCCGCGACAAGCTGCGCATCCCGATCCGGTCTCTTTACTTCCTTGATGTCGATGAAAAGCTTCTTGCCGGTCATCTTCTGGACTTCGCTCTTGAGCTTCTCGATCTCCGCGCCGCCCTTGCCGATCACGATGCCGGGCTTGGCCGTGTAGATGATCACTTTGACGCGGTCGCTGGCTCTCTCGATCTCAATTTTGGAAACGCCTGCAGCGTATAATTTCTTTTTCAGAAATGTGCGGATCTCGTAATCTTCGATCAGATTGTCGGCAAAATCCGCTTCTGCATACCACTTGGAATCCCAGTCTTTAATGATTCCAACTCTCAGTCCATGAGGATTCACTTTCTGTCCCATGTCCGCCCTCCTTACTTTTCATTCAGCACAATGGTGATGTGGCTCATTCTCTTCTCGATGCGATAAGCCCGTCCCTGTGCCCTCGGTTTGATTCTCTTCATCGTCGGCCCCTTGTTGGCGTAGCACTCCTCAATATACAGGTTGCCGGCGTTCATGCCGTTGTTGTTCTCCGCGTTGGCAACGGCGGATTCCAACAGTTTCTTTATCAAAGTAGAAGCGTATCTGGGGTTGTATGTCAGGATACCGAGAGCGGTCTCCACATCCTTTCCTCGGATGGCGTCTAATACAAAGCAGGCTTTCTGGACGGACACCCGCGCATACGACAGCTTTGCGGAGGGTCTTACGTCCTTATTCTCATTTCTCTCTCTCTTTATCTGGGATCTATGTCCTTTTGCCATGGATAAAACCTCCTTTCCTTACCCGATTAACGACGGGACTTTTTCTCGTCTTTTCCGTGGCCTCTGTAGGTTCTCGTCGCCACGAACTCGCCTAACTTATGGCCGACCATGTCCTCGGTGATATACACCGGCACATGTCTTCTGCCGTCGTGAACCGCGATTGTATGACCAACCATCTGCGGGAAAATCGTGGACCGGCGGGACCAGGTCTTAATGACCTGCTTCTGGCCGGATGCGTTCATGGCATCCACCTTTTTCAGTAAATGCGCATCCGCAAAGGGTCCTTTTTTTAATGAACGTGCCATGGGTCTACCTCCTTATTATTTACCGTTGCGTCTTCTTACGATCAACTTGTTGGACTGCTTGTTCTTCTTTCTGGTCTTCAGACCCAGAGCAGGCTTGCCCCAAGGGGTGCTGGGACCAGGACGGCCGATACCGGTCTTGCCTTCGCCGCCGCCGTGAGGATGATCGTTAGGGTTCATAACGGAACCGCGAACCGTAGGACGGATGCCCATGTGGCGCTTGCGGCCGGCCTTACCCACATTTACCAGGGAATGCTCGCCGTTGCCCACTACGCCGATGGTAGCGCGGCAGACGATGGGAACCATTCTCATCTCGCCGGAGGGAAGACGCAGGGTGGCGTACTTGCCTTCCTTTGCCATAAGCTGCGCGCTGGTGCCGGCGGAGCGAACAAGCTGACCGCCCTTGCCGGGGTGCATCTCGATATTGTGAACCTGGGCGCCGATCGGGATATTCTGAAGAGGCAGGCAGTTGCCCAGTCTGGCCTCGGCATGTTCGCCGTTCATGATCTTCATGCCGTCAGTCAGTCCTTCCGGAGCCAGAATATAGGTTTTCTCGCCGTCCGCATAGGAGATCAGAGCGATGTTGGCGCTGCGGTTGGGATCGTACTCGATGCCGACTACCGTGCCGGGAACACCGTCTTTATATCTCTTGAAATCAATGATTCTGTATTTTCTTCTGGTGCCGCCCCCGCGGTGACGAACCGTGATCTTGCCCTGGTTGTTGCGTCCGGCGTTCTTTTTCAGAGAAACGGTCAGAGACTTCTCCGGATTCTTCTTTGTGATCTCGGAGAAATCCAGTCCGGTCATATGTCTTCTGGACGGGGTATAGGGATTATAGGTTTTGATTCCCATGATTGTCACTCCTTTACATTTTCATATCACGCATGTCTGCGTTTAATCGGCTGCTCGCAGCCTTACAGCCCCTCGAACAGCTCGATATCCGCGCTGTCGGCGGTCAGTTGGACGATGGCTTTCTTGGTCTTGGCCGTCCGGCCGTAAACCGTGCCGCGTCTCTTCTCCTTGCCGTCATAGTTCATCGTGTTGACCTTGGCCACCTTGGCTCCGGCAAACATCTTCTCAACGGCTTCCTTAATCATGCTCTTATTGGCTTCGGGATGAACCAGGAAGGTGTATTTCTTCAGGGCCATCTCGTTCATGCTCTTCTCGGTGATAACCGGTTTCTTTATCACGTCATAATACTTAATGTCGGCCATTATGCATATACCTCCTCGATCTTCTTCACGGCAGCCTGGGAGGCGATCACCGTATCATACTTCAGAATATCATAGGGATTCATCTCGCCCACCTGGGTCGTCTTGACGCCGGCGATATTTCTGGCGGACAGAATCACGTTCTGATCCATATCCTCCAGGATCACCAGAGCCTTTACATCCTTCGTCTCTTTGTACTCCTTCGGCGCATCTTTTGACGCCTTATTCTGCAGCGGTCTCTTGCGGATTGCCAGGGCGCCTGCCTTCTGCAGAGCCGCAAGTATCTCCTGGAAATCCTTCGTCTTGACCGCGTTCATTTTCAGGCTGTCCAGAACGATCATCTTGTTCTCCTGCACGCGGGAGGTCAGCGCGGACTTAAGCGCCGCTCTCTTCTCCTTCTTGTTCAGGTTGATCGCATAACTTCTGGGGGTGGGGGCGAATACGACGCCGCCGCCGGTCCACTGAGGCGCTCTGGTGGAACCCTGTCTCGCGTGGCCCGTTCCCTTCTGCTTCCACGGCTTGCGTCCGCCGCCGCTCACCTCGGAACGAGTCTTTGCCTTCTGGTTGCCCTGACGGTCATTGGCCTGCTGCGCCGTCACAGCCAGATGCAGCAGATGTTCGTTGACCTCCACGCCGAAAACGCTGTCGTTTAATTCCATGGACCCAACATGATTGCCTTGCATATTATAAACAGTTACGTTTGCCATCTGTGTGTTCCTCCTTTCTCATAAAAGCGTTAAGCTTTTACTGTTTCTTTCAGCGTCACTAGGGATTTTCTGGGGCCGGGAACCGCGCCCTTTACCAGAATTACATTGTTCGCTGCATCCACTCTGACAACTTCCAGATTCTGGACAGTCACCTTCACGCCGCCCATATGGCCAGGCATGGTCTTGCCCTTAAACACGCGGCCGGGAGTCGTGGCGGAGCCGTTGGAACCCTGATGACGGTGATATTTGGAACCGTGAGCCATAGGACCTCTGTGCTGGCCGAATCTCTTGATGGCGCCCTGGAAGCCCTTGCCCTTGGAAATGGCGGTGGCGTCCACCTTGTCGCCTGCGCAGAAGATGTCAGCTCTGATTTCGTCGGCCGGTTTGTAGTCGGAGCTGTTCTCCAAACGGAACTCTCTGACATATCTTCTGTAGGATACGCCGGCCTTCTTAAAATGGCCCTGCTGCGGTTTGTTGACCAATTTTTCTCTCTTGTCAACGAAGCCCACCTGCACCGCCTCATATCCGTCGTTCTCCGCGGTCTTTACCTGCGTCACGACACAGGGGCCGGCCTGCAAAACGGTAACGGGGGTCAGAATGCCCTCTTCGTTGAAGATCTGAGTCATACCAACTTTTGTTGCTAAGATCGCTTTCTTCATTAATTTTACCTCCTGTTTAATCTACAGCGGATTGCTCTCGCAATCATCCTAGTTTGGTATCCAGGATTTCTTAATTTAATTAAGCTGCTGCGCCTGCGGCTTATTTCATCTTGATATCGATATACACGCCGGCCGGCATCTCCAGTCTGGACAGCGCATCCACGGTCTTCTGCGTGGGAGCGATGATGTCGATCAGCCGCTTGTGCGTTCTCTGCTCAAACTGCTCTCTGGAGTCCTTATATTTGTGGACGGCCCGCAGAATCGTCACCACTTCCTTCTTCGTCGGCAGCGGCACAGGACCGCTCACCTTAGAACCGGTCTTCTTCACGGTATCGATGATCTTCGCGGCGGACTGGTCCACCAGCTTGTGATCGTAAGCCTTCAGGGTGATTCTCATTACTTGTTTTGCCATAAAAAAAGTCGCCTCCTTTTCGCACTTTTGATTGAAGTACGACAAGCGGTGACTGTACACTCTCCCGTGTGTATCCTGAACACACACGTCGTCTCTGCCGGGATGGCAGACGGTTTTGCGATTTTGTACAGTGACTTGTCGTCAGTTTCCTAACATGACATTCGCTCCACGGAAAAACCTGCATGTCCTATGGCGTCGGACGCACAGCAACCTCGCGCTTCATCGCTATCAATGTCACAGCATTGGGTAGTATACCGCATAGGGAAGAAATTTGCAAGAGGAATTTTAACTTTTTTCTAACTTTTTTTCCAAAAAATTCTTCTGACCGCCCATGCGCCCGCTTCGCGGGATATGATATCCCTATCGGCATGATACCAAAACGTTTTGCAGGGGGCAGATCGCAATCTGCCCCCCCTTGGGAATAAACGCAAAGCGATTAGGCTTTGGATGCGGCATGCTTGCCGGCCAGCATACCAAATGTATAGCAGCGTCCCAGAGACAGGCCGGTCTGATGGAACGGATAATCGTTGCCGCCATAGAACGGACCGCCCAGATTGCCGACGCAGTAAAGGCCGTCGATTACCTGTCCGGCGGCATCCAGCGCCTGTCCGTTCTCATTGATCGTCACGCCGGAACACAGAGCCGACACGCGGATATGTTTGCGCACGCCCCAGAACGGGCCGGTCTTGATGGGATGCATGTATTTGGCCGGCTTGCCGAAGTCGCTGTCGCTGCCGGCTTCGCAGAGCTCGTTGTAGCGCTCGACCGTAGCCGTAAGCGTGTCGGCCGGAATGCCCAGCTCCGCGGCCAGCTCCTCCAGCGTGTCGCAGCAGTGGCTGTCGATCAAGTTCGCGAACACGCCGGTGGGATTTTCCACCGCGCCGGGTATGTATTTCTGCATGGCGGCAGCCGGTACCATGCTGCTGACAAATTCTTCGGCCGGCCAGCTCTCGTAGCTGCTGTCATAGATTGTGCAGTACCAGCCGCGGGAACCGTCCGGATGATTGGCATCCACATTCTGTCCCTGGAATCCTCTCTGATATTTCAGAATGTTGCCCATATATACAAATCCGGTGTACTCGTTGGTAAAGCGCTCGCCGTCCATATTGACATACAAAAACGGTTCTTCGTACATCAGTCCGGAGTCAAAGTCATGCATCATTTTCGTGTGGCCCAGATTTTCCATTTTTGCGCCTGCGCTGAGCGCAAGTATGTGTCCGTCGCCGGTTTTATGGTACTGCTTTTTGTCAAAATCCGCCACATCCGGACACCAGCGCGCAACCATGGCGTCGTTGTTCATGTAGTCGCCCGTAGCCAGAATCACGCCTTTGGCCGCGTTAAACTGAATGTATTTGCCGTCTGCGTTTTTGGCGATGACACCGGTGACTTTCCCTCCGTCCGTCACAAGCTGAACAGCCGGCATACTGTAGAAAATCTCTAGGTTTGAGCATTGGGAGGCCACGTTGTCCAGAACAAGCTGGAGGGTGTTGCCGACATTTTGAGGCTTGGGGCCGATCCAGGGAGCCATAAAATAGCAGTGGTCGTCGCCGTAATCATAGCTGTCCAGACGATCGCTCCACATTCCTGTGAGATCCTGGCTGGTGCTCATAAATGCAAACATGCCGTTGCCGTTGTTCAGCAGCTCGCTGCAGCGGGCGTTGTCGTCAATCTTGGAGCCGTCGCCGTACTCCGTCTCCGCCGTCAGGCCGGCGCGGTTTAAATACCAGATCAAAGCCTCTTCTGAATGATCGGCATATGCCTGTAAAAGACGGGTATCCGAACGCCAGTCATTGAGTCCGTTCGTGTGGTGAACCCACTTGCGGATGCCGGCCTCAGTAGAACGGGATTTGATGATGGCAGAACCGCAGTTGCCCTGAGAGACAACGCTGGCCTCTCTCTGCAGCAAAGCTACCTTGACGCCGGCCTCCGCGGCAAAACCTGCGGCAGGAACACCGGCTGCGCCGGCGCCGACTACCACGACTTCAAACTCTTTTATCTCGTCGGGCGTGATGGCTCCCAGCTCGCAGGAACTGGCTTTTACTTCTTCCGCTGTCAGAGCGGGCGGCACCGTAAAATCGGCGGAAGCCGAGCTGTCGGTTTTTACTTCCTCTCCCTTCGCCTGCGCAATACAGGAGGCGGCGGCCTTGGCGGCGGCGCTGGCAGTGGTGGTGGCGCCGCTGATTGTGTCGATCTCGGCGCTTTGAGCTGTCAGAATCATTTTCGCCAGTTCATCGCCGTACTTGCCTCCGATATCGGGGGTCTCCTGGGACACATCCACAACGACGTCGGTGATCTTCTCCGCGTCAAACGTCATGGTTACAGTCACCGTTCCGATTCCCTGCGCAGTTGCCGAATAGGTGCCGGGAATGTAGGTGCCGGAAGCGACGGTTTCCTTGCCGGCGGTAGAGCTTTCCTGGCTGGAGGCCGTGCTCTCTTTGCCGGTGGTGCTTTCTTTTTCAGAGGCGGAGCTTTCCTTTGCACATCCGCCCAGGATACCGGCTGCGGCTGCGCTGACTGCGCCCAGAGCCGTACCTTTCAAAAAATCACGTCTTGTTATTTTGGTTCCCATATCAATCTCCTTTCATCCTTTGCCCGGCTTTTTGCCACAACAGGCCGCGGCCGGACAAAAGTTTTATACTTGGGGGTTGTTTTCATTATAACAAAGACGTGTTTGATTTCCCAATGAATAAATGCTATGATATATAAAAGATTTGCATAGATGCGGCTTTAGAGAGGGGGGAAGTCTATTTGAATATCCATCAATTAAAATGTTTCATTACGTTGGCCCGCACTTTAAATTTCAGCGAGGCAGCAAAACAATTGTTTCTGACGCAGCCAAGCATCAGCCGGCAGATCAAGTGCCTGGAAAGCGAGGTCGGTCTGCGGCTGTTTGACCGAAGCAGCCGCAGCGTCAGTCTGACGCCGGCCGGACGCTGTTTTTATGTCGATGCCCAGGATATGCTGGAGCACATGGAACAATCGCTGAACCGGGCCTGGAACGCCGCGAACAACTATTCGCAGAATCTTGAAATTGCATACAGCGCAGACGGGCCCCTGCGCATGCTTCCGGAAGTTTTGGACGAGTACCGCCGGCAGGCGCCTCATGTCTTTCCGCGCCTTCATATCTGCGATATGGCAGAAATCTACAGCCAGCTTTTTATGGGCCGCCGGGATGTCGTTTTTGCCCCGTCCAATGAAGAGATCGGAGAGCATATGTATTTTGATCTGTACACGACCGGACCGGCCTGCATCATGCCGAAAAATCATGATCTGTCCGGCAAAAGCACCGTGACGGCGCAGGATCTTTGCCATTACCCGCTGTTTATCTGCCATCAGGCGCAGGGGTTCCCTGTTCTGCGCCGGCTGTTTCATTATTTGGAGATCAACCATGAAAAAAAGCTTCTCCTGTCCGCGGAATCCATACCGGTCATTTATGAGTATGTTCGAGCCGGCTATGGGCTGGCCGTCGTGCCGCCGCTGTCAGGGCAGGCGGAGCAGAACCTGGCTATGATCCCCTTTGTATATCCGGAGGTACATCATTACGGCGCGCATTGCCTGCCGGAAAACAAGGAGGCCGTACGCTTCTGCCAAATCACGCAGAACATCGTTCGGGGACAGGGGCGGATCTTACTGTAAAAGACCCATCGCCAAACGCGATCGGATGATGCGCTCGCCGCCATGTCTCTCTTTGACGGCGGGCGTATGCTGTTGTTTGCTCCTGCCTGCTTCGCATCGGCCGCTTTTATTTCTCGTCCAGATAAAGCTGCACGCGGTTCTGCGTCACCTCTGCCACTTCTTCTGCCGATTTGCCGCCGCCGAACAGATAGGAAGCCTCCTCAACCATGATATCCAGAATCGCCTGCTCCGCGCTTTTATCCGGTTTCGCACACGCGATCAGGGAACGAATCAGCTCCACCTCTTCGGGCGTGGATTCATGAAAATTCACCCATGTCTCCCCATCGCTCAAAGTCTGCGCTCCGCCCCGGCTTTCCCGTACGGCCTGTTCCATCTTTTCTTCAAAGACGTCCTTCCTTGTGGGAAAACCCTCCTGGAGAAACTCGTCATATCTTTCTTCGCCCTGTGTCAAATGAAGCCACTCAATAAACTTCCAAGCCCTGTCTTTATTGGCTGAATTGACGGAAACGGCATAGGCGTTCTGACCGGATATGATGCAGTCCGGGGTTCTGTCAGGGGAGGGATAGCCAATACAGGTATACGATCCTCCAAATACAGCTCGAAGGAACTGCAGATCCGACATCTTTTGGATCGACCGGTAAGAAAGCAGCGCCTTTTTCTCCTGCAGCCACAAATCCCCGTTCGTCTGGTATTCGTTCTCCTCCTTCTCGCCGAAGTTGTCCGGCAGATTTTTCAAAAAATCCAGAAATTCAATATATTCTGCGGAATCAAAGTTGGCTTTTTTCTTATCTAAATCCACAAACGTATCAAACATATTGCGGGCGCACGCCTCCAGCATGTGCGAGCTGGGAACGCTCTCAAAAATCATCGCATCCGGGTATTTTTCAACGATCTCTTTGATGTCCTCCAAATTCCACCCCATCTTCTGCCCGACGACATCCGCGCTGCCCACAATCGTGTAAAGCTGAAAATATTTCGGTATGGCAAACAACTGATCCTGATAGGTAAAGACATCCATAGCCTGCTCGATAAAGTCCTCCCGCTTGTACTGCCGGCTGCTTTCCAGATAATCCGACAGATCTGTAAAACAGCCGGCGGCAAACAGCGGTTCCAGCTCATCCAGACGGCTTAAATCATACATGTCCGGTCCCTTCCCCACGGAAATATCCAGCTTGAGCGCTTCGACCGCCTCGGCAAACGTTCTTTCACCGATCATGTAATTGACAATACTTATGGAAAAGTCCTCATTCGACCGGTTAAAGGCGGCCACGTCTTCTATCAGGCTGGAGTACGGAAAGATTACACCCAATGTCACCACCTTCATGTCCGTGCATTCAGAGAGAGGCTTGGGAGTGAGAAGCGCCGTCTCCGATTTGCTCTGCCTCTCGTCTCGCAAAAACAAAAACATCCGCCCGTCCGACAGCTCTCCTATCATGTCGATACAGGAGGCATCCGCGATCAGACTGTCCGACAAATCAAACAGCGGATTCAGATTTTTTTCTTCAAAACCGTACCGGTAAACGGTCGTTCCGTCACACACTAAAATATCCGCCGCACCCGCAGTTCCTGCTACATTCTGCACATATTTCAAAGGCCGATACGAGGAGGTTCCCAGGCTGGACTTCTCAAAATCCAGCAAAATAAGTTCGCTCGACATGGATTCCAATATGTATACCTTGCCGTCGCCGGCACAGACGATATTTCTCACCCTTTTCTGGCCCAGATCGATCTTGCCCGAAATTTCGCCTTGTTCGTCAAAAAGGACGATCTTGCCTTCCGCCAGCAGATAGCCCCGGCCCTGGAAGTCGGCCGCCATTTTAAACCGCAAGAAACTCTCATCATTGCCGCCGCCGCTTTCGATGCTCTCGCTGGGATGCTCTGCGGAAAAGCTTTCATTCCCCCCTGCATCCAGCTTACAGTACCGATAGCCGCCTTCCCGCATGCTGAGCAGAATAAGAACCGAACCGTCAGCCAGCGGGGCCGCTGTGACGATCCTCTCCTCCTTCCCCTCCTCATCCCACAGTACGGTTTCTTTCCCGTCCTCCGGATGATATGCGACGATCCTTCCGCCGGATATGGAGTAAAAGCCGCCGGCATTCCCGCTCCTGCGTTCCAATAAATAAAAGGTATCGTTCACAAAACCAAGGCCCGTGGAGCCCATAACGCCGTAGGTGTTTGTCGTGTCGGTAAACTCTGGAAGATAGCGCATGTCTTTATATGCCATCTGTTCCTTCAGTTCCGATACGATATCATCGCCGCTGCCAGGCTTCTGGTCCAAAGAGCTGCCCTTCCCGCAGCCGCCAAGCGCCAGTATGACGCAAGTCAAAAGCGCCGGCAGCATTCTGTAGAATATTCTGACATGTTTCATAAAAATACCTCCAAAAAAAGAACGGCTATTGTAGATTTTTCACCAGTATATTTTTTTATAGTATACCGTTTCCGGCTGAAACTGTCAAGAAACTTAAGTGGCTCACAAAATATAATTCAATATATCGTTATTCCGATGTCAGGCAATTCTTTTTTCTATCAATTAGAGGCTTTTTCTATTATTTTCCTCTCGCTTGCAAACTATCATTTCAATCAAACAACGGCACAGAATAAAAAAACAGCTCCAAATCTTCTCAGAGAGAAAGCTCCTCCCATTCCCCTACCGGCGCATGGCAGACTCCATTTTCACACAGATAATAGAGCGGGGTCTGCGAGAGCGGGTAGCTTTTTGTAAAGGGCGCCGTCTGCGAGAGCGTATCCTGACTCCCTTCCGACTTGAAAAGAATGCTCAGATTATGGGCCGGATGTTCCCGCAGATACAAAACGGCCGCTTCGGGAAGACGCTTCGCTGCAATCAGCAGCTCTCTGTGAGGATACAGCGGCAGCATCATGGCCGCCAGCGAAAAACAGTGGGCGGCAGGATAATTCCTGATCTGTCCGGCCATAAAGCGGTGCTGCCTGTTTGCCGCTTCCCGAAACGTCGCTTCTCCGGTCAGTCCGGCCAGCATTTCTAAGGCCATCTGGGCCGCGGAATTTCCGGACGGAATGGCCCCGTCATACGTTTCCTTCATCGGCGCGATCAATTTTTCCGCATCGTGAGACGTCATGACATAACCGCCGCTCTTCTCCTCAAACAGCAGGATCATCTGCTCGCCCCGGCGGACCGCCTCCCGCAGATATCCGATTTCAAACGTTGCCTGATACAGCTCGATCAAAGCTAGCGTATAGACGGCATAATCGTCGAGCTGGCCTGCGTAAGCCGCCTCGCCATCGCACCAGCGCAGATACAGACGATCTTTTTCATCGGTCATTCTCCCGCGGATAAAGGACACGGCTTTCCCCGCCGCCTGCGCATAGCGGCTTTCCCCCAGAATCCGGCCGGCTCTGGCCAGGGCCGCGATCGCCCATCCATTCCAGGAGAGCAGAATCTTGTGATCCAGATGAAGCCTCACTCGCGCTTTTCGATAGTCTTTCAGGCGGGTCAGACGGGGATCGTCCGCCTCCCAGCCCTCGTTCTTTCTCCCGATCCGGTTGGGAATGCTCTTTCCCTCAAAATTTCCTTCCTGGGTTATTCCATAAATCCTGCAGAATTCCTCTCCATCCGCTCTCCCCAAAACCGATCGGATCTCGTCCGGCGTAAAAACATAGTATTTACCTTCCACGCCGCCGCTGTCCGCATCCTGCCCGCAGAAAAACCCGCCGTCCTGATCCGTCAGCTCCTCCAGAATATAATCCGCGGTCCGCCTGGCAATCCCGGCATAAAAGGGATTTTTGGTAATCTGAAACGCCTCCAGATATGCCAGTATCAGCAGCGCATTGTCATACAACATCTTTTCAAAGTGGGGGACCAGCCACATTTTGTCGGTGGAGTACCGGGAAAAACCGCCGCCGATCTGGTCGAATATCCCGCCCAAAGCCATGGCCTTAAGCGTTGTTTCCGCCATCTCAAGCATATCCGGATCGCGCTCCTGCTCGTACATTCTCATCAGAAACAGCAGGTTGTGGGGAGTGGGAAATTTGGGCGCCGCGCCAAAGCCGCCCCATTTTGGATCAAAGCTTTGACGCAGAAGACGGCAGCCCTGATACAAAAGCGCCGGTTCCGGTTCCCCTTCTGCGGCTGCCTGCGCTTTTTGCAGGGCATACGCAATCTGTTCGCCGGATGCCGTCAGCTTTTCCCGTTCTGTTTTCCACAGATGCGAGATCTGTTTCAGCAATTGTGTAAGTCCCGCCTGGCCATAACGGCTTGTTTTCGGAAAATAGGTGCCCGCAAAGAAAGGCTTTTGCTGCGGCGTCATAAAAATGGTCAGCGGCCAGCCGCCTGAACCGGTCAGAGACTGACAGACCGCCATATAGACCGCGTCGATATCCGGCCTCTCCTCTCTGTCTACCTTGATGCAGACAAAATCCTCCAAAAGCGCAGCGATCCCAGGGTCCTCGAACGATTCCTGCGCCATCACATGACACCAGTGACAGGTGGAATAGCCGATGCTTAAAAAGACTGGTTTCTGTTCCGATTCCGCCTTGCGAAAGGCTTCCGGCCCCCAGGGAAACCAGTCCACCGGATTGTCCTTGTGCTGCTGCAGATACGGAGATTTTTCCTGCTTTAAGCGGTTTGACATGAGATACCTCCTTTGGGCCGGCACATTTCCTTATCCAATCGCGCCGGCGCTGTTCGTTAGTATACCATCTCCCGCCTGTTTCATACGAAAAGAAAAATCATCTCCGATCAAAAAAGATTCTTCCGCATTTTATAGAGAGCTTTCCGGGGAGACAATCACATTGTCAACCATGGTAAACACTCCTCTTGACCCTCTGTAGCAGCACCACTGAGGCATCCGTTCATACCGGTGCGCCACCAGCTTAATACAGCCGATGCGTTTATGAACCGGAAGCGAGATATCCTGTCTGGCAATCTCTCTGGCACAGGGTTCACAGGGAAGCGTCACTTCTGCCGTCAGGCTCATATCCGCTTCGTTCAGGCCGGTATATAATTGGAGAGACTCCGGATAAATAATACCGGAGCGGTGATGAGACAGAAATCCAGCCGTCACTTCTCCGACGAAAACCGGCTCCTCAAGCGTTCCGCACACCTCCAGATCTCGAAGCGTTCCTCTCCACCGCCCGTCCAGGTAATCCAGAGAACCTCTTCTGGATTCCAGCAGATCCGCGATGCCTTTTCCATGGAAAACCGGGCGCGGATCAAAGACCGTCGGACTGGTCAGACAGAGGCCAGTCAGGCCAAAGCGGTATTCTGCCGTCATGATCTCGCTGAAACACCCGTCGGGGAGAAACAGTCTGGCAGAAAGCTTCGTATCCTTTCGCAGTTCAACCGGATCCGCATACAGCGTCGATTCCTTTGTCGGTTCCGTCCCGTCCAGCGTATAGCGGATCTCTCCCTCCTGCGCTGCCGTCAATTTTACAAAGGCAGGCTGTCCTGCCGGAAAAATGCAGGAAGCGGGATTCGCCTGCGGTTCCAGAGGAGGCACCACAATCCGTCCGGCCCCTGCCTTCTGCCCGTACTTCTTTTTTGTTTCCGGCTCCTCCTCTGCCTTTCCAGCAAAGATATCCTCCCGGCGCATCGCCGGACCCAGCTTCAGAGAGATGACTCCCTCCTGCGGCAAGATTGTCAGGCCGTCCGGCCCGCCGTGCAGAATCTTTCCTCTGCACACTTCAAAGGAGTAGGAAAAACCTTCATGAAGCATCTCTACCCGTCCGCCGTCACAGGAGAGAAAAACAGGGAGAACGTCAAAATGCAGACGGTACGATCCCTCCACCGAGAACTGATCCGGGCACATGGTAAACAAAGCCAGAGCGCGGTTCGTTCCTTCTTCCAAAAGCTCCGCTTTTGCCGTCAGTTCATCGGCCGCATGATAGCGGATTCTCCCCCGCGGCTCCTGTCCGCTCTCGTTTAGCAGGCGGATGTAGGGCCTGTTCCCCGCCTTTCCGATCCATTGCTGGGGAAACAGCACCGGCAGCGCGTCAAACATACTTTTTTGAGAGGTCATGGGCGCGTCCAGATAGCGCGATGCATAATCCGGGCGGTACAGAAAGAAATCCCGAATCCGCAGATATCCCTCCTCCCCCAGAAAACTCAGACGGTAATTGCCGCAGGCATACCACTGGGCCGACAGATTTCTTGTTTTGTCCCAGTCTGCTGACGCCTGAAAGGTCAAAGGCGGCGTCATTCGGCAGGTTCTCTGAAACCAGGCGGCCGATTCCGCCATCGTCTCCACCCGGATGCATCCCTCGGCCATAAGCGCTTTCAGCTTCTTTAGCTGCGGCTCCATACCAGGCCGGATATTTTCCCAGAGAAAATTATTTTCCTGTCCCACATGGGCATATCCTACGCCCAGAACATCCTCTTTGGTCAGACATCCGAAAAACCAGTCGATCCAGTCGGGATCTCTTCCGATCAGCCAGGAGGGCTCCAGCGTATAGACGCCGTGAAGCCCCTGACGGACATCCTGCTCAAAATTGTAGATGGGGTCCGGCCCCAGCAGGCGAAACATGGGAACCGAGAGCTGCCCGTCAACGGTATTGGCCGGAATATTCTCGTTTCTGCGGCTCGGATAATAGATCCCGTTGGGAAATCCTCCCCACAGAGTAAAACCGTCCGTCCCCATCTGGTCCCGGCAGATGGCGCTGCCCACCACGCCGTAGCGCGAGGCCGCATGGGATACCGTCACGGTATCAAGCACCCAGGAACCGATGGTTTTCGGATAGAAGCCGAAGACCTCACGAAAGTCTTTCATGTAGGCGTCCACCAGGAGCCGTCGTTCCTCCGGATTATAGCCGATGCTGTAAGCGCTGTTGACCCGCTCGTCATACTCTTCAGTTTGAGCGGCGCCGCGAAAACGCACGCCGGCTTTCCGGCAAAGCGCCTCCGTGATCTCCCACCAGGCCGAGATCTCGTCTTCCTCCCCCGCATAGGTACGGATCAGATCCTGATAACGCGGCTCCATCAGCGCATCGTACTTTAAAGCGTACGTGGCCGGAAAACCGTATTGTCTGACCAAGATCATCTGTTTTTTGACCGTCTCAAAATCGTCCGGAATAAAGATGCTCGGCTCCACATGGGACATGCGGATAAAATTGTAAATGTTTACAATCCCCGTCTTTTTTGTCATTCCTCTACTCTCCTTTTCCTCTTTTACATTCCTAGTATCTCCAAAACCTTATCTAAAAGAAACAAATACTCCAGCCAGAGAAGATAGTACTTCACCTGCATCGGTTTCAGTTCTGCGAGTTCTCTGGGAACGCCGCCTGTGATCCCAAAACGTTTCGGCCAGACCGGATACTTTGCCTTCCAGGGCTTGAAGAGAACGCCTGCAAAATGCAGGATCGCGGGCTGGTAATCCGGCTTTTTATCAAAATGGTCATAGTATCCGAGACAGAAATTATAGGGGCAGTACCACATCTCCTGTATCTGAGGATAGCCATAATATTTCATCCGGCCGATAAAGGCCGCTGAGAGAAGGCCCTGATCGCCAAAATAGAGAAGGCCCTCTCTCCCCGGCCGGAGACGGCGAATCTGTTCTGTGAGCGCATAGTAATCGGAAAGACCGATCCCCTCTTCCCGCATTTTCTGCAGATTGATCACATAGGAACCAGAATTAAAAAGGCCGTCGAGAAGATCCGGAAAAAAGGCCGGGTTATGAAAATCCTCCGGGGTAAACGGCACATACCTATCATTGACGGTTTTATGCTTATCTCCGGTAACAATCAGAAATTGGTCCTCAAAATCACAGTTATAATAGGGGGCGATATCGCCCATGACCAGAACGTCTCCCGCATCCAGATACAGCACACGATCCGCCGTATCCGGCAGCAGGTGATGCGCGTCAAGCGGAAAATAGGTCTCCCTCTGCCATCCGCCCGCCTTAACAAGGGGATCAAACGCCTCCGGGTTCTCTACGCGGATCTCATGAAAGAAAATATTTCCGTAACCTGCGCAGACCGCAGAAAGCAGATCCATGCTCTGCGGGCACATATCGCTGTGCAGAAGGTAAAAGTCAATGCGATCCTGCGGCAGATTTTTCCCTATGGCAGTCAGCGACACGGCAAGCGGAAGAATCAATGCATCATCCGAAGAGGTCATAATATTAAAGTGCTGTCTGGCGTCCATCGCTATCTCCTATGTATGTCGAAATATGCGGCTGTCCCAGCCGGTTCCCTTTCATTATAACGGCAGTACAAAATGAAATCAATCCCTTTCTAAGCCGGCTCCTCCCATATACAAACTCCGCAGAATATCCTTTTGCCGACCGCAAATCATATTGACATTCCTTTCCTCTTATTGTACAATTTTCAGTAATACGATATGGGTACAGGCAGGCCGCGAAAGCCTGTCAATACATGTATGATAGGAGTGATTTTTTTGGACGACCCAGGTAATATTATAGGTATCGTAAGTGTTTTTGTTCTGGTCGCATTGTCAAGTTTTTTCTCTTCTTCTGAGACAGCGCTGGTCAGTTGCAACCGCATCCGGATTCGTTCTCTGGTCGATGAGAATGACAGGCGGCTTAAGTATCTGAACAAAGTGCTGGACAATCAAAACAAGATGCTGGCTGCCATTCTGATCGGCAACAACATCGTGAATCTCTATGCATCTTCCCTGACCACCACCCTGGCCCTGAATTTAGGCGGCAGCACAGCAGTAGGATTGGCCACCGGCGTTTTGACCTTTTTCATTTTGGTGTTCGGTGAAATCTCACCCAAAACGGCCGCGACTCTGCACGCCGAAAAACTGGCTCTTCTTGTGGCCCCCATCATTTATTTCCTGATGTTGCTTCTCACTCCGGTGATCTTTATCATCAATACCATTGCCGGTCTGTTTCTGCGCCTGTTCGGCATCAATCCCAACCAGAAACAGGAAGCGATCACCGAGGAGGAGCTGCGCACCTTTGTGGATGTCAGCCACGAAGAGGGCGTGATTGAAAAGGAAGAACTGAAGATGATCAACAATGTGGTGGATTTCGGAGATTCGCTCGCCAAGGACGTGATGATCCCCCGCATTGACACCGTTTTTGCCGATGTCAACGCCACCTATGAAGAGCTGATTGAGATCTACCGCACCAATATGTTTACCAGGCTGCCCGTGTACGAAGAGACTACCGACAATGTCATCGGCCTGATCAATATGAAAGACCTTCTTCTGCACCGGCCCGGCGAAGAGTTTCATCTGCGGAACTATCTGCGGGATGCCTACTATACCTACGAATACAAGAAAACCTCGGAACTGTTTATTGATATGCGCCAGAACTATGTCAGCATGGCGATCGTCCTGGACGAGTACGGCGCCACCGCCGGCGTGGTTGCCCTGGAAGATCTGTTAGAAGAGATTGTCGGAGAGATCCGCGACGAGTACGACACGGACGAGATGGATCTTGTACAGAAAATCTCCGAGACCGAGTACCGTGTGGACGGCTCCGTGCGGCTTGACGATCTGAACGATCTTCTGGATATTCATCTGGAATCCGAGGACTATGATTCCCTGGGAGGATATGTGATCGGTCTTCTGGACGATCTGCCCAAAGCCGGCCAGTCCGTAACCGAGGGAGATTTCCGGTTCTATGTGGAATCCGTGGATAAGAACCGAATCAAATGGGTGAAGCTGTGGATTCCGGAGCCAAAGAGCGAGCCGGAGGAAGAAGAAACGCAGGAGGAGTCGGATGGAGAGAAGGATGCAGGCTGAGCGCTGACCCGTCCCAGACCTTCCTGGCTGTATCAAAGACGGATATTATCATGCCTCCCGGCCGGAAATCTAAAACGTTTCCGGCCGGGAGGCATATCACTTTTCCCTGTGCATTTGTTATAATTGGTTTGAAACAGACTCTAATGAACCGTGATCTTAAATACCAGCGGATACGCCGACTCGATTTCCCCCGTCTGAATCAAAAGCCCTTCTTTCTCCTGCCGCCACTGAGACTTTCCTTCAAAACCAAGAAGCTCTACCTGGTCTATAATCCCCTCAAAGCAGGCGGTATGGCCTTCCTGCCTGCCGCCAAGCTTTGTCAGGCGGTAACAGCCGTCCGCCGCCGTTTTCATCGCAATCGCATAGATGTGAGAGCCGCGGCATGTATATCGGAAATCCCGCTCGGTATAGGCAAGTTTTTTCCCGTCGCTGAAACCGCCCTCCGCCGCCTGCACCGGGCCTTCCCCGTATTCCCTCCATACGCCGGTATCGTAGATGGCCTCCCCGTTTCTCTTCAGCCATTTTCCGATCTCCCGCAGAATGTGGGCGTCTTCCTCCGGAATCGAGCCGTCGGCGCGGGGTCCGATATTCAAAAGCAGATTTCCGTTTTTGCTTACCACATCCGCAAGATACTGAATGATCTCTTCCGGGTCCTTATAATCATTCCCCTTTGTATAGCCCCAGCTATTGCGCGCCACCGAGGTGTCTGTCTGCCAGTAGAAGGGCTTCATCTGGGAAAAAACGCCCCGCTCCACATCCGGCACCGCCGTGCCGAAGGCAAAGGAATCGTGCTTATAATTGATCACGACTTCCCTGCCCCACGAAGCGGCCCGATTATAATAGTAGGCGGCAATCTTGCGCAGATGACCCGCCGCGCTTTTCTGCAAAATCCACCAGTCAAAGTAGATTACCGCCGGGCGGTAGCGGTCGATCAGCTCGCAGGTGCGCACCAGCCAGTCGTCCAGAAATTCTTTCGTCATCGCCGGTTTGCTGTCCGTGTCAAAGTGATCCTTCGGCTCCTCCATCGCCGGCCAGTAAAAATCGCCGCGCTCTAACGTCCCGTTCATATCGCTCTCAAACTCTCTGCCATGCCCCATAAAAAACCAGTGTTCGATCCGGTGGCTGGAAGCGCCTCCCTTTAAGCCATGTCTTTCAAACGCCTCCGTCAGCTCGCCCAAAACATCTCTCTTGGGCCCCATCTCCGCGGCATTCCAGTGCGACAGCTCGCTTTTGTACATCTGGAAGCCGTCGTGATGCTCCGCAACCGGCACGATATATCTGGCGCCGGATTCGGCAAACAGGCCGGCCCACTCCTCCGGGTCAAAAGCCGAAGCCGTAAACAGAGGGATAAAATCCTTATAGCCGAACTCTTTATGCGGGCCGTAAGTTTTTATATGATGTTCAAATTCCCCGCTTCCCTGTATGTACATATTTCGGGAGTACCATTCGTTGCCGAATGCCGGAACCGAATAGATCCCCCAGTGAATAAACAGGCCGAACTTTGCCTGCCGGTACCACTTTGGAACCTGGTAGGCCGCCAGGGAGTCCCATCTGTCATCGTAGGGGCCTGCCGCGATCACCTCGTCGATTGTCTGCAGATATTGTTCCGTAAAATCCATCCTTCCCTTCTTTCCGGACGGCTCTCCTGGGTGATTCTTCGCTCCGCAATCCCCTCTCCTCCCAGACCCGACTGCCGGCCTGGCGCCGCCCTGATTCTTTTTCGCAGTATTGTAATCCCCTCTGCCGGAGCGCACCGATTTCAAAATGCCGATGCCAACCGTCAGATTCCATGTTGCCATAAACAGTTTACTTCATTTTGCCGAAAATAGAAAGACCTTTCTTGTCTTTTTGCGCGGTCCGTGATAAGATAGGGGTGTATTAAAAACCAGAAACAGCCGTTTTTCCCGGCTGTCCGAAAAAAGAGGATTTGAATGCAGTTATGGTACGAATTTTAAAAATTACAGCCGACAAAAAAAGATTTCTCCCGCTGCTTCTGTTGGGCGACGAGCAGGAGAGTATGATCGACCGCTACCTTGAAGACGGTGAAATGTTTGCCCTGTACGACGGCGGCCTGCGGACCATTGCCGTGGTAGAAAAACAGCCGAAGCGTGTCTACGAGCTGAAAAACCTAGCTACGGAACCGTCTTATCAGCGCCGGGGCTACGGAAAACGCATGGTGGAATACCTTCTGACCTATTACCACGGAAGGGGAAGAATGATGCAGGTGGGAACCGGCGCGGGCTCCTCCAATGTCTCTTTCTACGAGAAATGCGGCTTTTCGGTATGCCGGACGGTGGAAGGATTCTTTACCGAGAATTATGAAAACCCAATCTACGAGGACGGGCGTCAGATCAAAGATATGGTATATCTGCAGAGGGAGCTTTAGAGGCTCCCTCATGTTCTGTCTCTCTATCCGCTGCCGAAAACGATACATGCAGAAGCGGTTCAGCCCTTCCCCTCGCGCAGTCCTGCCAAAAGCTCCCTCACCACCCGGTTCACCGCTGCCGGATCGGCTTTCCCTCCCATGGCCCGCATGGTCTGACCCACCAAAAAGCCGGCTGCCTTTTCTTTTCCCTGACGGTAATCCTCAACCGGCCTGGGATTCTCTTCCATAACCCGAAGCGCCGTCTCGCGGACGGTTTCCTCATCTCCTATGATTTTCAGATGATGTTCTCTCACATATGCCTCCGGGTCCGCATCCTCGGCAAATATTCTCTCAAAAATCTGTTTTGCCACCGGTGCGTTGACCGCGCCGCTCTCCTGCAGCTCAATCAGCTTCGCCAGGTTCTCCGGCGAAAAATCCAGACTCTCTGCCGATCTCCCCTTCTCCCTTAACAGGCGCATGGTCTCTCCCATCAGCCAATTGGAGACCTTCTTCGGTTTGCCGCACAGGGCCGCCGCCGCTTCAAACAGATCCGCCAGTCTCTTTTCTAAAGTCAGGATATCCGCGTCATACGCCGGCAGTCCGAACTGCGACTGGTAGCGCGCCATCTTTGCCTCACGCAGTTCCGGCTGGCGGCGGCGAATGCTCTCGATCCACTCCTCGCTCACAATCACGGGAGGCAGATCCGGCTCCGGAAAATACCGGTAATCTCTGGCCTCCTCCTTGGAGCGCATGGAGTAGGAGCATCCCCTCTGCTCATCCCACCGGCGGGTTTCCATCACAACCGGACGTCCTTCCTCCAACCGCGCAATCTGACGATCCCTCTCATTTTCAACGGCGTGGATCAGCGCCCGAAAGGAATTCAGATTTTTCATCTCCGTGCGGACGCCCAAAACCGTGCTGCCTCTCTCCCGCACGGACAGATTTACATCCACCCGCATGGACCCTTCCTGCATCCGGCAGTCGCTGGCTCCCAGATAACGGGCCGTCATGCGCAGCTTCTCCAGCCAGCAGACGGCCTCCTGCGCCGAACGCAGATCCGGCTCGGACACCACCTCAATTAGAGGAACGCCGCTCCGGTTGAAATCTACCAGTGTACAGTCTTCCTCCTCATCGTGGATCAGTTTTCCTGCGTCCTCCTCCAGATGAATCTGATGAATACCGACCATCTTCTGTCCCTGCGGCGTCTCGACGGCGATCCCGCCGTCTTTGCAGATGGGGAGATGCCACTGGGTTATCTGATAATTCTGCGGGTTGTCCGGATAAAAATAATTCTTGCGGTCAAACTGCGAGAATTCAGCAATCCGGCAGTTTGTCGCCAGGCCCACCGCCACGGCGTATTCCACGGCCTGCCGATTCAGCGCCGGAAGCGCGCCCGGCATGCCGGTGCAGACCGGACAGGTGTGGGCGTTTGGCGCGCCGCCGAACGCGGTGCTGCAGCCGCAGAACAGCTTTGTTTTCGTAGCCAGCTCGATATGCACTTCCAGTCCGATGACCGTCTCATATTCTTTTTTCACGCTCCCGCCTCCTCTCCGGGGCGGCCTGCCCCCGCTTCTTCTCTCCCCATTTCCTTTGAAGGCGGCAGAAGCATCGGGCAGAGGGGAAAACGGCGGCTTTTCTCATAAGCCCCGGCCGCAGCCAACAGCTTTTTCTCCTGAAACCAGCCCGCCAGCAACTGGACCCCGACAGGCATTCCCCGGCTGCTCAGACCGCAGGGAACGCTGATGCCGGGCAGGCCGGCCAGATTGGCGGCGACGGTATCTATGTCGCTTGGCTCCCTGTTCCAAGAGCCTTTCAGAGATTGTCCCAATACCGGAGCATCCGAGGGGGCGGAAGGACACAGGATCAGATCATATCTGGCAAAAGCTTCTTTAAATGCCTGCACAATACATGCTTTTGTGCGCAGCGCTTTCTGGTAGCACGCTTCATAATAGTCTGCGCTGAGAGCAAGCGTTCCCAGCATAATGCGGCGCTTCACCTCCGCGCCAAACCCGTTTGCGCGGGTCTTGTTATACATGGCAAGAAGCTTTTTTTCTTCTGTCCGAAATCCGTATCGAATCCCGTCAAAGCGGGCCAGATTGGAACTGGCTTCGGCGCAGGCAATGATATAGTAGGCCGGAACCGCGTACCGCAAAATCCCCAGATCAAAGTCTTCGAGAACCGCTCCCTGTTCGGCCAGCGCCTGTGCCGCCGCCCTCACGGCCCGCTCTGTCTCCGGGTCCTGCCCCTGTGCAAAGCAGTCTCTGGGAATGCCGATACGCAAACCGGCCGCCCCCTGGCGGACGGCTGCCGCAAACCCTGTATTTTCCTGTGCCCGGGATGTGCTGTCCTTCTCGTCCCTCCCGGCTATTGCTTCCAGCAGGACGGCGCAGTCCTCCACGCTGCGGGCGATGGGTCCGATCTGGTCCATGGAGGAGGCATAGGCGACCAGGCCATAGCGGGAAACACGGCCATAGGTCGGTTTCAGCCCCACCACCCCGCAGTACGCGCTGGGCTGACGGATGGACCCTCCCGTGTCACTCCCCAGCGCGCAGAATGCCTCGCCGCTGGCAACCGCGCTGCAGGAACCGCCGGAGGAGCCCCCCGGCGCATAGGCCGGATTCCACGGATTTTTGACCGGACCAAAGGCCGAGGTCTCGCTGGTGCTGCCCATGGCAAACTCATCCATATTGGTTTTGCCCAGAATCAAAGCCCCGGCCCGGCGAAGCCTGGCGACCGCCTCCGCCTCATAGGACGGAACAAACGATTCCAGCATCCGGGAGGCACAGGTCGTGCGCATCCCCCTGGTACAGAGATTATCTTTTACCGCCACCGGCACGCCGGCCAGAGGACCAGAAAAACGCCCTTCCCGGATTCCCTGCTCCACTTCCATTGCCTGCCGGCGCACGTCTTCCTCATCCCATGTGATAAAACTGTTCAAAGTCCCTTCACAGGCACGAATCTGGGCCAGAGCGGCCTCTGCGGCCTCCGGCGCCGTGATCTCTCCCGCTTTGATTTTCCGGCTCAGCTCCGACGCCGATAACTGCAATATCATATCCGTCTCCTACTCTACTGCCCTGGGGACCCTCACCGCCCCGTTTTTGACGCCGCCCGGCGCACCGGCCAAAAGCGCTTCCCGGCCGTCCGGATTTTTTAACACATCTTCCCGAAACACATTGGCGGCAGGCTCCACGTAGGACATCGGCTCCATGGAGGAGGTGTCCAGCTCGTTCAGAATATCCATATACCCAAGCATCCGCTCCCCATCTTCTCTGACCTGCCTCTTTTCTTCCTGGGACAGTTCCAGCCTTGCCAAAAGCGCGATCTGTTCGATGGTCTCTGGTGCGATTCGCTGTTCCATTTGATTTCTCCTGTCTGTTATCCCAGCTTTCGGATTCTCTCGACCGCTTTCTGCGTATTTTCATAGGAGCCGAACCCGGTCAGACGAAAATACCCCTCTCCGCTGGGACCAAAACCAGAACCCGGCGTTCCCACCACGCCGGCCCGCTCCAGAAGATCATCAAAGAATTCCCAGGAGGTCATGCCGGCCGGAACCTTCAGCCAGACATAAGGCGCGTTGACGCCGCCGTATACGGTATAGCCGGCCCCGGCCAATCCGTCGCGGATCCACGCGGCATTTTTCATATAATATGCAACCTGCTCTTTGAGCTGGGCGCGGCCCTCCTCGCTGTAGACGGCCTCCCCCGCTCTCTGGATGATATAGGGAGCGCCGTTATATTTTGTCCCGTGCCGTCTGGCCCACATCGAATGGAGCGAAACGCCGCCGCATACCAGGTCCTTCGGAACTACGGTATACCCAAGGCGCACGCCGGTAAAGCCTGCATTTTTTGAAAAGCTTTTGAATTCGATCGCACAGGTTCTGGCTCCCTCGCACTCATAGATTGTGTGCGGAACATCCTCCTGCGAAATATACGCCTCGTAGGCGGCGTCGTACAGGATCAGCGCTCCCTTTTCATTGGCGTAATCCACCCATCTCTGCAGCTCGGCCCGCGTGATCGCCGCGCCGGTGGGGTTGTTGGGATAACACAGATAAATCAGATCCGGCGTCTTTTGCGGCAGAACCGGGCAAAAACCGTTCTCCTCGGTACAGGGCATATAAATCACGTCGCTCCACATGCCGGTCGCCGCATCGTATGTACCGGTGCGCCCGGCCATGACATTGCTGTCCACATAGACCGGGTAAACCGGATCGCAGACCGCCACCACGTTGTCCACGTGAAACAGCTCCTGAATATTGGAGCAGTCGCATTTGGCTCCGTCGGACACAAAGATCTCGTCCGCCCGGATATGGCAGCCCCTCGCTTCGTAGTCTCCTTTTACAATGGCCTCCCGCAGAAATTCATACCCCAGTTCCGGCGCATAGCCGTGAAACGTTTCTGCACAGCCCATCTCGTCCACGGCCCGGTGCATCGCCCCGATAATCGAGGGGGCCAGAGGCTGCGTCACATCCCCGATCCCCAGGCGGATCACTTCCTGATCCGGGTGATCTTTCACATAGGCGCTCACCTTTTTTCCGATCGTGGAAAACAGGTAGCTGCCGGGCAGTTTTTGATAGTTGTCGTTTATTTTATACATAACATTCTCCTTTTTTGTTTTTGCATGCTACAGGTCAATCTCGCCGGTAAATACTTCCGCAGCCGGACCGCTCATCTGCACCCGACCGCTGGTTCTATCCCAGTAAATTTTCAGATTTCCGCCCAGAAGACGGACATTTACCGTGTCGTCGGCATATCCGGCCAGCATGGCCGCCACCGCGCAGGCACAGGCGCCGGTCCCGCAGGCCATGGTTTCGCCGGACCCACGCTCCCAGACGCGCATCTCCATCTGGCTGCGGCTGTGAACCACCGCAAATTCCACGTTGGTCCGGTCCGCAAAGCGGGGATGGTTCTCCAAAAGCGGTCCCAGCGTCTCCACCGGCGCTTCTTCCATGGACGGATAAAACAGAACCGTGTGCGGATTTCCCATAGAAATACCGATGGTCCGAAGGCGGGTTCCCTCCGCCTCCAACGTCTCCCAGATTGGCGTCTCCTCCGCCAGCGTATGGTTTAAAGGGATATTCTGGCCGCCTGTGGTCAGCACAGGGATTCCCATGTCCACCTGAACCATAATCACCTTATTATTGTGAACGGTCAGCTCCACCGTCTTGATTCCCGCCGGCGTCTCAATCGACAGCGACGTCATATTGGTCAGCCCATGCTCATAGACATATTTGGCGACGCATCGAATCCCGTTGCCGCACATGGCTCCGGCCGAGCCGTCCGCATTGTACATCTCCATATAAAAATCGGCATTCTGCGACGGGCGGATCAAAATCAGCCCGTCAGAACCGACTCCGAAATGCCGGTCGCTGACCAGCTCCGCCAGCCTGGCCGGAGAAAGCGCCGTCGCCGCCTCAAGAGGAACCGTCACGCAGTCAATGTAAATATAATCGTTGCCGGTTCCATGCATCTTTGTAAACTTCATAAAAGATTCCTCTCTTCCAAAAGACAAGTCTGAATCATAGAAATGGATTTCAAGAACATTAAAATAAAAGTGAGATAATCATCTGAGCCGTTTCCACCATATTCGTTCCGCTCTCCATACTGCATTTTTGGAGATAGCGGTGAGCCTCTTCCTCTGTCATGCCGTTTCGCTCCATCAAAAGCCGCTTGGCATTGCGGATCTGATTCCGATCCTGTTCGCTGCGCACCCGGCCGGTCTCCCTCTTTTTTCGGCGGCGTGCTTCCTGCGCCTGGCAGATCATGGCGAGCGTATGGACCAGATCCTGAACCTTGAGCGGCATCCCCACAAAGACAATATCGTTCCGGCGCTCTTGCCGGTGAGCCGGCGACGCCACAAGCAGCATATCAAAACCGCTTGGAAGCAGCTCCTTTAACCGGCCCGCCGTCATATCCGGAAAACGCCAGCCGCAGATTACAACGCCCGTTTCCAGGCTCTCGGCGTGATTCACCGCCTGCGCTCCTGTGGTGCAGACGACGGCCGCCCCAAATCCGTTTCGTATCAGCACATTCTTGATATTTCTGGCGTCTTCGATCTTTGCGAACGTTACTATCAAATTGACCATATCGTTTTTCCCGGATTGGAAACAGGCGGCGTTTTCAGTATCGGTTTAAATATTGTTCCAGCTCCCACTGCGTCACCTGAGCATTATAGACATTCCACTCTCTTTGTTTTGTTTTGATGTAGGTTTTTGCAATCTGTTCTCCCAGAACTTCCTTTACCAGTTCGTCCTGTTCCATGGCTTTTACCGCTTCGCCCAGGCTCATCGGCAACTGTTCCAGTTTCAGTTCTGACAGCTCCGCCCGGTCCATCCCGGCCAGACTCTGCGCCAGCGGCTTTGGAGCCGGAAGTTTACGGCAAATCCCAGAGAGGCCGGCGGCCAGCACCAGCGCAAAGGCCAAATATGGGTTGGCTGTGCCGTCCGGCGAACGCAGCTCGATCCGGACCGGACCGCTTTGGGGGCGGGAAATCCCGATCAGAGAATCCCGGAATGTTGCGGACCAGCTTATGGTCACGGGCGCCTCATACCCCGGCACAAACCGCTTGTAGGAATTTACCAGCGGATTGAAAACAGCCGTCATCCCCGGCATATGCGCAAGAACCCCTGCGATGAAAGAGTAGGCCGCTCCCGTGAGTCCGCCGTCCCGATCGCCAAATAAATCCTGCCCGTCCTTCCCGGTCAGCGAAACAAGCAGATGCATTCCCGAACCGTACTCGTCTCTCTTGGGCTTGGGCATAAAGGTGGCGTACAGCCCATGGCGTTTTGCAATGGATTTGGTTGCCAGCTTAAACGTCATCAGACGATCCGCCGCTGTCAGCGCATCAGAGGGGGCAAAATCAATCGCATGCTGTCCCGCGGCAATCTCATGATGCGACGCCTCGATCTCAAAGCCCATCTCCTCCAGGTTCAAAACGATATCCCGGCGGACATTCTCCGCAAAGTCATTGGGCGCCACGTCAAAATACCCGGCTCTCTCATGAGTAATCGTCGTCGGCAGCCCCTGATCATCCACCTGAAACAGAAAAAATTCGCAGGCTGGCTTCAGGCTGAAACAATATCCCTGCTCCTGCGCCTGCCGGCACACCCGGCGAAGAACGCCCCTGCAGTCTCCGCCCGCCGGCCTGCCGTCCGCGTCATAGATATCGCAGATCAGACGCGCCACCTTTCCCTGCTGCGGACGCCACGGAAAAATCTCAAAGGTATCCAGATCCGGATGCAGCGTCATATCGCAGCGGGAATCTCCGCTGAGTCCCTCAATGGCAGCGCCGTCAAACGTACATTCATGTCCCAATGCCTTGAGTAGCTGGCTGGAGGTAACTGCCACATTTTTCAGCATGCCGAACATATCCGTAAACTGCAGGCGGATAAACTCCACATCCTCCTCCTCTGTCATACGAATAATGTCTTCTCTCGTATATTTTGCCATCCCGCTCTCTCCTCTCTGGGTGCAACCAAAAAACTGCCTTCCGCAAGATGTGCGTCCCGGCTGTTTCTGCTGCGCATCATCTCCGAATCCGCTTTCTCCTTGGATTTCTATGAGAAATTATACATAAAAGGCTGAGGGATTGCAAGGCTGTATTTTTAGGTCCCGCGCTCTGTCAGAACGAAAATGAGCGGAAACCTCACATATTTTTTGTAAAACGCTCTGGCCGAAAGCCTGTGATTTTCTGCGCCGTACACGGCATTCAGGAAACGCAGCTCCTCCTGCCCGCCGGCCTGATTCTCTTCTTTGTTCTCCTCTGTTTTTTCTCTCTCCCTCACAAACGCCGCAAAATGCGCTCCTCTGCCGTGCCAGTACGCTACGATGCCGGCCGGCCCAGCCTTTCTGCGCGCCAGCGCCCGCTCCCAGCCCGCGCAGGTGAAAGCCGCAAAAAAACGGTATCCCTGCCGGTGCAGATACCACCATACCGCCAGCGGATGGCTTCCGACGCGCCCGCCCCATAACAGCATATGTTCCATATGCCCGGCAACTTCCTGCGGCGGCTGTTCTCTCCCCATCGCTTTTAAAAAATTGTAGCAGGCGATCCAGCCGCACCCGTTTTCCCGGCTGCTCCTGCTCCCATAGCTGTTCCTTGTCAGTTTCCCCTGATTGACCAGATATCCGTCCTGGGAGTATGCCGCCCGATCAACCTCCGTCAGTCTTTCTTTCCGGTGAAACCGCCAGTCCCAGAAATCCCGCATTCTCTCTCCTTCCCGCACCCGCCATTTCGCACAGCAACGCTTCTGTTTCTTATATTTATTCATCTATTATCGCCAAATCTCTTTTTTTATTCATTTTACCCTTGATTTTCCCGGAAAATAGGTGTATATTTATGAGCAGCGAATCTCAGGAGGATACGATTATGAAAGAGAAAGTAATATTGGCCTATTCCGGAGGCCTGGACACCACCGCCATCATTCCCTGGCTGAAGGAACACTTTGACTACGAAGTTGTCTGCTGCTGTATCGACTGCGGCCAGGGCAACGAGCTGGACGGCCTGGACGAGAGAGCCAAACTCTCCGGCGCTTCCAAACTGTATATCGAAAATATCATCGACGACTTCTGCGACCATTATATCATACCCTGCGTCCAGGCGGGAGCCGTTTATGAAAATAAATATTTGCTTGGCACCTCCATGGCCCGTCCCGCCATCGCCAAAAAACTGGTGGAAGTCGCCCGGCGCGAGAACGCCACCGCCATCTGCCACGGCGCGACCGGCAAGGGCAATGACCAGATCCGCTTTGAGCTTGGCATCAAGGCCCTGGCGCCCGATCTAAAGATCATCGCTCCCTGGCGCATGACCGATCTCTGGACCATGCAGTCCCGCGAGGACGAAATCGCATACTGCCAGGCGCACGGCATTCACCTGCCCTTCTCCGCCGACAACAGCTACAGCCGCGACCGCAACCTCTGGCATATCAGCCATGAGGGACTGGAACTGGAGGACCCGGCCAACGAGCCCGATTACGATCATCTGCTGGTTCTGGGCGTGACGCCCCAGAAAGCGCCCGACGAGGCGGAGAGTCTCTCTCTCACCTTTGAACGCGGCGTTCCCACCGCCTTAAACGGCCAGCCCATGAAGGTTTCCGAGATTATCGAAAAACTCAACGCGCTGGGAGGCAAACACGGCATCGGTATCGTTGATATTGTGGAAAACCGCGTGGTGGGCATGAAGTCCCGCGGCGTTTATGAGACGCCGGGCGGAACCATTTTGATGGAAGCGCACGATGCGCTGGAGGAGCTGGTTTTAGACCGCGCCACGATGGATGTGAAAAAGGATCTGGGCAACCGGTTTGCGCAGATCGTCTATGAAGGAAAATGGTTCACCCCTCTGCGGGAAGCCGTGCAGGCTTTTGTGGAGAGCACGCAGAAATATGTGACCGGAGAGGTCAAGCTGAAGCTCTATAAGGGAAATATCCTCAAGGCGGGAACCACGTCCCCCTACAGCCTGTACAGCGAATCTCTGGCCTCCTTTACCACCGGCGAGCTGTACGATCACCACGACGCGAGCGGTTTTATCACGCTCTTTGGACTGCCGCTTACCGTTCGGGCCATGAAGCTGGCCGAAAATGGGGAGAGCTGCGAATAAGTACTTCAAAATTGTTTCAGCCCCGCCGGATATGCCAAAGGCAGTCATCCGGCGGGGCTGTTTCTGTCCTCTATTGTTTGTTAAATCCGCTCCGCTTGCGAAGCTTGGAATCCAGAATCCGCTTGCGAATCCGCAGTTTCACAGGCGTCACCTCCAGAAGCTCGTCCGTGTCGATAAATTCCAGGGACTGCTCCAGGCTCATCTCCCTGGGAGGCGTCAGCTTCAGCGCATCGTCCGAACCGGAGGCGCGGGTGTTGCTCAGATGCTTGGTCTTGCAGACATTGACCTCCACATCGTCGGTTTTGCAGTTTTCCCCGATCACCATGCCCGCGTAAACCTTCTCGCCGGGACCGATGAACAAAGTCCCTCTCTCCTGCGCGTTAAACAGGCCGTATGTCACGCTCTCGCCTGTCTCAAAGGCGATCAGCGAGCCGTTTTTCCGGTACGAAATCTCCCCTTTAAACAGGCCGTAGCCGTCAAACACCTGGTTCATGATGCCGTTTCCTTTGGTATCGGTCAAAAACTCGCCGCGGTATCCAATCAGACCGCGGGACGGAATCGCAAATTCCAGCCGGGTATAGCCGCCGTTTGCGGTTCCCATTCCCTGCAGTTCTCCCTTGCGCAGACTCAGCTTCTGAATGACGCTGCCGGAAAATTCCTCCGGCACATCCACAAAGACCAGCTCCATCGGCTCCAGGCGGCGTCCCTTCTCGTCTTCCTTATACAACACCTCGGCCTTGCTGACCGCAAATTCATAGCCTTCCCGGCGCATGTTTTCAATCAGCACCGACAGATGCAGCTCGCCGCGGCCCGACACTTTAAAGCAGTCCGCGCTCTCCGTCTCCTCCACCCGCAGGCTGACGTCCGTATTCAGCTCCCGAAACAGCCGGTCTCTGAGATGGCGGGACGTCACATATTTCCCTTCCTGTCCGGCAAAAGGGCTGTCATTGACCAGAAAATGCATCGCGATCGTCGGCTCTGAGATCTTCTGGAACGGAATCGGCTCCGGTTTCTCCGGCGCGCACAGCGTATCACCGATGTGCAGATCCGCGATGCCGGACACCGCCACAATCGAACCGATCCCCGCCTCCGTCACTTCCACCTTGTTCAGACCGTCAAATTCGTACAGCTTGCTGACCTTGACTTTCTTCTGCTTGTCCGGGTCGTGATGGTTGACGAGCGCCACTTCCTGATTGACCCGCAGCACACCGTTTTCTACTTTGCCCACGCCGATCCGGCCCACATACTCATTGTAGTCGATCGTGCTGATCAACATCTGTGTGGGCGCCTGCGGATCACCCTGCGGAGCCGGAATATAGTCGAGAATCGTCTCAAACAGAGGCGCCATATCCTTTGACTCGTCTTCCAGATTCCGCTTTGCGAAACCAGCCTTGGCCGAAGCGTAGATGAAAGGGCACTCCAACTGTTCATCCCCCGCGTCCAGCTCCAAAAACAGCTCCAAAACCTCGTCCACAACCTCCGCCGGTCTGGCCTCCGGGCGGTCAATCTTATTGATACAGACGATCACCGGCAGTTCCAGCTCCAGGGCCTTACGCAGCACAAATTTTGTCTGAGGCATGGCCCCCTCAAATGCGTCCACCAAAAGAACCACGCCGTTCACCATCTTTAAAACGCGCTCCACCTCGCCGCCAAAGTCGGCATGTCCCGGCGTGTCCACAATATTGATCTTGGTATTTTTATACATCACCGCCGTATTCTTCGATAATATCGTGATGCCGCGCTCTCTCTCGATATCACCGGAGTCCATCACGCGCTCCGCCACTTCCTGGCCTGCGCGGAACACGCCGCTCTGTTTGAGCAGCTCGTCCACCAGCGTTGTCTTGCCGTGATCGACATGGGCGATTATGGCTACATTTCTTACGTCTTCCCGTTTTGTTCTCATAGATCCCTCTTCTTATCCTGTTCGGTTTACACGAACTCTCAAGCCTTCCCGTGCCCGCAGAAAATGCCGGCCGGTTTATGCCAGTGGTTCCGTGTTTATATGACTGTACTATTCTACCACGTTTTTTTCTGATTTCAAGGGTTTTTACACAAAAACCGGCTTACCGCATATGCACATCCATCTGCTGAAACGGAATTTCCACGCCGGCCTGATCAAATTCCAACTTAATTTCTTCGGTCAGCCTCCATTTTGCCGCCCAGTAATCCCCGGTAGACACCCACAGGCGCAGCCCCAGATTCACGGAACTGTCCGCCAGCTCCGAGACAAACACCAGGACTTCCTGCTCTGTTAAGCGGGCGGGGTCCGACTCGCCCAGCCGCTTCAGAATGTCTTTTGCCAGCCGGATATCCGCCTGATAGCTGACGCCCACAAGCAGATCTAGGCGCCTGGTGGGATTGGCCGTCACGTTGATCAGGCTGCTGTCCGCCAGCTTGCCGTTTGGAATCATAACACGGCGGTTGTCCGGCGTCTGCAGCCTTGTATACACCAGGCCGATCTCCCGCACCGTCCCCTCGTTCTCCCCCTGCACAATATAGTCCCCGATCACAAAAGGCTTCATAACCAAAATGAGAATGCCCCCGGCAAAGTTGGCCAGGCTTCCCTGCAGGGCCAGTCCGACCGCCACGCCGGCCGAGGCGAAGGCAGCCGCCAGAGAAGTCACAGCTACCCCCACAAGCTGCAGCAGGATCATAACCAGTATCGTATATCCCACAGCCTTCAGCACGTTCCGCAGGAAGCGGCGCACAGTCACTTCCACGTTCTGCCTCTCCAGCGCTTTATCGCAGAGCCGCACCAGCCATGTAATCACGCGTCTTCCCACCCAGAACAGAACAAAAACCAATGCCAGCCGTAAAATTCCGTCAATAATTTCCGGCAAAAAGCGGCTCAATAATTCATCCAGTGAAATTCCCTTCCACTTTTCGGCGCCCTCAGCCAGCTCATCCATCAAAAACCCTTTTGTTTCCGTCTCCAGAAACAGCGCTAAATTTTGAAAATGATATGGTATCATAGTATGTTTTCCCCTGTTTTTCTGCGTTCTCTCTTTCTCAGAATGCCCAAATGCCTTTCCTCTTATTTTTCCGCGTTCAGCGGCAACACATACAAATAAAAAAGACTGCTGTCTAAGCGTCAGACAACAGCCTTTTCCGATTCCTATCCTGTCAAAAAATCGGATTACTTCAGAGTAACCTTCGCTCCCACGTCCTCCAGAGCCTTCTTGGCTGCTTCGGCCTCTTCCTTGGAAACGCCCTGCTTCAGAACCTTCGGAGCGCCGTCCACAGCGTCCTTTGCTTCCTTTAAGCCCAGGCCGGTCAGCTCACGAACCGCCTTGATTACCTTAACCTTCTCGGAACCGATCTCGGTCAGCTCTACGTCAAACTCGGTCTTCTCCTCAGCCTCAGCAGCAGGACCAGCAGCGGCTACCACCACACCAGCAGCGGCGGATACGCCGAACTCTTCCTCACATGCCTTTACCAGCTCATTCAGTTCCAGTACGCTCAGCTCTTTAATCGCTTCGATAAACTCAGCAGTGGTCAACTTTGCCATTTTTTATTTCCTCCATTCTTTCATACATTGGTATTGCGCCTTTTGCGCATTTTTAATTTGAAACAAAACGATTGCCTGTAAATCCGGCAGGCCGGTCTCAGCCTTCCTTGGATTCTGCAATCTGATTCAGAACCCGCGCCAGATTGGTGATCGGGGACTGGATGCTGCCCAGCAGCTTGCCCAGAAGGACTTCTCTGCTGGGAATCGTGGCGATTACCTGGATGCCCTTCTCATCATAGTAGGCTCCCTCTACCACGCCGCACTTCAGCTCCAGAGCCGGAGCCTTCTTCGCAAACTCATACAGAACACGGGCCGGAGCCGAAGCGTCGGTGTCCGATACGGCTAACGCCGTAGGGCCTTCCAGCTTTCCGTCCATCGCCGCATAATCCGTGCCTTCAAAGGCCAGCTTCAGCATGGTGTTCTTGCATACCTTATAGGTGACGCCGGCTTCTCTGAGCTGCTTGCGAAGCTCTGTATCCTGCTCAACGGTCAGTCCGCGGTAGTCAACCAGCACGGCGGCTTTCGCTTCACCGATCAATCCGGCAATCTCAGCCACAACGGGCTGTTTTAACTCTACCTTTGCCATGTTTCTCCTCCTTATATTATTTTTCACTGCCAGTCAGGCAAAAAGCCCTCCCTGCCAAACAGACAGGGAGGGCATAAGGATTCCTGTGGAACTTCTTATCTCCCTCGGCAGGCGCTGTGCTTACATCCTAATGGATACCTGCTGTCTTTGGCAGTTTACTTTTCAAACCATAGCATAAAACGCCAGGGCTGTCAAGTAGATTTCTACATATAAAACGCATCAAATCCGGGATTCCCGTATCTTGATACGGTTCCGGCGCTGTGCGCTTAACCTTGCAGGCGGATCGGATTGATCCGGACGCCGGGACCCATGGTGGAGGTCAGTGTCACGCTTCTCAGAAACTGTCCCTTCACTGCCGAGGGTCTGGCCTTCATGATCGCATCGGTCAGCGCTTTCAGGTTCTCGCACAACTGCTCTTCGGTGAAGGAAACCTTACCGATCGGGCAGTGAACGATGTTGGTCTTGTCCAGACGGTATTCGATCTTACCAGCTTTGATATCGGAGATGGCCTTGGTCACATCCATGGTGACAGTGCCGGCCTTCGGGTTGGGCATCAGGCCCTTGGGACCCAATACGCGGCCCAGACGGCCCACCACGCCCATCATATCCGGGGTGGCAACAACCACGTCAAACTCCAGCCAGCCTTCCTTCTGAATCCGGGGAATCAGCTCCTCGCCGCCCACATAGTCAGCTCCGGCGGCCTGCGCCTCGTCGGCCTTAACGCCCTTTGCAAACACCAGAACGCGGACCTTCTTGCCGGTTCCGTGAGGCAGCACGACAGCGCCGCGGATCTGCTGATCGGCATGACGGCCGTCGCAGCCGGTGCGAATATGAATTTCAACGGTCTCATCAAACTTGGCGGACGCCGTCTTCTTTACCAGAGCCACTGCGTCTTCCACTTCATACTGCTGCATGCGGTCGACCAGCTTGGCATTCTCGATATATTTCTTTCCTCTTTTCATTGCTTACCCTCCCTTAGTCCTCTACCACGATGCCCATGCTCTTGGCCGTACCTTCAATCATGCTGGCTGCCGCATCGACGCTGGCCGCATTGAGGTCGGGCATCTTCAGCTCGGCAATCTTGCGCACTTCCGCACGGGAAATCTTAGCTACTTTATTCTTATTGGGCTGTCCGGATGCAGATTTCAGCTTGCAGGCTTTCTTTAACAGCACGGCAGCCGGGGGGGTCTTGGTAATGAAGCTGAATGTTCTGTCGGCATAGACGGTGATAACCACGGGGATGATCAGATCGCCCTGATCGGCCGTTCTCGCGTTGAACTCCTTTGTGAACTGTACAATGTTCACACCATGCTGGCCCAGTGCGGGACCAACCGGCGGAGCCGGGGTCGCTTTGCCGGCAGGAATCTGTAATTTGATGTAACCTGTTACTTTCTTTGCCATGTTAGGCACCTCCTAATTTTTTTGTACCGGACCCTGTCCAGACACAACACGAAGGTGTTGTGGTACCTGCGGGATAATCCCTCCCACGTTTATGATAACCGAAAAGCCTGTCCGGCCCGCCGGTTATTTGCGCTGCTTTACATTTTGCGGACTTCATCGAAGCCAAGTTCCACCGGGGTCTCCCGGCCGAACATATCGACATGGATGATAACGCTCTGTTTTCCCTCATTGATGGAAGCAATCACGCCCACGGTTCCTTCCCATACGCCTGCGATCACCATCACCGTATCGCCCGCCTCGAAATCTACCAGCACCGGTCCTTCCGGAGCGGCCAGAGCCGCGATCTCGTCCGGGCTTAGGGGTACCGGTTTGGAGCCGGGGCCTACAAAGCCGGTCACGCCGCGGGTGTTGCGGACCACATACCAGGTCTCGTCGTTCATCACCATATTAATCAGAACATAGCCGGGGAACATCTTCTTCGCCACTGTCTTGCGGACGCCGTTCTTCAGTTCCACCACGTCCTGCATGGGAACGGATACTTCCAGTATCTCGTCGTGCAGCCTGCGGTTCTCGATGGTCTTTTCAATGTCCATCTTTACTTTATTCTCGTAACCTGAGTAGGTATGCACCACATACCAGCTTGCCTCTGCCATACAGTCTCCTCACTCTGATTAAACGATGAAACTGATCAGATACTTGATAAGCATATCCAGTACGCCGATGATCAGGCCCAGGCAGACAGAAACGGAAATCACAGCTACCGTCTGCTTCCCCACTGTTTTCTTATCCGGCCAGATGATCTTTTTGAATTCGGCTCTCAGCGCCTTTACGACGCTGCTCTTTTTCTTTGCTTCTTCCATAAGAATCTCTCTCTCTTCTGATCAGGCCGGTTATTTGGTTTCTTTGTGCATGGTATGCTTCTTGCAGAAGGGACAGTATTTCTTTGTCTCCATTCTCTCCGGATGAAGCTTTTTCTCCTTTGTCAGATTGTAGTTGCGCTGCTTGCATTCGGTACATGCCAGGGTAATTTTCACACGCATCGTGTACACCTCCTAAACCTTGGTTTTCTCTATTTTTAAGGCACAAAAAAAAGAACCTGAGCCCTTTTTACCGCCCTTTAAGGGTAACACAGGAACAGGGAAACGTCAAGAGTTTTTTTGCGTTTCCCTGCATTTTTGTTTTGATTTTTATTCTTTTTTATGCGGCTTCCCGCTGCTGTGTCCACGGCTGCCCGCCGCTGTGTTTTGATCCGCCCCTCCCGGAGCTTTTCTGCGGCCCTGCGCCGCTTCCCCGCCGCTTCGGTTTCCTGTCTGAACGCGATGTCTGGCCTGACGGTTTCTGTGTCTGGCTGCCCGCTTTCTGCGGTCAAGCACGACGCAGCCTCCCACTGCCGCGAGAAGAACCGCCAGTACAATCCCCGCAAAAAGCAGGAAATTCGTACCGCTCTGCGCCGAAATCTCCCCGTCCACGGCAGTAAAGCCATCTTCGTCTTTTGCGGACGTTTCTTCCTTTGAAACGGTTTCTTCATCGCTTTCTTTGGTCACGGTGGTTTCCTCTGTCTCCGCGGCTGTCGTCGTCTCAGCGCCCAAGCTCTCCCCGGCGCTTTCGCTCGGCCTGGGTCTGACTGTCGTGTTGGTCTGCGGCAGTTTTACACTGGTCACTGGTCTTCCCGGAGAAGGTCTGCCGCCTCCCTCGTTCGTATCTCCGCCGCCGGAACCGCCATTTCCGTCAGAGCTGCCGCCCTGCGGGGGCTGCGTCTCGTTTCCTTCCCCCTCCGTGGCAGGCGGCCTTTCCGGTTCCTGCGGAAGCGTTTCGGATTCCTGCGGGGGTGTTTCGGATTCCTGCGGAGGTACTTCGGATTCCTGCGGAGGTGTTTCCTGCTCATGAGGAGGCGTCCCCAGGGAGATGACATTTGAACCCGCAACACTCACCGCTCCTGAGATCGCATCATGAGCGGCGTTGACCATCTCCATACGGTTTTCGGCCACGCCAATCTGCGCGGTCAAAGTTCCTGTTTCCGGCTCTGCAATCTCTAATGTACCCAGGGAAAGCTCCCCTTCGTCAAACAGATTTCTCCTGCCGGAGATATACAGCGTCAGGATACCATCGTCGGGATTGTATCGGTATTCCTGCACAACACTGGGAAGCGCTTCGTCAAAGACAAAGTCCGCCGCATTCCCTTTTCCGTCCCCTTCCGTGTAGTCGATCTGAAAGCTAATAGACAGTGAGAAAATCTTATCCTCTGTCGTCTCCGCCAGCTTCACCGATACTTCCACGCCGTCGTCTGTCTCGTTCAGCAAGATCGTATCTGACAGCGCCGCCTCCGACGGCGCTGTCATGGCAAGAAGACAGATGAGCGTCAGGGCCAAGCCCCGCATCAGTCTCTTTTTCATATAGATTTTGCTCCCTTATGCCTATTTATATTGCAGGATAACCGGCGGCAATTGAGACGGCATCGAATACAAAAGCGTATCGCTGACCTGGCGCGCGCCTTCATTGGTCAAAGCGTCGTCGACCCGGTACAGCTCCGCACGCACCTTGCTGGGAAGTTTTGCTTCAAATCCCTCCCCCAGATCGTCCGGTGCAATCCAGTAGATCCATATGCCGTCGGAAACCTCGCCCAGCATCGCATTGCCGGGATCGTCTGCCAGAATGATCTGTTCGGCTACCAGCGCTTCCGAATTGGTTCCGCCTACTATATTTCCCTTCTCATCGTAAAGAATCACTACATTGAACGCCGGATGTCCCATATAGGTTCCGGTAAATACCAGAGACCCCGCAGGAATCTTTTTCTCTTCCAGTCCGCCCTCGGCTTTCTGATAGATATAATCTTCTTCCAGCAGCCCGATCGCCGGAACCGCATCCCCAGCCTCAAAGAATTCCACATTGTCGCTGGCCAGCGTTACCAGATCCAGTTCACTCAGAGATATCTCCTGCCCGGCCTTCCCGACCGCCGTGAATTTCACAAATGCAGCGTCGTACGAAGCGATCCGGTCTCCTCCATCGGTCTCGCCGGCATCCTCTGCGGTAAAGTAGAGCCGTATGGCGTCTCCTTCCTCCAGGAATGTTCCCGCCGCGTCCAGGCTGCCCTCTTTGACTGTCTTAAAGTTCTCTCCATCCGTGCTGATCTCAATCTTGTAGCCGCTGATTCCCGCACTCTTTGCCAGACGCACGCCGCAGAAGGAAACAAGCTTATCCAAAGAAGGATTCATAGACAGCAGAATGTAAGGGTCCTCCTCTGCCGCACCGGTATATACCTCCGTCCGGCTTCCGTCTATCAGCATGGCAACGCCCGGTTTCATCGTATCTTCACAAGAGCTGTCTTCGCCTGCTTCTTCTTTCTGATCCTGCGCAGAAACCATATTGCTCTCGATCGTCCATCCTGTTTTGCTCAGAACGCCGTCGCCCTCGGTCTTGACAGATTCTGTCCTAAATATGTTAGAACGGTTCAGGTACTGATCGATTGCCGTCACTTCATAGCAGACAGCCCGGTTCCCCAAGTGTCCCACAGAATCGATAAAGGTGTTCTCAGTCGCAAAGCCGACCACCTCCTTCTGTTCCTTCCCCTGAACAATCGTTATGCGGACGATCTCATATCCCAGGACCGCTTCGGTAAGAGGGTTCATGGTAAGCGTGATCTCGCCGTCGCCTGGCTGTACATTTGCCTGCGTCACCACATCTTTGTCCTTCACGCTTCCGCTCATGTCGCTGTGCGTGAGCTTGTATGCCCGCGCGTCCTCACAGACATAGTAAATGGCGCGCTCCTCCGGATCAAACTGTCCCATGTACGCCGCTGTCTTGTCGTCGATCACCATACCCCAGCGGATAAAGAACTCCGTCAGGTCTTTCTTTGCCGCCGCACTGGACAGGCGCATCAGATTCTGGTCTGCATTCCCATCCAGTGTCAGTTTCACTCCCCCCGGGCTGGGCGCCTTCTCCGGATCCCTGACATAGCTGTCCACGCGCGCGAAGAAGAGGTTATCAAAAATCTCTTGATAATTGTCATACCGCTTAAAGTTATATCCGCTGTCATAGGCCAGATGCAGTTGCCAGTACATGGCCAACTGAACCGCCACATTGGAGGCATGGCCGATACTTCCGGATGTCACTTTTTCATAGACAGGCTTGTAGCTGCCCGTGCGGAAGGTCTTATTGGTATCATCCGATTTTGCCAGCATGGCAAAGTAGTTATTTGTCACTTCCGCATGCGCATACGCGCCCTGATTGATCTGATGGCCAATCTCATGCGCGGTTCCCCAGCCCAGATACGTTCCGCTGATCAGCTTCCCGTTTTCGTCGATCTGAGGCGTACGCCCGGAAACCATATTTCGTGTTTCATTCCACTGCACGCCCACATGGTTGCCTGCCGCATACATAAATACGGAACCCGCCATCTGCATATAGCGGATATTCAGATGGCAGTTCGGCAGATGGTTTTTCTCGATCACATCCGCGGGCGTGCCTTCTGCAAACTGAGGCGCCAATCCTTTATGCTGATAGAATAAAGTCAGCATCTCATCCATGGCTTTCGCGCCCGCCGCCATATTGGCTGCCATATCGCCGCTGCCAACTTTCAGAGCGCTGCAGATCTGGGTGGCAGGCAGAGACAGAAGCATGTAATCCAACATGATTTCCGTGGAATTCGCCGTACACCACCGCATCTCGTACTGATACTCATGTCCCCGCTCCGCGTGCAGAGCCTCCAAACCGTTTACATACTGTTCCAAAGCCGCCGTGTAGGCTTGAATCCGCTTTGTTCTCTCCGCTTCGTCGCTGACGCGGTACAGATCGAGCACCGGTATTTTTACACCTCCGTCGGCTCGGACCGCATACACCTCGGAAGCATTGCTCCCTCCATAACTGATGTAGAGGGAACCACCCTTCTCTCTCTCTGCCGTGGTAATCTGCGGGATCGTCACTACGTTCCGGCCCACGGTCAGACGCGCCACCTGCTGTGAGAGATCATTCGCCGGCGTGTGATACTGCGTGGCAATCAGGTACAGATCACTGTTCTCGCCGGTCTTCTTGGTCGGATGACCGACATAGATCACGACTTCGTCGCCGGCCGACGCGCTGATTCCCAAAGGCTGCCAGGTATTTAAACCGCCCAGAGCAATCTTGCTGTCGGACGCGCTGTTGATTTGGGTGTGAATCTCTACCACATCGCTGATTGTACCGTTGCCAAGCAGCAGACGGGCTTCCTCCAGCTCTCTCTGCAGAAGCGTTCTGTCCGGATGATACTCTCCGTTCTGCTTTATATCCAGACGAGCTTCCAATTCGTCCAGATCGCTCTCGGTTACGTCAGACCGCAGAACCAGATGCAAATCGTCCTCATACAGCGCCAGAATATCGGCTTCCAGAGAATCGTATTCATAGAAACGAATCTCTGCCACAGAAATACCTCTGGCATATCTCGAAAAACCAAGCCGGACGCGGGAAGTCGTCACCGGCTCTGCCAGCTTAATCACATAGTAAACCCGGCCGTTGGCATCCTTCTTCTCAGACAGGCGAATCTCATTGGACGGAACTTTTACTTCCTTGCCCTGAGCCGCATCCCAGTAGTGTACCGCTGTCCGGGAATAGCGGCAGCCGTTATCCGGCGCGGCAAACGTGAAGCGATCCATGGTATATTCCTGATCCAATTCCACGGTTATACCATAGTTATCGTGATACTCGACACCCTCATCCCAGTCTTCTATGAAGCAGTACGAGGCAAAATTGCCGTCCACCACACCCAGAGCCGTCTTCGTGTCCTCCCCGTCCAACGGGCTGTCGTTCATAACGCCGCGCGTTCTGGTCGCTGTTTTCACATGCTCCAGAAGCTGTCCGGGTTCGGTCTGCGCCGTAATAATCCGATACTGCGGAAACTCTACGGGCGACAGGATCAGCGTCGTAGCCCCTGCCATCTCGGAAGCCGGTCCTTCTCCGACCTCGTTGACGCCGGTCACATACACCAAATATTTTGTATTGTCCTCCAAACCGTCAATCCGATATGCAGTTCCCTCAATGCCTGTTATCTTCTGGAACGATTCCTCGCCATCCTTCTTATAATACACGTTGCAGGTATCGCCGTCTTCCGGCGCGTTCCATCTGACATTCACACAGCGGAAACCGCCCTCGGCCTGCACGTTCTGCGGCGCCTGCGGTACGCGGTCCGCCTTGGGAATGGCTGTCACCGCCCCGCTGTAAGCACTCTTCCACTCTCCATTGAGCGAACGAACACGGATCTCATACTTTTCGTTGTTCTTCAGTTCATCATTATCAAACTGCATCACCTGCAAGGAAGTATCCGTAGTCCGGCGCGTTTCCGTCTTTTCCCCGCACGTGATACTGACCTCATATGCCGTCACGTTTCTGGCTTTTTGCCAGGTCAAAGAAATTCTCTTATTTCCAGGTTCTGCGGCAAGCCCGGCCGGAATATCCGCGGAAGGCTCCGGAATCCGGCTCTCCAAGTTATTTAAAAACTCCACCTTGGAGATATCCGCCAGACTGCCGCCGCTTGTCGTCTTTGTGATGGTAATGATAACCCGCTTTACCGCCACTTTACCTTTAAGATCAACGATAATGGCGCCGTCCGAAGCAACGGACGCCGTACCGTTTGTTTGATTGGACATCAGTCTGGCCGTTCCCGCCTGACCGGCATCCGAAGTAAACCGAGCAGTCGTCCACACTTCTTTCCCGCTCTCGTCCATATAGATCACGTCAATCGTCGCCTCTGCAATTCGGTTTTCGCTGTCTTTGGGCATCTGAATAACCAGACCGTCCATAGCCAGATTGGACTGGGCAAAGTCAAATCCCAAAGAAACCGGATTGGAAGAGGTGATCGGCTGGCCGGAGTCATTTGACAGGGAAATCTCTCCTTCCTCCGTAAACAGGCAGCTCAAATCTCCGTTTAATTTCGTGCCGTCCTTCGCCGCCGCCTGCACGGCGTCAGCCGGAATCTTGTTCTCCTGCGTCGATTTCGGCAGGTCTTTCTCTCCATAGTAACGGGTAAAATACTGCAGATCCAGAAGATCTACCTTCTCGTCTTTATTCAGGTCATACAGCGAATCGCTGACTTTTCTGTAAATCGCATCGACTAACAGGTCCCTGTCATCGGCACCTAGCTGATTGTCGCCGTTAAAGTCGCCGGCGGCCAGAATACCCGGTTGGATGCCGTCCAAAGAAACGGCCCCCGTATATATCTGCAGTTTGCAGGTGTAGGATGTCACCTCGATCTCCTGGGTATATGTCACATATCCTTTGCTGGACACGTTCACAACATATTTCCCCGGCTCCAACCCTTCAAAGGAAGCCAATGCCTGAGACGCACGCTCATCACGCTCATCATTGTATTGATAAGCCAATGTCACATCCTTATGGCGCGTCTCCGGGCCGTACAGGTCCACGGTAAATATCTGATCTCTCAGGACTCGGATCCCCGCCGTGAGAAGCACTTCCACGCCGCCTTTTACGACTGCTCTCTCTGGCTGCGTTTCTGCAGTCGATTCCATTCCCTCGTCCGCCGCGGACATTTCCGGTTCTGCCGCCGCTTGTATCGTTGTCTCGGCTGTAGAATCCGCGGTTGTGTCAGCCGATTCAGAACGGTTTGCTGTCCCCTCGGTGCTGTTGCTCGTCTCCGGCTTAACCAGTTTTGTTTCCGTGGTTTCTTCACTTCTCGCCGTCGTTGTCTCTGTCGTCAGTTCCCCGATGGGCTTTCCGGTGGTCTCGGGTTCGGCACTTGCCGACTCGACTTTGCTTGTCTCCGGTTTGGCCGTCTCGGATTCCGATGTTTCGGTTTCCGTAAATTCACTTCCATCCGTCGTTGTTTCAGCGGTCTTGGTCTCCGCTGTTGTCATGGATGTCTCTTCTTTGGTTGTCTTTCCCTCTGTTGTTTTCTCCTTTGCTGCCTCTTCCTTGGATGTCTCCTCCTGTGTCGTGTCCGCCGCTTCGGTGTCCTGTTCCTGCGTCCCTTCTGTAAGCGGTATCTCTTCATAAAATACGCCTGACTTATCCGGAGACATGCCTGTATATACAGGAATTCCCTGCGATAAGGTGTCTGCATAAGCCGGCGGAATACCCGCTCCCAGAGATAGCAGCACCGCAATCACGGTAGCTGAAAACCTGGTGATTCCCTTTCTCATTTTGTAGTCCTCTCTCTTACAAAATCTTTTATATATAGATCATGATAGTATCATATTATCAAGCCTCATACATTTTGACAAGTACTTTTTCTCAATAATTTTTGCACAAAATACAGTGTTATTTTAACATCTTTTACATGCGTTTTTCACAGACGGCAAAGCAGTATCGATGCATTGACTGACGCAAATGCCAAACTGCTGCATCACACTTACAGCATTATATGCTGACAGTATTTAAAATGAAAAAGAGCCGGCAAGCAACCGGCTCTCCCAGAAATGTTTGTATCAAAGTGGTATTCTCCTGTCTATGGACGAAGACGCTTTTTTGAACCTCCTGATAAAAGAATACAATTCCTGTTTTGTCACCGCTCTGCCCGCATCGGATTATTCAGGAAATCCTCATAGGAAAGGCGGATGCCGTCTTCCAATTCCCCAACAGGTTATGGATGCTTCCGGATTAGCGCTGGAAGAACATGCGAATGCATCGGATGGTAGTTATCGTTTGGACCATAAAGATTTGTGGGCATCACCTAGATATAATCTGTTCCGTATTGACGGTTCAAGAACTCACAATATTTAAGCCCGCTGATCTTTGCTAGAGCGTAAGCTTCATTGGTCTTCTAAAGTTCGCCAGTCGGCAGGCTGCTTTCGTCATCGGTTGAGGAGCAAGCCTTGGGTATATACAAGAAGATCCTTCTTCAGATTTTTCCTCTGCCTGTCATAGATATAGCGGCTGGGCGAGAGCCAGCAGAAATTGACTTTGGGATGATCTTCCGACAGCTTAAAGGCTAAAAGAGACTTTCCTGTGCCGGTGGAACGGATGACGGCGGCTTTGCCGGAAGCCTCCAGTATGGTAAGCCGCTTCATATGCCTTTTGATTATGCCAGTACAATGACATCGCCGTACTTCTCACCTTTTTGCGTAAATGGGTATTTTGCCTCTACCCAGATCCTCAACCGATTTATTGTGCGATGTATCTTCTTTTCTATTTCCTGAATATTTTTTTAAATCTTTTACATGGGTATTTTATCCGAAAATTTAGGACAGAAGCCTTTTCAGACATTATTCAGAAATGTATTCAGCGCAGCACAAAATATAGGTAAACTCGACATGGACACTTTGAGAAAGGTAGAAAGAATCCAGAAGGAAACATATCTTCTATGTGCCGTCAAACACTTAACCCAAATATTTTCTTATCAGAAATTGACTTTGAAAATTAGTAATGATAGAATGAATTAATAAAATCAGCATCTATAAAGCAAAAAGAATAAAAAATAATCATTCTAATTACGTAATCACACGTATTATTAAAATATCTCTTAAAGAAATAAATATTTTTTGTTATGAGCGAAAACTTTAACATGATGTGGGGAGGAACAAGATTTTGTCCCGCAGGGAAAGACACCGCTGCTCTTCGCAGACGACAGATTCAAGAACTGCAACACTATATCTCTCTGCACCATTAAGGAGGACTCATTTATGTATGAACTGATACAAATATCGGAACGGAACTACTATATCCAAAGTCCGGCAAGGATCGGACTGATACGTCTGGAAGGGCAAGACGTTTGCTTGATCGACAGCGGGAACGATAAGAATGCCGGCCGCAAAGTCCGCCAGATTTTAGACACTAACGATTGGCGTCTCACTGCTATCTACAATACCCATTCCAACGCTGACCACATTGGCGGCAACAAGTATTTGCAAGAACAGACCGGATGCAAAATATACGCGCCTGGAATTGATTGTGCCTTTACCCGCCATCCGATCCTGGAACCATCCTTTTTGTACGGCGGCTATCCGTGTAAGGAGTTACGACACAAATTCCTCATGGCCCAGGAAAGCGATGTTCAGGAATTGACACAACAATGTCTGCCGAAAGGCTTTTCCATCATCTCCCTGCCAGGACACTTCTTCGATATGGTGGGCTTTCAAACACCGGATGATGTGATCTATTTAGCGGATTGCCTGTCCAGCCGGGAAACGCTGGACAAGTATCAGATCAGCTTTATCTATGATGTTGCTGCCTATCTAAACACACTGGAAATGGTAAAATCCCTGCAAGCCAAATGGTTTGTTCCCGCACATGCGGGGACGGCGGAGAATATCGCCAGTCTTGCACAGTACAACATCGACAAGGTATTGGAGATTGCGGACAGAATCACCAACATCTGTCAGGAGCCGCTTTGCTTTGAAACCATCCTGCAAAGACTGTTTACCAATTATGGGCTGACAATGAACTTTGAGCAATATGTCTTGGTGGGCAGCACTGTTCGCTCTTATCTGGCGTGGCTGAAGGATAACGGCAGGGTAAACAGCCTATTTGAAAATAATATGCTGCTCTGGCAGCGAACATAAGAAACTGCCAATGCTAGATTAATAAAAAGCAAATGAATTTGCCCAAATAAAGTCATTTAGAAATTCTTCCCTCCATTATGGCAAACCTCCTCGACTTACAGAGAAACTCAACTTTCAATCCAACCACTATGAACCAATGGCAGGATGAATACATTCACTTTTTCAAAAAACCAGAGGAAAAGGGAGATCTTCTAAAATAGAATCAATGGCACACAACCAGCAGTATGCCAGATTAAGGGATATTCCCTCCTCAATCCTTCATTTTGATTTGATCCCATAATAACAACCGCTCCGCAGCATCTCTATCAGAACAACAGGATTCATGGATTGTTGTTCGACATGGGAATAATAAGGGGCGGCCGCTTCAGATACCAAATCAAAGTTTACACGTTTTTAATCCGTCTCAGCAAATGGTTTCTTGGAATTGTGGAATCAATATCCAGAATTACCATTTGAATCAGTTTATTTTGTCTTTCCACCATATATAATGCCCTCCTGCGATTGATATAATAATTATATCTCACAAGAGGGCATATTACTTCAGTTTGTCAACAGCGCCGCTTTGGGATAGGCCCAAAGATGGCAGTATCATTCACGACACCACCATTTTTGCTTTTGCACTCAAAATATACTAAAAATCCAAAACCATCCCCGATTGGAATTAGGTTTGGATTATCATTATCTAATGCGGATTGTGGGACTCGAACCCATACCCCTCGCGGGACAGGAACCTAAATCCTGCGCGTCTGCCAGTTCCGCCAAATCCGCCTGATATCAAAATAAGCCCTGCCTGGGCTTATTTTCCTGTTGCGTGAGCCATCGGGGACTCGAACCCCGGACAACTTGATTAAAAGTCAAGTGCTCTACCACCTGAGCTAATGGCCCAAATATAACTGGGCTAGCTGGATTCGAACCAGCGAATGCAGGAGTCAAAGTCCTGTGCCTTACCGCTTGGCGATAGCCCAAAAGAGGGTGGGTACAGGGACTTGAACCCTGGACCTCCAGAGCCACAATCTGGCGCGCTAACCAACTGCGCCATACCCACCATGGCAATCAAACCTGCGTCCATAAAGCATTTCATCTGCTATTCTGTGGCTGAACTAACAGAGGAACAATACATGCCGGCAAAGAAAATGTTTTCCTGCAATTTCTTACTTTGTCATACCGGCGAGTACTCACACATATTATCACAGGAAAATCAAAATGTCAACTTTTTTTTTCATTTTCCTTCTAACTTTTTTGTAATCCTGAAGTGAAAAGTTTATTTCCACTTTGAGGGAAACAATGTAGATTTTAGTTTTTCACTTATTTCCACTTCGAAAAATGTTGCATTTAGTCTTTCATTTTAGATACCTGACAGCCTTCTGAATGGCAGGTATCTATGAGTAATTTGTAGTGGACAAGCATTTTTGTAACACTTGTACATTATTCATCTTTATTTTATCACAACAACAACCACAAAAAAACTCCAACATCCCTAACACCTTTTCCTCATGTATGCGGCGCCTACATCTATCATAAAATGAATCAATACATTATTGGGAGCGTGATTTTTAGTGAAACGGTCCTCTATTCCGGCTGCTGTCTTAGCTGAACTATTTTTGCTGTGTGCTGTCTGTCTTCTGTTTATATGGCAACAGTCGTCCGGTCAATCCAAGATGACAGCCGCTGAACAAAATTTGCTTTATCAAAAAGACAGCGATTCCGATTTCATCAAATGGGTTGATTTTAATGTTACCTGCCAGGTACTGGAAGATGCTTATCAATACGATCTGGATACCCATGGAACCGCCATCGAACTGCATTGGATCGAGCTTCTGGCTGTGCTTGCCTGCAAAAACGGCGGCAACTTCACCCGCTACCAGACAAAAGATATGAGAGCGCTCGCTGACATTCTCCTTTCTGGCAAGGAAACGATAGAATCGCTGACAGAAGGGATGTCACACTATGATTATTATTATGAAGCCTACAGTGCCGTTCTGGGTGGAATGGTAGGTAATTACAAAATTCAGGTGGCAAAAAACGCCAGCCATTCTGAAGATGCTTCTCTATCCGAAGAATTCACATGGGAACATAGATATGGCTTGAAATGCTTTCTGCCCATTGCAAAAAATTTTCCCTATTCAGACTACGATGATTTTGGCGTATCCCGTTCTTATGGGTATGCCAGAAAACATTTGGGGCATGATATGATGGGGCAAACAGGTACACCAATCATAGCCGTAGAATCCGGCTACGTAGAAGCAATCGGCTGGAACCAATACGGAGGCTGGCGGCTTGGCATCCGCAGTTTTGACGGCCGGCGCTATTATTATTACGCACACCTGCGGCAAAATTTTCCATACAGCCTAGATTTGGAGGAGGGCAGTGTCGTCACCGCCGGTGATGTCATCGGATACATGGGTCGGACCGGATACAGCGCAAAAGAAAACACCAACAATATCGACACGCCTCACCTGCATTTCGGCATTCAGCTTATTTTCGACGAATCGCAAAAGGAAGGAAACGGTGAAATCTGGATTGACTGCTATCAGCTCATCCGTTTTCTCTATCGAAACCGCAGCGAAACGATACGAAACGATGAGACAAAAGAATGGCGCCGCATTTTGGATATGATCGATCCGGCCGCAGAAGAATACCTGCGTGCCCACACGGAATGACCCTCAAACAAAATGCCTGAGACCATCTCCGTCATCACGCGGCGCCGAACCTATGCCCTCACTCCTGTATCCAAGTGCGTTCCGCCCCATTCCAGCGCAGCATACAAGCACCCAATGCCTCCGCTTCCTCCTCATGGTGCGTTGTAAACAGCAGAAGCCGGCCGCCTCGCCTTTTCCTTACATACTCTATAGCGGCACGACGGCTCTCGGTATCCAGGCCGTTAAACGGCTCGTCAAACAGCAGCGCTTCCCCGCGGCTTAACAAAGCCCGCAGCAGGCTGACTCTCCGTCTCATACCGCCGCTGTATTCAGAAACCGGCTTATCCAAAGACTCCTGCGGCAGCAGCCAAAGCAGTTCCTGCCGCAGTTTTTCTCCTCTGCAAACCGGGTCGATTAGCAAAATATTCGCGGCCGCATTCAGGTTTAAACATAACCGGTCTTCCTGAAAAACAGCTCCGATCCGCCGGCCTTTGAAGCCTTCCAAAATGCCGATATCCGGCCTTTCCAACCCCATAAGAACCCGCAGAAAGGTTGTCTTTCCAGCACCCGAAGGCGCCATCAGGCAGTAAATTCCGTCCTCGTTCCACTCTAGATTTACCGACTGAAAAACAGGAGAGCCGTTATATGATTTTTTCAGTCCGCGCACCGCATATCCCGCCATAATTTATCTCCCTCTTCTATCGGATTTCTTCTGCTTTCCATTGGTCTTTCTGCCGGTCTTCTCTTCCGCCGCCGGCAGAAAAGTCCGCCGCTTTCTCCCTCTCCCCATTCCAGCTTTTTTGCTTCCCCCATCAGCCAATGCGATTCTTCGGCTTCCCTTTCCGCGCGCCGCCTTCCCCTTCGCAGATTCCCACACGATTCAAAAATGCCAAAACCGCCTTCTCAAACAAAAAACTCAAAAGTACGACCACGGCCGTCCAGGCAAAAAGTTCGTCGGTATCAAAGAAAATTTTAGCCATATACAGGCGCTCTCCAATGGAATGATTCGGCGTTCCGATAACCTCCGCCGCAATTCCCGATTTCCAGCTCATACCAAGGGCCATTCGGCAGGCGCCGGACAAAAAAGGCGCCAGGGCCGGACGGTAAATCTGCCACAGTTTCGGCAGCGGACGTATGTGAAACACCTGTGCCATCTCCAAAAGCTGCGGATCCGCCGCCTGCAGGCCGGCCAGTGTATTTAGGTAAATCATCGGAAACACCACAAAAAACGAGATGACCAGCGTCATCTGCTCCGCCCCTGTCCACAGTAAGGCCAGAATGACAAAGGAGGCCACCGGCACTGTTTTCATCAGCAAAATCACCGGCCTCAGCAGATCCCGGAAAAAAGTACGGACATACGCCAGCCCTCCGAAAACAAGCCCGGCTAAAAATGCCAGGAAAAAGCCCGTCCCGATCCGATACAGAGAAGCGAAAACTGCCCGCCAGAATTCTGCACGGCACGCCAGGCGTCCAAGAGCCAGAAGCGTTTCCCAGGGACCAACCAGAAAAACAGGCCGATGGATGTACCAGGCCGCCGTCTGCCAGAACAAAAGCCAGAATAAAAGCACCCCTGCTTTTCTTTTCATGGCTGGTAGTAAAAATCATCAGCCGGCACTTCGCCTCCCACGGCTTCCGGATTCTGTCCCGCCAGCACATTCAGATAACCGGAAAGTGCTCTCTGCATCTCCTCGCCCGTTATACAGGTTATGTTGCAGTAGGGAATCGCCTGCACCGCTACTTCCGCTTTCGGCACGATCCCAAGCTGTGCAATCTTTTCAGCCGCCTCCTCCACGTTGGTGTTTACAAAATCCGCTGATTGTTTATGAGAAGCTAAAAATACTTTTACCGCTAACTCATTTTCTTCCAGAAATTCCCGGCGCACAAGCGTGACGCCCGTTACCAGACTGCTGTCCTCGCTGACTTTGTCCCACTCCTCTGTCAAATCCAGAGCGATACGCAGCTCTTTATCCTTCATGCAGGCTGTTGTTACCGCCGGCTGCGGCAGCAAACCCGCTGCGTCCGGATCTTCCGCCAGCGCCGAAATCACCTCCGCCGCCTCGGATTTGTACTGCAGATTTACATCCTCAAGAGATAACCCATTCTGCGCCAGGATATACTGCAGAGCATAGTCCGGCGTCGTTCCCTTTCCCGGCAGATAGACGGTCCGCCCGCTCAAATCCGCCACACTCTGAATCCGTTCTCCTTTTTCCAGCAGATACAGCACGCCCAGCGTATTGATATCCAGAACCACCGCCTGACCTTCCGTCTTATGATACAGAATGCTGGCCACATTCGCCGGGATCAATACGATATCCAACTCTCCTTTCAGGAAAGAGGCATTGATCTCATCCGCTGCCGCCGCAATGGTAAATTCATAGTGCAGTCTGTTTTCCGAGTCTTCTAAGCGATTCATTACCTCCGTCAGACCCATGGATGTAGGCCCCTTCAGGGAACCGACACGAATCGTAGTGGTGGGAATTCTCACGTTTCTCGATTCGGATGTTTCTGGTTCTATAACAGTCTCCGGCACTTTCCCCGCACAGCCGGTCAAAAAGAACGCTATGCAAAACGATGCAGCCAGTATCCAGGCCAAACTTTTCCTTCTTTTCATTCCTTTGAGTCCTCCTTGTTTTTGTTGTTAAAAATCTTTATTTTCCCATGCGCCATACGGCACATCAGCGGGTACGAATCCCAATTCAGGCGCTTCCCAGCTTTGAATAAACCGTCTTTGTGTGAATCCCCGGCAGCATCCCCAGACGTCCGGACAATGCGCTGATCACTTCGGCAGGCGCATCCACTACCACACTGATAATGGATACGTCTCGTTCTCGGTATGGAATTCCCATCCGTCCTACTATATAGCGGCTGTTCTCATGCAGCAGATGATTCAGACGTTCCACAGAATCTGGGTCCTCCACAATAATACCGATCAATGCAACTCTAGTTTCCATATCCAATCTCCTTTCTTTGATCTGATAAACAAAAAAGCCCGGCGGCAGCCGGGCATGGAAAACAATACACCATCCTCAAAACGTCTCCAAAAGAACGCTGCCGGATGGCTCCTTATCTCTCCTTTATTTGCTGCCTTCTCCCTCCGGAACTCCATCGGGATCAGTACATTCTTTTTTCATCTAATAGAGAACTTGAATTGGACAAGTCTCTGCTGCTCTTGATAGGAAAGGCAGTTTTCTTGCAAACGGCCCCGCTCGGATAGCAGCAAAAAAGCAGGTGATGGGAATCGAACCCACGTATCTAGCTTGGAAGGCTAGTGTTCTACCATTGAACTACACCTGCAAACACTGAGAATGTTTTGTTTCCTCAGTGACATGTAACATATTATAAACGACGGCGGCCCGATTGTCAAGCGGTTTTTTTATAAAATCTCATTCTCTAACCGCCACAGGATTTTGTTTGCTTTGAGAATATTTATTCCCGCTTTCAAGCTCTCGTTCCCTCTATAAGTAACAGATTGTAAAATGCGCCTCGTTATGCCGATCAATGTCCATAATCATATACGACGGTTTGCGGTTATCCTGGCGCGGAAAGGACAGGCTGCCCGGATTGAGCAGCGTCACATCCTGGTTTCTCTCGATCATTGGTCTGTGGGTGTGGCCGTAAAATGCCAGACTGCAGCCTCTGGCCCTGGCTTCGTCGGCTAGAAGCTGGTTGGTCATAGACACACGGTAGTAATGTCCGTGACACAAAAACGCCTTGTATGTACCGATTTGGATCTCCTGCTCCATGGGAAGGCTGGTAAAGAAATCATTGTTTCCGGCCACAGCATAAAAGGGGCATTTTACCATGGATGCAAACGTCTCCTCCGCTCCCTCCACATCGCCCAGATGAAGAACCATATCCACCGGGCTGACCGCCTGATAGACCGCCTTGAAGTTTCCGTTCCGTCCGTGCGTGTCGCTGACAATCAATATTTTCATTTTTCATACTCCTCAAAATATCGGCTCAATTTTCTTTTCATAGCCCGCAGCGCCTTTCCCCTGTGACTTACGGCGTTTTTCTGCTCCGGCGTCAGCTCCGCCGTTGTGGCGTGAAAATCAGGCACATAAAAAATCGGATCGTAGCCAAACCCTTCCTCCCCGGCCGGTTTGTGGGCGATCCTCCCCTCGATCACGCCCTGAGAAGTCAATATCCGTCCGTCCGGCAGCGCAGCCGCAATCACACAGACAAAACGCGCGGTGCGCTCCTCCTCCACCGCGCCGGCCAATTTTCGGATGATCGCCGCATTTTTTACGTCGTACGGCGTGTCTTCCCCCATATAGCGGGAAGAATACACGCCCGGCTGGCGGTCCAGATAATCGATCTCCAGACCCGAATCGTCCGCCAGCACCACGGCATCCTTCGCATGCGCATGGACGGCCCGCGCCTTGATAATGGCATTTTCCTCAAAAGTCAGGCCGTCCTCCTCGATATCCAGATCCATGCCAGCCTCCTTCATGGACAGTATCTCTGCCCCCAGATCCGCCAGGATCATGCGGATCTCTTTCATCTTTCCCTCGTTTCCCGTCGCAAATATTATTTTCATCTCTCCTCCTCCCCTCTTTCCCTTTTCGGCGGCTTCGGCCCCAAAAACTGGTACAGATACGCTTTCATCATGCCGTTATAAATTTTCCGGTTTTTATCCGCCTTGCGTCCCAGGTATTTCTCCGCATCCTCATAGGCTGTGATGATGTAGGCCGACCAGCAGTCCAGAGAGGCAAAGCGCTCCCCCAGCTCCTGGTACAGCGCCGGCAGCTTCTCCTTTTCCGCCAGCCTCTCCCCATACGGCGGATTGGTAATTAGAAATCCATATTTTTTCGGGTGGCTTAACTCGTTCACCGGACGTCTCTGAAAATGGATCAGATGGCTTACCCCGGCTTCCTTAGCATTTTCCCTGGCTGACGCCACAATCTCCGCGTCAATATCATAGCCTTGAATATCTGTTTTCACCCCGCTGTCCACCAGATCGTCCGCCTCGGCAAACGCCTTTTTCCAGTCTTCTCTCGGAATCAGGTTTGTCCATTCCTGCGCCAAAAAGGTGCGGTTTCTGCCCGGCGCCATGCGGGCGGCAATCATCGCCGCTTCAATCGGAAAGGTTCCGCTGCCGCAGAAGGGATCCACCAGAATGCGGTCTCTTTTCCACGGAGAAAACAGAAGGATCGCCGCCGCCAGTGTCTCGGTGATCGGCGCCTTGCTGGTCAGACGGCGGTAGCCGCGGCGGTGCAGGGACTCTCCGGTGGTATCCAGCGCAATCGTCACCTGATCCCGCAGCAGAAAAACCCGCAGCGGATACGCTTGTCCCGACTCGGCAAACCAACTTATATGGTAACGTTCTTTCAGTCGCTCCACAATGGCTTTCTTCACCAGCGACTGAATATCCGAAGTGCTGAACAGCTTGCTTTTCACCGATGTCGCCTTCGTCACCCAAAAACGCCCGTCCTTCGGAATATAATCCTCCCAGCAAAGCGCTTTCGTCCGGTCAAATAATTCTTCAAAAGTCAGCGCGGGAAATGTTCCGATCTTCAGCAAAATCCGCTCTGTGGTGCGGACAAAAACATTTGCCCGGCAGGCCGCCGCTATCCCTCCGCGAAAGGTCACTCTTCCGTCCTCAACCTGACTGATCTCATAGCCCAGGTCCTGTATCTCTTTTTTTAACACGGCCTCCATGCCGAAATGGCAGGGAGCGATCCACTCGTATGTCTTCATCCGTTCTCCTGTTCTTTGGTCTGTGTATGTAACAGCAGGCCGCAGCCTGCCGTTTAAACCCGATACTTATATATTATAGCCCGACACGGTTTCTGTCAATCTGGAGATGTCGTCATATGCGCCGATTACTGCAATTGTCTGGTACCCTTCCTCTGAAAGATCCCTGGCGGCCGCCATCGCAGAGCCTCCTCTCTCACAGTAAAAAACCAGTTCCGTATGGCGCGGCAGCCGCATCTTCATCCGTTCCAGCGAGGAATACGGCACATTGACGGCTCCTCGGACATGACTGACCCGAAAATCCGGCCCGGGCCTGAGATCAATCAATACACTATGAGGATGTTCCCTCATAAACCTTCCCAGATCTCTTCCGGCTAGGGTCTGCATCTCTTTTTCCGCCTTTCTTCTCCTACACTTTATCATATGAAGAAGACGGCCTTATGTGAAAAACACAAGACAAGGAATTCTGCCTTTTTGCAGATAAAAAACAAAGCAGGCGCAACGCCAATCGCGCTGCGCCTGTTTTCGCTGCCAGAGCCCTGCTTACTGGTTGTTGGTGTGGTCGCAGTTCTTGCTGCTGTTCTGGCTGTTGTTCTGATTGCTGTTCTTGCTGTTGTTCTGGTTGTTGTTCTTGCTGCTGTTCTGATTGTTGTTCTGGTTGTTGTTCTTCTCGTAGTTGGAATAGTTGTCAGTCTTATTGTTGGACATGTTCTCTACCTCCTGTGAAGATGAATAAGTTACAACCTTATTATTTCACAGGACGCTCCAAATATTCTTCCAACTTTATCCAAATCTACCGGCGCCTTTTCAAATATCCAAGCAAAACCGCCGCCAGCACGATCACCCAGAAAACCGGCGACAGAAGAATGGAAAGCGTCAGGTGCAGAAGCCCGAAAAAAACCCAGAAAACAAAAAACAGTATGAGGAGCAGTATCACGATGGGAATCGCCCGGACATACCACTTTCCTGTGTCAAAGGAACGCCCGTTGACGCTGACAAATGGGCCTCTCTTTTCTCCTGAACCTCTGTTTGTATTTAAGCCTTCGTCAAAGGAACGGTAATTCTGGCCGGCGTTGTCAAAGGATGTATCATCGCTCTGCCAGGTCTCCGCAATCGTGCGGGCAATCAAACGCGGATCGCCCAGCTCGGCAAAAATATCCGCCTCACTGCGCCCTTTTTCCATTTCATCGCTGATATAGCTGTTATAAAAACGTATATTCTCCTCAATCACCGGCTCTGGAATCTCGCCGGTCAGCGCCTCGCGCAAGCCTCCCATAAATTCGTGTCTGTTCATTCCTCTTCCTCCTGCCGTCGGATAGAGCGGCCTATATCCTATGCCTCCGTGTATCTTGCCGACGATATCCCATCAAAACAAAACATACCTACAGCGCGCCGCCAATTCATGAAAGCTGATTTTTATTTTACCATGAATCCCTGCCAGGGTAAAGAGGGGAATCGTGAAACTTTTGTAAATCTGCCGTCTCCAAACTCCCGCCGCACAATGCGCAGACAGCTCGTCACAGCAGAAATTCTTCCCACGCGCGGATATACGCCTTTGCCTGTTCTTTTGTCGCCGCCTCCGCAAAAATACGCAGGAGGGGCTCCGTGCCGCTGGGACGGCAGATCACAAAGGAATCGTCCGGAAAATACACCTTACAGCCGTCTTCATAGTTCACCCGGCTGTATGGCCTGCCAAAGACGGGCAGCCGATTTTTCAGCGTCATAATTTCTGCCAGCCGCTCCACCTGGCTGCTGGACAAGGGCAGATTTTGTTCTTCAAATTGGCTGTCTCCATAGCGGCTTCGGATTTCCCGCATCATCTGTCCCGGCGTTTTTCCCGTTTTGCAGATCATCTCCACAAAGAGAGCGGCGGCGTAGACGGAATCCTTTCCGTGAATGTGGCCGCGGACTGTCAGACCGCCGGAGGACTCGCCGCCCAGCACGGCGTCCGTCTCGTCCAGCTTAGCCGATATGTACTTAAAACCGACCGGCACCTCATAACACCGCTCCCCCAGGCCCGCCGCCACACGATCTAACAGATGCGTCGTGGCCATATTGCGGACCACCGGCCCTTTCCAGCCCTTATACTCATGGAGATAATAGTAGAGCAGAACCAGGATATCGTTGGCGCTGATATAGTCCCCGCCTGCGTCGATCACGCCCAGCCGGTCCCCGTCTCCGTCCACGCCGATTCCCAAGTCATAGTTTCCCGCCGCTACCTGCTGCGCCAGAGGCCGCAGCGTATGTTCGGTAGGAGCAGGCATCTTTCCTCCAAAATAGGCGTCCTTATTGCCGTTGATCTGATCCACGGTGCAGCGGACCGTGTGAAAGATCACGTTGAAGGGATAGGCCGCCGAACCGTGCATCGAATCAAACAGAATCCGCAGTCCCTGGCTGCGGATTGCCGGTATGTCCAGCACAGCCAGAATATCGTCCAGAAAATCATTGAAGGGATTTTCCAGATAGGTGATTTTTCCCTGCCCCAGAGCCGCCTCAAATCCAAGAACCTGGATCTGATCCGGACGCAGGCGATCCAGCCGTTCCTCCAGCTCCCTCGTCACCTCCACCGGCGCGTCCCTTCCTTCCTCCACAATCAGTTTGACGCCGTTATAGGCGGGAGGATTGTGGGAAGCCGTCACCTCCAGGCCGTAGTGCAGGTGCAGCCGCCTCACCGTGTGCATAATGAGCGGCGTAGGTGCGCTGCGGCGCAGAAACAAGACATCCAGCCCATTCGCGCAAAGAACCTCCGCCAGCCACCCCGCCGCGCTGTCCGACAGAAAGCGGCGGTCGTAACCGATGATAACCGGTTCGTCCTGCTCGCCTCTCTCCCGGATTCGATCTGCCAGCGCCTGCCCAATTCTCTGCAGGTTCTCAATCTGAAAATCCTTTCCGATTTCCGCTCTCCATCCCCCTGTACCAAACCGAATCATAAACCCTTCCTCCTATCCTTTTTTTGAAGCAGCGCCGAGGTGTCCAGCGCCTGCGGCTCCTGCTTTTTATCCTGCCTTCTCGTTTTTTTCTGTTTCTTTTGTCTTCCTTCCATGTCCGGCCCTGGCTGCCCGGCTTCCCGCTTTCCGTTTGTCCCCGCTGCCGCCTGCCGGTTTTCCGGCTGTCCTTCTCCTTTCGCTGCGGGCGGCTGCGCTGTTTCGCTTCTCATCTGCCTGTCCTTTCCAGCTTCGGACCTGCCGGCAGTTTCTCCTACCGGCCGCCGCTCTGTTCCTGTCCCGGCTCTTCCAGCGCTCCCCGATCCTACTGCTCTGTCTGCTCCAGCCGGCCGGGCCGCTCCCCGCATCTTTCTTCTCACACTCTCCCTTATGCTGCCATACAGCTTTGTCTCCTGAGGAAGAAAGCGGAATCTGCGGAACGCGATATCCATGACAAACCACAGGATCGCCAGGAAGATCAGCCATTCGGTCAGCTCATAGCGCTCTTTCGCCTGCCCTTCCCTCTGCTGCCAGAAATTTTCCTCCGGCTCAAGGAAGGTCCCGTAACGCTTGACAAAGTCCGAAAAAGCCTTCGTGCTGATCCCGAATTTGTATTCGTCCGAATACTGCACGGCGGCGGCCGTGGTCACGGACCCGGCGATCTCTCCGTCCTCGATTCTGCGCACGCTGAGCTGATAGATCCCGCTCAAATCGGTCGAAAGCTTTCCCTCAAAACGCCCCGGCGCCGAGGGTTTTAACGGCTCGGTTCGGGTGTTGCCCTCCGGGTCAGTGTACACGGCCTCCACTTTTGTCTGCTCGCTGTAATCCGCCGCCTGATACACTACGCTGGTATATCCCCCCGCGGTCGAGACCTCCGCCGAGTCTTCCCCGATGGCCGCGTTTCCGGCGCTGTAATCCACAATGCGCCGAAAGAGCTGCGCATAGTCCTCCTGCCCCGCAAATCCCGCTGTCCACTGGTTTGTCACATCCGTATTCCAGGCTGCGGTATGACCCAGCCCGTAGCGCATCACCGAGAGGATCGGATCGTCCTTCTCAGAAGCGATTAACACCTGCGAAGACGGTTTCGGCGTGGCGCTGACATAGCCGTAAACCGCCGGCCAGCCGTCCGCAAAAAGCCCCCCGGTGATCTCGCTCCCCCCGTTTACGGCCAGTGCAAAAACACCGTTCTGCAGATAGGTGTCTCCGCTCAGAAATACCTCCTGCGCAAAAATTTTCGGGATATCCGCCGCCATATCTGAATAATAGTACCGGCCCCCGCACTGATCTGCCAGGCGCTCCAAAAGCCTGGTGTCGGAATCGCTTCCAACTGCCACCGTGGAAAGCGTCACGCTGCCGTCCATGTAGGCCGCCGTGAGCTCGCCATAGCTGCGGCTCTCACCCTGGCCGTCGGTCAGGAGAATAACGTGGCGGATATCCGCCTCGCATTTTACCGCACCCGAAAGCGCCTCCCAAAGCGCTGGCTGAATCGTCGTTCCGCCGCCCTCCGCTATCGTCTCAATCTGTTCCTTGATCGCCCTCTTGTCCGAGGCCAGGACCGGCTCCACCACCCAGCTATAGGTATTGTCAAATGTGATGATACCTACATAGTCCGTATCCCGCATCTGATCCACCGCCGCCTCGGCCGCCGTGATCGCCAGATCCAGATTGGTTTTGCCTCCGCCCGCATCCATGCTCATGCTGCCGGAGTGATCAATCACCATAATCATCGCCGTGGTGGGGACTTCGTCCACGCCCCGCAGCTCCATATCCACCGGAAGCACGCGCTCCAGCGCACTGTCCCGGTAAGCGCCCAGCGCATAACTGTCCTCACCGCCCAGGCAGACCAAACCGCACCCGTAATCTTTCACATACGTCTCTATATTCTCCAGAAATCCCTCCGGCAAATCCGGCAGATAGACATTTTCCAGCAAAATGCTCTTAAACTCCAGCATTTCTTCCAGTGAATCCGGCGCGTTTACGGCGGACACCGTCTGAAAATTGCAGTTGGCACTGCGCAGAAGGTTCTCAAACGAGCGGCTGTCTTCCTTTCTGCCGGTGACTAACAGCGCTCTGGGAATCGAATCCACCGCCGCATAGGCAAAAAAGCTGTTGTTCTCCTCGCAGCTATCTCCCGTCGCCGCCACTCTCACCTCAAAGCTTTCGATATTTTCTCCCGTGACGGTCTGGCGAAACTGAAACCGGTTCTCCCCCCGGTTTAAATGGACGTCGTAGCTCTGCGTCTGCACCGAGCCCATATAAATCTGAAGCTGCGCGTCCGTCTCGTAATTGCTGGCCACTGTCACCGTCATGGTGTAGGCATCTCCTTGATACAGATAACTGGGCAGCTCCACGTTCTCCACGTAGGCGTCCTGTCCCTGTACGCTCTCCCAGGTCAGAGCCAGTAGCTGTGCATCGCGGGCCAGAACAGCGGAAGCTGTGGCAGTCAGCTCACCCTTTGTCTCCTTCCCGTCCGTCAAAACGACCACGCGCCCCGCGCCGCCAGCAGGCAGCATGGCCAGCGCTCTGGACATGGCCGTCTCAAAATTTGTCGCCGTTTTGTCCGGCAGCGACAAAATCCCGGAAAAGGAATTCTCCCTGGTCAGAAATTGATCGACCACCGAATCCTTTCCGAACGTCACGATCCCATACTGATTTTTCGCCGGCATTTCAGCGAGAACACGGTTCAGGTATTTTTCCATCGCCGGTAGATTCTGCTCGTTGCTCTTGGAGAGATCCACCAGAAAAATCGTGGTGGTCACGCTGTCGCGCCGGTTCACCGACACGCCCAAAAGCGCCAGCAGCACAAGCGCCGCCCCCACCGTGCGCACAGCCGCATAGAACCGCTTATGGCCGCGTGTCTGACGCCGATACAGATACCACTCCGCCGCCAGCAAAAGCAGACAGATAACAAGCAGGACATTTCGCACCCGCCGTTTTACCAGCCGTTCTCCCTCCTCGGTCTGCGAAACGCTCCCTGGCGCCGTGAGTTGTCCGTCAGACTGACCCGCTGTGTCAAAGCGCACCACATACGGCTCTGTCCGGTCTCCAGCCGCAACCTCATACAGACCCGCTTTGTCCGTGGGCGCCGTCAGGCTCCCCACATCGAGATCCGCCTGCGGGTGAAAGAGAACGGTATCTCCGGCCATATAGATGTTGCCGGCCAAAAGCGACGTGTCCGCCAGAAAATGCAGCGCGTTGGAGAGAAAAACAGGAAATTCAGCCTTTAACGGAAAATCGGATTCCCGGATATCAAAACCCACGACAACCCGCTTGACGCCGTCATGCTCTCCATAATATCCCGCGCACTCTTCACCGGCCCACAAAAATCCAGTCCCCCATTCAGGAACCTCATAGACGGCCGTCTCATTGACACCCACAGAAAAAGAGGAAAGCCCCGCCATCAGGTCACACTCCGAAACGGTCAGCAGAACATTCTTCCTGCTCCCTGTCCTCCCTTCTTCGTCCCCGAACAACAGACCGTCCGCATCCGACGGCAGACGTCCCGACTGGCCCGCATCGCAGATTCCAACCGCCTGTGCATCCTCCTGCCACTCCTGCCCGCCGCCCAGGCGTATCAGGCTTCTTCCCGTAGCCGCCTGATACGCTTTTTCCAGATAAGTATTTCCCTCGCCCAGCAAAAATGCCTCCACCCGGCTCTCGCCGGCCGGGAGCGCATAGGCTTCGTTATCCTGCGAAAGAGAATCGCCCTCCTCCTTCCCTGCAAAGCGGATCGAGCTTATCCGGCTGCAAAGCGGTTCCCCCTGCCACAAAAATTCCTCAAAAAAGCAGAGAGACGTCTCGCCGGCATTTAGAGAAACCTGCCGGATCTCCAAAAGCCGGTTCCCCTCGTACAGGCTGATTTCCAGCGAACACTCTACATCGCTGTAGTTTGTCAGGCTGGCGGCGCAGACGGTCGCTCCGTCCTGGACGCCGCCCGCACCTTCGGCCTGCGTGTAGGAAAGAAAATTGAGGGCTGCATTGCTCACCGGCTGCCCTACAGCCTGTATCTGCGCGCCGAAATACGAGGAGAGACCCTCCGCCTCCCCGGCTCCCACGCCGTCGGTATAGACGACAATTTCCGGGACATGCGCCTCGTCCTCTCCCCCTGCGCCGCGAAGCGTCTCCACCACGCCCTCCGCCTCCCGCAGATTTCCCGGTCCGTCCATGCAAGCAAGCTGATTCAGCGCCGCATGCAGGCTCTGGCGGTCTTTTACACCCACAGCCAGCAGACGGCTCCCACGGCCGTCACATGCAATCACAGAAAAGGCGGTATCCTCCGAGGACGCAATCCGTGTCTTCGCCCGATCCACCGCTTCTTCCAGGCGGGTTTTCCCGTTTCCCGCATCATGCTGCATACTGCCGCTGGTGTCAAATACCAAAATCACGTTTTCCTTGCCGCGCCCCTGCGTTTTCCAGTACGGCGACATCAGAGAAAGCGCCAGCAACGCCAGAATCAAAATCTGAACATACATCAGAATGTTGTGGACAAATTTCTCCAGAAAAGTATGGGACTGCTGGTTGTGAAGCCACTTCTCCCACAGAAGTGTGGAGGAAATCCGGTAATCTTTCCCCTTCGGTTTCAGCAGATATAAAAGAATCACGGCCGGTATGGTCAGCAGAAGCGCCAGCGGCCACAAGCTCTCAACTGTCATAGATCTCCCTTAAATCCTGAAACACAAGCTGATTTCTATCTCTCTCAGTACTGCACAGCACATACGAGCCGCCTGCGCCGCGGCAGCCTTTTTTCATCCGCTCGATCATCCGTCGGCACTTTGTCTCATACCAACTTGCCGCCGTGCTGTCCACGGTCAGACGCAGCTCGTCCTGTGTCTCCGCATCGATCAGACGAAAGGTTCCGTCCAGTGCGGTGCAAAGCTCTTCTCCAGCCAGCGTGTGAAGAATAACCGGTCTTTGACGGCGGTAATTCAGATACTGTAAAAACTTCTCATACTGCTTCCCATCCTCGTTTAGCATATCCCGGTGCAGAAAATCGCTGATTACCACCGTCGCTCCCGATCCGGCGGCGGGCATTTTCCGCACCGCCGAAAACACGTCCGACTCGCCGGAAAAAACCAGATTCTCCAGCCAGGAAAGCACCTTGGGAAACCCGTTTTTTCCTCCGCCCACCGAGAGCGCCCGCCCCATGTCTCTCATATCGTAAAGGCGGAGCCGGTCCATGTTGGCAAGCGCCAGAAAGCCGGTCACAGCCGCCAGATCCTTTGCCAGCTCTGCCTTATTCTTTGCCCCGAAATCCATGGATGCACTGGTATCCACAAGAACCGAAACTACGGCCTCCTTTTCTTCCATGTATTCCCGAATATAGGGGCGATCCAGCCTGGCAAACACGTTCCAATCCAGGCGGCGCAGATCGTCCCCCGGCATATACTCCCGAAAATCGGAAAACTCCGCGGAAATCCCCTTCTTCACTGACTTGCGGCTGCCCGACAGATTGCGGCTGCTCCTGTGAGACATCCGAAGCCGCAGCCGGGACAGGGTGTCATAAAATTTTGCGTCAAGCATAGAGACTCTTTTCCTTTGCCTCGATGATCTGCCGGATCACCTCGTCCTCACTGATCCCCTCGGATACTGCGTCAAAACTCAGAAGGATCCGGTGACGCAGCGCTGGGTATGCCACCTTCTTCACGTCCTCAAAGGACACGTTCAGCCGTCCCTCCAAAAAGGCGCGCGCCTTTGCGGCACGGATCATGGCCTGGGCGCCGCGCGGACTGGCTCCCTCCCGGATATAGACGTTCTCTTCGTGGGTCGCCATAACCAGATCCAGGATGTAATCCATCACCGCCCCGGCAATGGGGATCTGCGCAATCAGATTTTTGGCCTGTATAAGCTCTTCGCCGTTTAAAAGACTGTGAATCTGCGGCGGCTCCTGTCCCTCCGTGAGTCCCAAAATCGCCCGCAGCTCCTCCCGATCCGGGAATTCGACCCGGATCTTGAACAGAAAGCGGTCTAGCTGCGCCTCCGGCAGCGGATAGGTTCCTTCCTGCTCGATGGGATTCTGTGTTGCAAGAACCAGAAACGGTTCTTCCAGACGATGACTCTCATTGCCCACCGTGACCGTGTGTTCCTGCATGGCTTCCAGGAGGGCCGACTGCGTCTTGGGCGTGGCCCGGTTAATCTCGTCAGCCAGTACCAGATTGGCAAAAACCGGCCCGCGTTCAAAGCGAAAGCTGCTTTTTCCCTCTTCCCGAACCATGATATTGGTTCCTGTCACATCACTGGGCATCAGATCCGGTGTAAACTGGATCCGTTTAAAGGAGAGCAGAAACACCTGACTGACCGTGCGCACCAGCATGGTCTTGCCTAACCCCGGCATTCCCTCCAGCAATACGTTTCCGCCGGAAAGCAGCGCCAGCATGACCTGGCGGATCACCTCCCGCTGCCCGATGATTCCCCTGCCGATCTCCTGCTCGCATTCCAGCAGCTTTTTCTGATAAACCTCGATCTCTTCCATCGTCATCTCCTTTTTAATCTGCCAGACTCTCAAAATAATCCCGAATCACCGATTCCATACCCGCCGGGTACCGGCCCCCCGCAAGCCCTTCATAGGCACGGTCTGTGTAGTCTCCCACCACCGAACGATAATCCACATGCTCCCCCTCCCAGGCCAAGCCGTTCTGCCTGCGGTAATAGTCCGAATGGGCGTCTCCCTCCTTTTGGCCGGTCAGCGCATCGTCGTCAGAAAGTTCCCCTGGTATACTGATATAATCGTGAACCCGGTCGCTGCTGCCGGTTCCCCGACCGCCTCCGTTTCCCTGCCCCATGCCTTCTCCTTCTCCCTTTCCTTCGCCTTCACCAACACCGCTTCCCTGTCCTTCCCCCTTTCCCTCTCCTTCTCCTTCTTTGCCGCCGCTTCCTTCTCCCTCGCCTAAGCCATCTTTTTTTCCGGAACCGCTCCCTTTTCCAGAGCTTTCTTTTCCGGAATCTTCCCCGGAGTCCGGACCGTCTTCGGGCTCTCCTTTTCCGCCGTTCTCTCCTGCTTTCTTTGCTTCGCCGCCGTTTGCCGCCGTCTGTGTTCCGTCCCGGTTCGCCGCCGCCTTTGCCAGCGCCTTCGCATCGGCAATGCTCGCCTCCTCCGGATGAGAGCCGGCCAGACGTTCCATCTCCTGCGCCGCCTGATTATATTTATAATTCAGCCGCTCTGCAATGGCATCAAGACTCTCCCAGGAATCCGCCTGCGCCAGCTCCTCCTGCGACCGTTTGAGCGCCTCCAAAAGCTCTCCGAGTTTCTGCCTCTGCTCGTCAGGCAGCCCCAATTCATCCACTTCTTCGAGCGCCTCCACCAGTTCCTCCAAAGCTTTCTGTTCTTCCTTGGCTTTTTCCTGCACTTCATGCAGAAGCTCCGCCCGCTGCCGTGCGGGGGAAGGCATCCATCCGACACCCGCCGCCATTATCACCGACAGAGCAAGCGCCAAAATATGCCGCTTATCCGGCAGCAGCGGTATCTGGATTTCCCCGCGCCTGCGCTTGTAATGCTCGAAAGCATCCCGCCTTTGAAGCCCGGCCAACCGGTCCGCCCGGTCCATCTGCTCCCAAGCCGTAACCAGCCTCTCGCTAAACCCAAACGAGTCCAGACGCCTGGCGGCCTGCTCCATACCGATCCGCCTAGTAAATGCGTAAATCGCTCCGGCAAGACCTCCCGCCAGAAAACAGACAGCCGCCGCCAGATGCACATGATAAAACGGGACAAGCAGTGAGACAGCTTCGCAAACCACCCCCAAAAAACCGCCCGCTGCCGCCGCGCACACACTGCAGTCTATGCTCTTTGCCAGGTTGATCCGCCTTTTCCAGCCTTTAATCTGCCCGGTTAGATACTTTCCCTCGTCCATGCTTTTTTCCTTTCTTTCGGATGGGATCGATCCGTCTGGCCGCCAGCCAGAGAAACAAAAATGAGACCGCCAACAGAAGAATGGTCGAGACGATCAGCCATCCATACCCGGTTGTCACCAGGCGGATCGGGCCGCCTACCTTCCCCATTCCTCCCAGGGCGGCAATCTCATTTACCACAGATTCTCCTACCATAATACGAGCAAAAAACTCAACAAGATATACGGCGGGGTTCAGCAGCAAAAACAGATATATATTTTCTGCGTAGCTGTAGGAGGACGCCGTATTATATCCCATATCTATATTGAAAATCGCAAACACAATAATGGGCAGCACAGTCGCCACAAAAAACATCGTATAAAACACATAAGACAAAATCACCGCGCTGATTGTTTTGCGGCAGAGAGACGAACACAGAACCCCGATGCTGGCCGAGAAGAGCGACACCAAAAGCGCAATCGCCAAGAACCAGAACAGCGCGCTCCACGGCATTCCCCCGATGATAAACGGAAGAGCCATGACCGGCATACTGGCCACCACATAAAACATGCTCTGCACAATGGCCGTCGTCACCTTCCCGGAAATCACCGAGAACGGCATCATGCTGGTCGTCATCATAATATCAAATGTCTGGCGCTCCTTTTCCCCCGAAATGGCGGAGGCCGTCCGCACCGGAACCACAATCCCCAGAATCACTAGCTGCGTCACAGCCAGTACCGGATACAGCCACACCATGGAAGCAAAAATATTGCCATTGGAATACCGGCTCTGCTGCTGAATCATTGACATGGCCAGAAAAAAGACCAGCGCCAGAATCAGCTCATAGGAAAACACCCCCCAGCAGATTTTCATACTGCGGGACTGCACTTTGATATCCTTTTTTACGATGGGATTCAGTCTCATGCGTCCTCCTCCTTCTCCGTCACGCGCATAAACAGCGTCTCCAGATTGCCCTCCTGCTTGTGAAAACCGGTTACTACCACATCCTGCGCGATCATGGTCCCGATCAGCTTTGCGATCTCTGATTTTGTCATCGTATGGGAAATCCGGATTTCATGCTCGCCCACCGAGTTCATCCGCGCCTTCGCGCTCTCCTTCACAATGCGCAGAGCCGTCTCCCGGCCCTCGTCCACTGTGATAATCAGTTCGCTGCTTCCCAGCACACTTTCCATCATCTCGTCGATGGGGCCGGAGGCCACCAGACGCCCGTGGTCCATGATCCCGATGCTGCTGCACATTTCCGAAAGTTCTGATAAAATATGAGAACTGATCACAATCGTCTTTCCCATGCTCTTCAGATTCAGCAGCAGTTCCTTCATCTCCACCCTGGCTCTGGGGTCCAAGCCGGAGTTCGGTTCGTCCAGAATGAGCAGCGCCGGATTGTGGATCAGCGCCCGCGCCACGCAGAGACGCTGTTTCATCCCGCGGGAGAGGGTATCGACAAAAACCTCTTTCTTGTCCGAGAGATTAACCAGATCCAGAAGATCATCGGAAATCTTTGCAATCTCCCTGGAACTCATCTGATACATGGAACCGTAAAAATCCATGTATTCTTTTACTTTCAGGTTGTCATAGACGCCGAAAAAATCCGGAACGTAGCCGATCTTCCTGCGGATCTCCTTGCGGTTTTTCAGCGCGTCCATACCGCCGATAGAGATATTGCCGGCGCTTGGCAGCGTCAGCCCGCACACCATGCAGATCGTGGTCGTCTTGCCGGCGCCGTTGGGCCCGACAAATCCAAACAATTCTCCCTCCGGAATGTGAAGCGTCAGATCGCTGACTGCCTGGAAGGCACCAAAACTTTTATACAAATGATCAATCTGCAGCAATATTGTCCACCTCCGCTTCTGCATAGGAATAAAGACAGCCGTAGGAAACCTCCTCACAATTGCCAGCAACCGCCTTGTCATAGTCTTTTACCACGCCTATGACAACGGCATTGCTGTCTGACGGTTTTTTCTCCTCAGCCAGCCCCAGACCGATTACCAGCGCCGACATATCGCCCAGATCATCAAAGGAATAAGCCCAGCCCGAATAAAGCACATCATACAGGATCTCGTCATAGAAATCCATATACCTCTGATAGACGCACCGGCCTTCCTGCATGGCCTGTGAAAGATCAAGCACCTCGCCCGCCTTTACGTCGGAAAATACCGCGATACCTGAATCGACGCAGACCCCCAGATAGGCCAGGTCACAGCTCGTCCCGTTGACAACCGTCCCGCTGACGACGGCGTTTGTTTTCCTGTCCAGACCGGAAAGCTCCAGATTCTCACCGGTGAGAGAACCCTTGCTCTCCATGGTTCCTCTTGCATAGAAATAGCCGTTATCAAAATTTCCCCTGGGTTTAATCCCCATCCAAAGCCCCTCGCCGTCACGGCTTATCGTATAAAAGTAGTCGTTTGCGTTCGCGTTTCTGCTGATGTAGCCATCCCAGCCAGGACCTGCCGCCGCATAGCGTTCGTTCAGACGCACTTTCCAGCTCTTCACGCCGGATTGATATCCCATAAACCAGGTCTCTGCCTGACTGCTTCCCGACTGCTGCGCTGTGACCGAATATATTCTCGTCTCCCTCACCTGCGCCCCCTGTCCGAAAATGTATACGCCCGCGATAAATAGCAGTCCCAAAACCGGTACGCCGATCCAGTACCACTCGCTCTTTCTGCGTCTTCGCAGAATGAGATACAGAACCGGTCCGATCAACACCACATAGCATCCAATAAGGACCTCCAACCAGATAAAATCTACATCCGTGTGATCGTTGTCAATCAGCGAGAGCAGCTTTCTTCCCGCATAGGACATGTCGCTCGAATTGCCGTTGTAGAAGTGGTAACTGCCAGAGCGGTACATCGTCTCTTCATACATTGTTTGAATCGCAGAGTCGCTCAGATCTTTCAATGCCTCCTCCCCAAAAGAAAACAGAAAGACCGACACCACTCCCTCCCCAGCCTGCACATAGACAGCCGGATGATTGCTCCCCTCCTCCGGATAGGTCTGGCCATAGTCCAGAGAGGCAACAGCCATCGCAGTCAGATCAATACCCGCAGCCGTATAATCATAGTAGTATTGATACCGTTTTGCATTATCAGCCGCCTCATTTTTCTCCCCCGGCTCGCTGACACCCGCCACCTCAATGTCCATAAAATCCTTGTCAAACCCGGATAATGTCTGTTCTCCATAGGATCCGGTTCCAATCAGCAGCCACCCGCCGCCTCTGACCCAGTCCTCGATTGCCCGGATGTTCTCCTCCCCCAGAGAGGAGACGTTAAAACGGTCAATAATCAAAAAAAACAGCCCATCCAGAGATTCCTTCAGATTCTCTCTCTCCAGCAAAACCAATTCCAGAGGTCGGTATAAATCCCACAGAGCAAAATCGCCTCCGCCGGCGTCCATAAACGTCAGATTTGAATACTGATCGGATAAAATCCCCACGGGAATGCCGACTCTCGTATTGCCAAACACATTTTTCAGCGAGATCGTCTGCACCACATTTTCCTTCTCATCCAGAAAGTTCAGCACGCATATCCCCTTCGCCACATCCACCGCCGTGTCAGTGACAGTGAGGGTAAACTGCTTTTTTCCCTGCGCCGGGAGTGCCATCTGCGTATTGTAGGCACAGTTTTCCGAGCGAAAGCTGGAGAAGATCACCTGCACCGTGCCGGAAAAATCTTCTCCTCTGTTTTCTACTGTCACCTGCATGATATAGTCGTTGTCGTCCTGACGCAGAAGGCTCACCTGGCCGGAAAGCCCCCGGTCAGGCGGCGTCTCGTCCGCCCATGCCGTCTCCGCTTGTCCTGTCACCAAACCAAACAGACATATTAACACGGCCAGCGCCGCGATCATCCGCCTTTTCCCTTTTTTTCTTTTGCAGCGTCTCTCGGACATGGTGCGTCCTGCTCGCATCATAGAACATTCCTCCCTGCTGTTTTTTGGTACTTACTCTTTATTATATAGGAAAATAAGACAAAAACCAACGAAAGAAATAAAAAGATTTTATTAAAATTGTTGCTTCTGCTTTTTAATCTTTTTATCATACAAAACACAAACAGAAGCAAATCTGCAATATTCGCAAATTTGCTCCTGTCTCGATTCTTTCTATAAAATAAGATTTTGCGGTTTCCAGCACTGTTTTTCCTGGCAATCCAGTAGGCTGCTCGCTTTTGCAATGTCTTAGCTTATACTTTTATACCCTTTCCAGCTAAACATTGCTTTATTTGCGTATCTGCTATGAGTTCACCTAGCCGGTCTAAATTCTTCTTGATGGATTCGGCGTCCATCATTTCAAGAAATTTAAGAGTGGTCTGTATCTCAGTTTTTTTTCTGGTCTGTATCTCAGTTTCTTTCCTGGCTTCATCTACATAATACTGCGTTCTTTCTTCCCAGTTCATAGATTTACTGATCTCCTTTCTGGCTCTGTCTAACTTGATCGGCAACATTTCCTCTATTCTGTCAATCGCATCTTCGTTGCTGTATAGAAGCGATACTAATGCGGCTTCCTCTTTTAATATCGTATCCTTCATTCTGGGAAGTTCTACCAGCACGACTTCCATAAAATCATAATCTTTGTCGTAGATTGTCTGGCTTGATGTATCGTCATAACTTACGTGCATTTTAATTTTATGTATATATCTGTTCTCAGTCTCTTTTCGTCTTTCTATTGTTACCTTGTCATTGCACAGCCAGATCGAATATATTTTGTGCATGTTATCATAATTTTTATCGCCGCGCGTTACCGTGTTTCTTAACAGGGAAGCCGCATAGTAGATTGCCCTTCGATTCAACTCAGGTTTTGTATTTTGTACATGGCCCTGCATTTCAAAATTAACGGTTCGGCTTAAACTTACCTGCATTTCTCCTGCGCTGGGCAGCTCTACCTTGAATACGATATCGTTGCGGGTCTCTTTCTCGCCGCCCGCCCCGGT
>CAJUHP010000010.1 GCA_910586125.1 uncultured Lachnospiraceae bacterium | reverse complement strand
GTAATTTTATCTTACATCAGTTTGAAGGTTTACACAATCTTTGGGATACTCCCCTAAAAGCCAAGGAACACAAGAACAAATCCATCCAAAAACGGGCCGAAAGAGGAATTTTCCCAAAAGGGAAATTCCTCTTTCGGCCCGTTTCTCTACCTGTTGCACTCTCTTTCTTGGCGTCTGCTATCCGGCCGATCAGCCCTCGATGGCAATGTACTTCTTTTCCTCCGCCTGCTTCGGCTTATCCTTCGGCAGAGACAATCTCAGGATACCGTCCTGAAACTTCGCCCGGATATCCTCCTGCGTGATATTGTCTCCGACGTAAAAGCTGCGGCTCATGGCGCCATAGAAACGTTCTCTGCGGACATACCGGCCCGCGTTTTCCGCGCTGTCGCTGCTTCTCTCGGCGTTGATTGTCAGATAGCCGTCCTTTAACTCCAGCTTCAGATCATCCTTCTTGTATCCGGGAAGATCCACATCCAGCTCGTATCCCTGCTCCGTCTCACGAATATCGGTTCTCATGGCGTTAGTGGTATGAGTGCGCGGAACCGCAAAATCGAACAGGTCATCAAACAATCTCTCTCCAATCAGACTGGGCATCAACATAATTCATACTTCCTTTCTCTGTGTACGCGGCATTTCAAGCCGTGAATTCTTCTTTTAGTTTCGCTTTGTGAACATCTGAAGGAGCGAGTTTTTTGTCTCCTCCTTTGTTCTGGATACAGTATAGCACAGATTATTAGCACTCGCAATAGGTGAGTGCTAATAATTTGTGAACAGTTGGTGTTCATTCCGTGAATTAGTTTGCGGCCGGCAGCCGTTCCCATCCTTTTGCTGTAAACAAAAAATAAAATTTTCAGAAAGAAAAAATAACTATTTTGCAAACAACTATTGACTGTCATTCAGATAAAGGTATAATTAGATTTAGGGATTAAAACCAAAAACGAAAAGAAAAAAGAAGGGAAATACCAAATGAAGGATCAAAAAATATCCATGAAACTGTCCATCGCCTTTGGAACCATTCTGGCGCTTCTTGTTATCTGTATCATTTTCGGAGCATTCAGCTTAAACTCTGTCGCTCAGAATCTAAATGAATTCTATAACAAACCCTTTGCCAATGTTCGAGAAGTTATCCAAGCTGACCGGGAAAGTGAAGCGGCCGCGAAATATATGCTCCGCGCCTGTCTGGAATCCGATCCCGCCGTCACACAGCAAATGCTCGATAAGGCACAGGAAAAGCTTGATCTCATGGAGCAGTATTCGGAGTTCCTCCTCACAAATTACAGCGGTGATAAAAGCGATATTACCCGGCTGCAGACCCAGACAAAAGAGATGAATACGGTGCTGGATCAATATGCCGTTCTGTGCTTAGCCAACAATGTGGAAGAGGCCTATAAAGTTTATCAGGCAGAGATTGTTGATCTGCTGACGGACATTACCGATTCGGTTAATTCAATCACCGATCAGGCCAACGAATATGCAACGATGAAGCACGACAGCGGCATGTCTTCCAGCAAAACTACCATCATTGTTCTGCTCTTTGTCGGCGTTCTGGCCGTGGCAGCCGGCATGTATCTGTCCCGCTACATAACCAAAGCGATCACGTCTGCTATCACACAGCTAGAGATGGCTGCGCAAAAGATGAGTGACGGCGATTTTGAGGTGGATATCAACTATCATTCCAAGGACGAACTGGGTATGCTGTCCGACTCGATGCGCTCTACCATCGCTACTCTGAAGATTGTCATCCGCGATATCAACCACATGCTCAACGAGATGGCCAGCGGCAACCTTACGGTTCACACACAGGCCGAGCAGAGCTACAAAGGTGAGCTGAAGCCTATCTTGACCTCCATACGCAAAATGCGGGATGATTTGAACAACACCATGACCAACATCGTTCTCGCCTCGGATCAGGTCGGCTCTGGCAGCGATCAGGTTTCCAACAGCGCGCAGGCTCTGGCGCAGGGCGCTACCGAACAGGCTTCCTCCGTTCAGGAACTCGCCGCTACCATCAACGATGTCAGCCGGCTGGCTCAGGATACCGCCGAACACACGAAGACCGCCAAAGAGGAAAATATGCAGTCCAATGAGCAGATCCAGGTTTGCTCTTCTCATATGGATCAACTGATGCGCGCCATGGCTAACATCGAGACCAAATCTCAGGAAATCAGCAAGGTTATCAAGTCCATCGAGGACATTGCATTCCAGACGAATATCCTGGCCTTAAACGCCGCGGTGGAGGCGGCACGCGCCGGCGCTGCCGGAAAGGGCTTCGCGGTAGTGGCCGACGAAGTACGAAACTTGGCTGGAAAATCGGCAGAAGCCTCCAAGAGCACTGCCGTTCTGATTGAAGACACCATTGCCGCCGTCAGCGAGGGCGCCAGTCTGTCGCAGGCAACCGGTCAGTCTCTGCAGGCTGTCGTGGAAAGCGCTCAGAAAGTTTTGGACGTCATGACGCTGATCTCCTCCGCCGCTGAGAAGCAGTCTGATTCTGTGTCACAGATCACCGTGGCCATCGACCAGATTTCCAGCGTTGTGCAGACAAACTCCGCCACTTCGGAGGAATCCGCCGCCGCCAGCGAGGAGCTGTCCGCGCAGGCGCAGACGCTGAAGAAGCTCATCTCTATGTTTACGCTGGAATCGGAAATCTAAACAGGAAAAGAGAGCGGGATTGCAAATAACTCCCCAAATAAAAAAATCGCTGAGGCCGTGAGACTTCAGCGATTTTTTGGTATAATTCTTTCTTAAATCAAACCATACTTCTCAAACATCCGATAAATTCCATCCTCCGCAGCCGGCGGGCAAATCTCAGCGGCTGCCGCCTTCACCTTCTCATTGCCGTCTGCCATACAGAAGCCAATCCCAACCGTCTGAATCATTTCCAGGTCGTTCATGCTGTCGCCAAAAGCCATAGAATCCTCCACGGGAATTCCCAGATATGTACAGACACGTTCCACCGCTTTTCCCTTATGAAAACACCGATTTACCAATTCTCCATTGACAAAACCGTCGCCCCCCAGATCCTGGATACAAAGTTCAAAATCCTGCCGAAACTCCTGGTAAGCCAGATCCATATCTTCCTTGGATTCACAGGCCACCGTAATTTTATAAACCGGCTGCCCCTGATACTCTTCCATCGGGCGAAGATTCATATCCTTTTCAAAGGCTTCCCGCCAGCGAACCAGCTCGCTGCTGGCTTTTTCAGACAGATGCAGCGCCATCAGCCGCTGCAGTTCATCATCCGCATAGGCCGCGTCCGCACATTCCAGACAGCAGGATATCCCATGGGTCCGCAGCGCCCCCAGCGTCTTCTCCAACAGATGTTTCTCCATCGGGCAATCATAGATTACCTGATCCCCGCATCGGATAAAACCGCCCGCGCTGGCCACTATCCCGTCAAACTCATAGCGAAGCATCGGAGAGAGCATGGACAGATTTCTGCCCGTACACAGATATAAAAGATGCCCGTTCTCTCTGGCCCGCCGCATCGCCTCCACGGCAGAATCCGGAGGGTCCATATGCCCCATTGTCACCAGCGTTCCGTCAATGTCCAGAAAAACTATCTTCTGCTGTGTCTGTACCGGTATTCCTGCCTCATTCAGTTTTCTGCGCAGTCTCTTCATATCGCCGTCAAAAACTGCCCCTTCCATTCCTGTGCAGTAGGCGCCCTCGATATTGGCCGGCTGATCGTCGATAAAAAAACACTCCTCCGGCTTCAGATTAAACTGCTCATACAGCTTCTCATAAATTTCTCTCTGCGGCTTCACCAGTTTCCAGTCCGCTGAAACCAGGAGCCCGTCAAAATGTTCTGCTCCTGGAATTCTTTTAAAATAGCGTGGAAGCTGCCGGTTTGCGTTGGAAAGCAGATAGATCCCATACCCCAGTCCTTTCAGTTCCCCCACCAGCCGCGCCATGCCGGGAACCGGAAGAAGGGGACGTTTCCACCAGCCGCAGACCAATTCCCCGACTGCTTCGTGAAGGCGTTTTGGCAGACGTTTGCAGAAAATCTGAACCGCTTCTTCCTCGGACAGCGTTCCCCGATCCAACTGAACCCATTCCTTATCCCGAAAAACCTCCCGCATCAAAAGAGGGCGATCCTCCTCCGCCACTCCCAGACGCTCAATAAATATTTCCGGTGAAAAATAGATCAGTACATGCCCCATATCAAACACAATATTACGAATCATCCAACCGTCTCCCGCATTACGCTCTTCTTAATCTTTAAAAGCACTAATATCATACTGATTCCTGTCAGTATATGTCCGATTCCTGCAATGCCAGAGATCGAAGCATCCATGGCTTTACTCCACTCGGTTCCCTGCACCTGTCCCAATCCGCGCACCAAAAAGGCGGCCGCTGTGATATTTAACCCAATCTGGTAGGCCAAAATCACGCCGCCAGTCTTTTGGTCGGAAAAATTCAGTACCTTCTGTGCCAGCGCCAGAATCAGAAAAAAGAACATGCCCAGCATAAAATAATGTGTGTGCATAACTGAAAGCCTGGTCTGGCCGGTGAATTGGGTGAACTTTGTAAATTCTCTGAAAAATACGCCGGACACCATGGCTGCCACCGCGTAGATTAGCGCCAAATTAGCGTAGAATCCAGTCCACCTTGTTTCTTTCCTGTTCTTTTCCTTCACTTTCTTCGTCCTCCTGTTCTTTCTCTTCTATTCAGCATTTTACTATCTTATATTTCTGTTTTATTATTCCCGTTTTCGGCAAAAATTTCCTGACGGCGGACGCAGCGCAGCACCCGCATGAGCGGATGATAAAGAATCAGCGTCACGACAAAATTTCCGATGCCGTGAAAGATATCAAATAAAAGACCAGAAGTCCAGGAGGCAACAGCCATTCCCGGACCGCCGAGAATCAAATAGGGAATCGTGCATAAGGCTCCGAAAGACAAACCATAGAAAGCGTTTACTACAGCCCAGATCACAGAAGAAGTATTGCGTCTCAAAAGGCGCGCCGTTATATACAGAACCAGCCAGACATAGAGATACATCACCCACCAGAGGCCAAAGCCATAGATGATTCCCTCCAGAATCACAAAGACATAGATAGGAAACAGAGCCTTGCGGCCGAAATTAAGCGTATACACCAATACCAGAACGGATACCACTTCGATGTTGGGCAGGAAAGCCAAAGCCACCTGCCCAACAAAGAGGACTGTCCCCAAAAGGGCCATTCCTGTCAGTTCTCTTGTTTTCATGCTTCCACTCAATAACCTACGGTCAAAGTAATCTCAAAATGATCTCCGTCGGCTATGGGAGTCGTATCCACGCCGGTATTCACCTGCTCTCCTCCCTTGGTAAAACACCACCACTCCTGATTGGCGTCATCCACCGTATAGCCGTCCACTGTCTTGACAAACAGGCCATACTCGGACGCATCGCCGGCAATCAGGCCCGCTCCTTCCAGAACGCCGCGCAGATACTCTTCATCCGTGTCATAGGAAAACTCTTTGGCGCTTCCGGATTTGTCAATGACTTCCACCACAATGTGCTTTTCTCCGGCGCTTACGGGCGGGCGGGCCAGCATGTAGATTGCCCCGGCAATCCCTAAGACAATGACCAGCGCCAGCACAGCGATCGCGTTTCTCTTGTTCTTTGATTCCATTTTTTCCTCTTTCCTGCCCTGTGGGCTGTTGTTTTTCACCACTTTCTTCGGAAAGGAAAGGACCCTCTCTGCCAAAAAAAGGACAGAAGGACCCTGCCATACAACTCCCAAATCCACGTGGTATTGTATTATAAACAGCAGGCAGGTCTTCTGGCTCAAAGATCTTTGCCAACCGCTGTCTTCCCGGTTGCCCAGTGACATCAGTAGCGGTCCGCTCCCTTCTTACAGCGACGGGTTCGCACAGGAATTCCACCTGTTTCCCTTTTAATTCCGGGCCGTTTGCATATCTCCCGGAAACCTGCTGTCCTTTTTATGATTCACTTTTATTTATTCAGAAACCATACAGCATTTTTATATTTGCTATTTTACAAAGTTATCAGCCAACTGACGGCGTCTCTTCCCCGGCCGCCGTGCTTCCCTCACCGGCAGGCGTCGTCTCTTCCCCTGTGCCCGTGCTTTCTTCACCGGCAGGCGCTGTTCCTTCTCCCGCAGCCGTCGTCCCATCTCCGGCCGCCGTGGTTCCTTCCGCTGCCGCTGTCGTCTCCGGCACCACAAACACAGCGTCTAAGGGGATCGATTTCCAGATTTCCTCCTCCACGACAAATTCCGGAGAATTTTCCTGCCACTGCGTATACGTTGTGCGGAATACCTCGGCTTGACGCTCCTTAATCATATTTTCCTTCTTACTATCCGTCGCGCTTCTGTCCAGAGAAGCATCCAGCGTCATCACATACCAGGCGTCTCCGGCAATCTCGAAAACGGCGCTCTCCCCCTCGGCCAATGCCAGCGCATGCGCGCCAAGTGTTCCCTCGTTAAAGGTGTCTCCCGTAAAATACGTAGCGCGGGACGATGTCAGGTTTGCCGCCGATGCGGCCTCGGACAACGTGCTTCCTCCCTGTACCGCGTCATAAATTCCCTGTGCTGTCTCCTGGGCCGTCTTTGCGGCCTGGGTTTCTCCGGCGGCTTGAGTCTCCCCGTCAGCCTGGCTCTCTCCTTCTTTCGGCTCTGTTATACGAACATAGGAGGCGCCCACACAGCGGGCCTGCTCATCGGTGACATTGGTATCGGCTGCGGCTACCACAGCCTCCCAGACACGGTTTGCCAGCGCATTCTTTGTGAAGACCTCCACCAACCGCTCGCGATCCATATGGATCGCCTCCGTCAGCCTGGCGTCGCTCTGTTCCAGATTCCGGTCTACCGCCTGCTCCACCTTCTGTAAGTCGGCGTCGCTTAAGGACACGCCCATCTCCTCGGCATGGCTGCACAGAATGTAAATCTGGCGAAGAACCGTCAGCGTATTCTCCCGCAGATTATCTGCCATGGTCTTTCTGGTATCAATCTGCATGGACCAGATGTCCTTCATCCCATACATGTAAGCATACATCATCTCATAATAATACTGATCCGACCGCAGATACAGATTTGCCTCGTCCAGATAGATCTTTTCCTCTCCGATCGAAGCGATCACGGTAGAGGCGTACTCCTCCGGCTTAACCCTGCTGCCGCAACCCGCCAGAACCGGCAGGGCCAGAGCGGCTGCCAGAACAGCCGCCAGCATTTTCTTAACAAGTTTTTTCATGAATCGTTCCTCCTCAGGCAGACCGTCTCTGCCGTTTTCAGTCCCGCTCCTTGTAAGCGGGCCGGCAGCCAAATTCTTCCCCTTGTTCTGCCATCAAAAAGGCGGGACAGGCGGCTGTCCGAATTTTTTCTATTATAATACGTTTCTTTTAATCTAGCAACCGCTTTATCTCAATTAACAGTTTTTTCACGGCCGAGAGCATCTCCTCCTGCCCAAACAAGGCGCTTCCTCTCGGTTTCAATGTAAAAAACGGTTCTCCGGTATTGACCAGCTTGAGGCTTCCGTCGTACGATTGGAGCAGAGCCGGAATTTCAGACACATTCACTTTCGCTTTTTCATACATGACAACGCGAATGCCTGTGATATTGCCGGACACAGCGGTTGCCTTGGCCTGATGCGCCATGGCTCGGATCTCCGCGATCTTCAGAAGGTTCTCCACCGCCTTTGGCAGATCTCCGTAACGATCCAGCAGCTCATCCTGCATATCCTCCAGCTCCTCGTCGTTCTCAATCGCCGCGATCCGTTTATAGATCTCCAGCTTCTGACTCTCGCTGCGGATATAGAAGGGCGGAATATAGGCGTCCATATCAAAGTCCACCGTCGTCTCAAAGTCCGGTGCTTCCAGCGCCTCCCCCTTGAGCACCTGGACCGCCTCGCCCAGCATCTTGCAGTACAAGTCGTAACCCACCGCCTCCATATGGCCGTGCTGCTCGGCGCCCAACAGATTGCCGGCTCCCCGCAGCTCCAGATCGCGCATGGCGATGCGGATGCCGCTGCCCAGCTCGGTAAATTCCCGGATCGCCGCCAGGCGTTTCTCCGCTTCCTCCTTTAACATCCGCCCTCTGGGATACATTAAAAAAGCATAGGAAGTCCGGTTGGAGCGTCCTACTCGTCCCCGTAGCTGGTATAGCTGTGACAGACCATAGCGGTCCGCGTCGTGGATAATGATGGTATTGACGTTGGAAATATCAAGTCCCGTCTCAATAATCGTTGTGGACACCAGAACGTCGATATCGCCGCTCACAAAGTCCGTCATGATCCGCTCCATCTCTCTGGGCGCCATCTGCCCGTGGGCAAACGCCACGGACGCTTCCGGAACCAGAGATGCGATCCGGTTTGCCAGCTCGTCGATTCCCCTCACCCGGTTAAAGACATAGTAGATCTGACCGCCCCGCGCCAGCTCTCTGCTGATCGCCTCCCGCACCATCTCTTCATTGTATTCCATGACATAGGTCTGGATCGGCAGGCGGTCCATGGGCGGCTCTTCCAGCACGCTCATATCCCGGATGCCGATCAGGCTCATGTGAAGCGTGCGGGGAATCGGCGTCGCCGTCAGTGTCAGCACATCCACATTTTCCCGCATCTGCTTGATCTTTTCCTTGTGGGCGACGCCGAAGCGCTGTTCCTCATCGACGATCAAAAGCCCCAGATCTTTATAGACCAAATCTTTTGACAGCACCCGGTGCGTACCGATGACCACATCCACCAGGCCCCGCTTCAGATCCGCCAGAACCTTCTTCTGCTCGGCCTGGCCCCGCAGGCGGCTCATCAGTTCCACCCGCACCGGATAGGCGCCCATGCGCTGGCAGAATGTATTATAGTGCTGCTGTGCCAGAATCGTGGTGGGCGCCAGATAAACCACCTGTTTTCCGTCCTGCACCGCCTTAAACGCGGCCCGCAGAGCCACCTCTGTCTTGCCGTAGCCCACATCGCCGCAGACCAGGCGGTCCATGATTCTGCCGCTCTCCATATCCCGCTTTACCGCCTCGATGGCCGCCATCTGATCCTCGGTCTCCTCAAACGGAAACAGCTCCTCAAACTCCTTCTGCCACACCGTATCGGCGCTGTAGCGAAATCCCTCGGCCTGCTGCCTGGCCGCATAGAGCTTGACCAGATCCGCGGCAATCTCCTTCACGGCAGTTTTAACCCGGCTCTTCGTCTTATTCCACTGTTCGCCGCCCAGGCGGTTGAGCTTCGGCTTTCGCCCCTCGCTGCCGGAATATTTCTGCACCAGCGAAAGCTGCGTCACCGGCAGGTACAGATTGCCGCCGTCCCCGTACTCGATCTTGATATAATCCTTTACAATGTGATCGACCTCCACCTTCTCTATGCCGCGGTAGATGCCAAGACCATGATTTTCATGCACCACGTAATCGCCGGGGGACAATTCGGAAAAACTCTGAATCCGCTGCCCCTCATAGCGGGTCTTTTTTCGTTTTCTGCGCTGCTCGCGGCCGAAAATCTCTCCCTCGGTAATGACCACATATTTGATGAGAGGGTATTCAAAGCCGCGGTGTAAGCTGCCGTATGCCACGCAGATCTCACCGGGCAGCACCGGGCGCTCCTCCTCGCTCCCGTCCCGGTAGTAGGCCCGCAGATCGTACTCCCGCAGGTCGCCGGCCAGACGGGCCGCACGGGTCCGGGAAGCGCACAAAAGCACCACTCTGGCTCCGCCCCGCTTCCAGCTCTTTAAATCCTGTATCAGCGTCTCCACGCTGTTCTGATAGGAATTGACATTGCGCACAGAAAAAGAAAACCGCCTCTTAACGGACAGTTCCTTGACCGCCTGGTCAAGCGTTGAAAGACAGAGGGTCCGGCCCCGCTCCAGCGCGGCAAAAATGACTTCCGGACTGAACAGATCCATAACCCATTCTTCGTCCCCGGCTACACTCAGCCCTTTTTCCAGACGGTTCCCCATGCTCTCCCGGAATTCTTCCTCCGTGACTCTGGCTTTCTCCGCCAGACGCGGCGGTTCGTCCAGATAGATGTCCGTATCGCCTTCCGGAAAATAGTCCAGAAACGAAACGGTCCCGTCCAAGGAGGTGATGCTGTCCGAAACCGGATAGAGCGTCACCTGGGAGAGATTCTCAACCGAGCGCTGGCTCTCCGCGTCAAAGGATCGCAGCGAATCAATCTCATCCCCAAAAAATTCCATACGCACCGGCAGTTCCTCCGTCAGAGGAAAAATATCCACGATTCCGCCCCGCATGGAAAACTGTCCGGCGCTCTCCACCTGAGCCGCCCGCTCATATCCCATCTTTGTCAGCCGCTTAAGCAGAAGATCGCTGTCCGCCTGCTGTCCGGCCTCAATCGTCAGGCTGCGCAGAACCAGATCTCCGATGGGCTGTAAATGGTCCATCAGCCCGTCGATCGTCGTGACTACGGTGACGGGTCCGCCGCCTCCCTCCCGGTACTCAGCCAAAAGACGTACCACGGACAGGCGGGCTTTTGCCGTGACGCTTCCCTGCACGTCCGCGGCATAGAACAGCATATCCTTGGCCGGATACAGACATACATTCTCAGCAAAAAGAGCCAGATCCTCCGACAGCTCTCTGGCCCGCTTCTCGCTGTACGTCACCACGAGATGACAGCCGCAGCCCGCTTCGTCCATCAGCGCGCCCAGCAGATGCGCTTTCTGGGATTCCAGACAGCCCCCTGCCTGCAGCGGGCCCCGGCCCGCCCTCAGCTCCGTTTTCAGCTCATCGTATTCAAATAGTTCCTGCAGCGGCTCCCGAAATATATACTTCATAGCGTTCCCTGCTCTCCCGGCCCCTCAGAAGATGGTTCTGAGACCGGCTTTTTTACTTTATTATATCGGTTCATGGCAGCCTGAACACCGCAGGCAATCAGCCGCTCCACAGCGTCCGCCGCATCCGCCAGGGCCGGCTCCAGCGCCTCTCTCTCATTTTTCGGAAAATGGCTCAGCACATAGTCGGCCAGATCCATCCCCGGCGGCTTGTCTCCAATCCCAACCCGCACACGGGGATACTCCACAGTACCCAGATGTGCGATAATGCTCTTCATCCCGTTGTGCCCCCCGGCGCTGCCTTTCGCCCGGACCCGCACGCTGCCCACATCCAGGCTGATATCGTCGTAGACAACGATCACCTGTTCCGGTTCCAGCTTATAATAGTCCACGGCGGCTCTCACGCTCTCCCCGCTGGCGTTCATATAGGTCTGGGGTTTTAGTAAGAGAATTTTCTCCCCGCCCAGCATACTGCTGCCGGTAAAACCCAGAAATTTTCTCGTACTGACGCTGACGCCCAGCTTGTCCGCCAGACGGTCAACCACCAAAAATCCCGCGTTGTGGCGGGTGCCTTCGTATTCTCTGCCCGGATTCCCCAGGCCGACAATCAGATACATAGAAGAAAGTCCTTTCTAAACCTCCATGCGCCCGGCAGCGGATATACCACCATTGAGGAAAGTACTAACGAGCGCACCGCCGAAGTGAAACATACCGGCTTCGTCCCCCCATTCTATCACATTTCCCTGCTGTCAACAAGACAGAACCGTCCAAAAAGAGCGCAAAAAAAGAGAAAAAGCAAGGTATGGGCTTTTCCTGCCCTGCCTTGCTTTTCTCCCTGACAAATCGTATCGTCAGCTCTCGGCTGCCGGCCCGCTCAGACTCTTTCCGTTTGTGGCGATCACTTCCCGATACCAGTCATAACTCTTTTTCTTATACCGGGCAAGCGTCCCGCTGCCGTCCTCCTGACGATCCACGTAGATAAAACCGTATCGTTTCTTCATCTGCGCCGTGGAAGCGCTGACCACGTCGATACAGCCCCAGGCCGCATATCCCATGACCTCGACGCCGTCCTCCACCGCCTTTTCGACCTCCCGCAGATGGTCGCGCAGATAGGCGATCCGGTAATCGTCGATTACGGTAGGAACGCCGTCCGCGCCCGTCACCAGCTCATCCGCCGCACCCAAGCCGTTTTCCGCCACAAACAACGGCTTCTGATAGCGGTCATAGAAATAGTTCAGCGTGTAGCGCAGTCCCTGCGGATCGATCTGCCATCCCCACTCGCTTTCGGTCAGATACGGGTTTTTCACGCCGCTGGTCAGATTGCCGGCGCCCTTTTGATACTGCGAGCAGTCCGCCGCCGTACATTTACTCATATAATAGCTGAACGAAATAAAGTCCGCCGTATTTTTCAGAAGGTCCTCGTCGCCGGGCTCCATGGAAACCGTGATGCCCTCTCTCTGCCAAAGCCTGCGGATATAGCCGGGATAATACCCTCTCGCCTGAACATCGGCAAAGAACATGACATTCCGGTCCGCCTCCATCATGGCAATCATATCTTCCGGCCTCGGCGTCATCGGATAGCTGAGCGCGCCCAGCACCATACAGCCCATCTTCGCACCGGGAACCATCTCATGCAAAAGCTTTGTCGCCAGAGCGCTCGCCACAAACTCATGGTGGGCCGCCTGGTATTTATCCTGTTTGCTCAGCTTCTCTTTCGGCGTCCAGATACCGGCTCCCATCAGAGGAAAGTGCCAGATCGCATTGATCTCGTTAAACGTGATCCAGTACTTGACCCTCTCCCCATACCGGGCAAACACCGTGCGGCAGTACCGCTCAAAAAAGCCGATCAGCCGCCGGTCTCTCCAGCCGTCGTACTCTTTCGCCAGATGCAGCGGCGTCTCATAGTGAGACAGCGTCACCAGAGGCTCCATCCCGTACCGGCGGCACAGGTCAAACACCCGGTCATAAAAGGCCAGCCCGGCCTCGTTGGGCGTCTCCTCGTCGCCCCGCGGAAAAATCCGGCTCCAGGCGATGGACAGACGGAAGACCCGAAAGCCCATCCCGGCCAGCAGGCGAATATCCTCCTCATAGCGGTGATAAAAGTCGATTCCGACCAGCTTCAGATTTTCGGGGACGGGACCGTCAGAGACCGGGCCCATAACCCCTTTTGGCATGACATCCTGGATGGACAGCCCCTTGCCGTCCTCCTGGAACGCGCCCTCGCACTGATTGGCAGCCACCGCGCCGCCCCACAGAAAATGTTCGGGAAAACTCATCTTTTTCTCCTCACTGTAAAACCGTAATCAGCGTGTCGCCTGTACTCACTTCTCCCTTTGCTGCCGCCAGCACATCCAGATATGCATCCGTGTTGCTGATGATGACCGGCGTCACCACATCATAGCCGGCGGCCTTGATCGCTTCGATATCAAACTCCATCAGAAGCTGTCCCTTTTTCACCGTGTCGCCCTCTTTGATATGGGCGGTAAAATGCTTCCCTTTCAGTTCCACCGTGTCCAGACCGATATGTATCAGAATCTCCACGCCGTTTTCCGCCACAATACCGATGGCATGTTTCGTGTCAAACACGGAGACCGCCACGCCGTCTGCGGGAGCGTAAATCCGTCCCTCTGAGGGAATGACCGCCGCGCCTTTTCCCACGATATTTTTGGAGAATACCTCGTCCTTCACTTCACGCAGGGCAACCGCCGTTCCCTTCAGCGGAGAGGCGATATCAAACTTTATGGACGCGGCTGCGGCTTCTGTTTTTTTTTCCGTATTTTCCGCCGCTTCCGATTCCTCCGCCGGATCGTCAAAGCCCAAAATCCAGGTGGCCGCCGCAGTCACTACCATGGAAATCACAATGGTGATGGCGGCGTTGATCACATTGCCAAAGCCCGATCCGCCGATGTAGACCGGCAGAGCCAGCAGGCCGGCTGTGGTGGAGGAATATGTGTGAATTCCTGTGATGCCGGCATACAGGCCGGCCGCGCCGCCGCCGATCATGGCCGCGTACAGAGGCCGCTTGTACTTCAGGGTAACGCCGTACAGAGCCGGCTCGGTGATGCCCATCAGACCCGTCACGCCGGCCGAGATGCCGAGCTGCTTCAGGTCTTTATTCTTGGACTTGACGCCCACAACCAAAGACGCGGTTCCCTGCGCAATATTGGAGGCCAGCATACCCGGCCCCAGGATCGTGCCGTAACCCAGCGTGGCATACTGCATGGTCTGAATCGGGGCGAAACAGTAGTGCATACCCGTCATGACAAAGAACGGGCAAAACGCTCCCATCAAAAACGGAATAAGCCAGCCGGCATACTCGTTGAGCCAGTTAAATCCAACCGCCAGAACCTGGCCGACCAGGTTGCCTAAAGGACCGGCGACGGTGATTCCGATAATTCCCGTCACGATAATCGTCAGCATGGGCGCCAGGAAAATCTTAACGCTCTTGGGGGAAATCCGGTTCGCAATCGGTTCAATATAGGACTGCGCCCAGGTGATCAGAAGGATCGGAACGATGCTTCCCCCGTAGCCCACCTTTGTCACCGGGATAAAACCGAAAAGCTGAATCGGCGCTTCCAGCCCCGCAAAGCTGCCGTGCAGCAGCACCCCGGCCAGAACCGCGGCCACGTACGGGCTGCACTGAAAGAACTTGGCCGAGGAGAACGCCAGCATGAACGGCATAAAGCTGAACAGCGCGTCACCGAACGCATTGAAGATCTGATAGGTCTGGGAAGCGGGATCGATCCACTTCACAAACACCAGAAGGGCCAGCAGCGCCTTGATCATACCAGAACCGGCCAGCGCAGGGATAATCGGCTGGAAAATCGCCGTCAGGCCGCCGAAGAATCCAGCCACAAAGCCCTTATTCTGTGCGGGGATCTGCGATCCCTCCCCGAAATGTCCCAGTTTTTTCACCTCCTCGCATACATTGCCCACGTCTGTGCCGATGACCACCTGAAACTGACCGTTTTTCGTCACCACGCCCTGAACGCCCTTCAGTTTTTTCAGGCTTTCCACATCGGCCTTTCCCGCCTCCTTCAGGTTGAAGCGAAGCCGGGTCATGCAGTTGGTGACGCCCGCCACGTTTTTCTCGCCGCCCACCAGCTTTAAAATGTCGGCTGCCAGCTTTTTGTAATCCATACCCTCTTGTCCTCCTGTTCCTATTTTTCTATGCCGCTTTTGCGGCTGCAGGTTTGTCCTGCCCTCAAACCGTCGGGCCGCCTTTCCTGAAAGACCTGCCAAACGAATTTTGATTCTCTAAAATATCCCTATTCTTTTTCCCGGCCCTCCGCCGTGGTAATTCTCTTGATGTATACGGTCAAATACACCAGCTCTTCCTCCGGGATCGCGATCTGATAATCGCCCCAGACCAGACGGCTGATCTTCCCGGCGCACTCGTAGGCTTCCGGATATTTTTCCTGGATCAGCTCCTGAAAATCCCGGTCGTCGCCGTCCAGCATCTTATCCCCAAACAGACGGCTGGCAAAAAATTTCAGGTGTGTGATAAAGCGAACGAAATGAACCGATTCCTCGTCAAAGTTCGTATGGTATTGATAGCGGACCACGCTGACGATCTTGTGGATCAGTTCCGTCATCCGCACCGCGGCATTGCGGTCTTTGGAATCAAACTCGGCGTTCACAATATAGACCGCAATGCTGCCGGCTTCATCCGGCGGCAACTGGAATCCCGTGTGCTCTTTGATCAGTTCCAGACCATACTGGGCCACCTGGTGTTCTAGGGGATAAAAATGAGCAATTTCCCACAAAAGCGTATTCTTAAATTCCAGGCCGTCCTGAAAACGTGTCACGGCAAAACTGATGTGGTCGATCAGATTCAGAAAAATACTTTCATCCAGATCCGCATCCAGCACCTCCACAGCCCGTTTCACAATCCGGTCTGCAATCTCCATATAGATTTCCGGCGTCTGTGCCAAAAGCGCGTAGAGCTTTCCGGCTATGGTCTTGGAGCGCAGATAATATTCCTTGTCCACCTTGCTCATATCCACCGGATCGCCCCTGCGGACTTTAAATCCAATTCCCCGACCCACCAAAATGCGCTCCTGCCGCCGCTCGTTTACGGCGCTGACCACATTGTTATTGATGATGGTAACAATTCTGAAATTCCTTCCGCTCATTTGCGTCTCCTCCATCTCAAAGGTCTGCACCGCCTCACGCTGTTCTTTCGCCGGCCTTCGTAAAATTAAAAACACCTAATATTATATATAGCATCGGCTATATATAATATTAGGTGTTGCCTGCCGGACAGTTACAATCCTAATGCGCTCATTCATTCAATTCGTATTTAATTTATCACAAAACCGGAACTTTGTCAACCTCTTTTTTCTGGTTCAGCACCTATTGAACCGTCTGTGACTGCCTCCAAAAAATGGTTTGTCTCCCTGAGATCAATCGTAGTTTTGAAGTCCTTCTGAAACGAAATTCATCTTCCAGGAATTCATGCGTAAAATTCTCCAGCGGAGGGACTTTCTAAATCGGAATGAAAATACCGCTCCCCTGTCCAGTCAGATAAAACCGAATATGACAATGATATATGCCACCTGTCTTTTGTAAATATCAGATATTCTTTGCCTCTTCAAGTCCTTCATACAATTGGAAAAGCCGGTCTTCCACAGAAAAGAAACTGTCAAGCAGACGCGGATTAAACAGCCCGCATTCACCACCGCGGATCATCTCCAGCACTTTTTTTCTGGGAATCGCCGCCTTATATACCCTACGGCAGCTCAACGCATCGTATACATCCGCCAGAGAAACCACCTGCGCCCAAGGAGATATTTCTTCTCCGGCCAGCCGGTCGGGATAACCCTTGCCGTCCCACCGCTCATGATGATGGCGGGCAATATCGCAGGCATAATCATAGATCCCGCTTTCCCGCAACTGTGGGATGCTCTCCAGAATCGTCACGCCCTTTGCCGTATGACTCTTCATCACCTCGTACTCTTCCTCTGTCAGCTTTCCCGGTTTGGTCAAAACCGCGTCGGGAATCGTGATCTTACCTACATCATGCATAATCGAGGCCAGCGCGATATTATGGATCTCCTTTTCATCAAGATTTTCTCCAAACTCCGTGTTCTCCAGCATCAGCCGCGTAATACCGCAGATTCGCTGCACATGGCCTCCTGACTCTTCGTTGCGGAATTCGATCGCGGTTGCCAGGGCTTCAATCATCCCCTGATTGAGCTCGATAATTTTCTCCGCCTGGCGCAACAGCTCGACCGACTGATGTTCGACCACCGTGCTGAGATTTCTGCGCGCCTCAAACAGTTCAATAACAGACTTCACACGCCGCTGCACGATGAAGGAAATGACAGGTTTGCTTATAACGTCCATCACGCCGAGCTGGTAAGCCTCTCTCATCACATCTTCCGACCGCTCAGATGTGATCAAAAACACTGGAATTTCCTCCAAAAGCCCCATCCCCTTCATCTGGCGGAGCACTTCAATACCGTTCATTTCCGGCATCAGAACGTCCAGCAGAACTGCGCCGTAGCGCTCTTTCTGTTCCAGAAGCAGGATAAGGCCTTCTCTGCCGTTTTTCGCCTCCTGAATATCATAGAACTCTGAAAAAATTTTTTTAAGAATCTTGCGGTTGATGGCATCGTCGTCCACGATCAGTATTGTTGTCTTCTGTCCGCTCTGCAGCCTGCTTTCCATGCCAGAACTCCCTTTCTTCAAAATTCATTTTCAAACGCCTGTGTGTCTTCGGATACATGCGAGAATCTCTTCCTGGAGCAAAGAAATCCGTTCATACTCCTCCTGCGCCTGTTTCGGCTGTCCGGCGCGAAGAAATTCAAGCGTTCTTGTATAGCCCTTAAACAGGGGGGTAATTGCCAGGTTCCCGGCGACGCCCTTGAGCGTATGCACCCGTTTGATCAATTCCTCTTGTTCCTCCCCCATAAAATCCTTCGGGCTGACCGGATTATCCTGCACCGAGTCCAAAAACATTCCCAGCATCATCTCGTACAGTTCTTCATCTCCCAACACCCGCTCCAGGCCCTCTTTCGCGTTTAGGCCCAGCTTCTTCAGTTCCTCAATCATCTTTGCCTCCTGGAATCCTTTTTTTCAGCGTTTTTTAGAAAGACTCTTTCTGCCCTTCTTCTCCTGCCGCCTGCGGCTGTTTTAAAACCTGAATCACAGCAGCCTTCAATTTATCCACCTGAACCGGCTTTGCCAGATGTACATTCATCCCTGCCGCCAGAGCCTCCCGCACATCCTCCACAAACGCATTGGCGGTCATCGCGATGATGGGAACGGTTTTGGCACAAGGGTGCGCGCTGGCCCGAATCGCTTTGGTCGCCGTATAGCCGTCCATGACCGGCATCTGCACATCCATAAAAATGGCGTCGTATTCGCCGCAGTCAGACGCTTCAAACATTTCCAAAGCCTCCTGTCCGTCCGCTGCCACATCACTGTCCGCACCCATGGACTTTAAAATTTTAACCAGGATCAGCCGGTTGACCTCTATATCATCCACAACCAAAAAGCGGCGCCCAGCCACGCTGTCGTCCAGAAGCCTCTCTTTCTTCTGCTGCCCTTGAGTGAACCGGCGGACTGCCTCCTTGAACGTACTCATAAAAAACGGTTTAGAAAGGAAATGACTCACTCCGATCTCTTTGGCTTCCTGCTCAATCTCTCCCCAGTCATATGCGGTCAAGAGCAGAATCGGTATTTTCTGCGAATAATTGCTCCGAATCAGCCGGGCCGTGGCCAAGCCGTCCAATTTCGGCATACTCCAATCCAACAAAATCAAATCATAGGGTTCGCCACGCTCTCTGGCTTCCTGCATCATCTGTACCGCCAGAAAACCGTTCGTTGCATATCTGGTCTGCACCCCAGCCAACGACATTGTGTGGACAATGTTTTTGCAGATCTCTTCCTCATCATCCGCCACAATCATCCGCCGGATGTTATGATCCTCCCAGAATTGCGGGTCATCCTCCTTCTCCTGAATATACAGTTCCAGTTCCACAGTAAAAATGCTGCCCTTGCCTAGTTCGCTGGATACTTTGATGGTACCGCCCATCAAATCGACCAGGCTCTTAGTGATCGCCATCCCCAGGCCAGTTCCCTGAATCTGGTTGGTACGGCAATTTTCTTCCCGGCTGAAGGGATCGAAGATCACCCGCTGATACTCCTCGCTCATGCCCTGACCGTTGTCTTTGACAGTGAACCGCACCCGGCTGTAATGTTTTACCGCCCGAGGCAGCTCCTCGATCCGCATCTGAATCTCTCCGCCCGGCGGCGTGTATTTGACCGCATTGGAGAGAAGGTTGATGAGAATCTGATTGATACGCACCTTATCCCCCAAAAGCTGTTCATGGACCAGAGAAGAGGAAAAAATTTCAAATTTTTGATCTCTAGCCTGTGCCTGCGGCCGGATAATCGTATTGATCTCATCAATGATCACCGCCAGGTTTACCTCTGAAATATTCAGTGTAGCACTGCCGCTCTCGATTTTATTCATGTCCAGCACATCGTTAATCAGACCGAGCAGATGCTGGCTGGCCGCCTCAATGCGCTGCGTATAGTCGAGCACATGAGCCGGATCGTCTGCATCTTCCCGCAGCAAAGCCACAAATCCGATGATCGCGTTCATGGGAGTGCGGATATCGTGGCTAACGCTGCTCAGGAACGCGCTCTTAGCCTTGTTGGCTGCCTGCGCCATCTCAAGCGCCTCTGCCAGCATATTCTGATCCTTTTTTTCTCTGGTCCTGTCGGAGATATAGAGTACTAGCTTGCGCCTTCCCTGAATCTCAATGCAGTAAGCGCTCTCCTGAAACCATTTATGCTCACCAGTCTGGGGATTAATCCGCTCGGTATTTACCGTCTCCAGCGCCAGAGAACCTTCTTTGCCGTTTCCGTTCACCATGGCAGCGTATACATTTCCCTCGGCACTGCGCAGCGCCGAGACGGCATTTTTCTCCGAAACTCCGAGTACCCGTTCCACATTCGGACTGACGTATTCGGCCCGTTCGCCCTCCAGATCTATCATCATATACACATCGTCCGTGTTGTTGGAGAGGTAAGTAGAAAAAATATTAAACAACTGCTCCTGATAGGCAATTTTTTTGTCCTTTTCCAGCATATCCCTGTGCGTCTGCCATATCAAAAGAAGGAACACCGCAAAAACGACCAGAATAATCATCAAAAGTGCAAATACCTGCTGGGAATTCAGTAAAATCTGGTCTGTCGCCTCCGTGATCGCCGCCAATGGCACGATGGAAACCAGAAACCATCCCTTTACATTCTCCACCGGCACATGGGTATAGACATAGGCGCCAGCCTCCCCCTCAAAAATCATGCTCCCCTTGTTCGGATCGGAGATGGCCTCGGCAAAACGGGCAATCTCCTCCTGGTCTCCATATGTACTGGTCAGCACGGCAAAAATATTGTCATACCATTGATCTCCAATTTTCCCTATACTGCGCAGCAGAATGTCACCTCTCTGATTGACAACATAAGTAAGACCACGGTTATTGTAAAAAGATAGGGAAAATGTTTCGGAAACCTTGCTGCGGTCATAACTTTTCTGAATAAGCCCTCTGGCTCCGTCCGCGAATTGAAAGCACTCATAATAGCCGAACATGGTATTCTCAGTATACAGTCCTGTATAAGGGTCCCTGACGCCGCTGCCTGTCAAAGAACGGTAAATTTCCAGTTCTCTCTCTTTCATCTGGAAACATTCATCGGATTTACTGCTGTAAAAGCGGCCTGTGTCCAGATTGATCACCGTATAGAACGCATCCACCTCGCAGAATACGGAAAGCTGTCTCTGGATCGCATCCGCCTGATCGGAAAACGTGTGTGAAAAAAAGACTGCGAAACTGTGGAGCCGCTCCCGGTCTCCGGCGATAAAATTATCGAAAGCCTGCTGCTGCTGAACGGTCACAGTCTGAACATTAAGAATGGCCTGATCGGTCAGATCCTCCCGCAGCGAAGAAACATAGATGAATCCGCCTGCTACAACAACTCCCAGACAGATAATAATCAGTGCAACAAACCAGTCTCTCTGATTCTTTCTTTTCATTTGTTTGGCCTTCATTCTTTTTATTTCCTGAAAATCTCTGCTCTATAGTATAGACTTGTCTTTTATGAATTGCAAGTATTTCCTGGACATAAGTTGTTTTTTATAACTAAAACACTTCTATATAAAGAAGCTGCAGTACGCTCCCCTGCCGTACCGCAGCTTCTCTCTTCTGTTTCTTATGAGCCCCCCGGCTTCTTCATCGCTTTTTTTACCTGCGCCAGCATAGGGCGAAGTCTGGACTTGTTCTGGCACCAGCTACAAATCCCATCCGAGTTCCTGGCGCACGGCAGACCGCAGCGGCGGCATACGGTAATCTGCAGTTCCTGCACGATCCGCGGACGAAACGGCTGGTGCATGGGACGCCGGCCGCGCCGGATCGCCCTGCGGGAACAAAGCGCTTCGCACAGGCGGCAGTCGGCGCAGCGTCCCGGATAAAACAGCGTCTGGCAAATCCCGTCCTTCTCCGTCTTTTTCAGCGCCCCGGTAGGACAGAAATAACTGCATATCCCGCAACTGATGCACGAATCCTCCACCGCGATGCAGGGCCACACAGCCGCTTCCCCCGGCCCGTTCTCCGCCTCCGCCTGGCTGTATAGCGCACCAAACCGTCTGGACCAGGAAGGCCAAAGAGAATCGCGGGTTTCTTCCGGCTGACGGATCTGCTTATCCGCCTGCCGCAAAATGGATGGAAGCAGCAGCTCCATGCCTTTATTTCCCGCCGTCAGCAAAAACTCGCGGCGGGAAGTCGCCTTCTCTCCTCCGGTCTCGGCCCGCCTCCGGTTCCAGAAATTCGCGCCGCGCCGGACCTGGCACAGCTCAATCTGCGGCGTAAGGGAGCAGGCGGCCAAGTATTCTCTCGCCTGCTCCACCGCCGTCAGCCACAGCTCCTGGCCGCTTCGGATCGCGCAGGAGCCGCACGATTCCTGATGAAGTATCAGCTTCTTTTTCTGCCCCATCTCAAACCAGGCTGCCTTTGAGAGAGCCGCAAAGCACAGATTCATCCGCACAAAATCATGCGGTTCCTCCTGCTTTACGGTTCCATAAGGCTTTTCGTCCCCTCCGCAAAACAGCTCCACCACCGCGCAGGGCGACTGTGTCACGCGGCGGATCAAGGCCGGTTCATCCCATTCTTTTGCTGTGTACACCTGTGTGGGACAACGGCTCAGACAGGCGCCGCAGCCGGAGCAGGCGCTTTCCTCCAGGCAGATCTCCCCATTTTCCCCGCGCCGGATCGCTTTGCTTGGACAGATATCCGTGCAATGGCCGCAGGATACCTGGCTTTGCAGCGAATTGATGCAAAACAGACGATTCTGTTTTATTCGGATTCCCGATGACTCCCACATGCGCTCTGCTCCTTCTGCTGTCCCGTTCCCCATTCCCAAACCGGCCTCTGCCGCTGTTCCCATCCCGCAAACACCGCACCGGTCTCTGCCAGACGCCGGTAAAAGCCGCTCTTTGTCTCGCGCATCACCGCATTCCAGTATTCCTCCAGCCATCCGCCTAGATGTACGTCGTAGAATTCCTGCCACAGATCAACGCACTGTTTTTTTGTCAGCGGCAGAAGGGTTTCCTCCTCGCAAAGCTGTGTCGTCAACAGAGAGGCGAACTCCATCTCCACAGGCAGATAGTCCGCCGGCTCCCGCTGCCGCTTCTCGATGGTCAGTCCGCCCCTCCGGTAACAGTCTTCCGCATGGCGGGCCTGCGCATTTTCAAACAGAATCCGGCTCCGGCCGCGGGCCACGCTCTCGTACAGCGAAAACAGAGACTGTCCGGGCGCCGTAAACAGGCGAGTATACTCTCTGCGCAGTTCATGCAGCTCTTCCGCTTCCATCTCCGGCTGCCACACCTCTCTCAGAACCGCCGGCAGGGAAGTCTTATCCTGTGCGCCGGAACTCCCTGCGACAGCTAACAGATGCTGCCGGAATCCTCCTGTACTGACCTGAAACGCCAGCTCGTCAGACGGAAGACGCAGGCCCATGGACAACAGATAGTACAGTTCCGGCCTGAGCGCCGTCTCCTCTCTGCTCATATCCGCACCCCACTTTCCTTTTGCTATACCAGATAAAATACCTTGGGTTCCGTCCCTTCTTCTTCCAGCAGCTTGATATATTCCCTGCCCTTCATCGCCTGGCAGACATCGCTGTCCGGATCGTCCAGGTCTCCGAAGTGGCGGGCAGCTCCCGGACAGAATTCCATGCAGGCCGGAACCTCTCCCCGCTGCAGGCGGTGCAGGCAAAAATCACATTTCTCCACCGTTTCCGCCCTATGGGGTTTGGCATCGTAATCGCCGACGGGAATCTCGCAGGAGAACGACGGTTCCCCGGCGATAAAAGTACGCACCCCCGTATAAGGGCAGGCCGATTCGCAGGCCCGGCAGCCGATGCATTTTTCCACATCCTGCACCACAATCCCGTCCTCCTCCCGCTTGTAGGTGGCTCCTACCGGGCAGACTTCCACACAGGCCGGTTTGTCACAGTGTTGGCAGCCGAAAGGCATGAAGCTCAGCTCATTGTTGGGATAGACGCCCGAGGCCGTGTCCGGCGCCTCGCCGCCTACCGTCAGCACCGTATTCCACCAGACCTTCTCCGGCAGATTGTTCGCCAGCTTACAGGCTGTCGAACAGGTATGGCAGCCCGCACAGCCCTTCAGATCAATAGCCATGCCGTATCTCATGTCGCTTCCTCCTTATATCTTTTCCACTTCTACACGGGCGTCGTAAAAACAGTTGTTTAGGCTGGCCTCGTTGTAGATCATCGCCGTCATATCCTGATAATGTCCGTCCGCAAACTGTCCCTTCTGCCAGCCCTTGGGCACCACGATCATACCGGGTCTGGTTCCGTTGGAAATCACCGCTTTCAGCACCACAAAGCCTCTGTCATTGTAGGCCCGCACCATGTCTCCCTGTGCGATGCCGCGCGGCTCGGCGTCTGCCGGGTTGATCTTAATCACCGGTTCCGGATCCAGCTCGTTCATCCAGGCCGATGTACTCCACTGGGTATGTACCCGGTATTTGGGCCTCTCCTGCCCGAAAATCAGAGGATACTTCTGCGCCAGCTCCGTTCCGGTCCACGCCTCTGCGGGCGCTTCCCAATACGGCAGCCGTTCTTTCTCCACATCAATCTGCTGCCCATAGCTGATATTGGGAGCCGGGTGTTCCTGATAGAACTGCGCGCGGCCCGTGGCGGTCATAAATCCGCTTTCTCCGTAGACATAGGGGTCCGTGGGCAGATAGCGCAGTACTTTTTCCTGCTTCAGACGCTCATAAGAAATGTTCAGCATCTTGGCATAGTCGCTGTCCAATGCCTCCGTCATCCACTCCTCGGCCGTCATATCAAACTTGCCCTCAAAGCCCATGGCATTGCCCAGAAGCTTGATGATCTCCAGATCCGATTTGGACTCGTACAGCGGCTCCATAGCCTTCTCCTGCAGAATCAGATACGGCACCTGAGAGATAAACCCGTGCATATCGTCGATTTCAAACCAGTGGGCTACCGGCAGGACGATATCGGCATACTGCGCCGTATCCCCCATGGTAATATCTGCCACCACCACCAGATCCATCTTGTCAAAGGCTTCCAGCAGCCGCTTTCTCTCGGTCACGTTGGCGATCGGGTTGCCGCAGTACACATAGATACTGTGCAGATCCAAAGGCTGTCCCAGATAAGATTTCTCTTCCATGACCTCCGGCAGCCTCAGAATCGGAACCGATGCCACAGGCTTCGCGCCCTCGGGCGCCGTGACCCCGCCGTTGAAATAAAATCCCAAGGGCATCTGATAACCGGCGCTGGCTCCCACTTTGCCCACATTGCCGGTCAGGATCGCCAGGCAGCAGGCAGCAAAGACCGCCGCATGGCCATTGGTATAGTGATCCGGCCCGAAACCGTGGTACAGGGTGGAGGGCGTGTTGGTCGCATAGACCTCTGTGATCTCATAAATGAGCTCTTCTGCGATCTCGCACTCTCTGGCCGCCCTCTCCGGCGTATATTCCGCGATCCGCTCAAGCAGCAGATCATACGCGGTCCGCACCGTCATGCCGGCCGCTTCAAAACTTCCCGTCAGCGCCGGATCGGCGCTCTCCAGGGAGCTTGCCGGCGCAGAGGCGGCCGCATCCCATACGCAGACCGGATCGGCCTCTCCCTCAGCCGGAGAGCTCCCCGTCACCTCGCTCATGCGCAGGTACGTCCCGTCCTCTTTCACCAGAAAAGGAGCCACGGACCGCGTTTTCAGAAACGTCTCGTCAATCCATCCTTTTTCCACCACAATGTTGCACATCGCCAAGGCCAGAAGTCCGTCGGAGCCAGGCTTTACCGGCACATGAATGTCGGACCGGGCCGCTGAAGTCGTGTAATTGGGATCGATGCAGATGATCTTGGAGCCGTTCATCTGCGCCTGACGGATATATTTCCAGTTCTGGATCTGCGCGTCGCAGGGGTTTGCTCCCCACATTAGAATGGTCTTTGCTTCCAACAGGTCAGTCAGTTCATTTCCGTTATAATTCTCATAGATGCCGAATGCATTCGTCGTACCCGTGAACACGTTGTTGTCCATGCACGCCGAAATGCTAGTGCCGCCCATCAGCGCGTTTAACCGGCTGGCCGAGCTGTTGGACGAATGACCGAAACAGCCGGATACGCTCATAAAGGCAACGCTGCTGTCGCCGTACTGGGACTGGATCGTTTTCCAGGAATCCGTAATCTCTTGGATTGCTTCCTCCCAGGTGATCTGTTCCCACTGTCCTGCTCCCCGTTCTCCCGCCCTTTTTAAAGGCGATTTCAGGCGATCCGGATCGTAGATCCGGGTGACATGGGACAGCCCTTTGGCACAGATCCGGTTGTAGCGGGGATCGGGAAACTCTCCCATGGAAGTGCCTACAATCCGGCTGTCTCTCACCTTGATCTTCATCCGGCAGCCGCCGAAGCAGTTGGCGCGGCAGGAGCCATAATAGATCTCCTCCGCGGGCGCGGGCGCCGGCGAGGCCCCGGTACTTTCCTGTGTTCCAGGCGGCGCCGTTGTCTCGGGCGCCGAATCCGTCTGTGCCAGGGAATCCGCCTCGGTCTCTCCCCCGGTGCTGGTACAGGCGCTGAGAGCCAGAGCCGCCATCGTCGCCGCACTTCCCGCCAAAAAGGACCGGCGGCTGATGGGTTTGAAGAAACCACTCTGCTTTGTTGTTGTCTTTTTCACAGCTTCTTTCTCCTTCTTTCCATAGTGTTTGACACGCAGCAGCCTGCGCGTTTGGCCTTCCAGCCGCAGCCCCTGAGCCAAAGCCGCCAAAACCGGTGCAAACCGCTCCACCAGCTCGTCTTTCCCCACAACGGCATTGGCTCCCATCTGAATGATTTTCTCCCCATAGCTGCGCGGTTCCGATACAATTGCCAGGATGCCGATACCGGGTCTCTTGGATGTGATTTGCCGAAAAAGCTGACGGCACCGGAAAGGATAGTCATCAATGTCCACCACCGCGATCCGGTAATCGCGCAGATCCTCTCTGCAAAGATCCGCACGAAATGTCAGTTCGTATCGGTCTGGGTCCGTTAGCTTAGTCAAAATATCCTGCAGCCAGATATTCTGCACTCCCAAAATCATTTTGAGCTTTCGCTGAAATCTCTTCTCCATACTCGCACCGCTCCTACTGTGTGATTTCATTTTAACAAATTATTCTTTCTCTGTCTGCCAGGAAAATAACGGTTTCCGTTCTTTTTTCTGTCGCAGTTTTCACTACAGGCGTTCTCTCGCCTGGCCGCCGGCGCACTGCCATAGCAAAAAAGAGCACTCAGCCTTCCAGAAGCTGATGGCGGATCACATAGTCCACCAGCTCTGCCCTGGTGTGCAGTCCGAGTTTTTTCATCAGCCGGTTGCGGTAGGTATCAATGGTCCGGGGCGACAGATATAAGCGCTTGCCGATCTCTGCGCTGGTCAGACCTCTGGCCACCAGGCAGATCACTTCCTTTTCCCTGGCAGACAGCGCCTGCTCTTTCACGGACGCTTCGGACCTGTCACTTTCTCCCATCCATTTCTTTGCCATAAGCTGTACGCCCCGCTCCCCCAGATACGCCTGCCCGTCCATGACTTGGCTGATCGCGCGCAAAAGCTCCTGATCTGCCATGGCCTTATTCAGATACCCCATCCCTCCCGCTTCCAGAAAGGGCAGCAGGTATTTTTCTTCCTCATGCATTGTGAGGGCCAAAAAGCGCACGCCTTCTGCCTGTTCTTTTGCCTTTTTCACAAAATCCAGACCGCAGCCGTCCGGCAGCGTCAGATCCACCAGGCAAATCTGTGCCCCGCAGTCCGGCAGCGCCCGAAGCCCTTCCGCTATGCTTCCGGCCTCGCCTACCACCGTGAGATTTGCCTCCTGCTCCAGAAGAACCCGCAGAGCGCTGCGCAGTATTCTGTGATCATCCAGAATAAAAATGCTGATCATATGTTTCTCCTGTCTTTAGTCTCTTCCTCTGTCTTCTATCTCTTTCGCGGCAAGCGGCAGCCATATGGAGAGCCTCGTGCCGGATCCGGGGGCCGAGTCCAGAAAAAAATGCCCTCCTGCCCTGTGAATCCGCTCCTGCATCCCCAACAGCCCCATTCCTCTTTGCTTGGCGCTCTCCAGCTCCATGCCGCATCCGTTGTCTTCCACCTGGACATGCAGTCTGTTTTCCTCTCTGGCCATGGAAAAACATACATGGTCCGCCTGCGCATGGCGGCTGATATTCGTCAAAGCCTCCACAATTACCCGGTACAGAGCCATCTCCGCCTCCTCCGGTATCCTCAAATCCGAAATCGAAATCGTATGTACAAAGGAAATCTGCGGCTGCCGCTTTTTATACTCGCTGAAATACCAGTACAGGGCAGGCACCAGCCCCAGCTCCTCCAGCTCCTTCGGCCGCATATGACGCACAATCCGGCGCGTTTCCGAAAGCGTTTCGCTGACCAGCAGACGCAGTTTTGTGAGAATCTCCGTCAGCCTCTCTCCGGCCGGTTCCTTCTGACACAGGCGCAGATACAAAAGCATGGACGTCAGGTTCTGCCCGATTTCATCGTGCAGCTCCAGCGCAATCCGCTTTTCCTCCTTCTCCTTTATCTCCAGCAGCGCATTGCACACATACTGCAATTCTTCCTCCCGCTGTTGTAGCTGCTGCACCAGTTCCCGATGATGGATGGCAATATACATGTTGCGGCAGATTTCTCCCAGCATCTGCTGCATCTTCTCTGTCTTCCCGTCCACCGAGGGACGCTCCAAAAACAGGAAACCGGAAAAATCCGGAAAATCATAGGGGTATAGGATATAGGAAGTCTCCTCTTCTTTCTCCCGCAAGTTTTGGACGGCCTCCTCTGCCTCTTTCTCCCCGTCAAAACCGCATCCGGCCAGCAAAACGGGCTTTTTCTCCCCCTCTGTCCTGCAAATCCCTCCCCGCGGCGCAGAAAAGAAAGCGCATACCCGGCGCATCATCTCCTCCACACCGGTATCCCTAACCATACAGTCTGACATTTCTTCCAATAAACGATTCCGGGAATCACTGTCCATACGCATCCTCCTGCGGCTATTTTATCACAGATACCCGTTTTTTGCTGTGGTGAAAAATACTATTTTTTGCTGAAGAGAAAACAAACAAGACTGCTGTCCTGCACCCGCGCAGACAGCAGCCCTGTCAATGATACATCTATTTTTATTATTGTAAACCTTCTCCTGATTACAATATGCATTGCCGTCCGCCCCTAACACCGGACGGCATACGATATCCTGATGTGTCGGGATGCAGGCAATCTCTATGCCTCCTGCATCTCCTCCTGCATCTCTTCTTCCAGCAAAGCAGCTTCGTACTTCGTCAAGATAATGTTTTGAATTCGGTCACGAGTCTCCGAATTGATCGGATGCGCAATATCCCGATACTCTCCGTCTGCGGCCTTGCGGCTGGGCATGGCGATAAACACGCCCTTCTCCCCCTCAATGACCTTGATATCATGGACGACGAATTCATTGTCCAGCGTGATCGAAACGATTGCTTTCATCTTGCCTTCCCTGGCTACTTTTCTGACTCTGACATCTGTAATCTGCATGGTGATACCCCCGTTACTCTCTTTCACAGGGACTGCCCTGTCTGAGGCACCCGGCCAGAGCCGCCCCTGCTTTTTTAAATCTCGTATCTGATGTTCTTTTCCACGACTACTTTGATCTTATCCGGCGTTCCGGTATAAGTCATGTTTGCCTTGATCGTATCGTGGCTCTCTACAATACAGTTCTCGATCACTGTATTGTCACCGATGTACACATCATTGAGAATAATGGAGTTCTTGATCACACAGTTATTGCCGATATAAGCCTGCTTAAACAAAACGGAATTCTCGATGGTGCCATTGATGATACAGCCGCTGGAAATCAGGCTGTTACGCACATGGCTGCCCGGATTGTACTTCGCGGGAGGATTGTCATCCACCTTGGAATATACGTCGGGATACTGATGGAAGAAGTAATCTCTGACCGCCGGATTGAGGAAATCCATGTTGGTCTTGTAATAGGATTCGATACTGCTGATACCGCCCCAGTACGTCTCCAGCGGGAACGAGTAAATCTTCTTCATATTTTTGTAGCGGATCAGAATATCGCGGACAAAATCAAACCGCTCTTCCTCTGCGCACTGCTCCAAAAGATCGATCAAAAGACGGCGGCGCAGCACATAAACGCCCATATTGGCGATATCGGAGGTGGCCACCATAGGCTTCTCATCGATATCCACAACCCGGCTGTCCTCGTCCAGCTTCACCAGACCAAAACGGCACAGGTTCTCGTCCTGGGGCATTTTCTTACATACCATGGTGATATCCGCCTTCTTGGCGATGTGGTATTCCAGGACTTCGCTGTAATCCATCTTGTAGACGGCATCGCCGTTGGCTATCACCACATAGGGTTCATGGCTGTCTCGCAGAAACTTTATGTTCTGGTACATAGAATCCGCTGTACCCCGATACCAGTTTGTATTGCTGGGCGTAATACTGGGAGTAAATACGCTCAGCCCCCCCTGTTTGCGCCCGAAGTTCCACCACTTGGAGGAGATCAGATGCTCGTTTAAGGACAGGGAATTATACTGGGTTATCACTGCGACCTTCTTCACCTGAGAATTGGTCATATTACTCAAAGGAAAATCAATCCCGCGGTAGCTTCCCGCCACCGGCAGAGCGGAGATTGCCCTCTTCTGGGACAGCTCCCCCATCTTCTTGTTGTTGCCGCCTGCTAAAATGATGCCTATCGCTCTCACAGTATGCCACCTGCCTTTATCACGTATTCGCCGCCAGCCAGCGCGCCGTTCGGATAATCATCCTTCTCCGTAACACCGGAGATCGCCGTGTTCTTTCCGATGCTCACGCCGTCCGGGATGTAAGATTTCTCTCCTACCACAACCAAATCTGCATTGTATACCTTCGGGTCCAGCTTACTGGCCGCAAACTCGCCCACGCCTATCTTCACGCCGGCGCCGACCTGGGACTGATCCGCGATGATCGCCTTGTCAATCACCGTACCTTCTCCGATCACAACGCCCTGCATGATAATAGAGTTGCGGATCACAGCGCCCTTCCCGATGGTGACGCCGGAACCGATCACGGAATTGTGAACGCTTCCGTAAATGCTGGTGCCCTCACCGATGATGCTGCGCTCGATGGTGGACTCCGCCGAGATATACTGCGGCGGCAGAATATCGCTCTTGGTAAAGATCTTCCAGTACTCTTCATACAGATTGAATACCGGAATAATGTCGATCAGCTCCATATTGGCCTCCCAGTAGGAAGTCAGGGTTCCGACATCCTTCCAGTAACCATTATATTCATATGCAAAGATCGGCTTTCCGGCATTATGGCAGTACGGAATGACATGCTTGCCGAAGTCGCAGCCCGGTACTTCGGCCAGCGTCACCAGCGCTTCCTTCAGTACCTTCCAGTTAAAGATATAGATACCCATGGAGGCCAGATTGCTGCTGGGGTTCTCCGGTTTCTCCTCGAACTCGCGGATCTGATTCTTATCGTCCGTCACAAGAATGCCGAAGCGGTGCGCCTCTTCCATGGGCACCGGCATCGCAGCAATCGTAACGTCGGCGTTGTTGGCCTTGTGATAGTCCAGCATCACCTCGTAATCCATCTTGTAGATGTGGTCGCCGGACAGAATCAGAACGTACTCCGGATTGTACATTTCCATGTAATCCAGGTTCTGATAGATCGCGTTGGCCGTACCGGTGTACCACTCGCTGTTGCGGCTCTTCTCATAGGGCGGAAGCACGGTAACACCGCCGATATTGCGGTCCAGATCCCACGGAATACCGATGCCGATATGGGTATTCAGCTTCAGCGGCTGATACTGGGTCAATACGCCTACGGTATCGATACCCGAATTGATGCAGTTGCTCAGAGGAAAGTCGATAATCCGGTATTTCCCTCCAAACGCCACTGCAGGCTTTGCTACCTTCGCTGTCAGGACTCCCAGACGGCTTCCCTGCCCGCCTGCCAACAGCATAGCAATCATCTCTTTCTTAATCACACAATTCACCCCTTGCTGTAAGATTAGTCTTTGGGCGCCTGCAGACAGCTCCCCGCTGCAGTGTCCGCCATGACCGGAAAAAGCCTGTATGACTTCGTTTCCAGTATAACACATAATTTAGAATAAGTGAACAAAAAAAACATTTTTTTTTTTTTTTTTTTATACAAATTTCTCCCCGCCTTCGCTTGTCCCGAACTGTAAAATCGTTTATAATTTAAACTATGCATGTACACAATGAACTATGCACCCAATTGCAGAGAACCGAACCAAAAAATAGAACTGAGAAAGGGAAAAGTCATGAATTTAATGGATATCCGGGATATTTTCCGAAACAAGGAAACCCTGTTGCACCAGACCATAGAAACCGGCGGATGGGTCCGCTCCAACCGCGCCTCCAAAAATTTCGGCTTTTTGGTCATCAGCGACGGCACATTTTTTGAAACGCTCCAGGTGGTCTACCACGACACCCAGGAAAACTTTGCCGCGCTGTCAAAATTGAACGTGGGATGCGCCGTTGTCGTAAAGGGAATTCTGACGCCCACCCCCGAAGCAAAGCAGCCGTTTGAGATCCAGGCCGAGTCGATCGAGGTGGAGGGAGCCTCCTCCCCCGACTACCCTCTGCAGAAAAAGCGCCACAGCTTTGAATACCTGCGCACTCTCACGCATCTGCGCCCCCGCACCAATACGTTTCAGGCGGTCTTTCGCGTCCGCTCCCTGGCGGCGGCGGCCATCCACCAGTTCTTTCAGGAGAGGGGCTTTGTCTATGTCCACACCCCTCTGATCACTGGCAGCGACTGCGAGGGAGCCGGTGAGATGTTCCAAGTCACAACGTTGGATTTGAAGAACACGCCGCTGACGCAGGAAGGCGCCGTTGACTTTTCGCAGGATTTCTTTGGAAAACCCACGAACCTGACGGTCAGCGGCCAGTTAAACGGCGAAACCTACGCGATGGCCTTCAAGAAGATCTATACGTTCGGCCCCACCTTCCGCGCGGAGAACTCCAACACGACCCGCCACGCGGCAGAGTTCTGGATGATCGAGCCGGAGATTGCCTTTGCGGATCTGGCCGACGATATGACGCTGGCCGAGGACATGCTCAAATATATCATCCGCTATGTACTGGAGAAGGCGCCCGAGGAGATGGCTTTCTTTAACAGCTTTGTGGACAAAGAACTTTTACAGCGGCTGAACCATGTACTGAACTCCGACTTCGGCCGTGTCACCTACACGGAAGCGATTGAACTGCTGGAAAAACACAACGACGAGTTTGAATACAAAGTTTCTTGGGGCTGCGACTTACAGACGGAACATGAAAGATATCTAACGGAGAAGCTTTTTCAGCGGCCTGTCTTTGTCACGGATTATCCCAAGGAGATCAAGGCTTTCTATATGAAGCAAAACGACGACCAAAAGACCGTGGCCGCCATGGACTGCCTGGTTCCCGGCATCGGAGAGATAATCGGCGGCAGCCAGCGTGAGGACAACTATGAGAAGCTCACGGCGCGCATGGAGGAGCTGGGGCTCAGGGAAGAGGATTATGCGTTCTATCTGGATCTGCGCCGGTTCGGTTCCGCCAGACACGCCGGTTTCGGACTGGGCTTTGAGAGATGCGTTATGTATCTCACCGGCATGGGAAATATCCGCGACGTGATTCCGTTCCCCCGGACAGTGGGCAACTGCGACTGATCGAAAATCTCACCGCAAGAAAAAGGTTCCGCATTCAGCAGGCTTTCCTGCTTCGCGGAACCTTTTTCTATTGGTCCATAATTTCTTCAAAAAAATTATCAAATAATTCCCGGTGCAACTGTGCAGAATATTCCATATCTTTATGATTTTCTGTCAAAGTTATCATCTTTGCAAACGGATACACGGTCTTGCCGGTTGGCACTTGATCAAAAATATCATAGGGAAACACACTGTCTTCTAATTCATTTGATTTTCCATTTAAAATCACCAGTCCTAAAATACGGTCTTCCGGGCAAATGGCGGAGATGGATATCAGGTATTTAAACAACAATTCGCGCATATAATATTCGCTGACGGAACGCCGGTTTGAAAATTTTGCATCGAGGATAATATAGCGGCTGCCGGACTCCCTCTGAATTTTCAGAACATAGTCGGGACAGTAATTCCTCCCTGACTCTCCATTTTTATAGGAGAGCGATATGTTCCGGAACAGATTCAGATTATTTTCCCCCGCGTTGGGATCGGTTCCGCTGTAGACAACCGGTTCATAGTACAGGGTTATCTCCGCGTCGCCGGTATCGTCTTCAAATAAGAAGGTATTATCGCACCTCATGCCATAGGGACCCGCTGTGTTGAGTTCAGAGAAATCCGGGCATTGGTAGCGGTACGAATCAATCTTTTTGAGATGATATCCTTTTTCTTCCATATAATTATAAAGTTTCAGCAAAACATAGTATTCATACAGCTTATTGGAGCGCAGCATCGAGAGGATGAAATCCTCCCGGCCAAAATCATATTTTCCAAGCCGGAACCAGCGAATCATCTGCTCATAGACGGCCCGGTAAGGAGGTACCGAAATCAGAATCGGGCTGGGAGACGGGATTTGGTCCACCGCCGCCTCCTTGACGCGCAGAGCCTGACGGTACTGTATATAGAGCTCCTCCACATTCTTCCACAGTAAGGTCAACTGTTCTTGAATTTTTTCCAACCGCCGTTTTGTCGCCGCAAAGGCAAAGGCAACCGAGAGAAAATATCCGTTCTCAAACTCTCTCTTATCTGGAAACTGCCCGGTTCTGCCGCCGATCTCATCGCGCAGGCTGCCAACCATACGGCAGACGGTCTGAAGAAATCCGACCACAATCTGGTTTTCATAGATATCATAATCCGCGCAGTATTCTTTTGCCAGCGTTTTGCTCGGAAGAAAATACCGCCTGCCCACGCGGATTCCCGTCGCCGCAGAACTTCTCATCAGGTGCTCCGGATGCTGTGCAATATAATGCAGAGAGCGGTCGGAGAAAAACTTTGTCTGCTCACAGGGAGCGGCCTGCTGTACAATGCGGCTGCGGCATTTGGCTTTCTGACGAAAATAGCTCAAATTCTCACGATAGACCCGCACAATATCCTGGAGAATCTCTATCTGCAAATCCAATTCTTTCTGTGAATCTTCTCTCTGCTTCTGCCCGGAGCGCAGCGGCCCTCTCCCCATAAGTTTATCGCGGTGACAATAAATGTATTCTGCCATCCGCTCAATGGACAGATTCGTTCGATTGTTTGCCACCAATACGGAAATCCATTTTGAATACAGGAAAACGGGTTTCTGACCCTTATATATGATCTGGACCGCAATCTGAATCAACCCAAAGTTATGTATAAAAATATGTCCCTGCGGATATTGAGCGCTTTGCAGACAGATTTTTCCCTCTGAATCCAGCGTCTGTTCTATCTCCACATCGTTGACGTAAAAAGAAAAACTTTCCATCTCCTCCAAAACGCCGTGGAGTTCTGCGCGATAAGGCTGATCCGAATAGATATATTCCCGGTCCGGATTGACATCATCTAGGCGGCTCATTGAAATTCGGTCCGAAGATAATTGCACGGTTATTGTGTTCCCGCGGCCCGAAATAAGAGTTAACTCGTAAATATTCATATATTTCCTCAAAAATACTGATAATAGCTCATGGAAACCTTTCCTCGCTTTATGATATCCTGCAGAGATTTTTCACATTTCGCCAGATTATTCTTTCCGCAAATCCCCTCCAGTTTTTCCAGAAGTTTCAGATACGAATCGCCGCTGCCGTTAATTCGGGGCAGAAGCTTTTGCGCAACCGCGTAATCCAGCGCAATAATCGTTGCATCCTTTCCGTCTTCGCTCTCAAATAGCTCCTTTGCCGCCGCCCAGTATTTTCTCACCGCGCGGTCTGTGCGGGAGCTGATGCCAATTCTCATCTCCTCTCCAAACACTTTACAGATTTCCTCATAAATCTCGCTCGGCATCGAGTCCATCTCATCCGACGCTTGGAAGTGAAACGTCTCCTGGAACGCATCCCACCGGACTGGCAAGACGGAATCCGGCAATTGTTCTTCTGTCCTTGTATTTCTCACATCCGGCAGCGCAATGACTGCCGCCCGGTCGATCAGCCGGGGGGAGAGCCGTTCGGTCGTATCATCGCTATTAATGGTTGCGGTGAAGCGCAGCGTCGGCGGAATCTGCATCTGCAGATCATCGCCCAGGGCAATTTTTCCGCAGCCGCCATTTTGGTCGCACATATTCATAAAGTCCGCCCAGTAGTACTCAATCGGACTTAAGCTGGCTTCATCCAGCAGGACCATATAAGGATACTGCGAGCGCTCGCCCTCCGCGTTCAGCAGCCGAAGACCATCGTACAGATGGCGGTTGGCTTTTTCAAACGACTGGGAAAGAGGATTATAATAGCCGATCCAATCGCGCTTGGATGTCCAGCCGCGCTCCACAGAAATGGGAACATAGCGGCTGATCTCAATTCCTTTGGTATCTGAGACAAGGTCGGCCGTCTTGGCCGTACCCAGAACATGCGCGATAATATTGCATATGGATGTCTTTCCGCTCCCCGGTTCCCCGCAGAAAACGGTCAAGAAATTCTGCGCGACACAGATAAAGAGATTCAGAATCTCATTGTTTGAATAGTCTGGCCGGCACCGTTTGACAGAGGTAAGAAGATATTCCCGCAGAGCGTATCCTCTCAGCACATCTCCCTCGCCCGAAACCGTCAGTTTCCCGGCAATCTCGTTAAAGGCCGCATCCTGTGACGACTGCCTCCAATTGGCGGCGGCCTTAAATACCTGATCGGCAATTTTACCGTCAAACGCCGTCGCCACCGCATTCTCCGTCGCCTGTCTCAGTTTATCCTGAAGAATTTTGACCGCCTCGTCTCCTCTCTCCCGAAGCCGGCACTCCGTCTCCCTCAGATTGTCGTTCACAGCCTCCAGCCTCTCCCGTTCACGGTCCAAATTGATGACGCGATCCAGTTGGCTTAGCTGTCTCTGGACCGCAGCCACTTCCGCGAGCAGCTCGTCTCTTCTGGCGGTCAGATCCTGTATTTCCTCGCTGGTCTTTTCTGCCATCTGAGAAATCTGCTTTTCTCTGTCCGCTGTCTCCTCATCTAATTTTATTCTCTCCTGCCTGCACTGCTGCCGGATCTGCTCATACTGCTGCTGCATCTCCGAAATCCTCTGTTTTACAATGGCAAATGTCTGAATTTTATTGGCCAGCTCACTGTTATCCAAAATTCTTTCCAACAGATTTGAAAAGTATCCGGACTCGCCGTATTTATAGAACAAATCTGCCATAAACTGTGCCAGATCTTCCTGTACGTCCTCCTGCTTGAACTGTTCCTCAAAAAAAGACTTGATGCGCGCAATCCGGCTCTGAGAGATTTCATCCGGCAGTCCATAAAAAATCGAGGTAGTATACTGATCGATCTGATCTGGTGTAATCGGAAATTTTTCGCTGTTTTTCCGTCCCGCCAGAGAGCGCTGGAACAGTTTAAACAGATCGGGATCGGAAATTTTATCCTGCTGTTCCCTCACAAGGCTGTCGTCAAGATGGACATAGCCCGTGCCGAGACGCATGCAGCCCGGAACGTCAATGCTGATCTCTGTGTATTCAATCGTGCCGCTTTTGGGGCGGTAGCTGTCCACAATATCTTTGTTTGTCAGATTCACCTGCGTGCGTCCGTCCTCGTCTGAAGCAACACGATACGGGCCGTACAGTCTGTTGCCCTCCTCAAGCATGCACATGTCTTTTACATCGACAAAATTTTCTCTGACCAAAACCGCTTTCTTGGAGAAATCAATGATACCAACCGGATGCAGAACCGGATACATCTGGATATCGCTCAGATGCTTGATGCGCCCCTGGCGCTCAAGCTGGTAAAAATCAACTTTATAATTGGTCCGCTGAAAAAAGCCGTCCGTCTTCCTGTTTTCCATATAATCAGACGGATACAGCGTGATGACAAGAATCTCTCCGTTTGAGCATTTTTTCCGGATATAGTCCCATGGCGTGCTGGAAAGATTGATATTTCCCAAATCTGGAAATGCCTCCCGAATATCGTCCACATGCAGCGGCTTTGCCATCCCGTCCTGCATCAAGCAGGCCGGCCAGAAATTATAGTATCCGTTTGTCTCCTGCACATATCCGATAAATTGTCTCTCTTTGGACCTCAATTCCTCTGGCTTGATATCCTCCGTCTGATTCTGTGCCTCGGCGGCTGTACCGGACACCAAACCTCCAACGTCTTCCGGTTCGCTGTCACCAGATATTGTTTCTAAGATCTTGACTGGTACAGGCTTCGGCTCTGCTTCGGATATAATTTCCGGTATGCTGGCCGGCGCAGGCATCATATCTGCTTCCGATACCATTTCTGGTGTGATGATCGGTGCGGGCTCTGGCTCTGCCTCAAATACGATTTCTGGTGTGATGGTCGGTGCAGGCGCGAGTTCTGCTTCCGATACCATTTCTGGAGTATTTGCCCGAACAGGCTCCGGCCCAACCTCGGACGCCAATTCCTGTATGGCGTCAGGCTCACCTTCCATTTCCGATACGATTTCTGGTATGCTGGCCGGTGCAGACTCCGGCTGGGCTTCGGATGCGGTTTCGGTCATGAAAACAGCCCCATGATCAGATGCTGCTTTTTGTGCATCTGCCGAATCCTTGTCCAGCGTATCTTCCCGCCCCCCTGCTGCCGGGGCTGGCGCATCCACTCTCTGCACAGCTTCTGTCTGATCTTCCCGCACCGCATTCAAAGACTGCGGATTCTCAGAAATCTCCGCTGTCCTTCCCTCCTGCTGCGGCATCTCTTCTCCCCGCAAAAGCATTTCATATTGCTCAAGCATCTGCGAAAGCTTGCTGCACGACTCCGGACTGCTGTCTTCCTGAAAACAATTCCACGCAAAAATACCCCAGAAATTTTCTGCTGTTAATTCCGGCAGCATTTTTTCGGTCGGATATTTACTCACGGAGCAGCCATAGCGGGCCGCCGTGTCATTTACAAATAAAACCCAAAATTTTTCTTCATTTTTCAGCCACCCTTTCAAAATATGAGGCGGAGCCAAATCGGGGCTGCGAAAACCAGGAATACTCTTCAAACGAGGAATATCCTTTTTCAGTTCGCTCTTTAGAATCGCTTTTCGTTCTTTGCCTGGAATTCGATCCAACAAAATTTCTGCATATTTTTGATTCACAACTCTGCTCTAACCTTTCTGTTTATAGTTGATCCTGCGCTATCTTCTTTCAAGTGATTGTGAGTAATAAGCAGGTCCATACAGATGATATATAACGCATCAGGAATACTGGAAACAGTATAGCACATTTTCTAAAAGATGGAAAGAAAATGGAAACCTTTTTTAACAAAACTGTTGCATCTGAGGCTGCCAAAAAACATATTTAGTTTTTGCTGTTCTCTTTCACGACACCTCTGTCACAGACTGCCGCCGCTCACAATAAAACCCACATCTGACACAACGCCGTCTGCCGCAACCGCTCCGTTATAATCTTTTGACGCGATCCGTAACGTTTTTCCCTGAACAAAATAGTCACCATTCCAGCCGTCTGACAGCGTGATCTCTCCGGAAAATTCCAGTTCTACCGACCATGAGTTGCCGGCTTTTCCTGACACATTGCGTAGGGTCATGGAATAGTGATAGAATGTCTGACCGTCGGATTCCCAACTGTTTACCAAGACCGGAGTCAATTCCAGATCATCACCTGTCAGCATACCCCCTGGCTGTCCCGGTGTCTCTTCCGCCGCCTCTGCCCGCGGAGGCGGCGGCGCTGCTGTCTCAGGCAGTTCTCCGGTTTCCGCAGGCTTTGACGGCGGCTCCATTTGGGGCGAGCTTGTCCGAGATTCCTCCTGCGTTATAGGCGGCTGCGATTCTTCCAGGGGCTGCGAACCGGTCAGCATTTCATACAGCCACCGTCCAGACGCGCTCAGATCTTCCTGCAGAAATCCGCTGGTTTTCTTGCAAGACTCCGACAGAATTGCCGACGCCTCATTCTTATTTGATAAATTCCATGCCACATAGCTGACGCCGTATTCATTCATACATGCGATCCACTGGTCAGCCTGTTCCTCGTCGATCGCCCCATTTCCGCTTGCGTCGCAGATCCCATATTCAGACACAAACACCGGCAGCCCTGCTTCCAGTGCGTCCGTCATTTTTTTGCGAAGATCTTCTTTATGTGTCGCCGCATAAAAGTGAAGGGTATACATCAGATTATCATATTCGGTGATCGGATCCGCCGCCGCCTGATCCACATATTGGGACCAGTTCGGTGTCCCCACCAAAATCACGGCATCTTCATCGTGAGCGCGGATCACGCTGATGATCTCCCTGGCATAGCTTTTGATCTCGCTCCAGCTAGTAGAACCATTTGGCTCATTGCAGATCTCATACAGCACATGATCGGAAGCGGCATATAGAGATGCCATCTCGTCAAAAAAAGCTTTGGCTTCCTCCTGGTACGTCTGCGGGTTGGAATCCGACAGAATATGCCAGTCGATGATTACATACAGGCCGGCGGCAAGCGCATATTCCACACCTTCCCGGATTTTTTCCTTCAGCATTTCCTGATCGCCTCCGCTGCAGTAGCCGCCGTATTCTGCTGTGTACATAGCCAGGCGGATCACATTGATTTTCCATGTCTCTTTCAGTTCCTGAAAACAGGCTTCGTTGACATATTCCGGAAACCAGGCAAGGCCATGGGTGCTGATGCCTCTCAGTTGGACTGCCTCACCGTCTTTTCCCATAAGCTGCGTTCCCTCCACATGAAGCGCGCCTGTGGCAGAGGAAGGCCTTTCTACTGGATTGTTTTCTTCCGGATTGTTTTTTGCCGGATCGGTTTTTGGCTGGTCTGTGCCTGACGGCGCAGTCTGCGGCAATGACGTCTCAGGCTGACTGTCAAGGCTGTCGGAATTGGCCCGGCTGTTTTCCAGCCGCTCATCTTCCGCCTGTGCAGAGGTTCCTGGTTCCGCTTCTGGCTGCTGCCCCTCGACAGCGCTGGATTCCTCATATGCTGTCCCGGTAATTTCTGTCTCTGCTATGGTCGGATGCGTCTTTGCGCCGCACGCCGCGAATGCTGTGGCTGTAAACAGCAGCGCAATGACGCAGACAATCTTCTTTTTTTTCATTTTCCTGCCCCCTTCTTTTCCTTTACAGTATACTACAGGCAAAAACAACGGGCAAGCGGCAAACGGTTATCTGTGACGTACTTCCCCTTTTCCGTCTTCTCAAAAATGGGCTGGCTGCCCCTCTCAAAATATACTTTTCTGAAAAATCTTGATACAGAATCAGGGCGCAAATGACTGCCGCGTCATCTGCGCCCTGAACGGGTACGTTATGTTATTTTGTGGCCCCCATACGCTTTTTAGTATTTATCTGAGCTCATATTGCTAACAACAACCTCCTTCTCATAAGGAACGGGTGCTGCCGGGCGGGCACTGCCATCTATACGGCGAAGCGTAAAATGCCCAACCAGGTTTTTCATCGTTGCGGCTTGACTGGCAAGCTCCTCGCTTGCCGCCGCAGACTCTTCACTTGTCGCAGAGTTTGTCTGCACCACAGAAGAAAGCTGATCAATGCTTTCCGTCACTTGTTTAATAGAAGTGGTTTGAACCTCCACGCCATCTGTAACCACATCCACGCGATTCACAACCTCGTTGGTTAATCCCTTGCACTCCATCAAAGCCTGTGTAACCTGTTCGACAATATTGTTTCCATCCTGAACGGAGCTGATCGCACTGTCAATCAGTTCCTTCGTTGCTTTGGCCGATGCATCCGATTTCGCTGCCAGGCTGCGCACCTCATCCGCCACCACGGCAAAGCCCTTTCCAGCGCTGCCAGCGCGGGCAGCTTCCACGGCGGCGTTCAGAGCCAAGATATTCGTCTGGAACGCAATATCCTCGATCGTCCGAATGATCTTGCCCATTTCCTGAGAAGAAAGCGCAATCTTGTTCATTGCCTGGTTCAAAACATCTACCTGCTGATTCATCTTTTCTACCTGCTCGCCTGCTGCCTGCACACTGGTTTTTGCTTCTTTGGCAGCAAGATCCGTCTTCTGTGATGCTTCGGAAATTTCTGTAATCGTTGCCGTCAATTCCTCCAGCGTGCTGGCCTGCTCGGTCGCGCCCTGAGCCAACGACTGTGCGCCTGTCGACACTTGATCCGCACCAGCGGAAACTTGGTCTGTACCTTGCGCGATTCTTAAGAGCGCATCACTGAGCTGATGATTGATGTCTCTGATCGATTGGATGATGGTTTCCAGCGCGCCGACATACAAAGAGGTGTCCTTGCTATGTACATCAAAATTTCCCTCTGCCATCTCTTTGAGCAGATATGCTTCGTCCTGAATGACGCCGGAGAGAGTTGCCTGGCTGCTGCGCAGGGCATCGCACATCACACCCAGTTCGCTCTTGCTCTGGTAGTCAACGGAAATGTCCAGATTGCCCTGTGAAAATCCGACCAGAGCACTTTGAACTTGACCAACCGGAATGGTAATTGTCTTAATAATCACAAATCCCAGCGCAATGACTGCAATGGTGGCGAGAACTGTGGCGGCAGCAACAATACCGATGATGACCATAACCTCAAATTCAATACGCTCCCGCTCGTCAGCCGTTGCCTGAACCAAATAATTGTCCAAGGCCGTTGCTGCGGCGGCCATGTTCTCCTGGTCGGGCGTATCCGTTTCATAGATAAACTGGATCCCCTTCTGGATATATGATTCGTCTCCTGTTTTGACATACTGGCGATACCACTCAATAAGCTGTGGATTTGTATCGGCCCAATTGGTTGTTACCGCAATATACTCATCCAATTTGCTGCGATCCAACTGAGAGGGAAAATGCTCCTTCAGCAATTCCATATTGGCAAAGAGATCATCCTGTGCTTTTTCCGCCGCTTGAAGCAGCCCTTCGTTCGCTTCAGAACCTGGAGTAAGATAACAATCACGGATATTTCGTCCAGTCAGCAGGGAGTTGACCCGGCAGTATAAAATATCTTGGCTTGCCTGGGCCTCCTTATTCAGCAGCACATCGTACTTGCTTTTAATATTGGACATCATAAATAGGCTGGTAACGATCAAAAACAGGGAAACCCCGATGGTGATACCATAGCCAAGCAACAAACATTTTTTCACGTTCATGTTTTTTAACACGATATTTTTCCTCCATACATCCGCAAATATTTTAATTTGATTTTTTGCAATAATGAATCGTTAAACAACAGTTGTTCAAAACCTGTCACCGCAACTGGCTTAGAAAATAAATATCCCTGGCCTATGTCCGCGTTTTTCTCGCAGACCAACGCTTCAGCGCTGATTATCTTGCCGGTGAAAATGTCTCCTTTTGGCTGTAATATTCTCTGAAATCTGGGGTTCCAGCGAGTCATTCATCTTGTTTGTCAAGATATCCTCTTGCTGCAACTGGGTGTGATCCTCCTCCTCTTCATAAAAAGCGGTATCTTTTTATTCTTTTGCATTGACCTCTGGTGTTTTTATATCAATCACTGGTTGCCACTCAAACTTTTTCACAAATCTATCCAAATAAGGGTGCTGCATATACTTGGCGCAACTCAGAGATACCATGTTCTATCTTGAATTGATCGGTTTGGTTTGCATCGCGCAGCAACGCCGTGTCCGTGCCACTCGCACCACAAGCACTGCTATAAATAAAAAGACGATCTAACAAAAATCTTCCTGCATTTGTACTTTTGCTGGAAAGAGCACAAATAAAACAAACTTTTTCAAGAAAAGACAAAAAGGCATATCTTCCCCCCTTACAACAAAAATGCGGAAGATATGTCTTCTATTATTTTGTAACAAAAATAGCCAGACCCGTGCGCTCTATCTGTCAGACTGTCATGAATCTCTTGCTCTGAACCATTTTTTCAAGTCCTCTTTGTGTTTTAGCCTTCTGATTATATCACGTATTTGTATTTTTGTAAATAGCTATCCTCCCTAATTTTAAACAAAATTTTCAAGTTCCTGTTAAGCAAAATAGAACGAGGGCATCTCTCCATCACCTAATTGGATGATTTTGCGATACCCCCGCATGATATTCAATAGTTTCCTGAACATCAAACCGTTCCTATGTTCCCGCCGCTCTCAGGCTTAAATATGACTGTTGCATTGTCCGGCTTCTTTGCCGCTTTTTAACCTGAAATTTAGGAAACCGAAAAGACCGCCTGCTCCAATGCCTTCACTTCCTCTGCGATATACTGGATTGGACCGCCGCATTCGCCCAGGGCTTTTGCCTGTGCGGTCATCTCGGCATAGAGAGCTTGAAGCTGTTTTTGCAGCCGACCGGCATCCTCCTCGCCAGCCGCACGGTATGCCAGCTCAATCAGCCGGTCAAAGGCGGCAGCGATGGCGTCAAAAGCCGCTTTCTGCTCTTCCCCAAGCAGACGGGCAGCGTCAAGCTTTTCCCTCTCCCCTTTCAAATAAAACAGCAAAATATTGCTCTGAAACGCCATATTGCGGTATCGGGTTTCCTGCGTATTTTCCAGAACCGCGGTCTTATCCGGCGAAAAAACCGTCTGCCGGATATCCGCCGACAGGCCCTGGAAAAATTCCGCTGTCTCCTGAAGCTGTTCTTTCCATTCATGAATCCCGCTCGGAAGCGTTTCCGGATGGGGATCGCGCAGAAAATCAACGGCGGCGGCAAAGTCGATGATCTCCAGACGGAACAGGCAGTCTTCCAGAAGACAGACCGTGATCTCCTCCAGAGGAACGGAGGAAAGTTCGTCTGTAACGGCTGCGATCTCCTGTACAATATACAAATAAGGCTGACCCAAGCCGGTATTCAGCACCGCGGAGATCTCCTTCCCTTTTCTGACCGCCTCCTGGATCCTCTGCCGTGCATTTTCTCTTATGTCCCGAAAGATCAGCTCGGACAATTCATTAAAAAATGTCACGATCTTACCCGCCCGGATTCTGGCGTCCGCCGCCAGCTTGTCATACCGGTCACAGATCGGCTGGAAGGCCTCTCTGTCTTTCGGCTTTGCGCGCGAAACGGTCAGTCCGGTCTGGAAGGCGGTGAGGCTGCACCAGAAGACCGCGTCGTCAATGGTCTTGACAATCATAAAGCGCGCCGATATTTCATCGGGATGCTGGCTGATGGAAAGGATGCGGTCCAGGGTACCAGAAAGATCGTCCGCCATGGCGTTTGTTCGGGAAATGATAAAATCCCAAAATTTTTGGTACGCGGCACTCCCCTGCTGCGACGCCTGTTTTTCTGTGTAGGCGGCCGTTTCCTTGGCCTGCACTACCAGCGCGTTCAGCTCTCGGATGATTTCATTGGCAGCATTTGAATATAACATTGCACATTTCTCCTTTCTGAATGAGAGGGAAGGTTTGGTGCGCGGATACGGACATTCTGCTTTCCATGCGTTTCGCTCCGTAATATTTAGGGCGTGGCAGTATTTTCTGTATTCCGCCGGCGTGACGCCGGTGTACGCGCGAAAGCTCCGGGTAAAGCCTTCATGAGAATCGTAGCCGTACTTTAAGGCGATCTCAAGAACGCTGGAATTCCCCCCGGCCAGCTCCCTGGCCGCTAAGGAGAGCCTGCGCCTCGTTACATACTGCATGACGCTCTCGCCCACAGCCTCCCGGAATACGCGCTGATAATGATATTTGGAAAAATGAATGCTGTCGGCCAGGTTTTCCACCGTCAGCTTTTCATGAATTTTTTCCTCAATCAGGGCAAGTGAGCGAAAGATGGGATTGTCGTTGTCCATGCGGATACCTCCCGTAAGGTTTGCTTGTCGGTTACAGTATAGCCCAGGCGGAGCAGATTTTCTTGACGGAAAGTGCGCTCTTTCGCCCTTGTACATTCCCTCTCCCCATGTTACAATATGGCCAAAAGGGAGCGTCCGCACTCGGACAAACGGCCTCCCGGAAAGGAGCGCCATGTCCTATTTTCCTCTTTTCATCGACCTGCAGGACAAACCTTGTCTGATTATCGGCGGCGGCCGCATCGCTCTGCGCAAGATTCAGGTGCTGCAGGACTTCGGGGCCAGCCTGTACCTGACTGCCCCGCAGATTCTTCCGGAGATCCTCGCCGTTCCCGGCATTGTCTGCCGCCGACAGGAGTACTCTCCCCAGGATCTGGACGGAAAAACGCTTGTGGTAGCCGCCACGGACGATGCCGCCCTCAATCACCAAATCGCCGTGGACTGCCGGCTGCGCGGCATTTCCGTCAACGCCGTCGATCAGCCCGCCGACTGCGATTTCATCTTCCCCGCCTATCTGAAGGAGGGAGAAGTCGTCGCCGCCTTTTCCAGCGGAGGGCAAAGCCCTGCGGTTGTTCAGTATTTAAAAGACCAGATGCGGCCTGTGCTGACGCCCCTGATCGGCCGGCTGTCCGCCTTTCTGGGAAGCCTGCGGCCGCAGGTACGCCGCCATACCACGACGGAGGAAGAACGCAAACGCATCTACCGCGCCCTTCTTTCGTGCGGGCTTCGCCGGGAAGATATCCCCAGCGAGGAGGAAATCGCCCGGATTTTTCCCCAAATATCAGAAAAATAGAACCATTGGCCCGGCGGTCATCCGCCAGGATTCAAAAACCAACGACCATACACGCCGCCACGCGGCAGACAGGAGGATGAAATGGACCGTACCAGACGGCTGCGCATGAACGCGGCTCTTCGGGACATGGTCAGAGAAAACCATGTCCGCATTGATGAACTGATTTACCCCGTTTTTGTTATAGAGGGAGAAAATATCTGCCTCCCGGTGGACTCCATGCCCGGCATCTGCCAGTATTCACTGGATTGTCTGCCCAGAGAGATGGATCGCGTCGTGCGCGCCGGCATCCGCAGCGTTCTGCTGTTCGGAATCCCGTCCCACAAGGACGAGACCGGAAGCGGCGCCTGGGACGACGACGGCATCGTCCAGAAAGCGCTTCGCTTTCTGAAATCTGACCCCCGTTATGCGCATCTGCTTCTGATTGCGGATGTCTGCCTCTGCGAGTACACCTCCCACGGCCACTGCGGCTTGGTGCAGGACGGCGTAATTCTCAACGACGAGACCCTTCCCCTTCTGGCAAAAACGGCTGTCAGCTACGCCAGGGCCGGCGCGGATCTCGTCGCCCCCAGCGATATGATGGATCTGCGCATTCAGGCCATCCGTCAGGCGCTCGACGCCGAGGGATTCCTCTACACGCCCATCATGGCCTACAGCGCCAAATTTTCTTCCTCCTTCTACGGTCCTTTCCGGGAGGCCGCTCACTCTGCTCCTGGCTTTGGAGACCGCAAAACCTACCAGATGGACCCTGCCAACGGCCGGGAAGCGCTGCGCGAGGTGGAGGAAGACATCCGGGAGGGGGCCGATCTGATCATCGCCAAACCGGCTATGGCCTACATGGATATCATTCGGGATATCTCCGTCCATTGCAATATTCCCATCGTCGCCTACAATGTCAGCGGCGAATATGCCATGGTGAAAGCCGCCGCGGCCGCAGGCTTTATCGACGAGAAAAAAATTGTTCTGGAGATTCTGACCGGATTGAAACGGGCCGGCGCCAAGATGATTATCACTTACCACGCGCTGGACGCCGCCGCCTGGCTTTCATCACTTTCTTAAGGAGGAGAATTGGATATGGATACCCGCTCTCAGGAACTTTTTGAAGCCGCCAAAAAAAAGATTCCCGGCGGCGTGAACAGCCCGGTCCGCGCATTCGGCGCAGTCGGGCGCACCCCGCGTTTTATCGCCTCGGCAAAAGGCAGCCGGATCACGGACGTGGACGGCAACGAGATGATCGACTATGTCTGCTCCTGGGGACCCGGCATTCTAGGTCACGCGCATCCCCGGGTCATCGAAGAAGTCCAGAAAGCCTGCGCCCGCGGACTGACCTACGGCGCGCCCACAGAGAACGAAGTCGTTCTGGCCGAATTGATCTGCGAACGGATTCCTTCCATGGAGATGAGCCGCCTCGTCAGCTCCGGCACCGAGGCCGTCATGAGCGCCATCCGCGCGGCTAGAGGCTATACCGGGCGGGATAAGATCATCAAATTCCGGGGCTGCTATCACGGGCACTCCGACGGTCTATTGGTAAAGGCCGGCTCCGCGGCTCTGACGACTGCCGTGCCGGACAGCGCGGGCGTTCCCGCCGGTTATACCCAGAGTACCCTGCTGGCTTCGTACAACGACAAAGAATCGGTCGAGCGGCTTTTTGCCGCCGATCCGGACGGGATCGCCGCTGTCATCGTGGAGCCGGTGGCCGCCAACATGGGTGTCGTCCTGCCGGATGCGGATTTCCTCCCTTTTCTGCGCCGGATTACAGAACGTTTCCATGCGCTCTTGATCTTTGACGAGGTGATCACCGGATTTAGGCTGGGGCTTGGCGGCGCGCAGGAATATTATCAGGTCTTTCCCGATCTGACCACTCTGGGAAAAATCGTAGGAGGCGGTATGCCCATGGGCGCCTACGGCGGCCGCAGGGAGATTATGCGCCAGATCTCTCCCGACGGTCCGGTATATCAGGCCGGAACGCTGTCCGGCAACCCTATCGCCACCGCCGCCGGCATCGAGACGCTGCGCCTGTTAAAAGAAGACCCGGCTATCTATCAGCGGCTCGAGAAAAAAGCGGTCCAGATCGCCCAAACGGTTCGGGAAGCTGCGAACGAGCCGGTGTGTGTCAACCAGATCGGCTCCCTCTTGAGCGTCTTCTTTACCTCCTGCCCGGTAAAGGATTACGAGAGTGCTCTCTCCTCGGACACGGCGCGCTATGCGGACTATTTCGGATACCTTCTTGACCATGGAATCTATACGGCGCCGGCCCAGTTTGAAGCCATGTTCATATCGGATGCGCACACGCAGGAAGACATTGCCGAAACCTGCCGGGTGATCCGGGACTATTTTCACTGATCCTCCCGGCTCTCCTCCACCACCTTCTCAAAATCTTTGATCTGGGTGTTGACCGGATGGCTCTGATTGCGGCACAGATAAAAATACCGCTTCATGGATACGCCCTCCACCGGCACCGCAAAGATTTCTTTTCGCGCCACGGCCTGCGGGATACAGCGGCGGGACAAAACCCCCAGCCCCAGGTCATGGCGCACCGCGTCGATGATCGCGGTACCGCTGCTGCACTCCCACTTGGTAAAAAAGGGAATGTGGTTGGTCAGCATGATATTCTCAAAGATTGCCCTGGTACCGCTCCCCTTCTCCCGCATGATAAAATTCTGATTCTGCAGCTCCCCGATGGTAACGCTTGCGCGGGAGGCAAACGGATGGCCCGGCCCGCAGATTAAGCACATCGAATCCTCCAGCACCGGCATGGTGACAATGGTTTCCCTGAGAATGATCCCCTCCACCAAAGCCACGTCCAGCTCATTGTGAATCAATCGGTGCTCAATAATCCGGGTATTCTCCACAAACACCGTGGCGTCGATATCCGGATACTGGTCTGACAGCTTCCGGATCAGCCCTCCCATCATGGTGTTGCCTATGGTCAGCGTGGCTCCAATCCGCAGAGGCCGGTGGGAATTGATATTCTTCATCGACTGTTCCAAATGCTCATGAATGGATACCATCTCCCTGGCATTACTGAGAAGGATCTGTCCTGCCGCCGTGATCCGCAGTTCTCGGGGAAGTCTCTCAAACAGCTTGGTCTGGTACTCCGCTTCCAAATCTGAGATGATCTGACTGACCGTGGGCTGAGATATGTAAAGCCTTCTGGCTGCCTCATTCATTTTTCCGTACTCTGCCACAGCGATAAATATCTTCAATTGTTTTAATGTCGCCACATTTCTTCCTCCTATAGTAAAATTCCTATCTATCCATTTGAATAATACTATTTTACGGAAAGCTTTGCAAGTGCTAAGATAATATCATGGCAAACTTTGTCGATTCTATACAAAAACAGGAGGTAAAACATGAAGGTATTGGTATTGGGCGGGGTTGCCGCCGGAACCAAAATCGCCGCTAAGCTGATGCGGGAAGACCGCGGCAACGAAGTCACTGTACTGAACAAGGGAAAAAATATTTCCTATGCCGGCTGCGGACTTCCCTACTATGTGGGCCATGTGATCGAGGAGAGAGCTCAACTGATCGTAAACACGCCGGAGAAGTACGCCAAGCTGACCGGAGCCAAGGTGCTGACCGAGGTGGAAGCCACCAAGGTTGACCCGGCATCCAAGAAAGTGACCGCTGTCGATTTAAAGACCGGTGAGGAAACGGTCTACGGCTATGACAAGCTGGTGATCGCTGTGGGCGCCAGCCCTGTCAAGCCCCCCATCGAGGGCTGCGATCTGGAAAACGTGTTTTTCATGAGGACCCCGGAGGATGCCGTGCGCCTGCGCGATGCGGTGGATTCCGGCAATATCAAGAAGGCGGTCGTCGTGGGTGCCGGCTATATCGGCCTGGAGATCGCAGAAAACTTAAAGCTTCAGGGCATCCGCCCCTTTGTGCTGGATATGGCTCCCCAGGCTCTGCCCGGCTTTGACCCGGAGATGGCCGCCTACGCCGAGGGTAAGCTTCAGGAGAGCGGCATTCCGGTGATCACCGGCGTGGCCGTGACCGCTCTGGAGGGAAGCGGCAGCAAGGTGGAAAAGGTCGTCACCAGCAAGAAAACCTACAAGGCCGATCTGGTGGTCTTGAGCGCCGGCATCCGGCCCAATACCGCGTTTCTGGCGGATTCCGGCATCGAGATGTTCAAGGGAACGATCCTCACCAATGAGTACGGCGAAACCAATCTTCCCGACATCTATGCGGCCGGCGACTGCGCGATGGTACATAACGCCATGACCGGCAAGGCCGCCTGGTCCCCTATGGGCTCCACGGCCAACATCGACGGACGTCTGATCGCCCAGAACATCATGGGAGCCAGACTGGGATATCGCGGCGCTCTGGCCACCGCCGTCTGCAAGCTGCCCGGACTCAACGTGGGCCGGACCGGACTCACCGAGGCCCAGGCTGCGTCAGAAGGTTACGATCCGGTCAGCGTCGTCACGGTGGTGGACGACAAGGCCCACTACTATCCCGACGCCAGCACCTTCATCATCAAGATGATCGCGGATCGGGCTTCTCTGAAGCTGCTGGGCGTGCAGGTCCTGGGCTCCGGCGCTGTAGATAAAGTCGTGGACGTGGCTGTCACCGGTATCATGATGAAGGCCACCCTGACCGACTTAGCCGACATGGATCTGGCCTATGCGCCTCCGTTCTCCACCGCCATTCATCCGTTCGCCAACACGCTGAACATACTGATGAACAAGATCAACGGCAAATTTGAGACCTTCACGCCGGCTCAGTATGCTGCCGGAGAAGCCGAAGGCTACAAGGTTGTGGACGCCTGCCTGGTCCCCTCGATTGCGGGCGCGCCCTATGTCGATCTGACCTCGGTCGAAGGCCCGGTGGACGGCCTGAATCCGGACGAGAAGATCCTTCTGGTCTGCAATAAGGGCAAGAGAGCCTACCTGCTCCAGAACCGGCTGAAGCACTACGGATATCAAAATACCAGAGTATTGGAAGGCGGCATCACCTTCAGCGACGTGGAAGCTTAAACCTTACCCCCTGTGCGCCGTTTGGCGCACCACCAAAGTATAAAAGGAGAACGATTATGGCATGCACATTAAAACCCGATGAGATCAAGAAAGTCAAGGCGCTCGGCTTTTTAAACAACAAGGGAACCGACTGCTTCAACGCCCGTATTATCACGATAAACGGCAAGATTACCGCCGAACAGGCTAAAGTCATCGCTGAGGCCGCTGAGAAATTCGGCAACGGCGACGTGGAATTCACCACGCGCCTGACCGTGGAGGTGAGAGGCGTTCACTATGACAACATTGAACCATTCCGCGAGTATATCGCCAAAGCCGGTCTCGAAACCGGCGGCACCGGCTCTCTGGTCCGCCCGGTTGTGGCCTGCAAGGGAACCACCTGCCAGTACGGACTCTACGACACGTTTGCGCTGTCCGAGACGATCCACGAGCGCTTCTACAAAGGGTATCACACGGTAAAGCTGCCGCACAAGTTCAAGATCGCCACCGGCGGCTGCCCCAACAACTGCGTAAAGCCGGACTTAAATGATCTGGGCATCATCGGCCAGTTGATCCCCAATGTGGACGCGGATCTGTGCAACGGCTGCAAGAAATGCCAGGTGGAGACAGCCTGTCCTATGGGAGCGGCCAAGATGGAAGACGGCGAGATTGTCCTGGATACGGAAGTCTGCAACAACTGCGGCCGCTGTGTCGCGAAATGTCCGTTTGACGTCATCGAGGAGGGGACTCCCGGCTTCAAAATCTACATCGGAGGCCGCTGGGGCAAAAAGACGGCGCACGGCCGTCCCCTGTCCAAAATCTTCACCTCTGAGGAAGAGATGCTGGACACCGTGGAAAAAGCCATTCTTCTGTTCCGCGAGCAGGGCAAGACCGGCGAGCGCTTTGCCGACACAATCGCCCGCATCGGTTTTGAGGAGGTGGAAAGGCAGCTTCTGTCCAACGATCTGCTGGAGAGAAAACAGGAGATCCTGGACGCCAAACTGCATCTGGTAGGAGGCGCGACCTGCTGATCGCCCCCGGCTCACCGGTCTGCATGATTACTGTTTCCATAAAAGCCGGCCGCAGCAAAGCGGCCGGCGCTCTGTCACAGCCTAGAAAGCGCCTGAAAGAGCAGTCGGAAAGCATTTTCAGGCACGCCATCGCTATTTTGCCTGGCTCCAAAGCCGAATACAATAAGAGGTAATGAGTATGAATTCCAAGAAAAAAACCGGCGCAATTCTTTTGTGCCTGCTGATCGGCCTGCTGGCTACCAAGTCAACCGATCTGCAAAAAGCGTTGTTTGACCGCGTTGTCATGGGCGGTCCCATGGTGGCTCTGCTCGTCTCCATGATTATCTGCAATATGATTCCCACTCTTGATAAGGGATTTAAAGAGGGAACTACCTACTGCAGCAAACAATTCCTGAACTGGGGCATTATTCTGACCGGCGGCACCTTGAGTTTCGCCTCGATCCTGGGCACGGGCGTCAAGGCTCTGCCCCTGATTATCTTCAATATCTTTCTGTCCTTCGGCGCGGCTCTGCTGATCGGCAAAAAGATCGGCGTGACCAAGAATACCTCCGTCCTGGTGGGAGGCGGCACCTGCATCTGCGGCGGCACGGCAATCGCCACCCTCAGCCGTATTATTAAGGCGACCGACGCGGAGATTGCGTTCGGCATGGCGGCAATCTTTTTGTTTGACACCATATCGGCGTTCTCCTATCCCTACATCGCGTCGGCCATCGGCTTTACCGACAATCAGTTTGCCTTTGTAGCCGGTACGGCCATCAACGATACCTCTTCCGTGGCGGGCGCTCAGGCCACCTTCCAGGCCATGATCAACAACCCGGATTTCAACGGCGCCCTGAATGTAAAGCTGGTGCGCACCACCATGCTGATTTTTGTCGCCATTGCCTGGACTGTTTTGATGGCAAAGGATGCGAAGAAGAACGGCGAGGCCGGCAGCGGCGACAGCATTTTTGCCGTTGTGCGCAAAACATTCCCCATGTTCATCCTCTGGTTTATCGTTATGGCCGGACTGAACACATTCGGCGCGTTCAGCGACAAGGGCGTCAGCCTGATGCAGACCGCCAGCAAATTCCTGTTTGCCTCCGCTCTGGCCGGCGTCGGCTTTAAGATCAAGTTTAAGGATGTATTCTCCAAGGGCTTAAAGCCGATTGCCCTGGGCGGAATCACCTGGGCCTGCGTGGCCGCCGCTTCGTATCTCTTTACCTTCCTCTTTGCAGGATATATCGGGTAGAAGCGGTCTTGCCGCACAGTGGAAAGGGGCTGCCGGATGCGGCCTCTTTTTTGAGGAATCACACTGCCGCGAAGATCCGGAAAGACAAGTGCGGCTAATCATACTGTCAAAATAGAAAAGAGGAACAAACGCATGGAATTTGGCTTTCTGGGAGTAAATTACAAAAAAGCGGGACTGGACATCCGGGATCAGACCTCCTTCACCGACGCTATGAAGCTGGCATTTTTCCAGCAGGCCGAGAAGGCCGGCGTCGATCAGTGTATGGTGCTGTCCACCTGCAACCGCAGCGAAGTTTACTATTTTTATTCCGATACCGGGCAGCCGCAGGCCATGCGTCGCATCTACCAGGATATGTTTTCCCAGGTTTCTCTCTCTGAGTGCCTGAGCCAGCGGCAGGGACGCCAGGCAATGGCCGGCCTGTTTCGGATTGCCGCCGGCCTGGAATCCCTGGTGCTGGGTGAGGACCAGATTCTGGGCCAGGTAAAAGAGGCCGCCGACTTTGCCCGGACCATGGGCTACAGTAAAAAAGAGCTGAACCGCGTCGTCCGCGACGCCGTGACCTGTGCCAAGAAGATAAAGACGGAGTTAAGAATCAGTGAAAGACCTCTGAGCGTCGGCTATGTCGGTATCCGCCGCCTGGACGAGCTCTGCGGTATCGCCGGAAAGCGTGTTCTTTTGATCGGCAGCGGCAAAACCGCCGTGCTGGCTCTGCGCTATCTCTATGACGGACAAGCCGGCCTTGTGACCGTCTGCAGCCGAACGCTGTCACACGCCGCCAGGCTGCGCGGAGAATTCCCGCAGATGCGTGTCATTGGGTATGAACAGCGCTATGAGGAGATGGCGGCCTGCGATATTGTTGTCACGGCCACCGCTTCCCCCCATCTGGTGGTACGCCGGGAAGAATTTCAACCGGCGCGGCCCATAACCTTTCTGGATCTTGCGGCGCCCAGGGACGTGGATATGGCGCTTGCCGAAAATCCGTTGGTGTGCCTGATCAATCTGGACAGCCTCCAGACTACGGTTCAGGAAAATCTCCGCGAGCGGGAGCGGCTGGTGGAGGAAAGCCGCCGCTTTATCGAACAGGCCCTGGATGAAACCGAAGCGTGGCTGATGCAGAGCCGTATGGATTCTACGATCTGCTCTCTGCAGCAGCGCTGCGGCGAGATTGTCGAGGACAGCTTCTCTTATCTGAACCGAAAAATGACACTCACCGCCAGAGAACAAAAATTGCTGCGCAAAGTCCTGAACGCATCGCTGCAGCGCCTTTTGCGGGAACCGATTCAGGAGCTGAAGCATCTGCAATCCGCCAAGCGGCAGGATGAGATCCGCTCTGTCGTGGAGCAATTGTTTCAGCTTGGACAACAGGAGTCAAACGCGCCGGAAGGAGAAGAAAAATGAGCAGACAATTTGTAATCGGAACCAGAGGCTCCAAACTGGCTCTGGTACAGGCCCATCTCATACAGAACAGGCTGGCCGAAACGTATCCGGAGCATACCTTTATCATTCAGACCGTACAGACCACCGGAGATCGCGTGCAGGACCGCCCGCTGAATCAGATCGGGGACAAGGGCGTGTTTGTCCGTGAGATCGAGGAACAGCTCTTAGACGGCGCTCTGGATATCGGCGTCCACAGCATGAAGGATATGCCCGCTTTGCCGGCAGACGGGCTTCTCTTTACGCGGCCCTGGAAGAGAGAGGACCCCAGAGACGTGCTGATTCTGCGGGAAAAAAAAGATCTGTCCGAGCTTCCTGCGGGCGCGGTCATCGGGACCGGAAGTCCCCGCCGGAAATTTCAGCTTCTTCGCCTTCGCCCGGATCTCTCGGTTGTGGATATCCGGGGAAATGTGGACACCCGACTGCGCAAAATGGAGGAGGAGAAGCTGGACGGCATTGTGCTGGCAGCGGCCGGGATGCACCGGCTGGGAATGCAGGACCGGATCACCTGCTATCTCGAACCGGGGCAGATGGTGCCGGCTCCGGCTCAGGGAGTTCTGGCGCTGGAGATCCGAAAGGATGACGAGGAACTTTGTCATCTGCTGGATGCTCTCGGAGATGAGGAGACGGCCGGCGCAGCGGCGGCTGAGCGGAATTTTCTGCAGGCCATGGGCGGTGACTGCCATATGCCGGTAGGCGCCGTCTGCGAGAAGACAGGACCGGAGGAATACCGGCTGCGCGCCATGTTCGGCAGCGCCGACGGAAAGAAGCTGGCATTTTCCGAGACTGCCGGCTCCATCCCTGCGGAACTCGCAAAAGAGGCGGCCCGCCGCATCCGGCAGCAATTGTCCGGGCTGGTTTCGCTGGTCGGAGCCGGCCCCGGCGATCCGGGACTGATTACAGAGAAAGGGCTAAGGGCCATCCGGCAGGCAGACTGCATCGTGTACGACCGCCTGGCCTGCCCCACCCTGCTCGGTCACGCCTCCCCCTCCTGCGAAAAGATTTATGTCGGAAAGGCCAGCCGTCATCACACCATGAAACAGGAGGATATCAACCGGCTTCTGATCCGCAAAAGTATGGAGTACAACCGGGTCGTACGGCTCAAAGGCGGCGATAACTATGTGTTTGGAAGAGGCGGCGAAGAAGGTCTTTCTCTGTGGGAACACGGCGTTCCCTTTGAAGTGATTCCCGGCATCAGTTCTGCTCTGGCCGGACCGGCCTATGCCGGTATTCCCGTCACTCACAGGGGCATTGCTTCCGGTTTCCATGTGGTGACAGCTCACAGCCACAGAGACGAACTGGCCGACATCGATTTTCACGCTATGGCCAGGGGAACAGATACCTGTGTTTTTCTGATGGGGCTGGACAAGGTCGCCCAAATCGCAAAAAAGCTTCTTGCCGCCGGCATGCCGGCGGATACCGGCGCCGCGCTGATCTCCCATGCCACGACGCTGCAGCAGAAAACTCTGGTTTCGGATCTGCGTCACCTGGCCGAGAAGGCCAGCCGGGCCTGCCTGCCCTCCCCGGCCCTGATCGTAGTGGGAAATGTGGTAAAGCTTCGGGATTCCCTGAATTTCTTTGAAAACCGTCCGCTGTTCGGACGCCGTTATCTTCTTCCCTGCATCGGCCCCAACCCCTCTGTTCTGGCCGGACTGCTGCGGGAGAAGGGCGCTGCCGTGGACGAGGTAACGGTCGGAACCATTCGGACATGCCGTGCCGAACTGACAGAGGAACTGCTTCAGAAGACAGACTGGCTTCTGTTCACCAGCAAAAACGGGGTGGAGCATTTCTTTGCCAATCTGCGCGATGCCCGGCTTGACATCCGGCATCTGGGAGGCTGCCGGATCGCCGCCATCGGCGGCAAAACAGCCGGCTCGCTGCAGCAGCATGGCCTCTATGCGGATCTGATTCCCGATACCTGGAACAGCGGCGCGCTGGCGCTGGCTTTGAAGAATATCCTCTCCGCCGACGAACATGTGCTGTATCTGAGGGGAAAGGACGGCCAGGGCTCACTGAAAGAAATATTGAGCGGACGATGCCATTATGAAGAGCGGGCGGTTTATGAAAATGCGGAGGCAGCGGAGATTGTCCTGCCGGGCTCCCCTTCTCAGGAAACGCCTTCTCCCAAGCCGCCCCTCTATGACGGGATTCTCTTCACCTGCGCTTCCTCGGCCAGACGTCTGAACCGCGCCGCGAAGGAAACCGTTGCCATGAACCGGCAGCGCCTTTACAGCATAGGCCCTAAAACCACGACCGCGCTGGCCGCTCTGGGGTTTTTTGATGTGAAGGAGGCGGAGGAGGCTTCCTACGAAGACATGGTGAAAATGCTTTTGCCGCCGTCATCTGCCGGCGGTCACTTATAGCGATTCCGAAAACGGCGCCGCCGCAACGCTGCGGATATCACAACGCTGCCAGGAGCACAAACGGCTGTATCTACCGCCTGCTCCTGACAGAATGATATCTTCTATTCAGGAGAAATACTTTTTGACCGTGCCGCTATCTTCTCGTCTATTTCAAGATTTAAAGCTGCCTTTTCATCCTCCAATCTCCCACACCACTGTCACCGTATCCGACGCCTGGATCTCATCGGGCTCTATATCCATTTCATAGCTGCCCTCCTCAGCCGCGCAGCTTTTTTCCATCAGCATATTGGCTCTCATCGGACGGCACTCAAAATTTATCTCCTCCCAAGAATAATCAATGCTCTGAATCTCTTTCAGGGAGACTCCCGCCGCCTGTGTTAAGACTGCCGCCTTTTTCCTGGCATCCTCAACCGCCTTGCCTAGCAGTTCGTTCTTTGAGGCTTCTCTGTCCTTTACGCTGTAGCTCAGACAGAACTCCGGACGAATCTTCACCGCATTGGCAAGGGCATAGAGGATTCTTCCCAGCCTTTTGTTATCCGAATCCAATTCAACCTTCAGAATATGCTGAAACTCATATCCCAAAAAACGCTGTTTCCAGCTCTTATCCTTCTCCTGATAGCTCTCATGCTTTGTATTGACATGAAAAGAAAGCGTTTTGGCTTCGCTCCTCTCAAACCCCTGGTTTTCCAGAATATCCTTTAACGCTTCCGTATCCTCGGCTGCGCATCTCAGCGCCTCCTCATATTCCGGATAACAGCCCTCCAGCGTCATCGTGATGCGTGTTATGTCCGGCTTTACCTTTATAGTTCCTTTTCCGGTTACTCGGATGATTCTTTTCTCGGCCATTCTTCCCTCCTCCTTGGTTCTTTTCAAACTGTCAGATCCGGATCTGCGCCACATAGGGCCGATGATCCGACACGACATCCGCCAAAATATCCGCGGATAAAACCTCCAGCTCCCGGCTGGTATAGAGATAATCTATCCGCATGTCAGGCTTGTCCGCCGGATAGCTGAAACGCTCCCCGCCAAACAGCGACGCCGTATCAAACATTTTTTCATGGATGGGCTTCAATCGTTTCTGCTCCGGCGTCATATTAAAATCACCCATAAGAATACATTTCTCCGGGCGAATCTGTTCGATCACCGTATTTACAGCAAGATCCTGCTCATCCGGATTCAATCCAAAATGCACCACGCAGACGGTCAGTCCGTCCCCCACGTCGATATCAGCCTTCAGCAGACAGCGGGATTCATAGAGCGCCCGATCAAAAACCCGCTCTTTTGGATCGGGAATCGCAACGGTCCAGGCCCGGCGAATCGGAAACCGGGAGAGGATCGCGTTCCCGTAAGGGTTTATCCCATCCACATCCAGAGCTTTGGCAAAATAAGAATGAAAGCCCAGCTTTTCGGCCAAAATCTCTGTCTGCGCCTCATAGTCTGCCGATCTTCCCTTTCCCCGTATCTCATTCAAACCTACAATATCCGCCCCAATACGGCAAATCTCCTCCACAACCGCATCATAGTCTATCAAGCCGGAAATATAATTTCTGCAATGCTGTGTGTTAAAGCTCATGACGGTTATCGTCCCATGTCCGTTTTTCATACGCTCCCCCTCTGCCAAGACGCAGTCTCCAGGCAAATCGGAAACCTGCCTTCCCTCACTGTTATCACACATACCTGCTTCCTCCCAAAGCGTTTTAGCCAAAATGGTTTCATTGCACAGAACCTAAAATATTGCTTCTATTCATACATATCCTTATTGAAATCAGACCAACGGAACCGTTCGCCAAACCGGTTGTGATCTCTGTCAGATTTCCATCTCCAGTTCGGATAACTGCTCTGAGAGCGGATGTCTTTTTCCTGTCATGTGAAAACCATACCTGCAATAAAGCGACTGTGCTTTTTCATTGTTATTAAGCACCCAAAGATGAGGTTTCCCCCTGCATTGTTTCATTGCAAAAAGAAGCAACTCAGAGCCGTAGCCCTTATGCTGTTCAGACGGCAGGACGTATAAGTTTTCGATTAGGCTGTCTTTGATGGAAACAATCCCAACAGGGATTTCCTTTATGAGCATGTAAAGCTGTTTACCGTCCCGCATTTCCTGTTCCAGATATATTTTCTGACGCGCCGCCGTATGCTGCTTCACAAATGCTTCGCTGCAGAATGCGCTGTGTGAGTCCCGCCACGATTCTGCATGGATCTCTGCCGCAGACAGCAGATTTTTTTCGCTGACCCTGACAATCAATCCGCTGGCCTCCTTATATCCACCACTTAGGAGTAAGTTCTCCAAGCGCAACGATTTCCTCTGCTTCCCAGTCCACCAGCACTTCAATTTCTTGATAACAGTCGGGCATAAGCTGAACCATCAATTCCCGGCAGGCGCCACAGGGAGCGCCGATCTTTCCATCCGGCATGATTGCAAGCACTTTTCTTATTTCCTGTTCGCCATTTGTTATCATATTAAAAATGGCATTTCTTTCCGCGCAGATTCCCAATGTAGAGCAGGTATCCACACAGACACCCGTGTATATTTTTCCTGATGATGACAGTACAGCGGCCGCAACTCCTCCTGCATCTACATAATCCGATAGCCGCCGTCCGTTCTGCACGGCTCTTGCCGCCTGAAACATTTCTTTCCATATCTGTTCCATAATCATTTCCTTCATTCTTATCGAGATAACATATTATTTCGCTGCCGCAAACAGATCGGCCGCAAAATCACGATCCCGCTTCTTATTCCCCTCACGCCTCACAGACATGAATACAGACCTCACAAACCGCTGCCGTCTGCCTGTCCCATTCCAGCACATAGCAGGCCGTCAGTCTCAGCCGAAGCGAACCAGGCGCTCCGCCGTCATCCCCCGGCAGCTCCATCTCTACCGTCCGCGTTTTCAGTTGCAGGGGAAGCGGCCCAAAAGGCGTTTCATAGCTGCAGACATGCTGCCTGCCCGGCTGAAATACCAGATAAGTACATACCGCTCCCCGCTTTGTGATCTCAAAACCGTCTTGGTCCGCCTTGATCGTGTTCTGGGTTCGATGCCCTTCGCCGTCGTCCTCCTCATATATGACAAAGTGTTTTCCGTTTCGGCAGGAATAAATGCCGGTCCAAGCCTGCTGTGTGCGTTCTTCCTCTTCGTCCTTCTCAAAAGTCAGTCTCTGCGTCCCGGTGATCTGCACGGTTACTTTCTTCGTCATCTTCTGTCGTTCCATCCTTTCCGCGGCATATTCTCCTTCCCGCATCCGCTGTCTCGAATACCGTATCCGGCCGTTTCAGCGCCCGGCCCCGTACGCTTCGATGTCAATCTGTTCCGTTCCTGCAACATCATAGGGCAGGATCGAATTGGCAAACTCCTGAAACTGCGCCGCCAGATCACTGACATAAAACCGGTACTCGGCCGGCGGCAGGAGTCTGGATGACGGCAAAATTCGGTCCGTTGACGCCGCCGCCAAATCCGTTCCGGACGGCGCATCCGATTCGCCTGCCAAACTTCCCCGCGCCAGTCCCTGTTCTTTTAAGAGCTGCTTTAGCTCGATCGCCGTCTCGTAGGCCGGATTCACGAGTCTAACCTCCTCCCCCATAACCTTGCAAAGCAGCGTGCGCAGCAGCGGATAATGGGTGCAGCCCAAAATCAGCGTATCAATTCCCTTGTACTGCAAATCCCGGACATAGCGTCTGGCAATCTCCTCCGTTATAAAATCATGGGTCAATCCCTCCTCCACCAGCGGGACAAAAAGCGGACAGGCTTTGCCGAAAATCTGAAATTCCGGGTGGCTCTCATGCAGCACCTGCTCATAGACGCGGGAATCTATCGTGCCGCGGGTGGCAATGACGCCGATCCGGCCGTTCGCCGTGGTTTCGGCCGCTGTTTTGGCCCCTGCCCGGATCACGCCGATCACCGGAATGTCCTGCTCTGCCTCGATCACGTCCAGAGCATGCGCGCTGGCCGTATTGCAGGCAATCACAATGGCCTTGACCCGTTTGGTCCGCAGAAAGCTGACAATCTGCCTGCAATACCGAATGATGGTGTCTCTGGATTTGCTGCCGTATGGCACGCGGGCCGTGTCACCGAAATACACAATATTCTCCTGAGGCATCTGCCGCATAATCTCCCGGACAACGGTCAGTCCCCCGATCCCTGAGTCAAAGACCCCGATCGGAGCATGACTGTCCGTGAGCCGAGTGCCGCCTCTCCCCTCATCCTGTCTGCTTCCTGCTCTCACCGCCTGCTCCTCCTGCTTTTCTTCTTCTCGCTTTTCTCTTCTCTGAGTATTGCTGTCTTCCGTTTTTCAGCCGCTTCCTCTCGTTCCCTGACCTTTCCCCCTAGAGGATACCCCTCAGCCCTCAAAGGCGCTTTGAATCAGCCTCTCCACCAATGCCTCCGCCGTAAGCCCCTGCGCTTTCCACAGAAGGGGATACATGCTGATTGCGGTAAACCCTGGCATGGTATTGATTTCATTAAATATCACCTGACTGGAGTCCTCCTCCACAAAAAAATCGACTCTGGCAAGCCCTCTGCCGTCCACGGCCTCAAAGATTTTTACCGCTGCCCGGCGGATCTGCCCCGCCGCATCTTTCGGAAGCTCCGGGTCCACCACGGTCTGCGAATCCGGGTTATTGTACTTGGCGTCATAGTCATAAAACGGCGCCGCCGCCAGGATCTCTCCGACCCCGGACGCTTTGGCATCCAGATTGCCCAAAACCGCGCATTCCACCTCCCGGCCGCGGACCGCGGCCTCCACTAAAATCCGGCGGCTGTGTCCGGCTGCCTCCAAAAGCCCCCTCTTTAGCTGTCCGCGGTTCTCGGCCCGGCTGACGCCGCAGGAAGATCCGGAGGCCGACGGCTTAACAAAAACCGGGTAGGATAGCGCTTTCTCCACCGCCTCTGCCGTCTCGTTCATCCCCTCTTTCGTCATCAGCTTTTCCCGGTATGCCAGCACATAAGCCGCCTGCCGGATTCCCAGCCCCTCCACAATTTTTTTCGTGTAGGCTTTCTCCATGGAAACCGCTGAGGCCAGTATCCCGCAGCCCACATAGGGAATTTTTGCCAGCTCCAAAAGCCCCTGGATCGCGCCGTCCTCCCCGCCTGCTCCGTGCAGCACCGGGAAGGCGGCGTCCACCGGCCAGAACGCCGTTTCTTTCCCTTTCATAAGCCAAACGCCCCGGCGGGCTGCCTCCGGCGACAGAATCGCTGCCGTCTCGCCCTGCTGCCAGGCATTCTGCGCGATCCGTTCTTCCTCCTTCACACAGACCCAGCGTCCGCCTTTGGTAATGCCGATCACCAGCACCTCATACCGCTTTCGGTCCAGCGCCTTGAGAACCGTAATCACCGAACGGCAGGAGACTTCATGCTCCGACGACTGCCCTCCGAACAAAATAAGCAGATGAATTTTATCCATTTCTCTTTCCTTCCCCTGTATAACCTCTTTCAAATCGGCAAAACTCTGAATACGGCACCTCGGTTTCTATAGCCGGGTGCCCCTTTATTCTATCCTATGAAAGCGGGGAACATATTGTGATATCGCTGAATCATTCTACCAAAAATACCGCTGCAGACCGAACGCCTTCTCGCTTTGGCAGCCTGCGGGCTTCTTTCTTATCCCGCCTGCATGGCTGGCGGGCTTCCCTCTTTTGCCGCCTGCAGTCGTCCTCCTGCCGCGTTCCGCAGCCCTCTGTTTTCTGCCGGATGCGGGCCTCTCGCCCCAGCCTGCCGGCTTCTCTCCTGCGTGCCGGCATTCTAGCCGGCGCGGCGCTGACTGTGACCTGTCTCTTCTCCCTTGTCATTCTGCTATGGCAGAATTATTCTCAGATGCAGGCCGCCCAGCGCATCGCAGAAGAAGTTCTTCGGTTTCATGTGATCGCCAACAGTGACCGGGAAGACGATCAGGCGCTGAAGCTTCAGGTGCGCGACGCTCTGATTGCATGGATGGCACCGTACTGCGAAAACTTTTCGGACGCCGACGAGGCCGCCGCTTTTGCGAGCGCCCACTGCAGCGAACTGGAAGCTGTGGCCAGGCAGGTGATCGCCTCAGAGGGCTACCCGTATGATGTGTGCGCCTCCGTTCGCCGGTGTGCTTTTCCGGATAAGGAGTACGATGGTCTGACCTTCCCTGCCGGTGAGTATGAGGCGCTGCGGGTGGAAATCGGTCAGGCCCAGGGACAGAACTGGTGGTGCGTCCTGTATCCGCCCCTCTGCTTTACCGAGGAAGGCTCCGCCTCCGTTCCCGCCTCCTCCCAGGAAAAACTCCAGGAAATGCTCTTGGAAGAAGATTATTCCCTGTTAGAAAATCCCCGGCCGCGCATCCGTTTCCGGCTGCTGGACTGGCTCCTGGGGTCCTGAGGCGGCTGGCGGATCTGTCCAAAGCGGGATCAGACTCCTTTTTTCTGTCGGTCTAAGAGAGCCTGCAGCGCCTCGTCGCTCTCCTCGATCCAGATATCCTCCTCATCCGCGTTCAGACCCAGATATTCCCGCAGAGTCATCGTTGTATCATCGGCTCCCCACCGGTCAATATAATCCTGGATCTCGTCGAACTCGATCTCTCCAGCCAGATATTTTTCTTTAAACGTCATTCTGATTTCTCCCCTTCCAGCCGCCTGGCGATGGCCAGCTCCTGATTCGCAATATGGAGCCTGGCCGTCTGCACGGCTGCTTTTTCGTCCCTGCTGCCAAGAGCTTTTACCAGCTCCTGATGCTCCTTTACCAGATCCTCTCCCCGGTGAACCTCCTTCAGATATTCAATGCGGTACCGGTAAATCTGTTCCCACAGATTAGCCACCATCTGAATCAATCTCTCGTTCTCGGTCATATGATAGATCACATCATGAAAAGCCACATCCTTTGCCGCCAGCTCCGTCACATCCTCCCCAGCCTCCACCGCACTGGCAAAATCGCCGGCGGCTGCCCGAAGACGTTCCAAATCGGTCTCCCTGCCGCGGCGGCAGGCCAGCCGCACCGCCAGCTCTTCTAACATACTGCGGACCTCCAGCACATCACGAAGCTGTTTTAACGTGATTTCTGCCACCACAATGCCCTTATGAGGCTCCTGTTTTACCAGAAGCTCCTTCTCCAGCAGATGAATGGCCTCCCGCACGGGAGTCCGGCTGACGCCAAGCTCCGCCGCCAGCTTCAGCTCCATCAGCCGCTCCCCCGGCTTCAGCAGATTGGTCAGTATGGCCCGGCGCAGCGTCTGGTACACAGCTTCTCTCAGCGATACATTACCTCCGGCCTCCAATTTCAGTCCCTTCAAATGTCTCCTGCTCCTTTCCCGTCCGCTTTCGTTCCCGACAGTCTTTTCCGACTATTTCCGTCCCGGTGATGCCGCATGATCATGCAAGCCTGCCCTGCCGGCTTCTGCCCCGGTTATGTATCCCGATGATACAGCCCGGTCACGCAGACCTGCCTTGCCAGCTTCTGCCTGCGGCACAGTTCAGCCGTTCTTCTGGCCTGCTCGATCTCATCAAAGAATCCAAATACTGTGGGACCGCTGCCGCTCATCAGAGCGCCCCCTGCCCCGCCTGCGTACATCGTCTGTTTTAAACGCGCAATCTGCGGGTGATCCGGCAGCACGGCATCTTCCAGCACATTGCCCAGACGGGCCAGCATCCCCTCCAGATCTCTGCTGCAAATCGCCTCCGTCATCCCGTCGATATCCGGGTGAACGGTCTGTTCTGTCAGCTTCAATTTCTCATAGATACGTTTTGTCGAAAGGCTGACGGCCGGCTTTGCAATCAGCACAATCTGGCCGGGCGCCGGGGGAAGCGGTGTCAGGCGCTCTCCGATCCCTTCTGCCAGGGCCGTTCCCCGCAGCAGGCAGTAAGGCACATCCGCTCCCAGCCGCAGCCCGCGCTCCTGAAGCTGTTCCAACGTCAGGCCCAGGTGATAGATACGGTTTACCCCATACAGAACCGCCGCGCAGTCCGCGCTGCCCCCCGCCATTCCCGCCGCAACCGGAATCCGCTTCTCCAGCGTGATGTGCAGGCCGCCGCCCAATCCAAACTCTTCCATCAAAAGAGCCGCCGCCCGCCAGGCCAGATTCTCCGGCCCCGACGGCAGAAAAGACAGATTGCTCTGTAAGCGGATCCCCGGCTCCCTCTCTCGCTGCATGCAGACGCGGTCATGAAGGCGGATCGTCTGCATGACCATCCGCACCTCATGATAGCCGTCCTCCCGCCTGCCGATCACATCCAATCCCAGATTGATTTTTCCGTAGGCGTTGACGCAAAATCCTGTTCCTCTTCCCATCGGTCATCCTTTCCGATCGGGGGCGGCGGCCAGCTTCTTCTCCGCCAGCGCGATAAACGTATCAATATCGTTTGCCACCATATCCAGACTCTTATCCCAGAACGCCGGCTGCGTCAGATCAATACCGGCGATCTCTGCCACAGATTCCGCATCGCTGGTGGCCGTAGCCCGCAGCAGCTTGCGATAGGCCGGCAGGAACGCTTCCCCCTCCTCCAGATACTTTGCATAAAGCCCTCTGGCAAAGAGGCCGCCGAAGGCATAGGGGTAATTATAAAAGCTTCTGCTCGACGAATAGTAATGGCTCTTGCACACCCACATATAGGGATGAAGATATTCCGGGTCCAGGCCGTCGCCGTACGCCTCCTTCTGGGCTTTCAGCATCTCCTCCTTCAGCCGGGGAGCAAAGAGGAACGAGTCTTTTCTCGCCTCAAACACCGCCGTCTCGAACAGATACCGGGAATAGATATCGCAGATGATCTGCGTCGTATCCTGAAGCTGGCTCTCCAAAAGTCCCATCTTTGCATCGCCCTCCGCCTCCGCGATGGCGGCGCTCATAATCACGGTCTCATTAAATGTCGAAGCCGTCTCCGCCACCGGCATGGAATAGCTCGTGTTTAAAATCCGGTTTTCCTCCAGATTGCGGTTATGGTAGGCATGTCCCAGTTCATGGGCCAGCGTCACCACATCGCCCAGCGTTCCGTCAAAATTGGTCAGAATCCAGCTTCTCTTTAACGCCGGGAAACCGGAGCAGAAAGCGCCTCCTCTCTTTCCCTTGCGGGGATAAAAGTCGATCCAATCGTTGGCGAACGCCTCCTCGATCATGTCAGCCAGATCCGAAGAAAAGGGTCTGAAATGCGACAGCAGATATTCTTTTGTCTCCTCTATGGTGAATTTGCGCGGATCCTCTCCCATGGGTGCAAACAACTCAAACCAGGGCAAACCGTTCTCATAGCCGAGCAGTCTGGCCTTCGTCCGAAGATAGGCGTGGAACTTCGGCAGATAGCGGCGCATGGAAGACAGCATCGCATCCAGCGTCTTTCTCGACATGCGCGCCTGTTTCAGCGTCATGTCCAGCGCCGAGTCATAGCCGCGCAGCTCGGTCTCCATATTCACCTGGCTCTTGATGTGATTCAGGGCGAACGCCACCGAATCCGCGATCTTTGGATAGGCCGCCAGCTCCGCCTCATAGGCGGCCCGTCGCACCTTCGGATCCTCGCTGTAGGCCATGTTGCGGATGGCGGACAGATTGGTGGGCTGCCCTTCGTACTCCACTTCCACACAGCTTGTCAGAAATTCCTGCAGATCCCCCCAGGCCCTGCCTGCCGACAGATTCATCCTGCCGATCACATCCTCCACATCGTCGCTTAACAGATACCGCGCCTCCTTCTTCGCCTGACGAAGCAGATCCTCATACTCCGCAATCAGAGGATCTGACGCGGCCAGCTCCTCCAGATTGTCGAGGGATGCCATCCACTTTCTGGCAATGGCGCTGTCCTTATTGGTTGTACTGAGCTGCATATGCAGGCGCGCGCTGGCGGCAGCCGCCTGCTCATCCGACGAATTCACGGCCTGCTTCAGATGAATAAAGAGAGACAGCCGCATGGCAAAATATTCCAGCCGCTCCTCCGCCGTCAAAAGCTCCCGCAACTGTTTTGCCGTATCTCCCTCCTGCTGCAGAGACGCGATCACGCCTCGATACGCCTCGATCTCCTCCGGGATTCTCTCCATATCTCTCACAAAATTGGGATCGTCATATCCGGTGTACAACGCATCCAGCGACCATTCCTGATTCATTCCTTTTCCTCCTGGTAAAAAATAATTTCCATATTGAACGCTCCTTTCATCATAACACAGTTTGCCCTGTTTTTTAAGTACTGATTTGCCATTCATCCGGTTTTTCCTCATATTTTTTCCAAAAAATACTTGACATATTCCCATTCCGCTCTATAATAAAAAAGGACAGACAAAGAGGTCTTCGGAATATGCCGAAGGCCTCTTCTTTTGTCTCATAAAAGATTCTTTCCCTCATATTATCATTACAGAAACCCCCGGCGGCGATCCGGGGGTTTTCTGATCCGGCAAAAGCGTTATAACCAGTTGCAGTTCTTCCTTTCTGCGATTATAATATAGATGACGCCATACACAAAAAACACAAAGGAGAGATACATGCCAAAACAGGATAGCGACTGCATCTGGAAGGATCGCAAACATTTTATGTGGTTCCCCTTTTCTTTCACCAAGTATGAAGTAAAAGACGAAAGGCTCTTTATCCAAAAGGGGCTCCTGAACACGTCTTTCGATGAAACTCTGCTCTACCGCATCACCGACATCAAGCTGACCCGCTCTCTGGGCCAGAAAATCTTCGGCACCGGCACCATCGAGCTTTGTACGAAGGTTGACCACGACCGGCATATCTCCCTGGTCAATATCAAAAATCCCAAGGAGATCAAAAAGCTTTTATCCGATACCATTGAGGATGCCCGGATAAAAAAGAACGTCATCAGCAATGAGTTTTTCGGAGGGCATGGCCGGGGACCTGGTCAGGAATCGGATCCAGGGCAGGGACCTGACAGCGATCCGGACGACGATTTTCTTTAGAGCGAAAGACGGCACAAGCGCTGCTTTAAGTCATTTTGATCTATCCCCTATGCCTGGAGGCATATTTAACCTTGCTTTCTGCGAGCTGTTGGATCTGTTTTGGATGCGTTTTTTGCAGAACAGTACAAACTGCATTTCCATAGCATAGGGGAGATTCATTTTATACACATATCTGTTTTCCTTTGCGAAAGAAAACGAGAATGTTTTATCCGTTCGCTCTCAGAACGCCGCCTCTTTTTTCAGATTCTTCCTTTTTCTCTCTTCCCCTCATGTCCGTACGGCTGTTTCCCCTTCTCATAGCCTGAAAACAAATCCAAACCGTCCACACATACGCACAGGTTTTCGGAATCATGAGCATCCCGATCAGAGGAACGGTATCGGCCCAGAGCACCACCGGGATATAGAAGCCAAAGCTGAGGACAATCGTCAGCCACATATACCGATATTCCCTATCCCCGCGCTCCTTTGCGCTTTTATAAAATAGGACTATAATCAGCAATCCCAACAGCGCAAAAGGAATATTGCGGTAAATTCCCCAAAACAAAGGCGACTGCGCACTCAGCCATTTGTTCTGCGGGCACAGACAAAGAAGAATACGCAGCGCAGACAGCACATAGACCGCCGCTGTCACACCATTCTCTCCTTTGATTCGATATCGTATCCTCCATACATAATACAATAAGATATAGAAGGCAGTCATGGTGATGGAAGTGATAAATTTTCCCGCGCCGAGAGCCTCTGTAAAATTCTCCAGTCCGCTGGTACACAGCGCCAGCGCGCGGGGAATCAGATGGAAGGAATCCCCGGCGCCCAGTACCACCGCCATCATTCCGGACAGCCGGTATTCCTTGTTTCCGCCGCTTTTTACAATCATGGTAATACCTAAGGCGATAACAGAAATCAAATATACCGCGTCAAAAATAGTTTCGATCATTGTTTGCATACTTTGTTCCTCTCTTTCTGAACATTGTTCATTTTGATTTATAAAAAATCCCCGCCGCTCACGGGGTTTTTTATCCTTTTTATTCATAGAGTATCCGGCGGATCATCCTCAGTATTGCACTGCTGTCATAATCACGCTGCAGGCACGCCGAAAGAATCAGCGAAAAAATAATCTCCACAAATTTTTTCCGGGTAAAGCTGCTGTCAAACACATCGGGCCGAACATTGGGATCGTTTGTAAGGACCAGCAGCAGTCTCTCTTTCATATGCTGCCTAGACTGCGCCATGCGCTGCTGTGCGCCGGTTTTCTCTTCTCCGACAAAGCTCATGGAATGAAGCGTAAAAAAACCAGGATATTTTTCGTCTCCCTGTTTCATACTGTCAAACGCCCACTCCACACACCCCGCAAAACTGTCAAACGCTCCCCTGCCTTCCGGAAAATGAAAGATATCAAACCAGACGCTCTCCACAGTCTGCGCAAGCAAGTCCGATTTGGACTGGAAATAATTATAGACCGTACCGACAGAAATCTCACACGCTTTCGCCACCGCCCGAATATTAACGGCTTCCCAGCCCTGCTCCCGGATCAGCTCCCGACTCACCTTTAAAATGGCTTCTTTGGAAGTTACAACCGTATTCAAATTCCTTTCCCTCCAAACTGAACTATGTTCATTATATGCGTTCCTCCTTTTTCTGTCAAGCGCTTTTTTGAGAAAATTTTCCCGGCGGAAATCCGAATCTTTTTCTGCCGCGGCAAAGCTGCGTTATCTTTTTCTCATTTTTTAGGAAAAAACTTCTATACAGATTTGATTTTTCTGGTATAATAAAGACAGCGGCACAACAGGCCAGACTCAGCCTGCTGGTCCGGCCGACTACTATCTATAAGAAAGGTGGAACACATCATGCCCTTAGTTACTTCAACCGAAATGTTCAAGAAGGCCTATGAAGGCGGCTACGCCATCGGCGCCTTCAACGTCAACAACATGGAGATCATCCAGGGTATCACGGAAGCTGCAAAGGAGTGCAAATCTCCTGTTATCCTGCAGGTTTCCAAGGGAGCCCGCGCCTATGCCAACCGCACCTATCTGGTAAAGCTGGTGGAGGCTGCTGAGATCGAGACCGGCCTGCCCATCGTACTGCACCTGGACCACGGCGACAGTTTTGAAACCTGCAAGTCCTGCATCGACGACGGTTTTACCTCCGTCATGATCGACGCTTCTTCCAAGCCCTTTGAGGAGAATATCGCCATCACCAAGCAGGTGGTTGAATACGCTCACGCACACGGCGTTGTGGTAGAGGCGGAGCTTGGCACGCTGGCCGGCGTGGAGGATGAAGTCAACGTATCCGCTGAGGATTCCTCCTACACCCGTCCGGAGGATGTGCAGGAGTTTGTAAACCGCACCGGCTGCGACTCCCTGGCCATCGCCATCGGTACATCTCACGGCGCATACAAGTTTAAGCCCGGCACGAAGCCCCAGCTTCGCTTCGACATTCTGGAAGAGGTTCAGAAGAGACTGCCCGGCTTCCCCATCGTTCTGCACGGTTCTTCCTCCGTACCGCAGGACTATGTGCAGATGGTCAACACCTACGGCGGCCATATGCCCGATGCCATCGGTGTTCCGGAAGATCAGTTGAGAGAAGCCTCCAAGCTGGCTGTCTGCAAGATCAACATCGACTCCGACCTGCGTCTGGCCATGACCGGTACCATCCGCAAGTACTTCCATGATCATCCCGGCGATTTCGATCCCCGCCAGTATCTGAAGCCCGCCCGCGCCAACATCAAGGAGCTGGTGAAGCATAAGATCGTGGATGTTCTGGGCTCCGACAATAAGATCTGAGCAAAAGATATACGCTTAGACGGAATACGGCGGCCGGAAATAACGGCGCCGGTCCGGCTGGATTGAGAAAAAAAATGGCGTTCGGCTTTTTTGGCCGAACGCCATTTTTCTGATGTGATGGAAAGATGCTATTGTTTTTTGAGACAAGCTTTTGTTGGTGTATTCGTTTTACGCGCCACAGCCGTAAACTCTCCCGGTATATTTTCATTTGTCCATGCAGGATGTTCATCAAACCTTTTTAATGTAAAACCATTCTTTATGATAGAATTGACAATCTCACTGATCGTATACTTTCTATAACTGCACTTAGGCATCTGCTCTCGAACACTCTCTTCAAAAAAACGGGAATGCGCCATTTCTCCTTCAAAAGTTTCCGTTGAAAAATAACTCATCGTCGGTTGTTTAAAATTCAAAATATCTGATATTTTAGTAAATGGATGAAAATCGCTGCATATCATTTGGCCATCGTCTCTCAATAACGAATACATCATGCACATAAATTCATCTATATCATGAAAGTAATGTAATACTCCCCCTTCCATAAACACTACGTCAAAATAATTTCCGTACTTCTCTATATCTATTTCCAATATATCACATACTTCAAAATTTAAATTCACTTTTGCGGCGGCTGCGACTTCGAGCGCGTATTTCTTATTCTCTTCTGAAATATCAAAAACCGTAACTTCTGCTCCTAAAATAGCTAAGGGAACAGCCTTTTTTCCGCAAGAACCACATATGTTTGCTATTTTTATACCATTGTAGGTATCAAAGTAACCCGAATATTTTTTCAGCATTCCGATAGGATTTTCTAAGTCTCTTTTTGCCCGGTCAGCGGGTGTACCAGATTGTTTGAGCCAAAACTCATACGCATTATATTCCCATGCCTTTTTATTTTGAGAACTATGATCTTTCATCTCTGAAATCCCTCTTTCGCTCAATTTGTAATTGCGATTATAATAGTTTTACGCGCTGTTGTCAACTTCCTTATCCGTTTCGTAAAGGTCTAGTTCTGCCACATATGGCGATACATTTTCCGCAAGATTTCTTATAATATTTGTATTATTTAATAATTATTCGGATATCTTTATAACGGTATATCTTCTGATTCTTGCTGCGCAACCGTTTGTATATTTTTTCTTTATTTCGAGAACTATTTTTATGATAACTCTTGAATGATTCAAAAGCTTACATTTACTGTAAAACTTTAATTTTTTACAATCCAATAGTTAAAACCTTTAACTTCAGTATCATAAAATTAGGTATTTACTCTATTTTTTATATTTCTCCACAAACCATATCACAGTATATTTAATCTTTTTTTTATAAAAACGGCGATAACGATTTAAAAAGGCAAGGAATATAGCTATGCTAATAATATAAAACCAAAAATTTTTATACTGTAGTACAAAAAAAACAATTAACGCACTTGCTAATATAGCTGCCATCAAGTTTTTATACATAATCTCAGCCGAAGTATAGTTATGAATCCTCCCATACTTTGGATCTGTTTGTATCACACCATACATAACTTCAAAATATTCTGCTTTTATATCCTCTTCATTTCCACTAATTAGATTACTATTTTTTAGGGCTTTTACTATAATGCTTCGTTCAACAGGAAAAGAATAACATCTTTCTATATGCTTCATCTTAAGTTTAATTTTATCAAAAATAATCATAAAGATTCTTGAGAATTCCGATAATATGAGGCCAATAACATATGACACTACTATAAATAGCATTATTAAAAAACCACTAATATCTTTGTATCTCTCAACTATATCCTCTCCTATTGAAAAAGCGTATGCTCCTCCGCTTATAATAACAAAAACCATGCCTGGAAGTAAATATCCCAAAATATCATAATATGTCAATTTTTCAAATACTGATCCCATTTATATCTCCTCCTAAAACAATTATAATTTTTTAATATTCTCGAATTTTTTTCAGCAGTACTTTAATCTCATCATATTGTTGAGATGGCTTTCTAATATGTTTTACAAAACTGCTATCAAGGCCATACTGTCGGATTTTATCAATCCACTGTAATGTATCCTCTTTATCGTATCCTTGATGTGTCATGGAATGATACATATAAGCCAACTCATTTTCACATGATGTATTAAATATTGCTAGATCATCAGAATTAATTGTTAATAATACTTTATGTTTATTTTTTTCATCTTTCCTATGTAGCTGGATTCCATCTACAGAATTTAGCCGAAATATATGACTATCATCCATATCTGATGCTATTCCAATTGCTAAATTCGATGTTGGATTTACCTCTACATAAATTCCCATTCTTTCTATTTTCTGAAGTAATTGTTCCTGTATCGCTTTCATCAATCTAACCATCGAAGGACTGATTGGAATCATAATCGGCTTTTGAAGTTTCTGATGATAAATTGGACAGAAAAATGTACACAAAATTTTATCACTTGTCCATATTTCATTCACTATACCATCTTGAAGATGATGCTTACAAAAATGGTTTCCTGAATACATTTGTTCTTGCTTCATATATTTTCGCATGTTAACAAAAATTTTGCTGTTATCTCTTTTAAACTTTGTACAATAAGCGTCATAAAGTATATTTGGCGTCATTCCCACTATATTACCATAAATCCGACCGGCTAAGTCGAGTATCTTTCCTTCAATAATATCCAGAGATACTTCTACATCTATTTCATCATGCACAATATCCCCCCACAACCACAATAAATCATCTAGATATTCCCCTACTGGAACAACCACATTTTCATGTTCATGGGCCCAACGCTCAATATCTATTCCCAAAACCACGGCATGACCAATACGATCTCCCGCCTTATAATGAAAAAAACGAAGCACCTCATCCACATGACGGAAACCGGAAAGTGCATGACGAAATTCTTCGCCTACATGATAAGTAAACCCCATATTTTGTATTCTTATAATTCTCCCCTCTTTTTCCAATAATGGTTTTGTAATGTATCTATTACGTATTTCTGCATATACAGGTGCAAAAATCCATGGCTCTGACTGATTTTCTTCTGAGGCTGCATCAATCCCCACAATGTACCCTGCCAAGCCCGGAATCTCTGATCGCAGCTCTTCAATTGCCTTCGCACTGTCAATCATTTGTTCACGCCATTGCAAAATATGCATTGAATATGCTGGGCGTTTTTCCTTTTCCAAAAGCCAACAAGAATCTGCAATTCGATTATCCACATAATCTCGTTTTAAGAAATGAAAAATAATTCCAATCGAGGGAAAAACCAACTCCCCACTATCTACTCCTTGGTCTAATGTGGATTTTATTTCATTATCATCAAAACATCCCGTAATTTGTACTGCATATCGTCTCAAACCCTCCAACACATTTTCAATCCGTTTCAATATATCTCTTTTAAGCTCCCATTTACCGACCTCCGTGTGCCTAGCCCTCTCAGCTAAACAAGGAATCTTTCTTACTGGGGGCTGGGTACGAAACTCTAATTTCTGTAAGTGCTTATTTACTGATATACTCCGAAATACAATCTCAATTTGCCTCCCCGGATCTACACTACCTTTTTCATCTACTAGAAGTTGATTTCTTCTCTTCAGCGTATCACTAAATATTCTAAAATTTTTCAGCCCTTCTATCTGATTAGCCTGGATATTCATATGATAAAATTCATTTTTTTTACGTATATATTGAAAAAAAAGATGTCTTAACATTCTATCCTCGACGTTTCTACACAAATATTTCAAATATTGTAATAAAAAAATATTTTCTGCACTGACGCAATAGTATTGGTAGCAATGATATATAGTATGCAAAAGATAATCCTTCTCTTTATGCTCCTTATATTGTCTATTCTTATCTTCATAATACTGAAGCACCACACCATACAATTCTCTCCAAGACTCTCTATATTGCATCTTTGTTCCAAAATATAATGAATCTAATATACCATGTATCAAAGGATAGTACTTCCCCCAGTGATGTTTGATAAATGGCAAAATTTCTTCCTCATTCTCTGTATCCTCCAAATAATCAGCTATCAACAAACGAAATAATACTAAGGGCCAATCAATTGGTCCTGTTTTTTTTCTATGTAATTCGTATGAATCCTGATTGCTTACTGCTCGTTCCCAATTTATATAATTTATAGCATTCTCCCAGTAATACTCGTTAGCAGCTCCTGCATTCATATGAAAATGTGTTTCTCCCACGCCCTTTTCTAAAACTTTTTCTAGCGTTGTATCTGCTAAACTAATCTCTGTTCCTTGACTTCTCAAATACCGGATATCCGTCAGTCTTGCCTTTATCAAAAAAGCAACCTCCAATATATCCGGCGTCATCATACGATTCAGAAGATTCCAAGTTTCCACCTTATCAAACACATGGATTACGCCAAACAAATCTTCTTCGTAGTATCGAATATCCTCCCGCTTTCTAGGGTTATTCCATGTGCGAATTGCCAATCGACCATCCCGGAAAGTCAGCAATGATTCAGCAATCTTAAAAAGATTCAACAAATAATATTTTTCAATTGCATGAATATCCCCTGGAGTATTTTGATACAAGTCCGCTATCTCGCTTTCTGGAAAAAATAAATTTATCAACATCACGGCGTCGTCTAAAGAGTTTGTAAAATATCCAGAATGAGTCTGCAGAAATCTATCTCTACGTTTTTCACTCTTTATGTAATCCTCATCCCGTTTTATTCGTTCTCGCTCCAACATTAAATGACTTCTTTCCCGTAAACGAACATATTTGTAACGAATATCTTCAATAAAGTCTTTGCCTTCTTCAATAAACTCTGCTTCACAATACGGTGCAAGAAGGATAGTAAGAATTTGATTCAATCGTATTTTATTCATTTCCTCCTCCATCCCATATGCTTTCCATATATTGTCCAACTGCATTACGAACATATTTCTCAATTAAATAGGAAATCATATCCCTCTCCTTTCCTTCCTCATTATTATTTAATACAGAACGTAATTCTTTTTCAATGTTTTTATATAGTTTTTTATAGGGAATCTGGTCATTATTTATTATTGCTGCTGTTCTTTTTCCCTTCTCATTAAAATAACTTTTTAAACTCTCTATTTCAACAAAAGCATATAATTTCTCGTACAAAATCATAGTTAGTGCTTCTTCTAATTGCTCTGAGACATCAACATCCAATAAGGTTGTTATTTTACGGTATATACTACGTCCTCCGCTTAATTCAGGTTCTTTAAATCCTTCTGCCAGTTCTTTTTGATATGTTCCTCTCAATATCGTACGCATTACCGCATTCATATAACGAATATCTATATATTTTTCATCTTTAATCATTGATCTATCAAAAAAATTATCAACTGGCCCCTGCATCTGTTCAATACACTTTAAAAAGTCATCTTTATTTTTTATTTCATATCTAATAAATTTGTTACGTATTTTTACAATTTCCTCCTGCAAAAACGAAAGCAACATATCAAATAATCTACATTTTACCCCATTTATTATAGTTTCACTTTTCTCCGGTTTCAGTATTTTTAAAAGTTTTATATATATTTGTATCTCAGTTATACTATCATATCTTTTTTTTCCTTTTGTCTTATAAATTTTTATCTTAAGTTCCCTTTCTATTTGTCTATTTATCCCTTTAAATTTATTCTCAATAATTTCCATTATTTTAGTATATAAGGCTTTATTTTCCCCATCATTTTCCTTTTCTTTTTTCCTAATCTGCTCCTTTATTTCACTAAAATCATTTTCAACAAGATCTATAATTTTTTCACTTAATTTCTCATCTAATTCTTTATCCTCAATTTCTCTTTCCTTTTTTTCTTTTATTTTTTTCTCATTTTCAATTCTATTAACCAATTTAGCAATCTTTCCATTAATAACTTCTGCAAATTCCTTATTTGAATTTTCTCCAGCCGCCCTAATTTCCCCTTTGATTTGATTAATCAACTCGTCAGTTTCTCTTTTAACAACTCCATAAATACCTTCAAACAAAACTCTTTCTGTATTTTCCTCTTCTTCTGATAAAACTTCCAATTCATCAGAGATCTGTTTGATAAATTGGAAGACTATTCCATGTAAGCATTCATTTAAACCCTCTATTGTTTTTTTATCACACTCCGTTATCCAATCCACTTTCAGATCATCTTCAAACGCTGATGCTATAGACGCTAATCTGAATTCCTCTGTCCCTTTTCCATATGTATACAATAATTCGTTTTGCACTTTGTCCATATATTCTTCTCTAATAGACGTTAGTCCTTGATCAAAAAGCCGAAATTCTTTATCATATCTTCTAATTTGCAATTTCCTTTTTGGGATATTATAAAAACCCTTTTTAGCCAAATATAGCAATTGGACTATACTCTTAAACCAAATAGGATTATTCTTATGATATTCTAAAAGTTCCTGCGTCGTATCCTCATTTTTATCTAATGAATAAATATATTCTCTTACTTTCATCGGATCTGTCAACTCAAAATCCATCAGCACTTCTGGATTTTCCAAAACTTTTCCATATGAATATAAAAAACTAGCCATATTATCCTCTGTGGTATTTCTACGAACTAAAGAAATGGCTGAATCTCCAGAAGATGCTGTAAAATGATCCAAAAGAGAAACTAGGGATACTTGTCCGTGTACTGTATTTCTTGAAGATAAAGAAGTAATACTTTGCCCCCTCTTTTTCCCTTCTTCAATCAAAATATTTTCTATAAAATATAGAAGAATATACAAAGCAATATTTTCTTTAACAATTGCCAAAAGATCCACTTCTGACTCTTCCTTTTCATTAAAGGGATATGTCCAAATGCTCTTTTCTATATCATTACTCCCTTGCATCTCCATAGTACGTTTATATATGTAATTATAATTCAAATAAATTCCCCATTCTTTTGGATGATAAATAATTAATTCATTCACCAAAGATTTTATCTCACTATAATCCCCATATAAACTACTATTCGTAGTTAAAATTTTCAAAACAAATTGATGCACAATTTGATATAAAGCCATCAAATATTTTTCTTCACCATTATCTTCCATCGTGTTCTGTACAGAAGATAACTCGTTTAAATTTGTAATCAATTCATTTAATATTAAACACCCATTTCCAATCTGTCTGGCTGTATTTCCCCAAAACATAAGATAGATATCAATAAATTCCCCATCCTTACATAAAAAGGTTTTATCTTCTTCTTTTCCCACGTATTGAGCAACAATCCTTTTAACATATTTTTGGAGATCAACTCTACCATTTACTTTACCATCAGCATCAAAATTCAACTGAAATATAAAATTTTTCTTCTGAAGACATGTCTCAAAATTTTTTAGATAATAACGGGTTGCCGGAGGTAATATTTTTCCCGCATAACGTCTTGTCATCTCATCCAAATATTTTAGATCTGAAAAGTCTTCATCATGAATCTTTTTAATCAATTCACTTTTCACTGTGCGATAAAGCATCTCTTCATCCGCTGTTAAAATAACAATCACATTCGGATGCGCCAGATACTTAATAATTACTGACATTAACTCCCAAATTCTCTTTGGTTCCATATCTACGTCATCAAACATCACATAAATTAATGGCATTTTTTCAGCATACTGTTCTTCTGTTCCTTGAATGCTCTTAATTAACATTGTCCAAAACCTCACCAGTTCCTGCGACAAATTAAATCGATCTTGTGTATATTTTTCCCTCCAAGATGCAATTTCTGAAACCGTATTCATGCTTCCCTGCTGCAATCCAAAACTACATAATGATTTAATAAAACGATATTTGTCTCCCAGATTTTCTCTTTCCCCCGCACGACAATCTTTAAAAAAATCCGACTCATTCCTCCTCTTTTCACGAAGTCGTTCACTTATCTCTGTTATCTTTTCCTCAAATAAAGCTAATATCCACTCTATCATTTCGCTGGATTCTGGTACTAATTCTGGCATAACAATTGGCAATACCATATCATATGGATTGTCGCGCTCAATCATTTTTTTTAGCGTATATAATACCGATGTTTTCCCGCTTCCTCTTTGTCCCATAATAGAAAAAACATTATCAAACATAACATTATCTTGACGATCCATACTATTCAGCAACCCACTATGTCTGATATTATTATTACGATATTCCTCAATCTTTGCCATAATATTTTCGTATTGAGGAAATACATTTTTTAATTGGTTTAAATCCATTATTTTAATCCCCATTTTATACTGAGGTGAATTATATACCGATAAATCATAATTACTTCTCTTCTTCTCTCTCATATTGTTTTCTCCTTTTTTATCTCTCTTTTTTTCAGATTATTTTTTATGAAAATCTGATAATATAAATTAGCAAAAAAAAATGCAGTCAAGAGTCAAAATCTGTCTATCCCGCAAAGTTTCCAAACCTTTTATAATTTTTTCAAAAACATCTATAAAGTCAAATCAAGCTAATATTTTTTAAATATTAGTACATTTTTTTATAGTCATATACTATTATCTAAAATTTCTATCTAATATATTTTTACATTAAATTCTATTTCAACAATATCCGAAGCAAGCATACTTTATATATAGAAAAAATATAGGGCATCAGAACACCCTAACAAATATAATCCTACTCTAGATTCAGATATCTGACATACATTGAATATATAAACACCTTATAAGCCTACTATATTATAAACTACATAAGCAATAATATACTATAGTAAAATCCGCCTACCATATATTATGCTGCTTATCAAAATAAAAAATCCTAATACTTTCTCAAACAATTTCTATGACTTCTTGTTATAAAGTGTTTTATAAAAGATAAATATCTTGTTACTAACACTTGTATTCTTTATATAGATAAACCATCTCCAATATCTTTGCTTTTTAGCAAAAATGCAAGAATAAGGAAGAGCAATTAATTAAGTAAAATTATATTAGCGCGTCAGTAATTAACACGAATGCGATTTTCAAATTTAGAAACAAGATGTTCTATTTGTGTACGCAATCTTATTGTCTTACAATATTTTTCTCTATACTTGGGATCCAGTGAAAGATTCTTACGCACTTGTTCCTCTCTTTCACGTATTTCGCATTCTGTTAAAAAATCAGCCCCATCCAAATTATTCTTGCCTACCTTTACTGTTAAATTTGTAATAGCGAAATATTACTTGACTAGGATAGCATAAAAGCAAAGTTTTGTCAACATAAATATTTTCGATTTTATTGGTTTTTTTCTTTATATTTATTTTTTATTTAAAATATATATTTTAATATACTATTATATTTTAAAATTATATATAAAACCAAATAAATTAAACTAAAATTTGATATTAGATGAATAATTTATTTTTTTAATCTTATTTATTTAATTCTTATCTTAAATTAATAAGTACATTGTTTTTTTACCAATTCCCTTTGGTATCATCCCATACAAATATGATATGAGAACTTTTCTCTTTTGCAACAATGTACAAGGGCATTATACTATACTTCTCATTCCTCTTGATATTGCATCACTGACAGAGAGATGAAAGCCTCTAAAGGCAGTAAGTACCAGACTCTTTTCAATCATAGTATATTTTGCGGACGGCGCCAGCATTAACAAGGAAACCGCCAGAGACCATATTTATAGCACCACGGAAATTTTTATTGATACTCTTGCCAATCACACCATGAACATGGGAGCCTTGCCGCGAGGCAAAGGGAAGTCCCTTTAAAAACTAGATCGTCATTCTGTTTCCCAAATACAACCGGGGATTTCCACACAAGTATAGGAGAATTTCACCATACGAACCACAAGAAAAAAGAAAATTTTTTATGTAAAAATGGAGACAAAAAACAGCCGGAAATCTTCATCCGCCAAATGCATGGTATATGCTTTTTCAGCCAACACCAAAATACTGTCCGTTCCTGCAAGCGCAATTTTCTGAACAGGCTTTTCCGAAAACAGTTCCTCTAATTCTTTCATATTAAAGCCAATAAAACACTGCCCTGTTAAATGCCTCTCTTGAAAGTCCGCATCAATATTTTTCTATACCCTCCCGAAAATTTTCCAAAAGGTAGCGGTTATACATGATTGAATCAGTGGAAAGAAAAGCCGCCATAATGACGCCACCTGGCTTTGATACCCGAATCGCCTCATCCAGCACACTCTGCTGTTCCGCTTTCTCAAAAAGACGATACATTGACCCCAGAACAAGCACTGCATCAAAGCTGTTATCCGCAAAGAGGCTCTAGTCCTCCGCGTCACTCTGATAAGAAGTGATATTCTACAAGCCGGCTGCGTTTCGCCTTACAAATGATGAAAGCATTAAAATCCATAATGGCAGATTCTTCTATATAATACAAAGTCAGGGACAAACCAAAGGATACACATAAGAGATGCACATAAATCAATTACAGCAGGTAAACCATAAGTTAAGGCATGTTGCTGTTTTGAGTATGTTTTCTGAGCGGAGATTTTGTTATAATAAAATTGCTGGGTATAAAATACTCTGCACATGAAGGAGATAAACATGCTTGATATAAAACAATTTGGAAAAAGAATTGCTTTTCTGAGAAGGAAAAACGGCATGTCGCAGGAAAAACTTGCGGACTTACTTGGTATCTCACCGCAGGCGATCAGCAAATGGGAAAACGGACATACGATGCCCGACACATCGTTATTGCCTGTTCTGGCACAGATTTTCCAGTGTTCTGTTGACACGATTATTATGCCGGCGTATTTATTTGATCCAGAGATTGAAGAAAAGAAAATAGATGGGATGGACGTGCGGGCAAGGCACATCGCTGACTATATCATTCAACAATTAGGTGGTACCATGCCTGGAGAAAGCATTGGTTTGGACGATGCCGCAATCATTGAGGCGGTCCGCAGAGTCCATCCCAATCTTGGAAACTATCAGATCGCAAGAAGAAAGCCGGAAACGCATAAAAGATATGTAAGCATATATATTACAGTGGCAACGCCGCAGCAGGAGCTCCGATTAGTCGAAAAAGTATATTACAGCGATGATAAAGAACTTTTGGGATACGAATTATTCCGCCAGCATGTGTTAGCGGTTCCCCAGATATATTGTGTTGATTTCGATAAAAAAGTTCTTCTGATGGATGAGGTGACTGACAGCGTTCAAGGCATCCATTTTGATGAGGACAGCGAGAGTGGGATATTTTTCAGAAATCAATATTGTGTCATCTTGAAAGAAATGGCAAAAGTACATGCTGTTTTTTGGGAAAGTAAGAATGCTTTTGAGAAAATAGGGCTGGACAAAAGGCATGAGTCAAAAGAAAGTTTACTTGCCCATATCAATGGACTGGAGCAAAATTTTCTTGCATATCGGGAAAAAGAAGAGACGGGCAGAATCCCCAAAGTTTGGAATGGATTCAGCAATACGATCCATGCGGATAAACTCAATTATTATCAGGATGCTGTTCAGTTCTTAAAGCAAAAATATATTCCCATGGCAGAGGAGAGATTTCGTGTAGGAAAAAATATTACGATTATACATGGAGATCTGCATCCGGGAAATATTTTTTTATCTAAATCGCCAGGTACGTCTGTTAAGATGATTGACATGGAAGCGATTCGTGCAGGGCTATGTACGGAAGATCTGGCAATGCTCATGGCTCTTCATATTGAGCCAGATAAAGAGCGTTCAAAACCTCTTCTTGACCACTATTACGAGTGCTTATGCCAGAACGTGAAAGGATATTCCTATGAGATGTTCATGGATGATTATAGAATATCCATTGCCGAGGCTATGTTTTATCCCATTCGGTTAATCAATAACGGTATTTGCGATTTTATTATGAGAGACAGGGGTATCAGGGCATATGAAACCTTTGTGGCAAATAATACTCTTTGAAAGAGTAACGAAAGGAAAGACTTATAAATGACTTTTCAAGAATTGGCAGTAAAACGGTATTCAGTGCGTAATTTCAGGCAAACGCCGATTTCAAAGGCAGCAATCGATCAGATTCTCATGGCGGGGAATGCCGCGCCCACCGCTCATAATAACCAACCGCAGAAAATTATTGTGGTTCACTCCCCCAGAGGGCTTGAAACATTAAAAAAATGTACGGAGTGCCATTATAATGCTCCGCTCGCATTTATTGTTTGCTATGATAAGGATAAATGCTGGGAGCGCGATTATGACCATAAACACAGCGGCGATATCGACGCAAGTATTGTCGCCACACACATGATGCTGGAGGCGGCAGATTTAGGCATCGGTTCTACATGGATCATGTATTTTATTCCGGAAGCCGTTCGGCTTGAATTTGAACTGCCTGACAATGTGGAACCGGTTGCGATCTTAATCATGGGTTATACCGATGCAGAACCTTCCAAAGATCACTTAAAAAGGCGCAATTTGGAAGAATATGTATCTTATAGATAGGCTGTAGTGCGATAAGGGAAGGAGGCGAAATAGTTGAAGAAGTTTAGAGATTATTTTACGTGTGTCCCGACATTAGAAACAGAGCGCTTTTTGTTAGTTCCGTTTGCAAGGGAAGATATGGACGCCTATTTTGATATCTTAAGAGATGACAGGGTACAGAAATATCTTGGCGGCGGTGTCCCCCTCTTTGACAAGGAACCACATATCACAAACTGGCTGCACAATATCAACGACCGTCTCTTAAAAAGAAAACTTGTTTTTACATGGTGTGTGAAAGAAAAGGCGAGCGGAAGCGTGATCGGCAGGATCGATCTGGGAGGATTTGTCAAGCAGACTATGGCAGAAATTGCGTATCACTATGCATATGACTGTTGGGGAAGGGGCGCCGCCAGCGAGGTGGCGGCAAAGGTAACAGAGTTCGGGTTCAATGAGCTTGGCCTGCGGAGAATACAGGGACTTGTCCATGCAGAGAACGGTGCGTCCATGCGAGTGCTTGAGAAAAACGGCTATCTGCGGGAGGGGACGCTCCATTCTTATCCTTTTGGACGAGAGTTTCATGATGTCGTGATGCTTGCGATCGTAAAGCAGGACACTGTACCTTAAATTACATACAGCTTGCATCGGGTAGGAGAAAAAGATATAATAACAGAAGCCTTTGACAATCCGCCTCCAGCCGTCATCAATCCGCAGATCTGCGCAGAGAAATGTTGAAATTCATAGGGCCGAGTTTTAACAGGTACAAAAAGCAGTATCGGGCAATTCGTATAAAGCGAAAATGATTCGGTACTGCAAAGGCAAAGCTTGCGGAGGCAGCTATAACGCAGACTATTATGCCTTGCGGCTGTGTTCCATCCCCTTGAAGTTATGCCGGTTGGGAGTCATAACATTATGGAAACCATCTCCTCCCTTGGATACGGAAATGCTCCCGAGACCGCAATGGGTTGAAATTATCTGAATTCAGCGAAGGATGATCTGGGACGGGTGATTCTGGCGGGTACTCTTACAACATCCTATTTGCCAAAAGAAAAAGTGGGTAGTCTGAGTGCATGGGCGACATTCTACACCTTCTTGGCAGAGAAGGAACAATGAACAGCCATTTGCTTGATCTGTGCGCCTCAACGGCAGAACCCGTTTTAATTGACAAAAACCAAACAGGTTCCAGCGAACAGAAGAGGAAACCGCCAGAGACGATACTTATAATACCACAGAAATTTTTATTGAAACCCTGGCCAATCTCACCATGAACATGGGCGGCCTTGCCTGCGAGGCAGAGGGAAGTCCCTTTGAAAACTGGACCGTCATTCTGTTTCCCTATGCAACCGGGGATTTTCACACAGGCACCGGAGAATTTCACTATACGGACCACGACGGAAAAAAGAAAATTCTCTATCACAATGGATATCTGAACTACACGCAAACCATGAGGAAAGTGATGGAACTCGCCGGTGTAGACGACCCGGAAGCGGTTGTCGTTACCGGCTACAGTGCCGGAGGCTTTGCTGCGGCGCTTCTCGCTGACGATCTCTTTACAAATTATTTCCCGAATGCAGAGAGCAAAAATGTTCTGGTAGACGCTTCCCTTCTGCTACACGATGATTGGCACACCATCGCGGTAGACGTCTGGCAAACCCCAGGGGAAATCGCAGATAAACCGACCACCAATAACCTCACTCTGGACTGCCTGACTGCACTGCACCAGAAATGTGGGGATGGCATTCATCTTCTGTTTGATTGCTCTACCAGGGACGGCGACCTGGCAAAAGTCCAAAATTATTTCGATACTGGTGTGATGGATGTAACAGAAAAAGAAGCGGATATCTATCAGCAGATCCTTAGAGACTCCATCTTACCATTTCAGGAAGCCGACGTAAGCCTGTTTATCTGGGATGGCATGCCCTGGTATGATGAGCCGCGGAATATGACAGCGCATACGATCATCGCAACTCCCGCTGTATGGCTGCCCTTTGAGGAACAGGGACAATCGATTGCTGGTTGGCTTTCGGATGCGGTAAACGGTGACTTGAAAGACTACGGCCTTGATTTGGTAAAAAAACAGTATTAACGTTTTCTCTCTTTACCAGAGTTGGAATACCCCCGCGCTACATCGGCCTCAGATTTTTATTCAGTCTATCCACCATCCAGGCCACTCGCCTTTCCCGCCCGGCTTCTGTCTTCGCGTCGAAATACGCCCGCGTATAGGTTTTCTTTACCGATAAGGGCATGGCCTCAAAATTGGTTCTTGCGGGTTCATATCCTTCCAGCAGAGAAGAAAGCCGGGCAATCTGTTCTTCCGTCACCGCCGTGGATTGGGGGGCGTTCCACTGGCCGTTTTCCTTGGCTTCCTCTATCTTCTTCCGGCCGAAATCGGTCATAAGCCCCCGTTTTTCAAGGCTCTCGGTCAGCGCTTTATTTTTCTCTGACCACTTGCTCTTCTCCCTCCGCATGGAAAAATATTTCTTATAAGTTTTTTCATCAAGACTCTGCATCTGTCCGTCAATCCATCCAAAGCAGAGAGCTTCCTCCAGCGCTTCCGCCGCTTTTATCGTTTTGGGCCCTCCGGTTTTGCCAAACAGAAGCCAAACACCATCCTGTTCCAGACAATGCCTGGAAAGCCATTTTCTAAATTCCTCCCTGCTGGTAAATTGAAGAATATCGCACATGCTGCATCCCCTCCTTATCTCAATACCTTCTCAAATCTTCTTTTTTGCCCATCTTGCCCGTTCTGAGATTCTTTCTCTTTGTACGCCAGTTTGTATGTCCCTTTCCCGATTTTTTAACGAGTCCGTCCGCCCTCGTCCCATGAAAAAACGAGCCAGGGCTAAAGGTTATCGTTTCATCCACCTTAAAACCTCCTCATATAATAAGTTTGTCAGCAAGAAATACAGGCCCATTCCAAGTAAAAAAAATTCATACTTTTATCAGGCCCATCTCTAATATACCCGTTTTCAACGATAAAATCTACTACGAGATTAATCACTTGACTCAACATGTCCTCCGAAATTGACTTTCAAAGCCGGCAATGATAAAATGGATGAAGTATATTGAAATTTGCTAAACAGAAGGAAAGCGATCCATGATTATTTTGATAACAGGCGCATCTCACACTGGCAAAACGGTCCTTGCTCAGAGTCTTCTCGAAAAATATCAGTATCCATATCTGTCCATCGACCATTTAAAGATGGGATTAATCCGCAGCGGACAGACGGATCTCACTCCCTTAAGCGAAGATACCGATTTAACAGATTATCTATGGCCAATAATCCGTGAAATAATTAAAACAGCTATAGAAAACAAGCAAAATCTAATAATTGAGGGATGTTATATCCCTTTTACTTGGGAAAAAGACTTTTCAAAAGAATATCTGGGAGAGATAAAATACCTCTGTCTTGTCATGAGCGAAAATTATATCCGGAACCATTTTCATGACATAAAAAAATATGCCAGCGCAATTGAAAATCGTTTTGATGATGATTCCTGCACGTTTGAAAGTGTGCTGGAGGACAACGCAAAAATCTTAAAACAGGCTCAGGAAAGCAGCGCCAGCTATATACTGATTGATGATGAATATAAAATAAACGTGGAGCTGTAACCGATCTGCAATCAAATATTTTATTCGGTGAGGTATCGTATGCTGATCAGAAAAGAAGAAATAAAAGATTATGATATGATTTATTCCCTCGTAAAAGAGGCATTTGCCCATGCAAAACATGCTGACGGAAACGAGCAGGATTTAGTCAATGCGCTGAGAAACGGGGACGCCTATATTCCGGAATTATCTTTGGTTGCAGAAATAGACGGAAGGGTTGTGGGCCATATCTTATTTACAAGAGCATGGATTGAGGATACTGCCGTTTTAGCATTAGCCCCATTATCTGTCTTGCCAGAATTCCAACGACAAGGAATAGGAATCTCATTGATCCAAGAAGGCCATAAAATCGCCGGACAATTGGGATATCCCTATTCTATTGTGTTAGGAAGCGAAAAATATTATCCAAAAGCAGGGTATCAGCCGGCTGATACCTTTGGAATCCACGCCCCCTTTGATGTGCCGCGTGAAAACTTTATGGTTTACAGACTAAACGATCAGGCCCCCGCCATCGGCGGCACGATTCGTTATGCAAAGGAATTTGGGTAAAGGCAGCTTGCGAAAAGACGGAGGCTATTTTATTGCAGGGCATCAGCGAATCGGATAAAGATCATCTTATAAATCTTTTGATGCAGACCGGCAAAAATATTACAAAAGAGCTTCACATAGAGAGAACGGAGGAAGAATTCAATGACTGAGAATCCCCTGGGATATGAAAAGATTCCAAAATTATTGAAAGATTTTGCCATTCCAAGTATTATGGCTGCCCTGGTCAGTTCTCTCTATAATATTGTGGATCAGATTTTTATTGGCCAGGGTGTAGGATACCTTGGAAACGCCGCGACCAATGTCTCCTATCCATTCTCTACCATTTGCCTTGCCATTTCTCTGCTCATCGGAATCGGCAGCGCCTCGCGCGTTTCGCTCTATCTTGGCAACAAGAAGCCGGAAGACGCCGCCAAGGCAGCCGGAAACGGCATTGTTCTGATGGTAATTTTAGGACTAGCCTACCTGGTAATCGGTGAAATTTTGTTAAACCAGCTTTTAAAATTGTTTGGAGCCACAACAGAGGTCTTTCCCTATGCACAGCAGTATGCCGGCATTACTTTGGCTGGGATGCCGTTTCTCATTGTGACAAACGGCATGAGCAATTTAATCCGCGCAGACGGAAGCCCCAGATACTCCATGACTTGTATGCTTGCGGGCGCCATTGTCAATACCATTCTCGATCCGATTTTCATTTTTATTTTTCAATGGGGTATTTTCGGGGCCGCTCTGGCGACGGTTTTGGGCCAGATTTTGTCCTTCATCCTCGCAGTGCGTTACCTGTGGCATTTTAAAACCATCCATTTTGAAAAAAACAGTTTTCAGCCGAGTATCAAGGAAAGCTTGAAGACCTGCAGCATGGGAATCAGCAGCAGTTCCAATCAAATTGCAATTACCTTTGTTCAGATTGTTCTGTACAATTCATTGACCTATTATGGCGCACAGACCGTCTACGGCACGGATATCCCTTTAGCAGCCTGCGGAATCGTCATGAAAACCAATGCGATCATTCTTGCGATTGTTGCCGGAATCTCTCAAGGGGTCCAGCCGATTATAGGCTTTAACTATGGAGCAAAACAATATCCCCGTGTGCGGGAAGCGTATTTGCTTGCAATCAAATGGAATCTGGTTGTTTCCGCAATCGGTTTCTGCCTGTTTCAGTGTTTTCCCCAAGCTCTCATTTCTCTGTTCGGGGACGGCGATTCGCTGTATTTTGAGTTTGCGGTTCTCTTCATGCGCATATATCTTTTTATGGTGCTGTTAAACGGCGTGCAGCTACTTTCGTCCAGCTTTTTTACCGCCATAGGAAAGGCAATGAAAGGGGCTTTATTGGCGCTGACAAGGCAGGTCTTTTTCTTGATTCCGCTTATTTTGGTGCTTCCGCTCCGTTTTGGAATTATGGGGGTGCTGTATGCAGGGCCCGTCGCTGACTTTTCAGCATTTGTGCTGTCTGTCTTGCTGGTGAGTATAGAATTGAGAAAACAAAAAAATGCGATGTAAATCGGCCAGGAAATCCGCCAGGCAAGTTTTGCCCTGTATCCATTCCCTTTTCTGTTGTCTATTTCTAATATCAAAAAATATTGATTTCACTCAGCAATTGCTTTAAAACAGCCATTTGTTTTGCCGTAATTGTGATGCCTTTCCCATATTTTGTATGATCTTCATTCCATGTCCTAATATCATAAACCGGTTCTCGGTCTCCCCACGAAATCAAATTTAATTCTTTTACCCATCCATTGTTAAACGCAGATAATTTTCCAATATGCTTAAAAATAACATATTTGCTCATATTTTAAGTCATATCCTTATTTATAATTTGTTTTCTCGAAATCAGCCACGAAATCGCATAAAGTAATACACCTACAAGAGTCACAAGACCACAAGCGAACAACTTGTTATCAATCAGCAGCGCAGCTCCTACAAATACGAAAGAGGAAAGAGGGTACGCAATGATTAAAGCCAACATACTTTTTTCTTCACTAAGCAGGAATGTGAGTGGTATTGTCATGCTTCCAGAAAACAATGCCATAGCAACGCTGATACCAACAAACAGCATCATAGATTGATAGTCAATTTGACCTTTTATAATGGATGCCACAACACCCAGAATGACACCTAAAAGCAAACCGATTCCACTAAGTAGTAAATACAAGATATATTTACAGTCTATAACAGCCGTTCTGGATACAGGTAAAACAATCGAAACTTTTTTCCAACCAGAGTTTCTGTCCATATTTATCGTCGTTACAGAGATCATTCCGAGCATAACAGTTGCAATGACAGTTAAAACCCATGTGGAAGTCAAAAAAGACATTCCTATTCCAACCACTGCAAAAACTACGAGTATGATATACAGTACAGACTTGATTAAATAATAATCTTTAAGTAAAAAGCCTTTCATTTTATTTCCCCCTTTCTCCTTTTACATAGAGAAGCATAATTTCGTCAATCGAAGCTGAATCAATCAGTGCTTTGGGATATTTTTTCTTCATGGCAACACGATCATCAACCAACACCTGCCATTCATAATCCATCTTGCGATATACGATGATGTCCAATTTATCCAATGCCTCGAACTGTGCGGCTCCACACTTAATGACACCATACTGCTCTATCAGCTCATCCTTCGGCTTTGAGAATACGACTTGCCCTTCGTGAATAAAAACAATGTAGTCAGCAATTTTTTCAAGGTCAGTAGTGATGTGCGAAGAAATCAAAATAGAATGAGTTTCGTCCTGTACAAAGTCCAATAAGATGTCTAATATATCATCTCGTATGACAGGATCAAGTCCACTGGTGGCTTCATCCAAAATCAGCAGTTTAGAATTATGGGACAAGGCAACTGCGATTGCCAATTTCATTTTCATTCCTTTTGAAAATTGCTTAATAGGTTTATCAGCAGGTAAAGAAAATTTTTTCAAAAGGTTCAGGAATGTGTGTTCTTCCCATGAATGATAAATGTCTTTCATAACCCGGTTGAGTTTTCGGGTTGAAAAGATTTCAGGATAGTTATTGCCGTCAAATACGACACCAATCTGTTCCTTGATTTCGTTATCTAGCTGCTCTTTACCTAAAACGCAAATGCTGCCAGACTCTTTCTGAATAAGTCCCAACACTGCATTGATAGTTGTACTTTTTCCGGCTCCATTTTCACCAATCAGTCCTACAATAGAACCACATGGAACAGAAAATGAAACTCCATTCAACATAAAATCTTTATATGTCTTAGTTAGACCTGAAATAATTAAAGCATCATTCATTCTCCATCATCCTCCTGATACATAAGGGTTAGCAAATCTGTCAACTTGTTGAGAGATATTCCGCTTGTGCGGGCAATTTCGATTGCCTCTGCAAATTTTTCCTCTATCTTCTTTTGTTGTTCTTCAAGATAGAAGTCTTGGTTTTGCGCCGATACATAGCAGCCTTTTCCAGCAGTTGTTTCAATAAAACCATCTTCTTGCAAAGTTGTATAAGCTTTTTGTACTGTAAGAATACTGATATGTAATGATTTTGCCAATGAACGCACAGATGGAATCGCTTCACCAGCTTTCAGTTCTCCACTCATAATAGCCGCTTTAATCTGTGAAGAAATTTGCTCATACAGCGGTCGGCTTGCTTTATTACTTACGACTATTTCCAAATTCTCACCACCATTTCTGTTTTAACTGTATTGCTATTACAAGTACAGTATAACACGCGCAAAAACAGTTGTCAATATGGTAGACAACCATATCATATAAATAATTTGTATCCGTCTACGCATTTAGGGTGGTAAAAGTCCACGGAAATCAAGGGCTTTTCCGCAAGATCGGCAGGCGGTGGATAAAATTATCCTGTTCCCTCAAAACTGGGTTCTAAATTCAAAAGGCCGTCGATCCCGTTCCACGTCTGCGGCTGGGAAATGGCGTTGACCTGTTCGGTTGCTTCCAGAAAATCATCCAGCCTGTCGCCGGTCAGGGGTTCCATTTTCCCAGCCAACAGCTCATGGGCGGCAAGGGATAGACGGCCTTTGTTCCTGCGTCCGCTTCTTTGCGGAAAACGCCTTGAAAGCGGCGGTTTTTTCGTTTATCTCGTCCTACATAGAGTTTTGCCCTCCTTTCGCGGTGATTTATGGGGTGGCGGTCAAATCCGCACCCGCAAGCCGCTCAAATCCTCGGCGCGGATACCAACGAGATCCAGTTTTCGCCGTACTCAATGCTGGTGGGCTTCCACTTGCGGCCTGTGAACACTTCCAGCGTGTCGCCGCAATGCAGCCCTCCGTAGTAGTCCCAAAGGCCAAAGAGAATGTCGTAACGGCCGGTTCGCTCGTCGAAAATTAAGGCTCCCTGTTTCATGCTGTGCGCTCCTTTCAAAAAAAGCGGCGTTCCTTTTCTCCCTGTCGTGGGAGTGTAGAAACGCCGTTATGGTCTTTCAAGGCTGTTCAGAGATAATCAAGATTGTTCTTGCAACAAACGATCTGACAAATGTTGGGCTGTTCGTTTGATACCATATTGTAGAATTCTTCTTTTCCCTTAATTATATCACCTTTGCAAAATAGGATTGCATTTTAACATTTTTTTAAGGGATATGCTCTGTTCTATTTTGTCATTAAAATATGTCGTTATAAACTCTATTTTTATCAAAAGCGAGTTTTCCTTAATGTTTCCCTTGCATAATATCTTCCTACAGGGCACGACAAACCCTGATAAGGAAAACGATAAGGGAATAAATGCAGCGCTATTTCCGAACAATTTTTAGGCGGAGTTTGTGCAGCAGGCATACTTCGCTTTTATCTGCAAGATTTGATTTATTCTCTTGATTATACTGTTTCCCTTCCTCATTCAATTCACCACTAAAAAAGGGCATAGCAACCGCCAAGCCCTGTATTTCTTATCCTTCCAATGACTTTTCAATCTTTTTTCCTGCCCTTTCAAGCCATTCCGCTTCTCATATAGACTATTACAGTTCTTTTATGCGCCCGGCATTTTCTTCCGGCCATTCTTCTTCTTTTTTGCTTGGCCAGATTGCGGATTGTATTATTATTTTCCTTTATCTGTTCCGAGATCGGAAGGTAAAACCACCATTGGAAAGGAATATCATAAAGGAAGGACAAAGCATACAAAAGAAACAGGGTATACTTTTGACATTTCTTAATTGGACTATTAAATTAACCTGTTGTGCTAGTTGATTAAGAAAAACTTCAGCAAAATGTGCTATTCTAT
>CAJUHP010000009.1 GCA_910586125.1 uncultured Lachnospiraceae bacterium | reverse complement strand
ATGTTTTTCGCTATGGTAGTATCTGTATTCATGGCCTCACCTCCTGCTTTTACTGGTATTTTATCATATTCCAGGCTAACAAACCACCCATATTTTTCAGAAGTTCAAAATAACCAGCTTGTTTTGACAGCAATCCGTTTCAGACTTGCAGTCAACCTCGCCCCCGCTGTCTGACCATTATATTCTCAAACATGCATCAATTCCAACTTGTACTTCTATATAATCGAAAGATAATCTGCGGTTTTGAGGATGTACCGCCATTTAAACTCCATTTACAGTTTTATCATGCCAAAATATCCATCATCTCCTGCCAGTCATGAATAAGCAGACATTCGAAATCAGGAGTATCCCTATGGCTTTGAGCATATAGAAAATGTGTTTCACCCTCTGTTCTTCCTTCATATAAAACAGGAAACATTCCAACACCATTTGCTCCGTAAATGTCATTTTCCATACTGTCGCCGCAGTACCACACTTTATCTGCCGTTAGTCCCGATTTCTGCAGTGCTATCTCGTACATCATGTTGTGTGGCTTTCTGAATATGTAATCACTTGATACTAGCACAAATTCAAATCTGTTTCTCGGGAGCAGACGGTCAAACTGCTCCTTTAAGGCAGCACCGGAAAAACAATTGTTGCTTATCACTCCAGTCCTTATTCCTTTTGCATTAAGGCAATCAAGCATAATATCCGCATAGGGCATAACTGCACCTTGAGATATTCCATTCATAATTATTATCTCAGCTTCTTCCAGCGAAACAGACAGAGAAATATCCATATACTCCAAAAACAGCCTTAAAAAATTATGCTCAGGGATTTCAAGATACTTTCCTCTTTCTTTTTTGATTTTCTCAAACAGTTCTATATTGCTCCTGTCATATTCTTCAAAAGAAATATTGCGTGGATTCCTGTCTATATATGGATAAATTGCTTTATTTCCATTGGAAGCATTATAATTCGGTTGGTAAATTAATGTACGCCCATAATCAAAGATAATCATTTCCGGCTTTTCCATACAAAATCTTCCTTTCAAAATTCCCTTTTATATTAAAATTTTAGCTTTCAGGCACTTCCTGAATCTCTGCAAAATTTCGCCCTCACTTATGATACGGTTCCCGATGAATAATCCGATAAGCCCGATACACCTGCTCCAGCAAGATTACCCGCATCAGTTGATGCGGAAACGTCATCCGCGAAAAGCTCACCGCCGCATCTGCCCGTTTCATGACCGCCTCTCCCAGCCCCAGCGACCCTCCTATGACAAAGACAATATGGCTTACCCCTCGAATCCCCAGATCATTGATCTGCTTTGCAAGCTCGATGGAATCCGGCTGGCGGCCCTCGATGGCCAGCGCAATCACATAGGCCTCCGACGGAATTTTCTCCAGGAGCCTCTGGCCCTCTTTCGCCACAATCTGCCGGTTGAGCGCCTCAGAGGCACCGTCTGGCGTCTTCTCGTCGGCCACCTCCACAATCTCCAGGCGGCAGTAGCGGCTCAGGCGCTTTGCATACTCTTTAATCGCTTCTGTAAAATAAGATTCTTTCACCTTGCCGACGCAAAGCACAGTGATACGCATAGCATGTTCCTCCTGCTTTTCTCTTGTTAGCACTCAAACCAAACGAGTGCTGATTTCCTCTTGACATTTCCTTCGCCCCGTATTACAATAGTCCCCAGTAGCGGAGTATCATAACACAAAAAAAGGAGTGACAGTACAATGGCTGTAAAAAGCGGTAATCTATCCATTAACAGCGAAAACATTTTTCCGATTATTAAAAAGTGGCTCTATTCCGATCATGACATCTTCATTCGGGAGCTGATCAGCAACGGCTGCGACGCCATCACCAAGCTGAAAAAGCTGGAGATCCTGGGAGAATACCAGATCCCCGACGATACCAAATTTCAGGTTCAGGTGACGGTCAATCCCGATGAAAAGACGATCTCCTTTACCGATAATGGTCTGGGAATGACCATGGACGAGGTGGACGAGTATATCAATCAGATCGCCTTTTCCGGCGCGCAGGCCTTTTTGGAGCAGTATAAGGACAAGGCTGGCGACGACCAGATTATCGGTCACTTTGGTCTGGGCTTCTACTCTGCCTTTATGGTAGCGGATCGCGTCACCATCGATACGCTGTCCTACCGGGAAGGCGCCGTTCCTGTTCACTGGGAGTCTGAGGGCGGCAATGAGTTCACGATGGGCGACGGCGAAAAGCAGGGCATAGGTACCTGCATCACCCTGTATCTCAATGAGGAAAGCGTGGAATTCTCCAATGAATACCGCGTCCGTGAAGTACTGCAGAAATACTGCTCTTTCATGCCCACCGAGATCTATCTGAACAAGGAGAACGCGGAGCCGGAGTACGACACCATCGACGCCGACGAGGTAAAGGAAGACGACACGGTAATCGAGCGCTTCACGGAGGAGGCCAAGACCGAGGAGAAAGAAAACGAGGACGGGACGAAGGAGCTGGTCGAAATCAGCCCTGCCAAGAACAAGGCCAAGATTGTCCGCCGCCCCGTACCGGTCAACGACACCCATCCTTTGTGGGCCAAGCACCCCAACGACTGCACCGAGGAGGAATACAAAACCTTTTACCGCAAGGTCTTCAATGATTATAAGGAGCCTCTGTTCTGGATTCACCTGAATATGGACTATCCGTTTAACTTAAAGGGGATTCTGTATTTCCCGAAGATTGCGCTGGAGTACGAGACCATCGAGGGCGTGATCAAGCTGTACAACAACCAGGTTTTCATCGCGGATAATATCAAGGAAGTCATTCCGGAATTCCTGATGCTCTTAAAGGGCGTGATCGACTGCCCGGATCTGCCTCTGAACGTGTCCCGCAGCGCCCTGCAGAACGACGGCTTTGTAAAGAAAATCTCCGATTATATCACAAAGAAGGTGGCCGATAAGCTGAGCGGCATGTATAAGACGGAGAAAGAATCCTACGAGAAATACTGGGACGATATCAATCCCTTTATCAAGTTTGGCTATATCCGGGATGAAAAGTTCCGCGAGAAGATCCAGGATTATATGATCTTCAAGGATTTAAACGGCAAGTATCTGACGCTGCCCGAATGCCAGGAGGATGCGAAAGAGACGCACGAAAATACCATTTACTATGTTACGGACGAGAAGGAACAGAGCCAGTATATTAACATGTTCAAGGCACAGGGTACCAATGCGGTCATCCTGACCCACAACATTGACTCCCCTTTCATCCAGCAGATTGAGCAGGCAAACGAAAATCTGCATTTCAAGCGGATTGACGCGGACAGCGATTCCTACAAAGAGCAGGTTTCCGAGGAGGAGGCCGAAAAGCTGAAAACGGACGCCGAGTCTCTCAGCGACGTATTTAAGAAAGCCTTGAATAACGACCAACTGGAGGTCAAAGCCGAAAAGCTGAAGGATGCCGCCATCGCCTCCATGATCACGGTATCCGAGGAGAGCCGCCGGATGCAGGAGATGATGCGCATGTACGGAATGGGCGATACATCCATGTTCGGTGCGGAGGGACAGACTCTGATTCTCAATGTCAGCCATCCTCTGGTACAGGCTGTTCTGGGCGCTCCCGAGGGCGAAATGACGCCCCGTATCTGCGAACAGCTCTACGACCTGGCGCTGTTAAGCCATGGTTCCCTGTCACCGGAGAGAATGACAGCCTTCATCCGCCGCAGCAATGAACTGATGATCAAGCTGGCGCAGTAACCCATCTTGCATGCGCGAGGACAAACGGCCTCACAAAAGCAACCCTTTCAACCATATCCGAATATTGGGAAAACGGCGCCGGTCTGACGCCGTTTTCTTTTATTCTTCTGCATTCTGATAGAAGGAATTGGCATTCAGAAGTTTTTCCTTCTGAATGGAAGTGATCTGGTCGGTGATATCTCGGATAAAAACATAATACAACCGATGCTCTTCTCCCCACTCAGAGTTTTCCAGATGTCCGCAGTCGTCAACCCAGCGAATCTGTCCGTCTTTGCGAACAATCCGATACTGCACATAATCCATATTTCCTTCCGACTGCCCGATTTGCTGCTGAATCTCCCACTCCACCCGGTTTAAATCTTCTGGATGAACCATCCCACGGAAAGAATTTTCAACCCGAAGCATAAATTCTTCCATGGAGTCATAGCCGAATATCTCCATCACAGCCGGATTCGCATAAAGAAGCCGCTCATCTTCCATAGCACGGTAAATAAAAAAACCGTCGGACATATTGGCTAAAGACTGTGCCATGTGCTGCTGCCTTTTTTCCTCCTCCTCCTTCAAAATATGATCAATGCTGCGAATGGTCATGACCGCTGTCACCGGCACGCCGTTTTCCCGCTTGCCGACTGTAACGCCGGTCAGACACCATTCGTCATCCACATCCTTGGCACTCCGGCGATACCGGTACTCCACCGAATTTCTCGCCATCAAAGCTTCTCTTAGATTCTTCAACGAAAGAAAGCGGCGTACGCCTGCCTCATCATATTTCAGGATTTTTCCGGTTTTAAAATGTCGGTTTACCACCGCCTCATAATTGCCGCGCTCCATCAAATGATTTTCATCCGGATAGATCATCCGGCAGTAATTATCCCGCAGATGCAGAAAATAAACTTCCCGGTATAGCATAACCATACTGTTCAGCGCATCCTCATGGACCTGCATATGGGTTACATCCCGCAGCAGGCAGGCCACATATCCATACTCATACTGATACAGCGTCAATTGAAGATAGTGGCCCGTCACCGAACTGTAGGCATAATGATTCAGCGTCTCCCCCAAAAATGCTGCCTGATACGCTTTGGCCAGCAGATCCTCCTGGTTGTCACCGAATACTTTCAAAATCAGATGCCGCAGCCGGTTGATATCTCCGTCGCAGAGCTTTCCCATCTCATGGTTGGCATAAATGATCTCATAGTCACAGGGAGCACCCGAAGAATCCAGCAGAATTTTTGACAGACCGTAACCGCAGGGAATGCTGCCGTAATACCGCTCCAATTTATCCTGTTCTTCCTTTGAAATATCGGTTATCTCCTTCTCCGACAACTGTTCCCGCAAATTGCGCTCCCTTAAAGCCGTCATGTCCACCAGAGAGCCATAGAACACTTTATGTCCGTTTTTCTCCTGCAGAAAAAATATTCTCATGTATATCCACAGCACTTTGCCGTCCACTCGCAGATAATGGATATATCCTTCCGCGCTTTTCGGACGGTTGTCATAGGCTCTCTCAAACAGGGAAAAAAGGATGGGGCGGTCATCGTCCCTCACGTGATTCCAGAGCTTTCTGCTGTAACTTCCCTTTTCTCCTTCTGCGCCGATGCCCGACATCTGAAAATACTGCTCGTTGACACGGGTAATCTCGATCTGATTCTCATACACATCATAAAAAGCCGCCGGCCCCAAAATATTGTTCAGCATCGTATCGGTGAACAGGTTGCCGTCCAGAAATTCGCGGACATGGAGCGCTTCCACCTGTTTACACTGCAGCCCCGTATAATCCAGCCGTCTCTCGTCGGCCAAGAGCGTTTCAAACTGCTCGATGGGCATGGGTTTATAGTAGAAATATCCCTGCGTATAGCGGCAGCCCATACTCCGCAGAAAGTTCTCATGCTGCTGCGTCTCCACGCCCTCCACAATGATCGGAATCCCCAGAAGACGCGCCATATTGACGACGGATTCCAGAATCCCGATCCCCTTTCTCTCCTCCTCCTCGTTCATATCCAGAAAACGCATGTCAATCTTCAGCACATCCACAGGAATGCTTTTCAGCATATTCAGCGAGGAATAACCGCTTCCAAAGTCATCCATCATGACCAGAAACCCCGCTTCCCGCAGACGTTTCACGGTTTCGCTGACCTTATCATTTTCTTCGGCATACGCGCTTTCTGTAATCTCGGCTTTGATCAGTCTGGCCGGCAGGTCATATGTCTGCAGCAGCTCCGACAGATATTCCGGCACATCCATCGAAAGAATATCAATCCGCGAAATGTTAATGGAAATGGGAACGGGACGGTATCCCCGGTCCATCCAGCTCCTAAGCCACCGGCATACCTTCTCCCAGACAACCCGGTCCAGATTGACAATATAACCGCTTTTCTCCAGCACAGGGATAAAGACGCCGGGGGGAATCAAACCTCTGGTCTTATGTCTCCAGCGCACCAGCGATTCTCCTCCCACCAACTTTCCCGTGGTAATATCACACTGCGGCTGCACAAAAAAGGTAAATTCATCGCTGGCCAGAGCGATCCGGATCTCCGTCAGAAGCTTCCACTCTTCCTCCAGCTCATTTTCCATTTTAGCATGATATACACAGATTCGATCCTTATCGTTTTCCGATACTTTGGACATGGCCAAAATCGCGCGGTCGTACATCGTTTCCGGTGAGGCGTATACATCGTCGATCACATATACGCCGATTACCGGTACAAAAGATAAGATATCGTCCCACTGCGCTGTCTTTTTTACAATATCGTCCCGAAGCCGGCGGATTCGTTCCATCTGATACGGCACCACCATACAGAAATTGTCGCTGTTAAAATAGCCGGCCAGACCGCCCTCGACATTCGTCTCCTCCTGAATCCGGCCTGCGATATAACACAGCAGCTCGTCTCCCGCCGCCCGCCCATAAAATTTATTAAACAGCCGGAAATGATCGATATCCAGCGCCGCCATACAGAACGCTCCCGGCAAGAGATTTTGTATCCGTGTTCCGGCCTCTTCCATAAAGTCTCTGACGTTACGCAGTTCTGTCAAAGAATCCATTTCTCTTTCCATTCTGACCACCTCGCAAACGAATTTAAAAATATTGTACTATTTTTCATGCTTAAAATCAAGCAATACTATTTATATTGTACAAATATCGTTGACGGCCAGGCCATTCCCGGAGGCCAAAAACGGTCAGTCAGAAGCTTTAAAATTATAGATCGGTTTCATCACATCCAGAATCCTTACCGACTCCCCGATCACCCCGATAATATCCTCCAGGGATTTGTATGCCTGCGGCGCCTCATCCAGCGTCGATTCACTGACCGACGTGGAATACACCTGGGACATAGATTCCCGATACGCCTGCAGATCCAGCGTCTCTCTGGCCTTTGTTCGGGACATGACGCGGCCCGCCCCATGGGGCGCGGAATTATTCCAGTCCGGATTTCCCAGCCCCTCAGCCAGAATGCTGCCGTCCCGCATATTGATCGGGATCAGAACCTTCTCTCCCTTCTTTGCGGAAATCGCCCCCTTGCGCAGAATTTTTTCCTCCACATCAATATAGTTGTGGATGGTGTGAAAACTCTCCGCTGCGGTCAGGCCCCCTCTCACCAGAAGAATCTCGGCAATCAATTCCCGGTTCCTCCTGGCAAACTGCTGGCAGATCTCCACGTCCGCCAGATAATCTTCAAAATATGTTCCATACAAATAGCAGAGCTCCTCCGGGATCAGCAGCTCGTGGTTGGCCCAGTGCAGCTCTTTCAGTGCCTTCTCGATCTCCGTTCTCCGCCCGGCGGCTTTATACTCTGCAATGAGAGCGTCTTTTTTGGCAAAATACTCTTCTTTGCCCTTGTGCAGATCAATCGCCAGCTTCTGGTAGTATTCTGCCACCTGTTTGCCCAAGTTGCGGCTGCCCGTATGGATCACAAGATAACAGCTTTGATCCGCGGCCCGCTCCACTTCAATAAAGTGATTTCCTCCTCCCAGCGTTCCCAAACTTCTCTCCAGCCGCTTCGTATCCCGAAGCGCCCGGTAACAGTGTAAGCGCTGTAAATCAAAGCGCTCTTTGCGTCCCTCCCAGACATTCATTCCAGAGGGGACAAAATGGGCTGCCTCATCCAGCGCCGGCAGATCCAGTTCGCTTTCCTGCAGCTTTACCGTGTACATGCCGCAGCCGATATCGACGCCCACCACATTGGGGACGGCCTTATCCGTGACGGTCATGGTCGTGCCGATGGTACAGCCTTTTCCGGCATGTACGTCCGGCATAATGCGGATTTTACTGCCGCGGGTAAACTCCTGATCGCACATTTTCCGGATCTGGGAGATGGCCTCTTCTTCAATCACTGTTGCATAGCACTGTGCCGTGCTGACTTCTCCTCTGATTTCCAACATGATTTTTTCCTCCTTCTTGTTTTATCGTGACCTCTTTGAAACAAAGCGCTGAATTAAAAAAACCGCCTATTCATACAGAATAAGCGGTCTGCTCACGAATGATTCCTCCGATCCCGAAAAAGCCTCCTCACCCTGGCCTCTCCTCATTTCGCTCTCGATACGCTATCCTGCATAAATCCAACGCAAACAGACTCTGTTCTTTCGTCCAGAGACTGTGTATGCCGTATAAATCCGGGCTGCATTGTGTTGTGCGTATCGCGCAGGTCATGGCAAAGCGTTCCTTTCCGGCGCTTTCGGCGCCTTTTTCATGTACCGTTTTTCATTATACCATACGAAACAGGATTTGTCATTCGCTTTGTAATATATTTTAGCGAAACCGAACCTTCTCTATTCTTTCAGACATTGTAAAATCGGTTCTATATACTTTTTATCCGAAATATCATAGGAGGAAGAAATCATCTTTATCATTTCTTTCTCCTCCTCGGTCTTATCTTTTTTGGCCTGGAGCGATTTTATAAACATCTTCATCATAAGCTTGTATGGAGCAGACATTTTTTCATAACAAAATCCTCCCGGACAATAAAAGACATGGATTCTCTTTCTCTCGGACTCGCTGAAATTCTGCCTCAGAGCCGGTTCAATTTCCGGGCTTTCCATCGGGCTGGCCCCGACGCAAAAGGCAATCAGCTTTTTATCTGCCCATTGCTCGATCTTTCCCTTAAACCAGCGAATGCTGCGGATACCGCCAGCGCAGGCCCAGCCTCCGAATACGATCGCTTCATAGGCATCCAGATTTTTCTTTTTCGCGTCTGACAACGCCAGACAATCAGCGCCTGCCTCTTTTGCTATCCACTCGGCATAACGTTTTGTAAACCCTGTCTGTGAGGTGTAAATCACTATTGTTTTCATCTGCTTTCCCTTCCTCGTCTGTCTGGCGTCTTACCGATGACCGGTCACATGAAATACGCTTGCGAAAAACGGCTCCTGTCAATCGTTTTTTATTCGCCAGTACTCCATACCATTTCTGCCCAGAAGCCGCCCGCTAACCATGTCCCGGCGGATGGTACAGAAATCATCATAGAAATCGGCAATAATAAGGTTTACTTCTCGCTCGGAATACATCCGATCCCAGTCAAATGCTTCGGCAATAACTTCTAAAACAATCCGTTCCTTTTTGAGCTGAGTGGGAATGGATTTTAATTTCCCATATTCAAAAAAGGCGTCTATTACCCTCTGCCGGTATTTTGCATCCCGTTGCGCCTGTTTTTGCGCCTCATCCGATTCTTGCTGCAGTATTTCCAGTATGCTGGTCTGAAAGATCTCTCTGTTCAAGGAGTACATCATATAATACTGGGTTTTATAGGCGCTCACCGCGCCGGCATCGGATAATTTTTTCAGATGAAACGAAATGGTAGACGCGGTAAGACCCAATCGCTCTGCCAATCTCTCAACATACATATCCTCAACAGCAAGAGATTTCAATATTTGCAGCCGTGACTTATCGGCCAAACCTTTAAATAGGCTGATTGCTTCCGCTTCGGTCATGTAGTTTCCTCCCAAATCTGCATACATCTGTCCTTTATTTCCTGGATGGTGTCGATCTTAATCCTTTCAATGTGCATTTTTTCAACATCCCCATGCTGCTCGGCCTTCTCATAGGAAGCCTTCCAGTTCATCGGGATTTCCTCCGCTTTTTGTAAGAAAAAACGCCTCTTCGCCAAATCGTCCTTGCCACAGACCCTCTCTGCAGCCGAGAGTATCGTCTTGAAAATCTCATAGACATTTGCCCGGATTTTTTCAAAATTTCCTTCATCCATGCGCGCATCCGCAGCAAGCAGCCTGCCACGTTCTTTACAGGCAGCAATCTGTTCCTCAAGATACAACGCAAATTTTTGTTGCTGTTCCCCCATATCACTGTTCTCCTGTTATATTTTTTATCGTGCCATGACCAACAAAATCTATGTGATCCGAAGCCGCATTGGTACCGCCGAACATATTATTTGCGCCCACTGCAATGTGGAACGTGCCGCACATTTTTTCATCCAAAACCGTATAACCGCACAGATCCGTCACATGGGGATTCATGCCAAAGCCAAGCTCGCAAACTACTCTATTTTCCTTTGGCTGTCTCTCAAAAAAGGCGGTGATTTCAGGATGACTGCTGCCGCTTATCTCCCCATCCCTGATGTGCAGCAGAACATGCTCGTACACAGCGCCGTCAAGATAAAAAACTTCAAAATAAACCGCTCCCTGCGTTTTGTTCTCGACGGGGGCAATGTAAATCTCACCGCAAGGAAGATCGCCATCCCCCGCGTCAATATGCCACGTTCGATCGGTTAGCTCAAAGGAAAGCCCGCAGTCCTCCCCCGTGCAAAGCAGCACTTTATTGACTCCTTGAAAACGTTCTTTTGCCTGCTTGCAAGCCTCATAGACCGCAGGGTAGTCAATGTCATACGCGCTCTCCATACGCCGAATATACTCCTGCGGGCTGAGGCCAGATTCCTCCGCGTTTGCCGCAGTCGGAATCCGGATCTGTGTAAAACGTTTACAGTTCATGAGCTTTGAAAAAAGCTGCGCCATATAGTTTCGGTAAAGCTCAAACTTGTCCTCATCCATCTCAGCTCCAAGAATAACCGGGCGATAAGCAAAAACATCCAGCACCGCATCAAATTTAGAAAACAAATCAAAATACGGCTCTTTAAAGCAGCTTTCTTTTGCTGCAAGAAAGAGTTCCCGATTGATCGACCGAGACTGCTGCAGCAACAGGGGAGTCGCTCCCATTTCGGCAACCGCTATCATAAAGTTGTCTGCGATTTCCTTATCCGCATCCTCTCCCCAGAAATGAATCAGGATCATTTCGCCAGAAGATATTCCGCTGGCTTTCACAATTTTTGAAATCATTTTTTTGTCCATTTCATTTGAAACCTCCAATCCAGTTCTAATTATATTATAATATTATCAAAATTTCAAGTCTAATTTTGTAATCATAAAATTAATTTGAAAATTTTGATTCTATTGTGGACATAAGATGATTTCTTCTCTCTATAAAATATCTAAGCTTGCCGCTGGTCAGCGCGCTTCTTTATCGTTGTTTGAAAACGCCTTTCTGTCTGCAGCGCCTTCCCATACTTTCTATCTATCAAAAAATCAAAGCACCATCAGCAGCGTTCCCGCCGTAATCAAAACCATTCCCAGCAGAGATTTCGCGTGGAACTCCTCATGCAGAAAAAGGACAGCCAGCACAACCGTAATGACCACGCTCAGCTTATCAATCGGAACCACCTTTGAGACATCGCCCAACTGCAGCGCCCGGTAATAGCAGAGCCAGGATGCGCCGGTTGCCAGGCCCGACAGAATCAGAAACAACCAGCTCTTTTTGCTGATCTCCGTCACGCCTCCCTGTGTGTTGGTCAAAAAAACCATGCCCCACGCCATCAAGACCACCACCACCGTGCGGATAGCGGTCGCTAGATTGGAATTTACATTTTCAATCCCCATTTTTGCCAGAATGGATGTCAGCGCGGCAAAAACCGCAGACAAAACGGCAAATAAAGCCCACATTTCTTTCTCCTTCCTCTCATCCTATTCTTTGATTCCTCACCGGTACAGCACATAATCCTGCATTTCATGCCGGAACCCGGCTGCTTTCAGCTTCTCACCATACGCCGGCGGATATTCCTTTACCGTCAGCCGCTTAAGCTCCGCAAACAGACGACGGCATTGAAAAAGATGCACAAAGTTCTCCAGGGCCTGCTGCGCCGGGAAATCCGGATTATCGTCTCCCAGAATGCGCAGCACACGTCCTTGTCGTTCCCATGCCAGAACCGGCAGACCGCCGCACAGAGCAACCGCTGTCCCCGGCATTCTCACAAATTCCCGCTTCTCCTCATGAGGCAGTTCCCGGCCCCAGGCCATGGCCGGGTCGGCGGCATGTAACCAGACAATCTCCTTTTTATCCACCATTCGCATCGCCTGCATCACTCCCTCGAAATCGGTGCTTCTGATATACTGCACGCCGCTCATTCCGCGGACAAAATATCCCCGGCGAACCCGCCCCGTATACTCCCAGATGCGCAGTTTCTCAAGTGCGGCGCTAAAGTCCAGCCCGTTTTCCGGGAGAATACCAGCTGGTTTTTCAAAGGTTTCCCGGCAGAGAATAATCTTTTTATCAAACTGCTGCTCCAGCCATGCTTCTGCCTCCACAGCCTGGACGGGGCGCACCACGTCCCATCTCCCGGCTGACATGGTTTTAACCCGCGCCCCCACCCGCTGTTTGACAGGGGCTTTGGCCAGGCGATCCTTTTTAAGCCATTGCCTGACCGGGAGAAAGCTGTCCGCGCAGACTCGCCCCTGCTCTGCCAGACACAGCAAGACATCCGCCGCCGGCAATTCGCCTGACGGACGCGGCAGAGAGGCGGCAAAGCTGGCTCCCCGCCGCTGCAGCTCTCGGTATATCTCTTCCCCCTGCTCGATCTGCTCTGCGGGCGGCAGCGGCGCATCCCAGTCAATCGCTTCATACCGGTGAAAACACAGTTCCCGGCCCGGCAGTATCTGCCAGAAAAACTCTCCCTGAGCCAGCACCTGGTCCAGCATACTCTCCCGATAATTTTTTACCCTTCTGGCCAAAATCATATTTTCCCACCAGGCGGCCGGAAACGCACAATCACAGAGTTCCCGCAGCGTCTCCAAAAGCTGATCTTCTCCCGAACCGCCCCGGCAGGCTTTGTCCGCCAGAATCGCCGCATAACAGAAAGACGGCAAGGTGTCAACGCTCTGACGGCGCTCCCGGATCTCCGCTTTCCTTGCTTTTTCGTAGAGTCTGGCATGGTAGAAGATCCCGTTCTCCTCTACAGCCTCGCCGCGCTCGCAGAGACTCTCCAGCAATCGTCCGGCTTCCTGCCCCGGCAGGCCATATCGAAAAGCCAACTGTTCCCTTGTCTGGCCGCCTCCATAATAAAGCTGACGGCGCAAAATATGACAGACGGCCTCCGAATCTTTTGTGCCGCTCTCGTTCTCACACGCAAAAGCCTTCTCGTATTCTTCCTGCTGCTCCCCGGCAATCCACAGACCCAAATCCAGATACCGGATTCGCTTCTGCCCGGCCAGGCTCTCCAGCCATTCCAAGATCCTGCCGGGCCTTTTGCCGTCTGCCGCCTCTCCCACATCTTTGGTTCTGCTGCCCGGTTCGTCCAATTCCCGCAATTCTTCCGCCGTCAGATCGCCCTCCATCAGAAGCAGAGCGTGAAGCCCGTTTTCATCCTCCGGCAGTCTTCTGCGCACGGTCTTCTGCGCCTGTGAAATCGCCGCTGCAGAAGGGCGAAGCATTTCTTCCTGACGCAGATTTTCATATACGGTATGCTGCAGGTTTGTCGTAGAAGGCGTGTAGGCATACATCTCCTCCGCCTCGATCCGCCACTGAAAGGGCAGGGACATCGGAGAGGGAACCTCCGTGTGTATTTCCCGAACCGCAATCCGCCGGGAGCGGATCTGCTCCAGAACTTCTTCGACCCCCCGCAGATCCCAATAGTCTTCCAGACATTCCCGAACCGTTTCCCGGATCAGGGGATGCTCTTTTTTGTCAATCAGGCTGTCCATCATCTGCGTACTGCGCAGGCGCTGCAGCCAGAGGGGCGTCCGCCCGTTTCTTCTCATTCCCATCATCAGCGCCCGGCCCGCATTGTAGCGGAATGACAGAGAAAACAAAGGCGTCGCCGGCAGAAGCGCCTCCAGAATTCCTCTCGCCCGCTCCGGAACCAGACGGTACAGCAGTCCCTCCGGAAGTTTTTCTTTTCCGTAGGGATAGAGCAAAAATCCATCATCCTCCTCCACGCAGCCCGTAGGAATCCCCATCTGCTGCCTCACTGTCTCCTGCAAAAGCAGCGCCAGAGGGCCGTTGACCCGTTTGCCGAACAGCGAATGTACCATGAGCTGACTGCACCCCGTATGGTCCGTAAAATGTTCTATCAGTATCGTTTTATCTGTCGGCAGACATCCAGTCGCCGCCATCTGCCGCTCCAGAAATCCCGCTCCCGTCTCGGCCGCGCCGTCCTCCATCCCCAGCGCCGTCAGGGCAGCGGTCAGATTTCCCGCTTCGCCGGCCTCCTCCAGACTGCGCAGAATCCGGCCAAACGCCTGGCTGGTCTGAAAGGAACGGCCTTTGATTTCCCCCTTCCAAAAGGGCAGACGTCCCCCTTCCGTCTCGCAAGGCGCCAGGATCACGGTATCCCTGTCCTGCCTGACCACGCGCCAGCCAAAGGAGCCGAGCAGAATCTTGTCCCCGATCCGCGTCTCATAGACAAACTCTTCGTCCAGCTCTCCCAGCACCACGCCATCCTCTGTTTTTGCCTGATACAGCCCTTTGTCGGGGATCGTCCCGCCTGCTGCCACCGCCAGCATCCGGCTGTATACATCCCCCGCCACCGTCTCATGAATACGGTCATAGAGCACCCGCGGACGGACCGGAAGCTCTCTGTCATGCTCATAGTCTCCGGCCAGCATAGCCAGAACGCCTTTGACATCCTCCCGGCTTACCTCAGTAAACGGATAGGCTCTGGATAAAATCGGCAGCACCTGATCCACATGATAACTGCCGGACGCCGCCATAGATACCAGATGCTGTGCCAGCACATCCAGACACAGGCGGGGCGGCTTGGCCTGCTCCACACCGCCCTGTCCGGCCATCTTCGCCGTCATGGCGCACTGCACGCTTTCCGCAGCCGTCCGGGGATACATATACATAACGCTGATCCGTCCCGGCCCGTGACCGGCCCGCCCCAGCCGCTGCATCGTGCTGGAGATGGTGCGGGGACAGCCCACCTGCAGCACCTGATCAATCTCTCCCACATCAATTCCCAGCTCCATGGAAGAGGTCGCGCACAAAAGCCGCAGGCTGCCCTCCCGCAGCGCCTGCTCTGCTTCCTGCCTCTGCTCCTTTGACAAACTGCCGTGATGCACCCGCGCAAAATCTTCCCCGCCCAGCAAATTTACATAGTATGACAGCTTCTCCGCATATCTTCTTCCCTCGCAGAACGCAATCACGCTTTGGCAGGAAAGACAGCGCGCATAGACTTCCCTGGACAGATCCTCCCATACCGGGTCTCGGCGCACCCCTGCGGGAGGTATGGTACTCACAACCGTGATGCGCATCGGTTTTTCCATCGCCGGTGCAATCACAACCGCTTTTTCCGGGGCCAGATATTCTGCGGCCAAGGACAGCGGCTCAATCGTAGCCGACAACCCGATTCTCTGCAGCGGACTGCCGCACAGGCTGTCCAGCCGAGCCAGAGAAAGCATCAGGTGCGCGCCTCGTTTGGTGTCAATCAGAGCGTGAAGTTCATCCACAATCACCGCCTCCGCCGTCTTTAATACCGTCTGACCCAGACGGCCGGTCAACATCAAATAGAGCGATTCCGGCGTGGTAATCAGGATGTGGGGCGGATGCTTCCCCATCCTCTGCCTCTCGGCCTGCGGCGTATCGCCGGTGCGGACCGCCACCCGCACCGCACAGGAAATACCGATTCCCTCCAGAGGACGCTTCAGATTTTCCCGGATATCTCCGGCCAGAGACTTAAGCGGCGAGATATAGACGACATAGAGCTTCTCCTCCAGCCGCCCCGCCTCCTTCTCCTCCATCAGACGGTTCAGAAAAACCAGAAAAGCCGTCAGCGTTTTCCCGGTTCCGGTGGGCGCGCTGACCAGCACATGCTCTCCCCTGCGTATGGCAGGCCACGCTTCCTCCTGCACTTTCGTGGGTTTCTCAAATGTCTCCAGAAACCAATTTCTAACAGCCGGTATAAAATAGGACAGCTTGTCCGGTTTCATAAAACAAGATTCCTTTCCTCTTGTATTTCCGCATTTTTCAGGTCGACCTTTTGCCGCCTGTATCCAATCTGCGCTGCAAAAAACACTTCCGGGCCGTTTGCTTTCGCGAAAAAAAGCAAACGGCCCGGATACCGATTAAAAAACCGCTCTCCCTGCGGATAAAGATATCTCAGACCTGAACCGCCTCTTGTCGGATTTCAAACCGGCTCACCAGCCCCTTTAAGATTTTGGCCTGGCTCGACAGCTCTTCGCTGGCCGCTGCGCTCTCCTCGGAAGTGGCTGAGTTGGTCTGCACTACGCTTGAAATCTGGTCGATTCCCAGAGTCACCTGGGCAATGGAGGCTGCCTGCTCCTGAGAAGCCATAGAAATTTCATGCACCAATTTTGCCGATTCCTCGGAAGCGACGACAATCCGTCCTATCGACAAGGCGGTCTCATCTGCAATGTCGGTTCCCTCCCGCACGGCCTGAACCGCGGCATCAATCAGAGATGCTGTATTCTTGGATGCCTCTGCGGATTTGCTTGCCAGATTGCGGACTTCATCAGCAACCACGGCAAAGCCCTTTCCCGCCGAACCCGCTCTGGCGGCCTCAACAGCCGCATTCAGGGCAAGAATATTTGTCTGAAAAGCGATATCTTCTATGGCCTTGATGATCTTGCTGATCTTGGAGGCAGAATCATTGATCTGATTCATTGCCGCCGTCATCTGTTCCATCTGCTTCTTCCCTTTGTCCAGCTCAGTAGCCGTAGCCATAGCCTGTTCGCTGGCTATCTTTGCGTTCTCCGCATTGCTTGCCACATGGCCATGTATTTCATTCACGGTAGCTGCCAGTTCTTCCACAGCGGAGGCCTGCTGCGTAGCTCCCTGGGCCAGTGACTGCGCGCTGCTGGCTACCTGCTCTGAACCGCTGGCCACCTGTATGGCGCTGGTGTCTAATTTCTTAAATGTATCATTCAGCGTGCAGATGGTATTCTGGAAAGAAGCCTTGATGGGGGCAAAGTCTCCCATATAGTCCATGTTCATCTCCAATTTGAGATTCCCTCTGTCCAGTTCAGCCAAAGAAGTCGAGATATCGACGATATAATCCCGCCAAGTCTGCACGGTCTTTGACAGCGCTTTGGTCAGATCTCCGATCTCATCTTCCGCTTTAAAAATTTGAACTTCATCTTTAAGATTTCCCTGGCTCAGCTCCTTCAGGCGCTTTGACGCCTCCTTGATGGGATCGGACATCTGTTTGGCGATCATGGAGATCACCGCGATGCCCACCGCAAAAATGGCCAGACCAGCGGAACATATGATCAGCAGAGACAAGCTGCTCGAGCGGCGGCATGCGTTCAGCTCATCCTGGATAATGGGCAGCATGTCCTCCTCATAGTTCCCTGTCCCAATATACCAGCCATAAGGCTCAAATTTCTGGATAAACGCTCGTTTTGCCTTGGCTTCGGATTCGCCCGGTTTCGCAAAATAAAAGTCAATAAATCCGCCTCCCGGCTTATCACCGGCAGCAATGGTGTCCTGCACAAAATAATTCCCTTTTTCATCCGTGGAACGATAGCGGTTGGTGCCTTCTACCTCAGGTTTGATATGGACTGCGCTGGTTCCATCCGCCATATCGGCCCAGAAGTAGCCAGACCCGTCATTGTATCTGGCGGAGCGGACGATATATTTGGCATTTTCCATCGCCTCCTCCTCGGAGATCAGACCGGCCTGCCCCTTGTCGTACTCCGCCTGCAGCACGCCAATCATGCACTCCACCTCGCTCTGAATCATCTGATCCAGTTTTTCCTTCTCGGCTGTAATCACTTTACTATAAGCGATCTGCAGAGATACATAGGACAGCAGAGAAAGCAGAAATACCGCTAAAAAGGTAAGAATGCCAATGCTTAAAATCAATTTTCCACGCAGTTTCAGTTTCATTTTTAAATGCTCCTCTCTTGTTTTGGCACTTTGCATTTGAAATTCTCATGTAAATTTTCTGGGATATTTTTTCGAGAGAGCAGATCAAAAAAATGAAAAGTGGTAGGCTGAGATGGGTATTTTGATCGGTGCGATCTAGATAATAGACCAGGATATTTGCAAAAGCTGCTTTAAACACCTTGTACCGATTTTATTATAATGCCTAAAAAGGGGATCGTCAAGTGCTGTAATAAAATTGTAACAAGGGCGTCTCATCAGGGGGACAGCCTCAGGCCATTCGCTCTGTCAGCGCAAAAGCAAACGGCCTGGGTTACAGAACATTCTTTATGATATACCGCAATGCGGCCAAAATGAAGAGATGCAGAGGATAGAACAGATAGAAACCCCATTTCAGCCTGCTTCGGCCTTTTTGGCCATTATACCATTTCATGAGAAGAAAGCTCGCCAGGGCTGTCACTTCCATCTCATTGACACCAAACATCAGCGTTGCGTAGCCGGAAACGGTTTTCCACAGAATATTTTCCCGAAAACGATACAAAAAACAGATCAGCGCCACGCCGGCCCAACCATAGTCGGTCCGCATCCCCCAAGCCAAAGCGCACATACCGGCACACCACAGATAAGCCGCGGACGGCAGATTCCGATTCTGCAGAACCACATAGCCTCTCAGCGCCAGCAGACCTAAAAACAGCGTAAAAAACACGTTCTGACTCGCAAAGGAAAGCCCGCCGTTCATCCAGTCAAAAGGCAGTTCCGACAGCAGAGCAAAGAGTCCCAGACGCCCCAGATACCGGTTCACATCCCGCGTGTGGACAAACCCCTCCACCAGCAAAAAACTGTACAGCGGGAAAGCCAGACGCCCCGCCAGGCGCATCCCCAGGTAAAGAGGGGACCACGGCTCCACCAGCACATGGGCCGTATGGTCGATCAGCATCGTGATCAGCGCGATCCACTTTAACTGCACACCATTTAGACCGCCTGCGCCAAGCAGGCCGCATCGTTCCCCTCTCTGTCCCATTGTTTCTGTCACCTGTTTTTCTCTATTTTCCCTCTCTGCCACGGCCTCTCTGGCGTCTTTTTGTACCTCGCTCGTCCGGCACTCTCTTTCCAATCAAAATCACCACCGTGCGGGGGCTTACCTCCATCGTGCGCCCCTCCACAGACGGCTCCTCCCCGCTGCGCGCCCAAACCGGCCGTTCCTCAAAATCTGTCTCGCTGTCCGCCCCGGCAATCCCGGAGGTATCCAGCTTGACATGCCACCGGCCGCCGCCCGGCGCTTTCGGCAGATCAAAGGAATGAGCCGTGTTATGAAAATTAAACATCACATAAAAGCTGTCCGGCACCGGCGCCGTTCCGTAAAATCCGTTGTATAAAACCCCGAGCTGGCGTCGGAAATTCTCATACTGGGGCAGCCACGGGTGAACGCCGTGCAGAGAAAAATCCGGCATTCCCAGGGAACGGTAGTCCGAACACTGCACTTCCTCCGCCCGGTGAAACACATCGTGTTCTCTGCGAAACGCAATCAGTTCCCGGACAAATTCCTGTAGTTTCTGATCTTCCTCCTCCAGTATGTTCCAATTCAGCCAGTTTACTCCGTTGTCCTGACACCAGGAATTATTATTTCCTCCCTTGCTGTGTCCCATCTCGTCTCCGGCCTGTATCAGAGGAACGCCCTGGCTTAAAAACACCAGCAGCAGCGCATTCATCCGCTGTTTTAAACGCAGCACGCGAATCTTCGGATCGGCTGCCGGCCCCTCTATCCCGCAGTTTTCGCTGAAATTGTACCAGCAGCCGTCCCGGTTGCCTTCCCCGTTCGGCTCATTGTGCTTCGTCTCATAGGACACCAGATCCTTTAATGTAAAGCCGGCGTACTCGGCAGCCAGATGAATGGGAGGCCACTTAGCCGGATTGTTCTTGATGTGATGAGCCAGCGCCGGAAGCTGATCTTCGTCTCCCCGCACCAGGCGGCGCACCGTCTCTGTAAAGCCGCCGTCCAGCACCGCCGGCATGGACGCGCAGCCCGCGGGGTCCCACCCTTGATTGATCAGTTTTCTCCCCGCCAGCACCGGGTCCTGCTGCACCGCTTTCCACGGAAACGTCCCCATCACGCGAAAGCCGTCCACATGATATTCCAGCGCCCAGAAGCGCAGCACCTGGCTGACCAGCTCCGGTCCGGTCTGCGCCGGAAAGAAAAACTGCAGGATCACTTCTATCCCCGCCTGATGCAAAGCTTTTACCATATCTTTCATCTGCACGTCGCAGGACTTTTCCAGTCCGGCGTCACAGTAAGCGCTCTTCGGCGCGAAAAAATATCCCCCGGTATATCCCCAATAATTCACCGGCCCGGCTACGCCGTTCTCGTCAAAGTCATAAACCGGCTGCAGCTCCACCGCCGTGATTCCCAGTTCTTTCAGATAAGGAATCTTCTCCACAAGCCCCGCAAATGTCCCCGGCGCTTTCACCCCGGAGGAATCGTCCATCGTAAAACCGCGGACATGAAGCTGATACAAAATCGAATCGGACCACGAATACGCGGGAAGCTCGTCTTTCTCCCAGTCATAAAACGGCGCAGAAAAGCCGCTGCGAAGCCCCTGCCATCCGCCGCCGGACTCCTCCTCCGACCGCGTCGCAGCCGCTTCCTCTCCCGGCGCTGCCCACCGCTGCCTCCGGCCGGTCTGCGCCTCTTTCGGTCCATGATACATCTGCTGCTCCCGGCCGGGACGCCCCCGCCCAAACTCCGGCCGTCCATACACAATACGGCTGCAGGGATCTGGCTGTTCCTCTCCGCCAAGTTCCAGAACGTATTCCATCCGGCTGCGGTCAATGCCGGCTACAGTCAAACAACGCAGATTGCCAAACCCCTCTTTTGGAAAGGCAAAACGCGCTACCGGCTCCATTTCGCCACGATTATACAATAAAAGCGCCGCCTGATCTTCTTTTGCCGCCACCACGGAAAAATCCGTGTACTCTCCTCTGGCTACCGCTCCCGGAAAACAGGGAAACAACGCCGTCTCCCCTGCGGCGATCACTCGTATTTTCTCTGCTGTCGTTTTTTCTGCCATACCCTTCTCCTCTTTGGCTCCTTCTCTTGCCCGTATTTTTTCTTTCCTTTCTATTATAATAGATTGTTGGGATTCCCACAACCGAAAATTTCCAAAAAGTCGAAGGGGATTTTTGTGTTGGGAGGGAACGCTTCATTGCACCCCTGTTCTCCTTGGTATGCCCTGTCGTCCGCTCAAAAAGGCCATGGCAAAGCCTAGAAAATACTGAAACGCTAAAATACATACTACATAGAAATTCTGCCAATCACAAACTTGTAATTGGCAGACAAAAACTTCATTATAATTATTAATCCCTTCCAAACCGGTCTCTTGTATAAACTTTTTCTTTTACATCGTCCAGTTCCTTATTGTATCGATTTGCTATGATCGCCTGGCTCCTTCTCTTAAATTCTGCCAAATCGTTTATCACTTCTGAGCCAAAGAATCTCACGGCTTTACCATCCATATCCACGGACTCCAGTGTCGGCTCATAAACGATCACCGTTGCCCCCTTTGCTTTTATTCTTTTCATAACACCCTGAATCGAGCTTTGCCGGAAGTTATCGCTATTGCTCTTCATTGTAAGACGGTAAACACCGATCACTATTTCTTTTTCCTTGCTCTCGTTCCAGCTTTCGCTGCTCTCATAGTAACCGGCCATTTTAAGCACCTGGTCGGCAATAAAATCTTTTCTGGTACGGTTACTTTCCACAATCGCTTCTATCAGATTTTCTGGCACATTGGCATAGTTGGCAAGAAGCTGCTTGGTATCCTTTGGCAAACAATAACCGCCATAACCAAAGGAAGGATTATTGTAGTGTGTGCCGATACGCGGGTCCATACACACACCATTAATAATTGCCTGCGTGTCAAGCCCTTTCATCTCAGCATAGGTATCCAGTTCATTAAAATAAGAAACTCTAAGCGCCAGATAAGTATTCGCAAACAGTTTGACAGCCTCTGCCTCGGTAAAGTCCATAATCAGAGTATCAATCTCTTTTTTGATCGCCCCCTCCTGAAGAAGAACAGCAAACGTATTTGCCGCTTTTACCAGAGATTCATTCTCTGTATCTGTCCCTACAATGATTCGGGAAGGATAAAGATTATCATACAATGCTTTGGATTCCCGCAGAAATTCCGGACTAAAAATAAGATTACTGCAATGATATTTCTGCCTCACAGAAGCCGTATATCCAACCGGAACCGTAGATTTTATTACCATTACTGCGTTTGGATTGTGTTCCATTACCAGTCTGATTACTGACTCAACTGCAGAGGTATCAAAAAAATTTTTCTTACTGTCATAATTGGTCGGTACAGCAATAACCACAAAATCCGCATCAGCATAAGCTGCCTTTGCATCTAATGTCGCAGTCAGATGCAATTCCTTTTTCATCAGATACTCTTCAATATAATCATCTTGAATCGGAGACTTTTTCTGATTGATCCAATCGACTTTTTCCGGAACGACGTCAACAGTTTTCACTTCATTATGCTGTGCTAAAAGTACAGCAATGGACAGACCGACGTATCCTGTTCCTGCAATTGCAATTTTATATGGTTTTTTCATTACTCCTCTACTCTCTTTTCGTTTTTTAAATAAAAATCCTTATACCACTCTGCAAACTTTCTTAACCCATTTCTAAGGCTGGTATGCGGTTTAAAATCAAAGTCCCTCTGCAAATCCAAAATATCTGCACAGGTAACGGACACATCGCCCGGCTGCATGGGAACCAATTTTTTATGAGACTCAAAGTCGTAGTCTTGGGGCAGAACACCTGCACGAACCAATTCCTCTTGAAGAATATTTACAAAATCTAAAAGATTTTCCGGATGATCGTTTCCGATATTGTAAACAGCATACGGCGGAATCGGAAGTCCGTCCTCTCCCTGCTGCTTCTTCGGAGGCATCTGCATGACACGCTTAACCCCCTCTACAATATCATCCACATATGTAAAATCCCTCTCACAATTCCCATAATTAAAAATCTCTATGTTTTTTCCATCCAACAATTGATTCGTAAAACTAAAATAGGCCATATCCGGACGGCCAGCCGGACCATAAACAGTAAAAAAACGCAATCCGGTAGATGGAATATTATATAACTTGGAATAGGCATGCGCCATCAGTTCGTTGGATTTCTTAGTCGCGGCATAAAGACTCACTGGACTATCCGTTTTATCAACCGTAGAATAGGGGATTTTTTGATTGGAACCATACACACTGGAGGACGAAGCAAACACAAGATGCTCCACGCCAGTATTTCCGTCATAATATGAATCACGGCACGCCTCTAAAATATTATAAAAGCCAATCAAATTGGATTCTATATATACATCCGGATTTGTAATGCTATAGCGAACGCCAGCCTGCGCTGCCAGATTGACTACAATGGATGGCTGATACAGTTTAAAAATAAAGTCCATCAAGCCTTTATCCGCTATGGAACCTTTGATGAATGTCCAGGCGGATTCCGGATGTCTTTTCGCTTTTTTTTGAATTTCAGATAAACGATATTCTTTCATTGATACATCATAATAGTCATTCATGTTATCAATCCCTATAATGGTTATCTCTGAAATCGTTGACAATAATTCTAAAACCAGATTCGCACCGATAAATCCGGCCGCTCCCGTTACCAATATCTTCTTTTTATTTAAGGTTATCTTGCACACTTTATTCGTTCCGCTCCGCCATTTGTTCTTTCACATAATCCGTCGTAAGGATTTTAGCCATTGTATCCTCCACATCGAGTCTCCTTGTATTATGGCTTGTATAAGCTTCTTCCTTCTGTGTTATTGAGCCGTATGCAGCCAAATACTTATCATAATTTAATCCTCGCTCATCCGGCGTAACACGAAAATACTCTCCCATATCCTCTGCTCGTACCAATTCTTCTTTGGTCATCAATGTTTCAAAGAGTTTTTCTCCATGCCTTACCCCAATAATTTTTGTCCCTGTATCTCCGAACAATCTTTGAACAGCCTGTCCCAAAACACCAATTGTACTGGCATCTGACTTCTGCACAAACAGATCCCCCGGCTTAGCATGTTCAAAGGCAAACATAACCAAGTCGACAGCCTCATCTAAATTCATAAGAAATCTTGTCATGCAAGGATCTGTAATCGTAATAGGATTGCCGCTTTTAATCTGTTCAATAAACAACGGAATAATCGATCCCCTGCTACACATTACATTGCCATAACGAGTACAGGAAATAATGGTTCCTCCTCTCTCCGCCGCGCGGCGCGCATTAGCCCGAATCACTTTCTCCATCATTGCTTTTGAAATTCCCATGGCATTGATCGGATAAGCTGCTTTGTCCGTTGACAGGCAAACAACATTTTTTACTTGTGCTTCTATAGCTGCTGTCAGCATATTATCCGTTCCGATAATATTTGTTCTTACCGCCTCCATAGGAAAAAATTCGCATGACGGCACTTGTTTTAAGGCGGCTGCATGAAAAATAAAATCAACACCATCAACAGCCATGCGCAGGGAATCCATATTTCTTATATCTCCGATAAAAAAACGAACTTTTTCAAAATATTCCGGATTTTTTGCCTGTAGTTCATGGCGCAAGTCATCTTGTTTTTTCTCATCCCGGGAAAAAATTCGTATTTCCCCAATCTCGGATGAAAGAAATTTTTTCAATACGGTTGTTCCAAAGGACCCCGTTCCTCCTGTAATCATTAAAGTTTTCCCTTTAAAATAATCCGCCCTTTTTATATTCATGTCTTATCCTTCCAAATTACATTTTTTACCATGCCGGTTCGCATATTTGTTACAGAATACTTTTTGCCTTTGCAGGTACGCCGAACGCTAAAGTTTGTTTTGCAATATCTCTTGTTACCACGCTTCCCATCCCTATTTTAGCGCCTTCTCCGACTACTACCCGATTCAATACGGAACTGTTTACCCCAATCCACGCATCTTTTTCCACTATAGAGCTTCCACATAAAATCACTCCGGCTGTTATAACCGTGTCTCTGCCAATTAAAACATTATGTCCCACATATGTCATATTATCTATTTTTGTATTTTCCCCAATCTCTGTAGCACCTTCAAATAATGAATTGCAGATCGTTACTCCATCTCCCACACATACATGATTCTCCAGCAATACGCCTCCGCAATGAACAATTTTACGGTTTCTGTTATTGATACGCAAAACCTGAAATCCCTCTGAACCTATTGTCGTATTACAGCCAATTGTACACCCATCCTTAATCACGGAACCTTTTCGAACCACTGTATTCGCGCCTATCCTTACATTCTTTCCGATGAAAACCCCATCTTCAATCACTGCACTCGGATGGATGTCGCTTCCTTCTCCCACTTTCTTTGGAAAATAGAACTTATCATAAAAATCTGTTCGTTCATACAAATAATCATGTATATCATAAAAGGTTTCTTCTGGATTTTTACAGGGGATATACGTCAATTCTCTGTCAATTTTTTTATAAACAGCAATTTCCTCCTCAGCAAGCACAACTCCTTGGATATTTTTATTTTTGCTAATGATATCTATATAATTTGAATTTACTACATAGGATAGAGTACAATTCCATACACCAGTCCGATTGCATAAATTCATTCCATTTATTTCCTTATCTGGACCAACATAGGGAAGCTTCAATGCGCTACATATTTCGGAAATTAAAATTTTTCTCTGCATTTTTCTTCTTTCTTTTCCACCCACCAGCCGCAGGGCAACGCTACAAAATGATTATAAAACTCTAATACTCCTGGCAGTGTCTGTTCTTTCCCAAAAACAGAATACTCATTATTATTTAAATGCACGCCGGAAGCATACCAGCCTTTTTCTCTGTATTTCTGTATACATCCTTTCTTATCAGATGCTAATATTCCAAATACCCAATAATTTGGATTTATTTCTGTCCTTTCCATTACCGAAATGTTTTTTCCCCCTTCCAGCTCATTTTTCCATCGATCAGCCTGCCTGCGCTGTGCTCTTAAAATGGTATCTATATCTTGCATCTGCTGTAATCCGATATAACCGTTTACTTCACTCATCATCGCACTATAGCCCTTCAGACAGATATCACATTCTTTGCGAATTTCTCCCATTTCATCTCGAAATTTATTGCGTTCTATGCCGCAATCCCGAATAACAAGGCTTTTTTTAAATATCGCTGCATCTTTAAAAATGACAATTCCCCCCTCAATGCAATTTGGTATGCGTACTGCAGAGAGTGAAAAAATCGTCACATCCGTATTGCAGCTTCCGATTTTTTTCCCTTTATATTCGCTTCCAAAACATTCAATGCCATCATCTATAACCGGAATTCCCAACTCTTGCCCTATCGCATTGATCTCATCTATATAACCGGGATAGCCGCAAAAATGATTATGAACGATAGCTTTTGTTTCTTTCGACACATACTTCTTAATCCCATCCGGTTTTAATGTTCCACTCTTTGCATCAATGTCAGCCCATTTCATCTTCATCCCATTGGTCAAAAAAGATTGGCTAGAAACAAGACAGGCCATAGGAGAAGCAACAATTTCCCCCTTTTCGATACCCAATGCGGCCAGTGTGACGGCAACAGCGCTGCTGTACGAGTTGGTTACGATCAGATTTGGCGTTCCAAAATATTCTCGTAAACATTCTTCAAATTGCTTTGTATAATTGCCGTATGCCAAGGAACCGGAATGAAGAATCGAATCCATCATAGGAAGTTCTGGCATATATGGCTTAAATAAAGGAATCACTTCATTTTCCTCCAAGAAATTTTTTCTGCATCGCAGAAAAGAATTTAGTATATATAAAGGCGAATACCGCTGAGACAATCAACACAGCAGGAAAGATAATGACATAACTTTTAAAAAACTTTCTCGAATGCCAGGATAGTATTTCTTCATATTGGATACCTCGCTGCCATAATTTCCGATTACCAGCCTTTCTTGATTGCTTCGACAATCTTCCCTCTTGTTTCTTCATCCACCCACCATCCGCATGGAATATGTACAAATTTGCTATACCACTCATCCATGTTTGGAAGATCACACTTGGAAGAAGCAAACACGCTGTGTGTATCGCTTCGATGGTGCAGAGAAGAAGCAAGTATGCCGCTCTCTTCCATTCGCTTGATAAATGCTGCTCTGTCCTCTACTTTCATTGTATAAAGCCAATAGGATGGTTCTGTATTTGCATAATAGGGAATTAATGTAACCCCTGGAATTCCTTTTAATGCTTCATCATAAAATTTGCCATTAGAAATATATTTATCTAATATTTCCTGACTATGCGCAAGCTGTACGGAGCCGATCGCTGCCGTTACATTATTCATTCCATATTTATAACCGGCTCTTGTGATATCATTTTCTAATCGGGATACCCTTTTATCCAGCCCAAACCAACGGAGCTTTCTTGCTGGTACAAGATCATCAGGATTTCCAAATGCAATCGCACCTCCATCAATGGTAGTCATCTGTTTGATGGCCTGAAACGAATAGCAGGTAAATCTTGAATTGGAACCAAGCATCTTTCCTTTATATTTACTTCCCAGCGCATGTGCGGTATCTTCAATAACGGGAATACCTGTCTCTTCTGAAATTTTGTTAAACTCATTCATATTACAGACCATACCTGCATAGTGGACAAGCATGATTGCTTTTGTTTTCTCTGAGATTTTTTTCCTAACCGCCTGTGGATCCAGAAGACCAGTATCCGGATCGACATCAGCCCATACGATTTTTGCGCCGGTTATCGCAATTGTAGTATTCGTAGGCTCAGCCGTCATAGGCGTACTAATCACTTCATCGCCAGGGCCAATATTCAGCAAGAGCAAGGCAATATGCAAAGCGGCTGTTCCGGATTGAACGGCAAGAACATTTGAATTTCCAATAAATTGTCCAAATTCCTCTTCAAATTTATAAACGGTCTCTCCTTCTGCAATATAACCGCTGTACAAAATCTTCTCAATTGCCGGCATCATTTCATCGCGAGGTCCAATATAGGGTTTTACCAATGGCAACATTATCTTCTCTCTCCTTTATATTTTTTTAGAAAATCAATCAGATCTTTTTTCATAAAGATAAATAACAATAGAATTAATGTAAGTCCACCCATTCCGACGGCAAAAATACTCTCCAAGCCTGGAGATGGATCTCTCATTTCAATAACCGCTTTGCTGATAAAAGCAACCGCCAGGCAAATTCCCATTGGAATGATGGTATCTGACCATATCATTCGGATTGGATTTTTTAATAGATACCGGCGATAGACCAGCCATTCATACACCAATGTCTGTGACGCCATCATGATAAAATAGACTGCACCAGCCCCCATTAACCCATAGTTAGCAACACCAATATATGTAAAGAAAAATACAATTGGAATAAATACTCCGCCAACTAACACATTATATTTTGTATTTCCGTTTGCCAGAGCCAGAGCATATGGAATTTCCTGAAATTCCGCCACGGAAACAGCAAGAACAACCAGTGTCCCAACACTTCCCAGGATATCTACATAAGATATTGAGCCTGTCCAGACCTGAATTAGAGGCAAAGCATATACAGCGATAAAGCAACCCATAGCGGATAAAACCAACCCCGATATTTTATTGATTTTCAGAAATTCCTGCTCTAATTTTGCCATGTTCCCTGTAGTTGCATGGTTTGTAAACCGCGGAAATACTGTTGTATAAAGCGCAAGCGGAAAAATTGTGCTTACACTTCCCAAGGTGGTAGCTATGTTATAAGCGCCCAATTCTGTCAATGGAAGATACTTGCTTATTATAATTTTATCTAACTGTTTATTGACCAGCACTACAAACGAAATAAACAATATACCACATGTATACTTCCAAATGCTTTTTAGATTAGACAGATCTCGAAGTTTCCATCTGATTTTTTGCTTTATCTTCAATTTTCTGACGGAAAAAAATCTAAGAAAAATCAAATATACGGCATCTGTAAAAATATGCCAGCAGTAAAAACAAACTAAATCTGGCGATACAATCCGAATGCAGAGCCAAGCACCTACACTTTTTGCCGCTGACCAAATGACGCACATAATATTGGCAAGCACCTGATATTCTAAGCCAAACAGACAGCCGGCATATAAATTTGCCACCAATTGAAGAGCAATACTTATTCCCATTAATGAAAGAACGATCTCTACCATCTCTGTGTCCAACGTCTCAATCTGCAGCCAATATTTTGATATACCGCCTGCTCCCAAAACACAAAGAAGAATAATAGAAAATGCAATTAAAAAATAGATGCTTTCAACGCTTCGCAGAAGTTTATATTTACGTATGGCATTGCTTTCTGTCTGTTCACCAGAAGCAAATTCTCTTCTTAACGTATTAGAAAGCCCTAAACCTAAAATATTTAATGTGGTCTGTAAAGTAGCAAAAAAAGATACGAGCCCGTAAGATGTTTCACCTAATATTTGAATATACAATGGGATAAACAGATAAATGGATATCATACTCCATAATTTAGCCATAACATTTGCAACAGTATTTCTACCCAATTTATTCATCTTTGCTTATCCTTTGCAAACATCTTTACATAATTTCTTTTCCATCTGTGTGATCCATTCTCCTTTTTCGATCTGTTCCTCTGTTTTTCTTATTGCCTCATCAACAGAAATTGTCTGTCTTATATAAACTCTTTTATACGATAATTTTTCTCTCAACTTTTTTATACGATTTTTAAAATACGATTTAGTAACAAAAAAATAGGCGACCAGATATCTCTTCCATCCAGAATACTGCTGAATATACTTTCTACATATCTTTTTACATTGAGGATAAAGAGCTGCTATTTTGATATACATTGCTGTATAATTAAACCTTGCTGTCAAGTCTTTTCTGCCGCATCTAATCATCGCCTGCATTGCAGACTCCGGCCATATTGTATTTGGCAGCCAAATTTTAGGAATTTCTTTTGTCCAATCTTGAAGCGTATCTTTCGGGAGAAAAGGTTGATCTTCCAGCCTTCCAATATGTTCTTTTGCCTCTGTCAAATGACCTGTACTCGCTTTTGAATAGCCATCCACGATAAATGGTATGGAAGTCATTATGTGCCGTTTGGAAAACAGCGCTACGGCAACGGAATTTGCCATGTCAGGACTAGGTCCTGGAAAAAAAGTACCTGTTTGCTTATATACCTGTTCCAACACCGTTCTTTTTACAATTCCATGGTAAACACCTGGAATATTTTGTTTGGACTGAAGTCCATTTTGCAGCATATAATCCAATTCCTTTTCCACATTCGGCCGCCGGATCAGGGACCCCTTGGGATGATATTCAAAACTGCCTTTTTTATCTGTCAAAGCGGACGGCCACCGGTACAGAACATAATCGCAGCCGCAGGAATCAATTTGATATCGATCCATTATTCTCACAATTTCCGTTATCTGTCTTACTACAGCATCATCATCTCCAATAAAAGTAACATATTTTCCACCAGAATGAAGAATGGCTTGATCGCTATTATCGACGACGGAACGCCAGGTATTGTTATAATAGTATTTCACATTTGGATTTATTAGCGTATTAAAAAAGCTTATAAACTCGTTGTTGTCATCCGAATTATCTTCAATCACAATTTCTAGATCCGCATCATCCCATTTTGCCAGAACACGAATCAAGGGAATTAAAGTCTCATAACGATTTTTTGTTGGTATTACCACACTTAATAAATAACCCATATTATTGGCTCCCATATTCTTTCTTACATAAATTAAATGTTAAACCAATAAAGATCAGCAGCGGCGCACTCTCATATAAAGTAAAAGACTTCATATAGCTGAGCCATAAATAAAATAATCCTGTCAGCACCTCAAAAAAAACCAGATAATAATCTTTGATAAAAGCACTACCCCCAAATATATCCTTACATCTTTGAAATACACGAATACATATGCCTCCCGTTATGATACATCCTGCTGCGATTCCAAGTATTCCATGTTCCCCAATCATTTGTATATATATATTATGAGGATAATAGCCTGTCATCATTTCAAAAGAGCGGGTTCCTCCTCCTATTAAAAGCCATTTTTCATCCCTGATTAATTGCAAACATGCTCTCCAAATATCCCATCTGTCTTCTTTAAAAAATGATGTAAATAGGCGCTCCATTCTTCCCATTGCAAGACTGCTAGCGTGCCTCATAAATATTTCATAACCACAATACAAAAATATAATAGAAATCAATAAAATACCAAATATCTTTTTCCTGTCAAAACCAGCTTCTATCAATGCGAAAGGTATAACCGCCAGCAGCGGGAATAAAAAACTACTTCTTGCCGGAAAGAAAGTAAGAACATAAAATAGAATTCCTGAAACCAAAACCATAAAAAGAACATATCGGCTCTTAACCTGGATTTTCTTTTTTCTATTCTCTTTTTTTGTATATATAGATGTAATGATATAGCTTAAACTCATGGATAGCGCTAATCCTAATGACAGTGTCATAGTCAGGTATGTGCCGCTTGTCTCCAAAAATGCATCAATGCTGGATGGATTCATAATCAGTGCAAAGGCATACCATACATTCAGTACAATCACCGTCTTCATTATTATTCGGATTTGTCTATATTCTATTTGATAAGCATATAAAGCAATCACCGATATCAAAATTAACTTGAACCCATCAAAAATAGCTTCTCTGCCAAAAAAGAAGGCCGATATACAAGCATAGACAGCCAATCCCAAAACAATCAGCTCTACAGCGAGCTCTTTTCTGCTTCCGCGAAAAAGCCGTCCGGATAAAATGCTTATCACAAACAGGAAACCATAAATCGCATATGCTATATATGGATCTCCTATGCCTCTGAAAAAGTAACGAATTATATTCATACATATAACAGCAGAAAATAATACTGAAATCAGGGACTGCCTACTCCATTTAAAGCGTATTGACATTTTCTCCATCACAGACACCATGGTAAGCTTTCTTTACAGTCGTTTGTATCTCAAAAAGTAATCAATCATTGCGAACGGATAGCATAATACTGTCAAAAACTTAGCGGGAGAACAATTGATACATGAGATCTTTCCCGCTAATATACATCCCGTGTCATATGTAATACATGCTTTTAGTTTAAAAAGTAAATTTGGAGCAAATGCAATCTGCTGTCTCTTAAATTCCATATAGCCTCTCGGATTCTTTTTAATCAATCGTTTCTGATTTTTCGTTATTCCGTCCGCCTGGTATTCACAGACCATAATGGCATCCTGAAAAACGAGAAATTTATAATTTTGATCTATTTGATCCTGCATATAGCTTAACGGCATATATTTTTCATTTTCAAATAATGGATAGCGGTACTGATTGATTACATTCGTCTTATAAATCTGCACATATTCCGGCTTGATTTTATATTTATAACGTAAATTGAACTGCGTCTCATATTTGAGAGTATCCGGAATCCTTTGCCCCTGCATGGGCGTATGGTCTGGATTGGAGCGCAAAGAGAAAAGGCCGCAAATCTCTTCTTTATCCTTTATGAGAAGATACAATTTTTCAATTATCTCCACCGCTGTGGAAAAAAAATAATCATCGGAATCCAGACAAATCCACAATGCTGTTTTAGTGATTTCAAGGCTCTTGTTAATGGCAGCCACTTTTCCGCCGTTTTTCTTTTGAATATAAATAATATCTATCTTACCTTCTTCGATAAAGTTTTTGACCACGCTTTCGGTATCATCTGTGGATCCGTCATCAATAATCTGCCAAATAAAATTATTTGATGTCTGTTCGCATAAGCTTTGATAGCATCGAACCAACGTTTTTGCCCGATTGTAAGTCGGAGTAAAAACTGTTATCAATTTCATACTTTTAACTCCTTAATTTTTCTGGCAGGAATCCCTCCATAAAGACACCCTTCCTCTTCCAAGCTTTTTGTTACGACTGCCCCGGCTGCCACAATCGAATTGGCGGCAATCGTAACTCCCGCACAAATAGTGACATTCATTCCGATCCAGACATTCTCACATATTACAATTTCTTTATTAATATGATGATCCTCATCTTTCACTCTGCATGTCCAGCTATTTGTATCCAATCCCGTTGATATCATTGTAACGCCATGGGAAATAACATCATAATCTCCAATCTTTACCCCACCGACTGCATTGATGAACACACAATCATTGATATGTACTTTTTTTCCGAGCATAAGCCGGCTTTTAAAGTACACTTTTGGTACTTCATACAGAACAGCGGAAGAAAATTGCGGATAAAACAATTTAAAAATACTTGTCTTAACTCTTCTTGTGATTCTTCCGAGCATCTCGTCTTACTTCCTCAATAACTTTTTATAGATCCACTTCTGTACCCTCACCGGCATCAGATACATACCAGCCTGTGCTCCCGCCACGACAATATAATCCATAAAACTGCTATAACCCATCTTCCAGAATTTACGAATCGTAGCGATATAACTCCATGTGTTTTCCCACGATTTCCGCCGCTGCGCCAGCTCGTCACTACTTCTAAACCACAAGAGCGCTTCGTCTATATTCTCTCCCCTGCAGCCTGCAAAAAGCATCCTTCCAAACAGATCCACATCCTGGTTACGCTTCAGATTACTATAACCATGTTGCTTAATCACTTCCCTTTTTTTATACATCACAGTAGGATGATTAAATGCGGAACGCCTCTTTGCATAGCGATAGATAGATGCGGAATCCGTCGGTACCCTTCTCTGAGAAATCACATTCTCTTTCTCACCGCAAAATTCATCAATATGGCTACCCACAATAGATAAATCTGGTTTCTCTTGAAACCGTTTTAACTGCTTCTCACAACGATCCGGTTTACTGATATCATCGGTATCCATTCGAGCGATCAACTCGTTTCTGCAAACCTTTAATCCTTGATTTAAAGCCAGGCCAAGCCCAAGATTTTTTTCATTTATCACACGTTTAAAGAGAACAGGATACCTTTTGATATATTCATCTATTACTGCGTATAATTCTTTTGTAAGTTCTCCATCTTCCACCAAAACAATCTCATCTGGCTTTACACTCTGTCCGATCATAGAATCCAGGGCAAGACGCAGATATTCAGGATGTTCTTTTTTATAAAGCGACATTAAAACACTGTACTTTTCCATCTTTCCCCTTCTCAATACTATTTTTGTTTATAAAATTCATCTAATATTTGCGTTTCATATGCCAGAAGAGCGTCATACTTTTCTTTTTTTATTTTTCCGGCTTGTAATAATGCATCACCATAGTCCAGAGCTGATACATGTTCTCCGTCCGAGATCCCTTCGTGCCGAAACAGAGCTACCCGAATTGTCTCAAAAACAATCTGCATATCACGAAGAAAACTAATCTTTTCTATATACTTCAAATCCCAATTTATTTTTTCTTCCCATGTGATAGCATTTCGTCCCTTTACTTGTGCCAAACCGCTCAATCCTGGCTTTGCTGTATGACGCATCCGCTGTTCGCTGTTCATGAAAACCATATCTCTCACAAGCTGTGGCCGCGGACCGATGATACTCATATCGCCTTTCAAAATATTAAATACCTCCGGCAGTTCATCCAGAGAGGTAGCTCTAAGTATTTTTCCAAATCTCCCTAATCTTTTTTCATCTGGAAGCAGTTTTCCATTTTTGTCCCGCGCATCTGACATGCTTCTAAACTTATACATATTGAAAATTTGTTCTCTGTTTGTATCTGGATCAATCATACCTGGCCTTGGCTGTTTAAAAACCACTGGCTTTCCCATTTTAATTCTCACTGTTATTGCCACAAGCAAATAAAGCCACGAAAAAACAATCAGAGCCAAGAGAGAACAGATTATGTCCAATGCTCGCTTCACATACTTCTCATAAAGCCCCTTTTTTCGTTGTAACCGCATCTTCCCTCATCTCCAGCTCCCCGCCATCTTTCACATAAATCCATTCCATAATTGCCTTATGATTACTCAAAGCATCTGTGAATCAACTCAATAATCACATCTTGTTGTTCCTGAAGCATTTTATTATCACTCGGCAGGCAAAGCCCTCTTTTGAAAATGTCCATTCCTATATCCTGCATATCACTTTCTTCTATGTATGCACCGCTCTGGCCACGTCCGTTTCCCTTTGCTGTCACAAAAGCATGGTTGCGGTAAATTGGCTGCGTATGCATTGGTTTCCAAATCGGACGTCCTTCCACATTGTAACGAGCAAGCGTTTCCAGAATTTCTGTCGGACAGGATTTTCCCCCCTCCTTAATATAGAGCGCTGTCTTATCATCTCGGACTTGTTGACACATCGCATTTTCATCTATAATCAAACAGCTTAACCAGAAATTCGGAATAGATTTTTCGCTATCAAAAGGATTCATTTTAACTGGAAGATCTTTCAGTCCTTCTTTATAGCGTTCATATATTTCTCTTTTTTGCCTGATATGTTCTTGAAGATATGGGATCTGTCCCCTAACCACACCCGCAATTACATTGCTCATGCGATAGTTAAAACCAATCTCCTCATGCTGATACCAGGGCGCTACTTCGCGCGACTGTGTACTCCATTTTCTGACCTTATTTGCATCCTCTTTTGAATCAGTCAAAAACATTCCTCCGCTGGAGCCTGTAATAATCTTATTGCCATTAAAAGAAATACAGTTATAATTTCCGAACGAACCGGTTTCCATCCATTGATTATGGAATCTGTATTTTGCTCCCAGACTCTCCGCCGCATCCTCTACAATCAATGCGTTATGTCTGCTGCAAATCGCTTTTAATTCTTCTATTTTTCCCGGAGTTCCATACAGATGTGCAAGCACAACCAATTTTGCTTCTGGATAGATTTCAAAAGCTTTTTCAAGTGCTACCGGATCCATATTCCAGGTATCATATTCTGCATCAATAAAAACAGCTTCCCCTGCTTCATAAGCTATAGGATTGATAGACGCATCGAAAGTCAAATCGCTTGCCAAAACAAAATGGCCGTCAAGTGTACCAACATTTGGTCTGCTATGCCCATACAGAGCTTCTCCTGCCAGTTTGGTTGCCAGATGCAACGCTGCTGTTCCGGCACTCAGCGCTACCGCATATTTTACGCCAACATATTCTGCAATTTGTGCTTCAGCCTCGTCAATATTTTTTCCCACCGTGCTCATCCAATTTGTTTCATAAGCTTCCATCATATATCGAGATTCATGACCATGCATTGTCGGACTGCTCAAATAAATACGATGTTTAAACGGTTTGATATCTGATGTGTTCTTAAATGCCATACATCTGCTCTCCTCAATGAAATCGTATATTTTTTCTGCCGTGTTTTCTCACCACCGCATCCCCAAACTCTCCAGCCTCGCAATCCGTTCTCTAGTCAACACCTTCTCATTCCTCTCCCGGTACTGCTTCCGCTGTCTCTTTACCCACAGATCCAGCCGAAATCCGTCCTCCGCCTCGTATCCCTTCGGGATTTCCAGATGATGATTCAGCTCATAATACGCTTTCGCCCGTCCAAACGCCTTCTCCCAGGCTCTCTCCCCCGGCGCCTGCCAGTCCATCCCGATCGACTCCAGCGCCTCGATCTGCTCCCGGCTCAGGCTCTGCCACGGCGTATCTTTCTTCCCGGTTCCTCTCTTCTCCCCCTTCTTTGTCCCCTTCTTGTCTTTTTCCTCGTCCCAGCCCTTTGTCTCTTCTTCCTCTCCCCTCTCCTTTATTCCCTCAATTTCTTTCATCTGCTTTCGATAGCGCTCCCTCTGCAGATACACCCATTTTCCCAGCCACACCCCATCTTCTGTCACATAGTTCTGCGCCAGCTCCAGATGACCATGCTCCTCATAATACCGGCGGGCCCGCTCCCATTTTTCTTTCCATGGGTCGCTCTCCCAGTCCATTCCCAATTCTGTCAGCAGACGGATGCGCATCCCATCTTTCTCGTGCCGTCTTCCTCGCTTTTTGCTGGTTTCTTCCCCAGTTTCTTCCCCGCTTTCTCCTTCGTTCCGTCTTTTCTCCCCGCCCCGTTTCTCTCCCAAAAGCCGCCTCTGCTGGTCTAGCCAGCGCCCCAGCCTCACGCCCTCCTGCGTCACATAAACATACGGCACATCCAAAGAACCGTTCTGCTCCCGATATGCCCGCGCTGCCTCATAATGCTTCTCCCAGCTCTCCCCCTGTTTTCCGCTCCAGTTCATTCCGATCCGGCTAAGACGCGCGATCTGCTCTTCCCTCAGCGGCAGCGCGCCCGGATGACTTCCCCTTTGGATCTGCCGCTGCGTCCCGATCCAATTCCCCAGGCGAAAACCGTTTTCCGTCTCATACCCGGAGGGAACGTCCAGATTTCCATATCGTTCATAGTACTGTCTGGCCGCTTCATACCCCTGCTCCCACTTATAAAACAGCTTGTCCCAGATCATTCCGATCTGTTCCATCTGCCGCCTTCTCGCCCCGCTTAACAGACAGCTCCCGTTTCTTCCATACTGCCGGATATTGTTCAGCCACAGTCCCAGTCGAAACCCGTCTTCTGTGACATACGAACCCTTTACGTCCAGATTCCCGTGACGGGCATAATAATCCGCCGCTTTCTGATAATATCGATCCCATTGCCGGTCCGAATCGCTTTCCCAGCTAATCCCCAGCTCTTCCAGACGCCGAATCCTCTCTTCTTCCAGATGCCCCGGTATCTTCCCCAGGTAAATCCGCCTCTGTGTCAGCAGCCAGCTCCCCAGCAAAAGGCCGCCCGGCGTGATATATTTGGAGGGAATCTCCAAATCTCCATACTCCTGCCGGTATGCGGCCGCCTCTCTATAATAATCATCCCAACTGGCACATAGTCTCTCCTGCAGCTCCTCAAACAGACGGCGGGCGTTTTTCGTCTCATCCAGAATCTGAAAACGACGTCCCGACAAAAACGTCTCCTCCCCGGCCATCCCCTCCGCTCCAGACGCCGGACAGCCAAAAATCTGTACGGCCTGCTCAAACTCCATCTCAATCGAGTCGATGCTGTGCAGACTCTCAAAATTGCCCACGATATCCAAAATCAAAGGCGCCGCCTTTTTTTCGTTCCCCCTGACTCCGTTTTGTCTTCCTTCCCTTCCCGCTGTCAAGGCCCGGCCAATCTGCTGTTTATAGATGATCGGAGAAACCGTCGGACGCAGCAGAATCACCCCGTCCACCGCCTCCATATGAATGCCTTCATTCAGCATATCAATGCTAAACAGCAGCTTCAGGCAACCGTCCTTCTCTTTTTTCTGAAAAGCCTGGAATTCCTCCCGGCTGTCGGGATTTTCCGCATATACGCTGTAAATCCGATACGCTGGATTCACCGGCCCAAACCATTCCTCTGCATGGGCTTTCATCTCCTCCAGATGAGAACGGCCGGAACAAAACACCAGATACCGGCCGTCCCGCTTCAGATACTTCTGAAAGAGACCATCCAGTCCCCCGGCTTCTCCCAAGGCCCGGCGCAGCTTTTCCCACACCCTTTCGGCCTGTTCTCTTCGCGGCCCCTTCTTCAGCGCCTCCACTTTCCGGCTGTACTTCTCCAGCTCCCTCTCATATCCGTACACGGAAATCACATAGCAGGGCGCCTGCAGAATCCCGCGGGCGATGGCTTCTCCCAGCGACATCTCCGAGGCCACATGGCCGTCAAACAGTTCCCTGGCCATATCCCGCTGCTCGTCCAGATAGCGGATACTGGTCGCTGACAGGCCGAGAACCTTCGCCTTCGGGCAGCTTTGAAAAAGCGCCTGGACGCCTTTTCCCCATTCCGTGGCTCCGCAGCGGTGAAATTCATCCAGGATAATATAATCCGGCTTCAGCCCTCCGGCCCGGTCCCGGTTTGCCATCAGGCGGGCGTAGGTCAGAAAAGTAATATTTTGAAAGTCATAGTCCGGCGCGATCTTTTTCAAATTCTCTTTCTGCTGCCGGATAATATAGCGGCTGGGAGACAGCCAGCAGATCCGGGCATCCGGATGCTGCTCGGCCAGGTGAAAACCGATCAGGGATTTTCCCGTGCCGGTGGGATGAAGAACGGCGGCCCGCCCGGTCTCCTTAAGCATCTGTATGGCCTGCTCATAGGCTTTTTGATTGTGTTCATATAAAAAAAGCGGCATTTATCTCACCTCTTTGCGATCTGATTCGGGTGAGAGCTTTCGTTAAATAGCCTCTTTAACGAAAACAGCAGCCAAAAAACCCTTTATTTAAGGGGATTCTGGCTGCTGAAAGACCTGTTTGGCAAGGATTTCTGGATTTCCCGCTTTTTTCTTGCCGGAAAATCCAATATTTTTTTCAGAAAGTGTTGCATTCTTTTTTGTTTCGACGTATAATAACAGAAGTTTGAGGGGCAAATCTCTATTCCCATTTTATATATTCTTATATTTTTTTTCGAGAGCATTTTCGTTAAAGAGGCTATTTAACGAAAATTCGGACCTATTTGATTCCAAAACAAAGGGTTTTACATAACGTTATTCCTATTCTTTTTTGTGAATGGATTCTCTTTTCGGGATTCTGATTCCAAAAGGATTTCAAGTAAGGTACAAATCAGGGAGGTAAGAGATGAAAAAAGCAGTCTTTGGGATTCAAATTCTTGTTCTTATCATTGCGTTATTCGTTGTAGTTTTGTTAGGATTTGAAATATATGGACATAGGAATCCGGATAACATGATTATAGAAGCAATCATACTAGGAATATGCTTGGTTGTTAACATAATTTGTGCTTTTTATAAGCTGTATATAGATAAAAAATAATAGATTATGCAGCGGAACATGTTTCCCAAAAGGGAATTCATTAAAAAATGTGCCATGCAAGAGCACCGCACATTTTTCCATTGATTACATTTTTAATGATCTCTATCAATCCGCACCCATATCCGCCCGCACCTGCATCAGAGAAAATCCCAATAAATTCTGCCCTCTCCATCATTTTGCTGAAATTTTTCGAGCAATCCCCGATAGACAATGATCTGTCTCATGCCATTCCACATCACTTCCTGATAATCTTTAACAGAACGTCCCAGCATCTTTATTGTTCCAACATTAGACGTATGCAGAATTTTGTCCGCAATCTCTGTATCCTGGAAAAGACGCGCTTTTTGGTACATCATATACTGTTCCATGGAAGAATACAAAATATCTCCTACATAAAACTCTGAAAGAAACCAATTGCTTAAATAACCATTGCTTTCATCCGGATTGTGAAAGCATACGATCTTCCTCATAGTTATCCTCCCAGCCAAAAGAGAACGCGCCTTACAGCGCGTCCTCATCCGAAGTCACTTTATTAATCTGTCTTTTTCTGGCCATTACATCGGCTTCCAGATACTCGTCATACGTCGTCATCTTGTCGATCAGGCCGTCCGGCGTGATCTCCATAATGCGGTTTGCCGTCGTCTGCACAAACTGGTGATCATGACAGGAAAACAGGATAACGCCGGGAAATTTGATCAGACCGTTGTTCAGCGCTGTGATGGATTCCATATCCAGATGGTTGGTCGGCTCGTCAAAAATCAGCACATTGGCCGCCTGGATCATCATCATGGATAGCTGACAGCGTACCTTCTCGCCGCCGGAGAGCACCCGCAGCTTCTTCACGCCGTCCTCTCCCGCAAACAGCATACGGCCCAGAAAACCGCGCACATACGTCATATCCTTGATCGCGGAAAACTGCGTCAGCCAGTCGGTAATCGTCAGATCCGAATCAAAAATCTTTGTGTTGTCCTTGGCAAAATATGCCTGCGAGGTGGTTACGCCCCACTTGATGCTTCCCTCATCCGGCTCCATCTCTCCGGCCAGAATCTGGAACAGCGTGGTCTTGGCCAGTTCATCCGAACCCACAAAGGCCACCTTATCGCTGCGCCCGATGATAAACGAGATATTGTCCAAAACCTTCACGCCTTCGATCGTCTTGCTGATTCCCTCAACGGTCAGAACTTCGTTGCCGATCTCCCGTTCCGGGCGGAAATCAATGTAGGGATATTTGCGGCTGGACGGGCGGATCTCGTCCAATTCGATCTTCTCCAGCGCCTTTTTGCGGGACGTCGCCTGCTTGGATTTGGAAGCGTTGGCCGAGAAGCGCTGGATGAATTCCTGCAGCTCCTTGATCTTTTCTTCCTTCTTCTTGTTGGCTTCTTTCATCTGCTTAATCATCAACTGGCTGGACTCATACCAGAAATCATAGTTTCCGGCATAAAGCTGAATCTTGCCGTAATCAATGTCCGCCGTGTGGGTGCAGACCTTATTCAGAAAATACCGGTCATGGGACACCACGATAACGGTATTCTCAAAATTAATCAGAAATTCCTCCAGCCAGGCGATTGCGTCCAGATCGAGATGGTTGGTCGGCTCGTCGAGCAATAAAATATCCGGATTGCCGAAAAGCGCCTGCGCCAGCAGCACTTTCACCTTTTCATTTCCGTTCAAATCCTTCATGAACGTTTCATGGAGCCCCGTTTCAATGCCCAGACCATTTAACAGCATCGCGGCGTCGGATTCGGCCTCCCAGCCGTTCATCTCCGCAAATTCAGCCTCCAGATCCGCAGCCCGGATTCCATCCTCGTCGGAGAAATCTTCTTTGGCATAGATCGCATCCTTCTCCTTCATCACCTCATAAAGCCGGGCATTTCCCATGATAACCGTGTCCAGCACGGGAAATTCGTCGTACTTGAAATGGTCCTGCTGCAAAAAGGACAGGCGCTGGCCGGGCGTGATAAAGACGTCCCCCCTGGTGGACTCCAACTGGCCGGATAAAATTTTCAAAAATGTGGACTTGCCCGCGCCGTTGGCTCCGATAAGTCCGTAGCAGTTGCCCTCGGTAAACTTGATGTTCACATCCTCAAACAGAGCTTTTTTCCCGATACGCAGGGTAATATTGTTTGCACTGATCATATCTGCACTCCTGTTTTTCCTTGACGAAATTTTCTCTCTGCTGTGCCGGCAGCAGCCGGCCGCATGTTACTGATTCTGTCTCCCCCTGTCGTTGGTCCCGCTTTCCATCCGCCTATGAAAAAGACAAGGGATACAGTACATTAGTATATATCAGCTCCCAAAAATTCTCAACCGGTTTTTACAAAAAACAAAAACTTTCTCAGTCGTTTGTCTGGTCGCCGTTTCCGCTCACGGGTATCGCATCCCCCATGACCGCCGCTTCCGGCTTCCAAATGACATTCACAAAATCCTTGGTCCGCGCCGCCCATTCCCGCACTTCCCGGTAGGTCTGTCCGGAATACTCTTCCCCCTGAGCCGGCACGCCCACCGCGTCCAGCCCCAGTGCCCCGGCAATATACAAGGCCCGATACAAATGATAGCGCTGCGTCACAATTACAATCTTTTCAGCCTGAAAAATATCCCTGGCACGGTATAGGCTGTCATAGGTGCTGAATCCCGCGTGATCCATAAACACGGCATCCGAAGGGACCCCCGCCTCCACCGCCGCCCGTTTCATCCCATTGACTTCGTCATATTCCTCCCGGCCGTGATCGCCGCTCATCAAAAGCCGGCTGCTGACTCCCTCCTCATAGAGAGACAGTGCCGTATCCAGACGGGCCGCCAAGATCTGGCTGGGTGTCCCATCTTCCCGCACCCCTGCTCCCAACACCAGAATACAGTCCGCCTCCTGCAAAGCGGCCTCCTCCGGCGATACGATCCGGCCCGACACCGCCAAAATCATCCAGAGATTCGCGGTGCCAGCAAACAAAAAGCATGCGGCGCAAACAAACAGCAGCGCACAGAGCAGCCGCTTTTTCTTTTTAGTTTTTTCTTCGCTCCATTCCTTTTTTTGCATCGCGTTTTGCATTTTCATCGCCACACACCTAGTCTTTTCCCCGAAGCGGTGAAATCACATAGCTGGCCAGCCAGATAAACACCGCGGAAAGGATAAGCTGCGTCAAACAGCTATACCAAATCCACCAAGCTTCCTTCAGATGATACGTTATCACAGAAGAGTTAAACCAAACCATGAAATTCATGTCCTCAAAACCGCCGATCTGCTGGCTGAACAGACTGTAAAAGGTCATGGCTGGATTCACCAGAAACAGAAGGTTGCATGGATATATCCCATTTTCTGAACGCAGACTGCCAGGAGCCGCCAGAGAATAGAAATTATATACCAACACCAAAATCATATACGTTCCTGCCGCCAGAAAGACCACCGACAAGTAGGACAGCACCGTAGCTATGGTTGTTTTTTTCATCATCGCCGAAAAGAAAATACTGATGCTGCCGACAAACAGCGTTGTCACCACCAGACACACAAACAGCGCCGCCAGATCTCCCAGCCCGATTCCGCCGTAGATATAGACGAGCGACAGAACCGGCAGACTGCTGATGATCAGAACAAACACTGTGCTCAGACAAGAGAGAAGCTTGCCGATGATAATCTCAATGGGGCGCAGTCTGGTACATAAAAGAAGATCCAGCGTCTGGCGCTCCCGCTCGCCGGAAATGCTGCCGGCCGTCAACGCCGGCACAATAAACAGGAGAAACGCCGCCTCAAAGGAGGCCACCAGCATATACATCCGCAGCAGAGAGGAATAGTTCATCTCCCCGAAATAGCTGCTGTTTCGGACCATCAGAAGCAGTTGTACCAGTCCCACCAGCGCCAGAACCAGATTAAACGTCATCACGATCACAGTCAGCCTTGCCGTCCGGCTGCTGGTCATGGTTTCTTTCTGATAAACCGGCTGCACATTGTAAAAGCTCTTTATCATCCCTGGGCCACCACCTTCTCTTCCTTATTGCCGGTTATCTGCAGAAATACGGATTCCAATCCTCCCTGACGCCGGCCGAAGCTGCCCACCAAAACGCCTGCCTCCACCAACTGCCGCAGCAAAAAAGCCTCCTCCATTTGTCCTCCGGCAAATCCAGCCACGATCCGGTTTCCGTCGATGACCACATTATTAATCAGAGGATTGTTCCGCAAAAAAGCCACGGCATCCGGCAGATTCTGATAAATCTGCATCTCCAGCGGATTGGAGGCGTTGACCATGGCAAGAATATCGACCAGGCTGCCCCGCAGAACCATCTGCCCCGCCTCGATGATGCCGATATCCGTACACATCTCACCGAGTTCTGACAAAATATGAGAACTGATCAGAATGGTCTTCCCGCACCGGTTGATCTCCTTGAGCATCACAATAAATTCCTGTCTGGTACGAGGGTCCAGTCCTGACGCCGGTTCATCCAGAATCAGCAGGCGGGGATTATGAACCAGGGCTCTGGCTACTCCCAATCTCTGTTTCATTCCGCGGGACAGGCTATCCACATAGAATTCTTCCCGGCCACCCAGCCCTACCATATCTAACAGCTCCATATAGCGCCGGCGCGCCACCAGTCCGGTAATGCCATAGGCCGCCGCATATAACTCCAGATATTCTGACACCCGCACATTGTCGTAGACCCCGAAATAGTCCGGCACATAGCCGATCTTGTCTTTCTGTTCCGCCGCTTTACAGTTCATGGGCTGTCCGTCAATCTTTACACTTCCGCCGTCGGCCCGCAGAAGTCCGACTAAAATTTTGATTGTGGTCGTCTTGCCCGCCCCATTGGGACCCACAAATCCAAACAGCTCCCCCTCCTCAATCTCCAGATTCAGATGGTCCAATGCCTGAAAGCGGCCGTATGCTTTTGTCAGATCATGAATCTCCAGCATCATTGGCTTTTCCTCCCCACTGCCGAAAAACAGGGCAGAAGAATCTCATATTGATATTCCTCGGTCGTCGCGTCCTCATAGCGCACGGTCAGACAGTTGTGTTCGTTCAGGTAATCGTTTAGTTCGCTTCGGTCGTACTCCGTCTTCTGTTCCATATGGTCATAGCTTTTGGTTTTCCAGTTATAGAATTCCATCGTACCGTGGAAGGCCCGGCGGTAGCTCTTCTCCTCCTGCTCCTTGGCCCATGTTACCATCAGCTTTTGCACGGACAAACTGCCGAAATCATACTGAATCACATTCAGATGCTCATAGGTGCTGTTGTTTCGGACATCATAATTCCCCTGCAGCGATTCCGTTGACTTTTCCAAAGACGGCAAATAGAGCTGCCCGTTTTTCTCAAAATCAGCGGACAGGACCGCCGTGACCAGCGTCACTCCGTCCACATCCACGTCATCGCTGGACAAAAGCTCCATATTTTCCGTCACAGGAAACGCCATCACCAGCGCTTCATTTCGCTCGCCGGTCATCATATTATTCCAGTAAAAACTGACCAACTGGAGACGCCAGGCGGCCAGAGCCGCTTCCTGGTTTACGATGGGAGAACCGTTTGCCTCCCGCCCGGCAATCTGATTCATTATCTTACTATACTCATAACCAGGAACAAATACCGGCTCTTCCTGCGACAAATCCACGGTCTCTCCCGCAGCTATCTTTTCGATAAACACCATATGACCGCCTGTCAGAAGACAAACCCTCTCCAAATCCTGCCCCGAACGATTTTCCAAATATCCCGTCAGCTCTCCGCAAAACAAATGGACTTCCCCGGTAATGCCTTCCCCGTACGTGTCTCCGTCATTCCGGTTTAAACGCAGCATCACATTTGTAAAGGGGACCTCGTCTTCCACCCGCACCGTGGTTTCCTCATCTTGATAACAAATATACAGGCGGCAGCTTTCTTCTCCCAACGCCTGCTCTGCGCCGGAGTAATTATAATACGGCACGGGAGACAGCGCATAACTGCCGTTTACCCGAAAGGAATAGGGCGCGTGATACGGCGAGCTGACATTCACATATACCGTCTCCATCAAGGTTCCGTCGCGGATCTCCTGAATCGACGCATAATTCAGAAAGGGACGGGTAAAACGGGTACGGCTGCCCATGAGATAGATAACCGCCGTAAACAGCAGAGAGAGTCCGATCATGGAACGGCGAAGCAACTGCCGCCGCTCTCTTCTTTTTAGAACCGTATAGAGTATCGGACCCATCAGCATCAGATAAAGAGCCAGAACCAGCCCATACTGCCAGACGGAGGGAAGGCGTTTGGTATCTACGTGCAGCGTTGTATTCTGGGCATCCCAGTAGTCGTTGTATCCATACTGTATTCTCTCGTCAATGGCGTTTAAGCGCTCGGTTCCGACCGCCTCATACAGAAAATTGCGCAACTGCGCTTCTTCCGAATACAGAGCCGATACCTGGCGGAGAGAAAATCCGCAGTACACATACTGCCCGCGGCCCCATCTCTCCCTCTCGATCTCCCCTTTCTCCAGCGGCCTGCACAGATCGCTGTCGTTTCCAATAATCAGGATACCGCCCTCATACACCCAGTTATCCAGAGCTTTTTTCTGCTTTTCCGATATGTCTGTGCGGTTGACTGCATCCCACAGAAAAAGATCGTACTGCCCGTAAGCTTCTTTCTCTTTTGGCAGCGTATCCGCCTTAAAATCAAAAAGCCTTGTGGCGGTCCCCCTGTATTCATTCAGCAGAAGACGGTCAAAAACCTCCATGCTTTTTATGTCCTCGCTGACCGCGCCGATATAAATTTCCTGCGCATTGTATCCCAGGCGCAGAACCAGCGTTTCTCTGGCATACAAGGTTCCTTTTTCATCTCGGTATTCCACCAGAATGGAACTGGTGGCATAGTCAACCGGCACACTGAAGACTACCTGCTTTTCCTCGCCTGCCGCCACGGACAGTTCTTTCTCCATCACATAGCAGTTGCCTTTTCCCGTCGGCACATATAAAATAGCGCTCCCGGCAATGGCCGGGCCGCCGCTTTTGGCCCGCACTGTGACCGGCGTCTCTCTTCCAACCCGAACTAAACTGTTGCCGCCCCAGAGGATCTCCACCTCCAAACCATTCACCATCGCCACCGGCTCTTTTGATGTGTCATCCGGGGCTCCCATCTCACTCGTTTCAAAATCGCCCGGCGCCGCAAGGCCCTGTCCCGCCAAGCCGGCCAAGAACAGACACCCGGCCAGCAGCCCGGCCAGCCACTTTCTTTTCATTCTGCCTGCCCTGCCCTTTCCTCCGCCAAACCGCTTCCAAAATTTTCTCTATTGATATCAAAATCCGTGCGCAGCCGCACCACAAACGCCGTACCGTCCAGACCGCTGCGGGCCTCGATGGTTCCTCCATGCAGCTCCACAATATTTTTGGCAATCGCAAGCCCCAGGCCCGTTCCCCCGGTGGAGCTGGAACGCGCCTGATCCAAACGGTAAAACTTATCAAAAATATGAGTCAGCTCTGTCTCCGGAATCACATACCCGTAATTCATCACAGAAACCGTCACGATTTCGTCCTTTTGACGGATAGATACATTGACGGTTTTCCCTTCCTTTCCATATTTGATGGCGTTGCCAATCAAATTCTCAAACAGACGGGCCAGAAGATTCCCGTCCCCATTTAACGGAATGCTCTTTACGTTGCTTTGCATCTCATAGTGCATATCCTGCTCGGCAAAATTGGGGTAAAACTCGTCCAAAAGCTGGGTCAAAAGCTGAACCATATCCACCTGTCCCACATTCATGGATATCTTTCCGTAGTTTAATTTGGTAAATCCGAACAAGTCTTCGATGAGCCGTTCCAGATGCTTGGCCTTGTGATAGGTGATCCGCACATAATCCTGTTTTTTCTCCGGAGGCAGCACCGAATCATTCTTTAAAAGTTCCAGATATCCGATCACGGACGTCAGCGGCGTGCGCAGATCGTGCGCCACATTCGTAATCAGTTCGTTCTTCGTCCGCTCGGACTCCCGCTCCCGCTCCATCAGTTTCTCAACCGCCGCCGCCATCTCATTGAGCCTGGATGCCATCTGGGCAAACTCATCGTCCCCCTTGATCTCCAGCTGAATATTCAGATTTCCCTCGGCAATCTCTTCGATGGCGTCGGATATCTCTCCGATATAACGAATGGCATTTTCCTGGAGCAGCAGAAAACTGGTCCCAAACACCGCTATTCCTATGATCAGATAGATAAAAAGATAGGTCAGCATCTCCCGATCCTGAAAGCCAAACGGAAAGGAGCTCTGGCGCAGAAAACCCGTCATCATATTGACATTGAGAACAAGAAACCCCTCCGCGATACAGGTGATCGCCGTGCTGGCCACAATATCATAAAACACCCTGCGCCGAAAACGGCTGCGGGCGTCGCTTTTTCTACTTTTCAATTTTATACCCAACTCCCCATACCGTCGTGATAATCTTATCCTGCCTGGTATCCTCCCGCATCTTGCTGCGCAGGCGGCGGATGTGTACCATAACCGTATTATTGGCCTCGTACACCTTTTCATTCCACACCTTTTCAAAAATCTCGTCGGTGCTGAAAACGCGGCCCGGATTGGAGGCCAGAAGATACAGAATGTCAAACTCGATGGGCGTCAGCTTTACTTCCTCACCATATACTGTCACCTGATGATTATTTTTGTTTATCTCCAATCCCCGGACGCACAGGCAGTTTTCCGCTTTCCCGCCGCCGGCTCCGGGATTCAATTCCTGAAAACGCCGGAGCTGGGATTTTACCCGCGCTGTCAGCTCCAGCGGATTGAACGGCTTCGTCACATAATCATCGGCGCCGGTGGACAGCCCGAGAATCTTATCCAGATCGGAGGATTTCGCGCTCAACATAATAATGGGAATATTGTTGGTGCGGCGAATCCGGCGGCACATCTCCATCCCGTCGATACCCGGCATCATAATATCCAAAAGAACCAGCTTTATATCTTCCTTTTTCAGAATCTCAAACCCTTCCTCAGCGCTTCCGGCCTTATATACCTCATATCCGTCGCTGACCAGATAGATCTCCACCAGATCGGCTATCTCCTTCTCATCGTCCACTACGAGAATTTTTGTCTGTGCCATGCATATGTCCCCACTTTCCCTGCAAATACGCGCAATATCTGAGGTCATTGTACCACATTCTGGGGGAAATATCTTTAAAAAAGTCTTACGGTTTCCGGTTTTCCGGGAAAAGAACCGCGTACCGGCGCGGGCCTCTATGCTGGATTCGATGTGTTTTATTTTTGAGAAAAGCAAGCAGAGAAAAAGACCGGTTAATCCGGTCTCCTTCTTCTTACGCTTCTGTTACCTGCTTCTTGTGCCAGTCGTGCCGTTTGTTAAATCATCCATGGCATCCGTCAGACCATCGCCCAAATCATCCATGGCTCCGGACAGGTCATCCCCCAGATCCTCCATGGAATCGGTTCCATTCCAAGACTCGTTCATCGTCCCGTCGGTTCCATTCCAGGACTCGTTCATGGTTCCTGTGGTCCCATTGTTTGAATCGTTCATGGTTCCCATCCCTGCGTCGTTCGTGGTTCCTGTGGCTCCACTGCTCGACTCACTCATGGTTCCGTTTCCGGATTCGTTCATGGTTCCCCCGGTCATACCCGCGCCTGCGGAGGTCGTCTCCGGAAAACTGGCGGTCGTCTCGTCCTGGCGCCTTCTGCAGCCGGCGGACAGACACAAAACTGACAAAAGCGTCAAGCAAAGCAACGTGCATCGGATTTTTTTCATTGTTCTTCTCCTTTACATCATCAGACTATTGCTCCGTCATTAGTATGAGAAGATTTAACGAAAATAGTAATCCAGATAATTCATTTTCTGCCACTGTTCTGCACGTCTTTTGCATATTTTTTGCGGTTTTGCAAAAGTTTAATAGGAAATGATGGTTTTATTGCTTGCTTTTCTATCACGATTACCTAAGCACCGTACTCATATCATAAAGCCCAGGCTCTTTTTCGGTTAACGCTTTGGCCGCCTGCAGAGCGCCGTTGGCAAAAACAGAACGGGAATAGGCCGCATGACGAATCTCGATCCGCTCGTCGGGACCGGCAAAGATGACATTGTGCTCGCCCACAATCGTGCCGCCGCGCATGGCCGAGATACCGATCTCCTGCTTCGGCCGGCTCGCCCGGCGTTCATGGCGATCCAGACACACTTCATAAGATCGATCCACCGCACGGTTCACCGCATCCGCCAGCATCTGTGCTGTGCCGCTGGGTGCATCCAGCTTCCTCCGGTGATGCATCTCCACAATCTCCGGATCAAAATCCGCTTTCAGGAGAACCCCTGCCACCTCTTCCACTACCTTTAACAGAAGATTGATGCCAAGAGACATATTGCCGGAACGCAGAATCGGAATCTGTTCGGATGCTTTTTGAACCGCCGTGATCTGCTCGTCAGACAACCCCGTCGTACAGAGCACAAGCGGCAGCTTTCTCTCCACGCAGGTCAAAAGCAAGCTGTCCACAGCTTTTGCCGTGCTGAAATCCACCACCACATCCGCCTCTCCCTTATATTCTTTCAGAGAGGAGAACACGGGAAATGGACAGGAAAGTTCCGTATTTACATCGACTCCCGCCGCAATCTCCACCTGAGAGTCCGCCGCCGCCAGCTCGGCTACGGCCCGCCCCATAGCCCCTCCGGCTCCATGTATCACGATTTTTATCATAATCTCTTCCCGCCCTTCTCTTCTAGCCTCTGTTCAGAATTCCGTAGGCTTCCATGGCTTTTCTCAGCCGTTCCTGGTTCTCCGGTTCCATCTCACTAAGCGGAGCGCGCAGAGGTCCCACTTCCAGGCCCTGCAGATTCATTGCCGCCTTCACCGGAATCGGATTGACCTCGCAAAACAGCGCATGGCACAGATCTATCGCGGCTAACTGCAGTTTCGCCGCCAGCGCATAGTCGCCGGACAGACAGGCGGCGGCAATGGCGTGCGTCTGGGCCGGAGCCACATTGGACAGCACGGAAATCACGCCTTTTCCGCCCAGGGACATAATCGGTACAATCTGGTCGTCGTTTCCAGAATAAACGTCGATGCATCCGTCCGCCAGCGCCAGCAGATCCGCAACCTGCGAGAGATTGCCGCTGGCCTCCTTGACCGCCACGATGTTTTCCACACGGCGGGCCAGCGTCACCGCTGTCTGCGGCAGGATATTGCAGCCGGTACGGCCCGGCACGTTGTAGAGAACGACCGGGATAGAAACAGCCGACGCTATTTTGGTAAAATGAGCAATCAACCCTTTCTGCGTCGCTTTGTTATAATACGGCGTCACCACCAGGAGCGCATCCGCCCCGGCCTTCTGCGCCTCCACGGACAGATACACCGCTGTGTCCGTACAGTTGGAACCAGTTCCCGCAATCACCGGAACACGTCCATTCACCGCCTGGACGCAGGCGCGTATCACATCCAGATGTTCCTCATGGGTCAGGGTGGATGCCTCGCCGGTCGTCCCGCAGATGATAATGCTGTCGGTTCCCGCAGCGATCTGCGCCTCAATGATTTCATTCAGTTTGCCGTAATTCACGCTGCCGTCTGCACACATGGGCGTAACGATCGCCACACCGGCGCCTTCAAAAATTGCCATACTTTCTCTCCTTCCAAGCAAACCCCCTGCCAGATCCGCACCCGGCCGCCCGCGGCGGCAAGACATTCTTAATAAAATAATAAAGAAGCCGCCCGAACAGACAGCTTCCTCCACATTGCATCCATGGGCCCGTAGCTCTCCATCCGACTCGGATGACAGTCGCAGCGCTGTTCGCATCTGCGCCCAGACAGATAACCGCAGGAAGATATCTGTCTTCGGCGTCGTTCCCTTTCGGCAGTTTCTTCTATGCCTGTCATATCCATCTGTCTACTGATGAACAACGCAACCTCTACTTGCTTCTCTCATTTATCCAGCCAGGCAGAAACCGCCTGGTCACACTCATCTTACCATTACATGATACCGTTGTCAACCCTGACTTTTTTCTGCCTCGGACACCGATGCCGCCGAGACAGCACACGCCGGACTCTGCGTCTCCAGACAGGTAATCACGTCCGCCAGAGGACGCAGCTCCTCCGGTAATACCCGGCCGGTCAGGATCAGTTCCATCTCCTCGTTCTTCTGCTGCAATATCCCTTTCAGCATGGAACTGTCAATAATGCCGAACTCTATAAGCCGCAGCACTTCATCCAAAATCAGAACGTCGCACTCCCCCGTTACCATCACCTTCTTGGCATAATTCAGGCCGTTCTGGATATTGGCCGTCTCCTCCTTTCTCTCCTCCGGCGTCAGGCTTCCAAAGCACTCCTCCCGGCGTTCAAAGGAAAAAATTCGCATTTCCGGCTCCAGCCGTTTCAGCAGATGAAACCGGCCGGTCTGATTTCCTTTGAGAAACTGAATCATAATAATATTCTTCTCATGCTCTGTTCTGGTCAGCGCCCAGCCCACCGCCGCCGCTGTCTTCCCCTGACCATTTCCGCAGATAACTTGTATCGTTCCTTTACTCATCTTTTGCTCCTTTACAGGATTTTACTAATATAGTATAGTAGTTTACCACCTTTTGCCTCATCTGGCAATAGTTTTCGTTCTCAGGATGCGACTTCCGCGCATTCCATCTTGCTGACGGACACTTCATAGGCCACCCGTTTCTCGCTCTCCGCCTCGCTCAACTTCTTTGTATACTCCCGGCTCTGTACCCGTCCCCAGATCCGCACGCGGCTGCCCACCTCAAAGGCCGACGCATACCGGGCGTTGCGCCCCCAGGCAATGCAGGGGATATAATCCGACTTGCCATAAGGACGATTCACCGCGATCAGCAAATCCGCGATCTCGCGCCCCAGAGGCGTTTTCCGGTAAATCGGCTCTTTGCAGATATAACCGTCCAGAAAAATTTGATTGGTTTTGGTGTAGTCGGTAAATTCTTCCAGAAAACGCAATTCGCGCACAAATACAGACAAAACCAGGCGGTTTTTACTGCCCTCATGGCGGTTGTAGGACCGAAATTGCCCTTCCGCCTCCAGCGTCATTCCCTGATAACTCCGTGTTACATCCACCAGACGTTCAGAAATCATCAGCGGTATGATATCCTCCTGATCGCTCAGCCGGTTCACCGCCAGATCCACCATGTAAAAACCTTCCCCAAAAACCTCATGGCTGAATGTGAAATCGGATACTACCTGGCCGATCACTGTTACTTTGTTGTTTTCCAGATTTTTTTCTGACATGGTATTTCTCCTCCATTTTATAAATCGTATTACATGTCCTTTACTATTTATATGCAGATATTTCCATTTTAGACCAGAAATTTAAGAAATATACCGGACCGGATCATTTCTTACATTTCTATTTCCTTATTTACTTTTCATGCAACCTATACTAAAATATAGAAGAATCGCGCCTGTTTGCCGCGGCGTTTAAGGAGATTTTTATTATGAAAGAAATTGATATCGTAGTTCCCTGCTACAATGAGCAGGAGGTGCTGAGGACTTTTTATGCGGAAACCTGCCGGGTGCTGGAAACGCTGCCGGGCTATGTTTTTCGTTTTCTGTTTGTTGACGACGGCAGCAAAGACAATACGATTGTCATCATGAAAGAACTGGCACAGACCCATGACAATGTAAAATACCTGTCGTTCTCACGCAATTTCGGCAAGGAAGCGGCCATGTATGCGGGACTCACTTATGCCGACGCCGACTACGTGATTTTGATGGACGCTGATTTGCAGCACCCGCCGGCCATGATCCCCGACATGCTGGCCGCTGTGGAAGAAGGCTATGACTGCTGCGCGGCCCGCCGTGTCAGCCGCGAGGGCGAATCAAAAATCCGGAGCCTTTTTTCTCAGCTCTTTTACAAACTCAGCAACCACATGACCGATGTGCAGATGCCGCAGAATGCCGTCGATTTCCGCATTATGTCGCGCAACATGGTCGATTCCATCCTGTCTTTAGCCGAGGTGGAGCGCTTTTCCAAGGGGATCTTTGCCTGGGTGGGCTTTTCCACCAAATGGATTCCCTATGAGAACGTAGAGCGTACTCTGGGAACCTCCAAATGGAGCTTCTGGGGACTTTTCAAATATGCGCTGGGAGGAATCACCTCTTTTTCCATCACGCCGCTGCGCATGGTTTCCATCCTGGGGTTTCTGATCTTTGTGGCTGCCTGCCTGTATATCGCCGGCACACTGATTCAGACGCTTTTGTTCGGCATTGATGTGCCGGGCTATGTGACCACCTTGTGCGCCGTGCTGTTTTTAGGCGGTATTATTGAACTGTCCGTGGGAATTATCGGAGAATATGTTGCCCATATTTATATGGAAGCCAAGGATCGCCCGATCTATATCCTGCGCCAGACCAATCTGGAGCGAAAGGAGCGCCCTCGTGGAAATCATTCAGACTCTGTTCTCTAAATTTGTCAACTATGAGACCATCAGCTATCTGGTTGCCGGGGTTGCGACCACAATTTTAAGCATCGCGGTCTTTGCCGTCTGCCACCGGAAATGCAAAATGGGAACGATTCTGTCAAATATCATTTCCTGGATCGCGGCCGTGTCGTTCGCCTTTGTAGTCAATAAAATATTCGTCTTCCGCTCCCCTTCCTGGGAGCTGGCTCTGGTGTTCAAGGAGGCGGCCGGTTTTGTCTCGGCCCGCCTGCTTACCCTGGGATTTGACGTGGTCTTTGTCTATATCACGGTGGACAAGCTGCACTGGAACGATCTGATTGCCAAGACCGCCTCCAATGTGGTGGTCATGATTGTCAATTACATTGCCAGCAAACTTTTTATCTTTGCCTCATGAACGGATTTCAAGGAGATATCATATGAACAAACTGAAACTCAGAGAAAGGCTTGTCTTTATCCTGTCCTTTCTGCTGCCGTCTCTGGCGCTGATTCTGATCTTTGCCGTCAAGGAGATCTACCCGTTTGGCGACAACAGTTTTCTGCGCACCGATATGTACCATCAATACGCCCCTTTCTTTTCCGAATTTGCCGATAAGCTGCAAAACGGCGGCAGCCTTCTTTACTCCTGGAAAATCGGGGCCGGCTCCAACTTTATCACGCTGCTGGCTTACTATCTCTGCAGCCCCTTTAACCTGCTCCTTGTCTTTCTGTCAAAACCTGCCATCATTGAATTTATGACCTATCTGATCGTCTTTAAGACGGGACTGTGCGGTCTAAGCATGGCCTGGTATCTGTGCCGCCGCTTTTCCACACGGAATATCTGCGCGGCGCTGTTTGCCATGGGCTATGCTCTGTCCGGCTATATGGCCGCCTACAGTTGGAATATTATGTGGCTGGACTGCATCTGGCTCGCGCCGCTGGTGCTTTTGGGTCTGGAACTTCTGGTGGAGGAAAATAAGGGGCTTATGTACTGCATTACCCTGGCTCTCTCCATCCTGACCAATTATTACATCTCCATTATGCTGTGTATGTTTTTGGTCCTGTATTTTTTGTGCCTTCTGATCCTGCATCCGTCCCGGCGCTCCCCGCAGGAGGGCGAAGACAGAAAAATCTCCTGGAAAGACTACGCCGCCAAGTGCCTGCGGTTTGCCGGCTACTCTCTTTTAGCCGGCGGTCTTGCGGCCGTTCTTTTGATCCCGGTCATGCTGGCTCTAAAGACTACCGCGTCCTCCAACATCAACTTTCCGGACAAACTGAACTCCTATTTTCCTATGATCGACATGCTGGCCAGGCATATGGCCGGCGTCGAGACGGAGATCGGCCTCGATCACTGGCCCAATCTTTACAGTTGCGCCGCTGTTTTTGTGCTGATGCCTCTGTATATCATGAACCGGAATATCTCCTATAAGGAAAAGATCGTCAAATGCAGCCTGCTGCTGTTTCTTCTGGTGAGCTTTGCCTGGAATATTCCCAATTTTATCTGGCACGGTTTTCATTATCCCAACAGCCTGCCCTGCCGGCAGTCCTTTCTCTACACGATCCTTTTGCTGACCATGTGCTTTGAAGCGCTCAAGAATCTGAGAACCGCTTCGGTCAACCAGATTGTGGGCAGTCTGTGGGGCGCCGTGGCTTTTATCTTCCTGTGTGAAAAAGTGGTGGACGCGGAGGAATTCCGCTTCTATGCCTTCTACATCAATATTGTTCTCGTGGGATTTTATGGTCTGCTTCTCTATTTGCACAAGCGCCGCCGTGTTCCGGCCGTAAACGTGATCTTCGTTGCTATGGGTCTGGTTTTTCTCGAAATGGGCCTGAACATGGGCATTACCAGCATCACAACCACCGGGCGCACCGCCTACCTGCGCGGAACGCCGGAATTCGGACGGCTCGCCGCCATAGCTGAGGAACAGGAAACCGGGTTCTTTCGGATGGAAAAGGCTGTGAAGAAGACGAAAAACGACGGCGCCTGGGCCGGATACCGCTCGGCCTCCATCTTCTCCTCCACCACCAACTCCGCCATCACAACGATCTACCGGCATCTGGGCATGGAGGGAAGTACCAACGCCTACAGCTTTACCGGCGCCACTCCTTTTGTCTCCGCTCTTCTGTCCGTAAAATACACGCTGGCAGAAAAGCCGGACGCGCAGACGCCTCTGACCTCCTTTGTCGCCACGGACGGAGATTTCTCTCTGTACCGCAACGAGCATGTGCTGCCGTTGGGCTTTATGATTCCCGCGTCGGCCGAAAACTGGAATCATCTGGACACCAACCCCATACAGGTCCAGAATTCCTTTGTCTCCTCCACCACTTCAAGGAGCGAGATCTTTACCATGGTGGATACCGGCAGCAGCACCAGCTATACGTTTACCGCGCCCCAGGACGGGTATTATTACGGCGTTCTAACCGATTTCTCCGTCAAGAACGTTACGGCCGTCTCGGACGACGGTTCCACCACCTACAACAATGTGGACCGGGATTTCATTCTGGATTTGGGTTACATGAGAAGGGACGAGGAGGTCACTCTGAGCGGCAACGATCAAAAGACGGTCAGCCTGAATATTTACCGGCTGCTGCAGGAAGAATTTATCGCGGCTGTTGCGGAGCTGAACGAGGAACCTCTGGTCGTGGATTCGTACACGGACACGCAGATCCGCAGTCATATCACCGTACAAAACGATGGGATTCTCTTTACCTCCATCCCCTATGAGGAAGGCTGGCAGGTGTTCGTTGACGGGCAGACCGCCGAGACCTCCCCCTATGCCGACGCGTTTTTGAGCGTCGCTCTGACCGCGGGAGAGCATACCATTGTCATGAACTATATGCCTGTCGGATTCAAAGCGGGCGCCATTCTATCCGGCGTCAGCTTGGCTATCCTTCTTCTTCTGATCTTGATCTGGGTTCGGAAATGGCGAAAAAAGAACCAGCTCTCCCTGGACGAACAGCGCCGGCTTCGCTTTCCCAAAAAGGACGGCGCTCCGTCCGGCGGGGAAATCCCGGCTTCTGCCCAAAATGAGAGCCGGGAGGAAGATTCCTCCTCCGCCGCACGGGCCAAAAACCGGCTTTCCGAAGCAACCAGAGGCGGTCTGACTGATCGGATTCAGACGGATGACGCCCCGACGCCATTACCGGACTCCCAAGAGGAAAACCCTCGGCCGGACATAGACCAGGAGGAAGATCGGGCCAAGGAGGAAACTCTCTGGCCACAGCCCCCTTCCAAGCCGGCTGCGGAACAAAAACCGGCGCCCACGCCGGTCATAGAGCTCCCTCCGGAGCCGGCCGCTGCAAAAGATAACCGTCTGACACCGGATGGCGCCGCGCAGCAATCGGATTTCAGTCCAAAGCATGACACGAAGAAGGAGGCGGCACAACCAAAAGAGTCTTCCGGACCAATCAACCGGCATGGGCGGACGATGCCTAAGAGTGCCGAACCAACCATTTCGCCCGTGCCCGGCCTGACACCGAGAGCCGCGCAGAAGCCGCAGACGCCGGAATACCGGCGTGCTCTCAGGGAAGCGGCAATCGCACAATACCGGCAGGCGGCCAAACGGCGCGAGCCTGTCCCGGGGCAGGCAGGCTCCAGAGACCGGCAGGCAAAGGCCTCCGCCCCAAACAAGATGGGGGCGGCAGAACATGAGCAGGCAGCCAGCCGCCACGAGCAGGCGGCCGCCAGGCATGAACAGGCGGCCGACCGGCATGAGAAGGCGGCGGCCAGACATGAGCGGGCGGCCAGCCGTCACGAACAGGCGGCCGCCAGACATGAGCAGGCGGCCGCGGACGGCGACGATTTGAGACAGATAGCTTTTGACCAGATAATTCGCGATTTAGGAGGAACGGAAGAATGAAATTATGGGGCGGACGCTTTACCAAAGAAACCGATGAGGCAGTGAACGCTTTCAACGCTTCTCTTGCCTTTGACAGAAGGCTGTATGAACAGGACATCCGCGGCAGTATCGCCCATACGGCTATGCTGGCCCGTCAGAATATTCTGACCGAGGACGAGGGAAAACAGATTGCCGATGGGCTGGAGGGAATTCTTCGGGATCTGAAACAGGGAACGCTTGCATTTGACGAGAGCTGCGAGGACATTCACAGCTTTGTAGAATCCGTTTTGATCCAGCGCATCGGCGATACCGGCAAGAAACTGCATACTGGCCGCAGCCGCAACGATCAGGTTGCGCTGGATATGCGCCTGTATACCAGAGAGCAGATCCAAACGACGGATCGGCTTTTAAAGGAACTGCTGACCGTCATTCTCCAGGTGATGGAGGAGCATGTGGAAACGTATATGCCCGGCTTTACCCACCTGCAGAAAGCCCAGCCCGTCACGCTGGCCCACCATCTGGGCGCTTATTTTGAGATGTTTTCCAGAGACCGCAGCCGTCTGTTCGACTGCCACAAGCGCATGAACTACTGTCCGTTAGGAGCCGGCGCTCTCGCCGGGACCACCTATCCCCTGGACCGCGAGCTGACCGCCTCTCTTCTCGACTTTGCCGGCCCCACCCGCAATTCCATGGACTCGGTGGCCGACCGGGATTATCTGGCGGAATTTCTCAGCGCCCTGTCCCTGATTATGATGCATCTGAGCCGTTTCTGCGAGGAATTTATTCTCTGGAACTCCAACGAATATGGTTTTATTGAATTGGACGATACCTTCAGCACCGGTTCCAGCATTATGCCGCAGAAAAAAAACCCGGATATCGCAGAACTGGTCCGCGGCAAAACCGGGCGCGTCTACGGCGCTCTGATGAGTCTTTTGACGGTCATGAAGGGACTGCCGCTGGCTTACAACAAAGATATGCAGGAAGACAAGGAGACGGCGTTTGACGCCATGGATACGGCAAAGGACTGCATTCGTTTGTTTACCGGAATGCTGGCTACCACCACCTTCCACACGGATGTGATGGAGCGCAGCGCCGCCAGAGGCTTTGCCAACGCCACCGACGCCGCCGACTATCTGGTGGGGCGGGGCGTTCCCTTCCGCGACGCCCACGGGATCGTCGGACAACTGGTACTGTATTGTCTAAAAAAGGGCGTCTCCTTGGACGAGCTGTCCCTCGAAGAATACCAGGCCGTCAGCCCGGTGTTTGACGAAACCATCTACGAGGCAATTTCCCTGAAAAACTGTGTGGAAAAACGGACGACGCTCGGCGCGCCGGGACCGGACGCGATGCGGGCGGTGATGGAGGAATACCGGACCTTGCTTTAATTTTATTCCTCAAACAATACAATCTCGTCCTCGGCCCAGGCAAAGTAGGTTGCACCCATCTGTTCCATCGCGGTGCGGCCTGCCGTAGCCTCAACCACTTTCTTTTCAAAGCCGGCCCGCTCATCCACCGGAAGTAAAACGGTCATCTCCACATGATCCGTATATGCGCTGTCCTGCAGAGCGATCTGCTGCCTGGCAATCAGGTTCTGCAGCTTTCCTGCATCGTTATAACTGCAGGAAAGCCGCATCTGAGACGCCAGCTTTTTCTCGATGACCACACAGTGAGAAAGTCCTTCCCGGACCGCGGCCTGGTAGGCCCGCACCAGTCCGCCGGTTCCAAGAAGCGTCCCGCCGAAATAACGGGTCACGACCGCGCAGACATTGCGCAGATTTTCTCCCATCAGCACATCCAGCATAGGAAAGCCTGCTGTTTTGCATGGCTCCCCGTCATCGCTGCACCTTGTAAGTTCCCCTCTCGCACCGATGACAAAGGCGGAACAGTTATGTCTGGCGTCCCAGTACTTTTTTTTCATCTCTTCAATAAAAAGAACCGCCTCTTCCTCCGATAAAACCGGGCGAATCGTGGCGATAAAACGGGATTTTTTTTCGATAATCTCTCCCCTTCCGCCTGTATATATGGTTTTATATTCTTTGATCTTTTCCGGCTCTCGTTCCATTCTCTTTTCGCTTCCTTTCCTGCCGCTGCCCTGCAGCTTCTATCTGTTAGTGTATCACAGTCGAAAGAGCCTGGCAAGAAAAAAGCGTCTCCTTTGTATTATGCCCCTTCCCAGTCATCCACAATGGCCACAGCCCCGGACGGCGTCACCACGCCTTCCATCATCTGTTCCAGCAGCCGTTTTGTCTGTTCCTTAGAATGGGAGATTCCCGGAATCCACTCCCGTTCCTCCGTCCCGTCCTGGGCATATTTCACGATTCCCACCCCGTATGCCGGCTCTTTTTCTCCGTCATCCTGAACCAGATAATACCGCAGAACCATGGGAATACCGGCATCGTCTATCACTTCCTTTATTCCTTCCAACGTATTGATCCGCATATAACGCTCCTCCCTCTTTGTCTGCCTTCAGTATAGCGCGCCGTACTCTGACGCGAAAGAACATCCTGCCGCAAAAAATCCCTCTCCCCCTTGCTTTTCTTCCCGTTTCTCTGCACAATATTACAAAAAAGCGGCTCTTTTCTATATTTATTACATTTTCGTAAAAAACACTACATGGAATTTTAACATACAAATAGCATTTCTTTCTTTATTTATGCGGCAATCTTTGATATAATGATAGAAACGCCAAAATCCCTATCCATTCCCAAGGAGGCATTCATGAATTACAGCAAACGCGGGACAGCGGAGCGGTTAAGGGAAACCAACTCCACTTCAAGAAAATTGCGCACCAAAGCGGGCGTGTCTCTGTTAGCCATGTGTCTGATCGCCGCTGTTCTCATTGGTTCCATCGGCGTCAGCGCCGGGCTGGGTGCTTATCAGAGCATCATCGACAGCGCGCCGGACATTCAAGATATCAACGTATCGCCGGAGGGCTTTGCCACCAACATCTACGACCGGGAGGGCAATCTGATCCAGACTCTGGTGCAGGCCGGTTCCAACCGGGAACTGCGCAGCTACTCAGATTTTCCACAAGATCTGATCGACGCTTTCGTCGCCATCGAGGACGCGCGGTTTTGGATGCATCAGGGCATCGATATCAAGGGCATCATCCGGGCCGGCACGCTCGGGCTGCAGAGCGGCAGCTTTGACCAGGGCGCCAGCACCATCACGCAGCAGTTGATCAAAAACAATGTGTTTGACGGCGGTTCCGAGGACAATCTGGGAGACCGGATCACCCGAAAGCTGCAGGAACAATACCTGGCGCTTGAGCTTGAAAAGAACTTAAGCAAGCAGATGATCCTGGAGTACTATCTGAACACCATCAATCTGGGCAGCAATACTCTGGGAGTCCAGGCTGCCAGTATGCGCTATTTCGGCAAGGACGTATCGGATTTAAATCTGTCCGAGTGCGCCACCATCGCCGCGATCACGCAGAGCCCCTACAGCCTCAATCCCATCACGCATCCGGAAAAAAATGCCGAGCGCCGCGCTCTCGTTCTCCAATATATGTATGAACAGGGAAAGATCAGTCAGGAGGAGTGGGACGAGGCTCTGGAGGACAACGTTTACGAGCGGATTCAAAACGTAAATACTTCTGTCCTGGAATCCAGCTCTCCCTACTCCTACTTTGTTGACGAATTGATCCGCCAGGTACTGTCTGATCTGCAGACCAAGCTGGGCTACAGCGAGGCGCAGGCCCGCAACCGGCTCTACAGCGGCGGGCTGAAGATCATATCCACCCAGGACCCAAAAGTGCAGGCGATCGTGGACGAGGTGATCAACAACCCGGAGAACTACAAGAACACCAAGGACGAGTATCTGGACGCGCTGAGCTTTACCTACCAACTGACCATCACCCATGCGGACGGAACCACCACTAATTACAGTGAGGGTCATATCCGCCAATACTATCACAACGTCAAAAACAATACGACATTCCAGCTTGTCTTCAGCAATGAGGAAGATATCCGAGCCTGTATCGAGGAATTTAAAGCCTACGTGCTGGAGACCGGCGAGGAGGGAGACACCATCTGGGGCGACAATCTGGATATCACATTGCAGCCGCAGACTTCCATGGTCGTTATGGAACAGCGCTCCGGCCATGTCGCCGCCATCATCGGAGGCCGCGGCCCCAAAACTGCCAGCCTCAGCCTAAACCGCGCTACCCGCACGACCAGACAGCCCGGCTCCACCTTCAAGGTTCTGGCCGCCTTTGCGCCCGCTCTGGACGCCTGCGGCAGCACGCTGGCCACCACGTATTACGACGAACCCTACAGCTATTTTGGACAGCCGATCACCAACTGGTGGGATAATCGAAACGGTTCCTATTACGGCGGCTACGGTTCCATTCGCGAAGCTATTATCTATTCGTCAAATATTCTGGCGACCCGCTGCCTGATGGAAACGGTAACGCCGGAACTAGGTATGCAGTATCTAAAGAATTTCGGCTTTACCACCATGGACGACGAAAACGACACGGGCCTGACTCTGGCCCTGGGCGGCATATACAACGGCGTCACCAATCTGGAACTGACGGCGGCTTATGCCTCCATCGCCAACGGCGGCGTCTACACAGAGCCGATCTTCTACACCCGAATTCTGGACAACAACGGCCGGGTTCTCCTGGAAAATACCCCGGAGACGCACCGGGTTGTCAAAGAGACGACCGCCTGGCTTTTAGCCGACGCTATGCGGGACGAGACCTATATTCACCGCCAGTATTACCGCGGGGAAAACGGCGAGAAGAACGTCTCCTCCAGTGGTCTGGACATGAATTTTGACGATATGTACGTGGCGGGAAAAAGCGGAACGACCACAGCCACAAAAGATGTCTGGTTCACCGGCTTTACTCCCTATTACACCGCCACGATCTGGTGCGGTTATGACAACAACATCAGTATGGGGGATCTGAGTACCGGCAGCTTCCACCGCCGCATGTGGCGGGAAGTGATGCAGAGAATCAATGAGGGCAAAGAAAATATTGGGAACCCTATGCCCAATTCGATTGTGGAGGCACGAATCTGCAGTCTGTCCGGGCGGCTGGCCATCGACGGCGTCTGCGACAGAGATCCGGAGGGCTCTCAGGTGACAACCGAATACTTCGCCCCCGGCACAGTTCCCACCGAATCCTGCAACTGCCATGTAGTCGTAACGATCTGCAACGAAAGCGGCCAGTTAGCCGGAGAAGACTGCCCCATGGAGCAGCGTTTTGACCGGATATTCCGCATTCTTCCCACCATGCAGGTCACAGCGGATTCCCCGTTTGGACTGCCGCAGGATTTTCTGGAAAACAATGTGTGCTATATCCACTCCGGCGGCTACTATCCGGAAGGCTCGGATCTCTGGTGGGCGAACAGCTATTATGTCCCGGAGCCGGAAGGCGAGGGAGATTCGGATGAATGGGAAGAAAATCCGGAAGAGCAGCAGGAGGATAATCCGGAGGACGACGGGCAGGAGGAATGATTCAAATTTATTGTGCAATGTAAAAAGACTGCTGCATGGTATCGTATCATGCAGCAGTCTTTTACTCTGTTATTGTTTCCATCCGATTCCCTGTTACCTCATCTCCCTGACGGATCTTTTGCTCCTAAAAATTTTTAATTTCTATAACATTCATCTTTGGATAGAAAATGAGATATTTGGAAAATATGCCGCTCTTCCAGCACAGAGGTACAACAGCAATGAAGTTTAATACCAGATTTCTTCAAACTGCATCATAACCCCGCTGTATGTTGATTTTACTACGATGTAATCCTCCACACGCCAGTATTTCATACCCACGTCTCCAAAGTTAGCCTGTTCATGTTTATACGGTTTCTTGCCCAATACAATTTCTTTCATGGTTCCATCCTCCGGCTCTTCCGGCTCCTCCGGTAGATCATAGGTATATTGATATAAGATATCATCAACCATAATTAAATACGGCAACATATTAATCGGCTGATTTAGGATTCTTTGTTCTTTTATCCACTCGGTTACAAAAAAAGATGCAGCAGAAAAAAAACGATAGCCAGTAGAATAAATCCATATTTTTTCTTTTTCATTTACGAATCCTCCTCTGTCTGTTTTGCCATTCTATATATTTCTGTTTTTCTAACAGCTCATACCATGGTTTTCGTCATATACAAATATCACTTAACAAGTCATGTCCTTCCCACAGCGTACGCTGCTGTATCTGAATCAAGGATTCTGACAGGATTACTTGGCTGAAGAGTAGGGCTCTAACGCTGTATGAAGACAACAGATAAGTTCCCTCCTTTTCAGCATCAGTATTATTGGATTTCTGTATAAGAAATAGCTACTGACAATACTAACTATAACATATAGAAAGAAATAATGCAATATAAAATCAAAAAAATAATACTTTTTAGTATATCTTTAAAGTATTATTTTAAATTTCCAACAAAAAAATCGAGTAACTATACTCGATTTTTTTATTTTACAAAATCTAATATCAAAAATCTATTTTTACTGCATTACTGCCGTTATGCCTGCTTTTTTCCACCTATTTCTTCATCTTCGGCTCAAAAATCAACGCTCCCAGATAACTGAACACCAACGCCGCCCCGATTCCGGCGGAGGCGCTGGTCAGACCGCCTTTAAAGATTCCCAGAAAGCCCTCTTTTCCGATCGCCTCCTTCACTCCTTTCCAGAGCAAATTGCCAAATCCGAGCAGAGGCACATTCGCCCCCGCTCCGGCCCATTCAGAAAAGGGTTCATACAGGCCGATAAAGCCCAAAACAGCGCCGCTGCAAACCAATAACACCATAATCCGCCCCGGCATCAGCTTGGTCTTGTCCATCAAAATCTGCACAGCCGCACAAATGATACCGCCCACAAGAAACGCTTTGATAAATTCCATTGTCTCGTCCTCCTGTTCTGCTATTTTACCGCTTCCACCACTACGCCGTGGGCAATGCCCGGAATGCTGTTGCCCTCGTTAAAGCTGGTGCTGGACAAAAGTGCGCCTGTCGGCACAAAAAGCACCCGTTTCCACTGTCCGGCGCGGATTTTCGGCAAAATATGAGCGCAGAAGGTCACGGCGGAACAGCCGCAGCCGCTTCCTCCGGCGTGCGTGTCCTGGCGGTCCGCATCAAAAATGGCGATGCCGCAGTCCATATGGCGCCCGGCTATATCATATCCCTTATTTCGCAGAAAATTGATCATAATTTCCGTCCCAATGGTTCCCAGATCTCCGGTGATCACCTGATCGTAATCTTCCGGCCTTCTCTCAAAATCCTGAAAATTGCGCAGGATCGTATCGGCCGCCGCCGGCGCCATGGCGGCGCCCATATTCATGGAATCCTTATATCCCATATCGACAATCTTGCCCGGCGTCATCCCGGTAATCTTGGCGATGCCGCCCTGTTTTCCCAGTACCACTGCCCCGCAGCCAGTCACGGTCCAGGTCGCTGAATACGGGCGCTGGTTTCCGTATTCCAGAGGAAAACGAAACTGTTTCTCCGCGCTGGCAAAATGGCTGGAGGCCAGCGCGAGGGTATAATCGGCATTCTCACTGTCGATAAAAGATGCCGCGAGTCCCATAGCCTCTCCCATGGTGGAACAGGCCCCGTACAAGCCCAAGACCGGTATCTCCAGATCCACCGTGCCAAACGATGTCGCAATCAACTGTCCGAGAAGATCGCCGGCAAACAAATACCGCACCTGCGTGCGGACTACGCCCGCTTTTTCCAGCACCCGTTCCGCTGCCCGCTTCTGCAGCGCACTCTCTGCCGCTTCCCAGTTTTCTGTCCCAAACATGGGATCGTTCTCGATCTCATCAAATTCCGCGGCTAACGGGCCCTGTCCTTCCTTCTCTCCCACTACGGACGCCGCTTCTAAAATCCTGGGCGTGCGCTCAAAACGAATGCTCTGTTTTCCCTGCTGCATAAACTACCGCCTCTCTACTGCAAAATATTTATGATCCATAAATCGGACCTGCTATCAGATCGTTGTTTCGTTCAAACTGCTCCGTTTTACTATGCGCAGAAAGAAAAGGTTTATGCAAAAAAGCCGCGTGTAAATAACCGCAGACACAAAAAAAGACTGCTGCCAAACAACAGATAAAACACAAAATATGCCTATACCAGTTCGTACAGAGATGCCATATATTGTATAAAATCTTTGTCTGACAACAGCCCCTGATTTTGCCGCTGCTTCAGCATTCGCCCAAATTCACTTTGTCAAATAATTTCCAGGACAAAATGCAACGCGTCAATAAACGTATTTCCATGCCTGGACTTGGTACGGCAGTTAACGGACGGCGCCGTTTAAATTTCCAAACACTTCCTCCGCATACCGCACGGAGGCCATCGCGTCCGGTCCGTAGAAATCCGCGCCGATGCGGGCCGCATATTCCTCATTCAGCACCGCGCCGCCGACCATAATCTTTACCTCGGGAAAATCTGCGCGAAGCAGAGCAATGGTTTCTTCCATGGATACGACCGTCGTCGTCATCAGCGCGCTGAGTCCCACCAGCGGTGCTCTGCTCTCTCTGACCGCGTTGACGACTGTCTCGGGCTTTACATCCTTGCCCAGATCACGCACGTCATATCCATAATTGTCAAGCAGCGCCTTCACGATATTCTTGCCGATATCATGAATATCGCCCTTTACCGTCGCCAGTATGATGGTTCCTTTTTTCTGCTGCGTCTGGCCGGAGCGTCCCAGAAAAGCCCGGATCTCCTCAAAGGCGGCTCCTGCCGCGTCGGCGCTCATCAGAAGCTGGGGCAAAAACAGCGTCCCTCTCTCAAAGCCTTTTCCCACCGCATCCAGCGCCGGTATCAGTTCCCCGTCGATGATGTCCAGAGGAGACAGGGAGGATAAAAGTGTTTTCGTACATTTTCCCGCATCGCCGGACAGCCCTTTTTCAATCGCCCGATACAGTGCGCCGGTCTGCTCTTCCAAGGCGTCACGGCTGAAACCTTCTATTGGCGCCTGTTTTCGGCCGGCCGCCGACAGTGCGCCGGCCGGAGCATCCGTTATTCCTGCTGCGGCTGCAGTTTTTCTCCCCGCATTGCGGGCAATAAAATCGCTGCAGTTTTTATCATGTCCGCACAGAGCCCGATACGAATCATAGGCGTCCCGCATCGCCTGGCTGGACGGATTGATGATTCCGCAGCTCAAACCGTTTTGCAGCGCCATGGCAAAAAAGGAGGCGTTGAGCACTTCTCTGGCCGGAAGCCCAAACGAAATATTGGATACGCCGAGGACCGTTGCCGCGCCCAGTTCCTCGCGCACTTTCTTAAGCGTCGCAAGCGTCACATTCGCGCTCTCAGGCTCGGTGCTGACCGTCAGCGCCAGCGCGTCGATAACAATTTGATTCTTTGCAATGCCATAAGAGGCCGCGGTATCTATGATCTTTTCTGCAATTTTGAGACGGCCCTCCGCGCTGGACGGAATCCCGCTCTCGTCCAGACAAAGGCCCACCACCACGCCGCCGTATTTTTTGGCGATGGGAAATACGGCTTCCATTGATTCTTTTTTTCCGTTCACGGAATTCAGCATGGGACGGCCGTTGTAAATTCTGGCTGCCTGCTCCATCGCTTTCGGGTCGCTGGTGTCGATCTGCAGCGGCAGATCTGTCACGGCCTGAAGCGCCGGGATCAGCTCCTTCAGTTTATCGGCCTCACAGAGACCGGGCAGCCCTGCATTCACATCCAAAATATGTGCGCCGTCTTCCTGCTCCTTCAGCGCCTCCTTCAAAATCCGGTCCGTATCCCCGGTAAGCAGCGCCTGTTTCAGCCATTTCTTTCCCGTGGGATTGATGCGCTCTCCGATAATCACCGGGTCCGGGCCGATCTCTACGCACTGTGATCCGGAGGTGACAAACGTCCGCTCCTGCACCCGGCGCGCCGCCGGTTTTTTTCCCTTCAGACGCCGCACCATAGCCGCGATATAGTCCGCTGTCGTGCCGCAGCAGCCGCCTAATACCCAGGCGCCTCTCTCCCCGATTCGTTCCATGACCGCGCCGAACTCCTCGGCCCCGATATCATAAACCGTGGCGCCCTCTTCTGTCCGGGGAAGGCCCGCGTTGGGATTGACAATAACCGGCAGCGAAGTTACCGGCAGGAGCGAATCCAGCAGTTTTTCCATCTGGTACGGCCCCAGTCCGCAGTTCAAGCCGATGGCGTCGGCTCCCAGCCCTTCTAACAGAGCCGCAGTCCCCGCAATTTTGCCTCCGGTCAGAAGACGTCCTCCCTCGTCAAATACCATGGTGACGAAAACCGGGAGAGATGTGTTCTCTTTCACAGCCAGAAGCGCCGCCTTGACTTCATAACTGTCGCTCATGGTTTCAATTGTGACCAGATCCGCCCCGGCTTTTTCGCCGCAGACCGCAGCCTGGCGAAACCACTCGTACGCCTCCTCAAAGCCCAGATCGCCGTACGGTTTCATCAGATGGCCGCTGGGTCCGATATCCAGAGAGACAAACAGAGGGCGGTTCTTTCCGCCGTTTTCCTGATACCGGCGCACCGCCTCCCTGGCGTTTTCTACCCCGGCCGCTATGATCTCCTCCAGTTCAAAACGGGAGTTCTGCAGCTTGCCGGGATTGGCTCCAAAGGTATTGGTCAAAAGAATATGGCTGCCTGCCTTCAGAAATGACTCGTGCATTTCTGTCACCGCTTCCCGGTTCGTCAGATTCCACTCCTCCGGCAGCTCGCCTGGCTTCAAGCCGTGTGCCTGCAGATAGGTGCCGCTCCCTCCGTCGTAAAACAAAAATTCCCGGCCCAGATAATCTCGAATGTCCTTTTTCATTGTTTTGTCCGGCAGAACGCAGGTCTGCCTCTCTCCCTCTTCTGATCTGGTACAAATATAAACCGTTCTATTTTACCCGAAACATACCAAAATCCGGCTGCGCCAAACCCACGACGGCTGTGACGGATTTTGTGGGCGTCATCATCCCGCCGTCTGTCAGACAGACGCCAATGCGCCCGGACAGATTCAGCGCCTGCAGCAGACAAGGCTGATATGCCAAGGTAAAATCACCGAAACCGGGGCTGAATCGAGGACGAATCTCCCTCGACTGCCGACGCGCTTCCTCCCTCAGTTTTTCGCAGAGCTCATCGCAGACCGCCTCCACCGCCGCGGCGGCGCAGGCGTCGGTTATTGCCGCTTCGCCCAGGGCGGTTCGGCCCAGCCGGTAAATCAGCCGGTCCACCTCCAACCCAAGCGTCACACCGAACAGAGCCGCCCGATCACAGCCGGACAGGTTTCGGCGCAGATCCCGGCTCTGAATTCTGACAGGTCCCAGTATAAGATCGTTTTCCCCAAAGCAGAGAGGAAAAATCTGATAATAGCTGCGGACTCTGACCGTATCCAGCAGGCGGGCAAGCTGTTTTTCCACTTCCGCCCGGATGGAATCATCCGCTTCCCGCTCTTTCATCCCCATGTAGCGGCAGATTTCTTTCAAAGAAATCCGGGCCTGCCAGTTTTTTTCTAACTCTCTCATAAAATATCCTGTAAGCTGTCCACAATGCGGGCCGCCACTTCCGGCCGGTTCATCGTATACACATGGATTCCGCTGACACCGGACGCGATCAGATCAATGATCTGTTCCACCGCATAGGCCACGCCGGCCTGCATCATGGCCTCGGGACGGTCTCCGAAGCGATCCACCAGGCGCTCAAACCGCTTGGGCAGATAGGCCCCCGACAAGCTGTGAATCCGGCGAAGCTGCGCCGTATTCGTCACCGGCATGATCCCGGCCAGAATTGGAACCAGGATGCCCTGCTCCCGAATCCGGTACAGATAATCCCGAAACAAATCGTTGTCAAAAAACATCTGCGTCGTCAGAAAGTCACAGCCGGCGTCCACCTTTTCTTTCAGATGCCGGATATCCTCCTCCCGGCTCTCGGCTTCCACATGCCCTTCCGGATAGCAGGCGCCGCCGATACAGAAATCGCCCAGGCTGCGGATCTGTTCCACCAGCTCGCTGGCATGGGCATAGCGATCCGGCGACGGGTACGTCATCCCTTCCGGCACATCGCCACGCAGCGCCAGAACATTCTCGATCCCGGCCTCCTTCATCTCCAGGGCAATCGACTTCACCTGCTCCTTATCTGTAGCCACACAGGTCAGATGGGCAATCGACGGAATTCCGAAAAACTCCTGCAGGCTGGAGGCAATCTTTACCGTGTTGGCTTTGGTTCCGCCCGCCGCGCCGTAAGTCACGCTCATAAAATCCGGCTTCTGCACCGCCATGGCCGCCGCCGCTGACATAACCTGATTCAGAGACATCCTGGCATTGGGAGGAAATATTTCAAACGATATGGTTGGGGTTTTCTTTGCCAGAATTTCTTTTATCTTCATGGTCTTACTCCTCATCTGTCTTTGGTCTGATATTGTGCGCTGTCCTCTGAACCTTGGCGTTCAGTCATGGCAGGAGTGCCCGCTGCAGCCTTCTTTATGGCTGCGGCAGGAATGTTCTTCTTTGTTATCGCCGTGGCCATGGCACGAATGTCCCTCTTTGGTACACGATCCGCCGTGGCCGTGCTCATGATGACGGCAGCCAGCCTCGGCGCTGTAGTTGAGCGTACCGGATAGGTAAGCGGCCACCGCGTCGTCAGCCTGCCCCGATACCCCGGCGCACAGAGCGATCCCGGCTTCGGCTAAGGCCATCTGCGCGCCGCCGCCGATTCCGCCGCAGATCAGCGTGTTAACTCCGTGAGACGCAAGAAAACCAGCCAGCGCACCGTGTCCGCTGCCGTTTGTGGGGACGACTTCCTGCGCCGCGATCTGGTTGTCTTTGATCTCATACAGTTTAAAGTGCTCGCTGTGTCCGAAATGCTGATATATCTGTCCGTTTTCGTAGGTCACTGCAATTTTCATTATTTTGATCTCCTATTTCTGATTCTGATTTTTTGTTTGAAAGATATTGCGTATGGGTTTTATTATACTCCAGAAAAGAGGGAAAATCCCAACACCTGATCATCCAATCAATCCAACCGCAATATCATTGACATTCGTCCCTGTAGGCCCGGTAAAAATCAACCCGTTCACCGCCTTCAGCGCATGGTACGCATCATTCTCTGTCAAAACTTTTGAAATCTCAAACCCCATTTCCATCAGCGCTTTCTCACTGTCCCCATCCACATATCCGCCGGCCGCATCGGTCGGTCCGTCGGTTCCGTCAGAACCGACGCTAATCAGCGCCGCATCCGGCAAACCGGCCAATCCTCCAGCGGCCGCCAAGGCCAGCTCCTGATTCCGCCCGCCAAGTCCTCCGCCCGTCAGATGAACCACGGTTTCCCCGCCCGCTAAAAAAGCCATCTTCCGCCCCTGTCCGCTGTGCGTGTACAGAATATCGGCCAAAAAACGGCCGGCTTCCCGCGCCTCACAGTCCAGATGATCCGTCAGTACAGCCGGCTCATACCCCAGGAGACGGCATTCCTCAGCAGCCGCCAGACACAATTCCCGCACGCTGCCGATCACCTGCGTATGCACATGACAAAGCTGCTTCGGAAGTTCTTTTTTCAGACAGGAAAGCGCGGCCGGGCTTACCGAAAGGCCGTATCGGAGAACAATCTTCTCCGCCCCGTCCCAGGGCATAGAATCTTCTGTCACCGGACCGGAAGCGATCATCGCAGGCGAATCCCCCAATACGTCGGAGAGAATCACTGCCTCCACTCTAGCGGGATGACACCACTGGGCAAAGCGCCCGCCCTTGACACAGGACAGGCGCTTTCGGATGGCGTTGATCTCTATGATACCGGCGCCGCAGGCCAGCAGTTTTCGCGTCACCGCTTCCATTTCCTCCGCCGCCACCATGGGTTTTTCAAACAGAGCGCTGCCGCCGCCGGACAAGAGAAACAGAACGCAGTCCTCCGGACAAAGATCCGCTGTCATATCCAATACCGCCTGGGTAGCCCGATACGTATTTTCATCCGGAACCGGATGACCTGCCTCAAGGCATACGACTCCCGGCAATTCCCCCTGCACATGACCATACTTGGTAATGACAATCCCGCCCCGCGGCAAAACAGGCAAATGACGCAGCGCGGCCTGGGCCATACGCCAGGCCGCCTTCCCCACAGCAACCAGATAGATCCGATCTCCCAGGGTGCATCCGGACAGCGCGCGCCGCACCGCTTCGTCCGGGCCAACCGCATGGATCGCCGCCCGAACGATACGTTCTGCATCTTGTCTCAGTCTCTGATTCATCGCTGTATTTTTCAACCCTTTTTCTGCTATCTTCTCCTACTCGCCCGTCAGCGCTCTCTGCACCTTCTCCAGGCGCTCTGCGGCATCCTCCTTCGAGTCTCCCTTTACGCCGTAGTAATACTTGATCTTCGGCTCGGTTCCTGAAGGACGCACACAGCACCAACCCTGATTTTCCAGTTCATAGTAGAGAACATTGGAAACCGGCAGCCCGGCCGGCTCCGTATCGCCGGTTGCCAGATCGGTGCGCACCCCGGCCTTATAGTCTCTCACAGCCAGCACCGAATAGCCGCCCAGCTCCTTCGGCGGATTGGCACGCATCTCTTTCATACGCTCTTCAATCTCTCTGGCACCTTCGATTCCCTTTAAGGTCACTGTGGTCAGACCCTCTTTATAATATCCGTACGTCTCATACAGTTTCAGCATGACGTCCCAGAGCGTCTGATTCTGCAGCTTATAGAATGCGGCCGCCTCACACAGCATCATCACCGCCACACAGGCGTCCTTATCTCTGGCATACGTTCCCGCCAGACAGCCGTAGCTTTCTTCCATTCCGAACACATAGTTTCCGTCCTGCTTCTCCTCCATCCAGCGAATCTGTTCTCCGATGTATTTAAAGCCGGTCAGAACCTCCCGCACCTTCGCCCCATATGCCGCCGCGATGGCCTTTACCATATCCGTGCTGACAATCGTCTCTACCACCACAGGATTTTCAGGCATAGCGCCGGTAAGGCCGCGCTCCCGCAGAATATATTCCGCAATCAGCGAGCCGGACATATTTCCCGTAAAACTGATGTACTCTCCTGTTCGAGAATCCTTCGCGTAAACGCCAAGCCGGTCGGCGTCCGGGTCCGTGGCCAGCACGATATCCGCATCCACCTCCTTGGCCAGTTTCAGTGCCAGCGTCCATGCCTTGGCATCCTCTGGATTGGGGTACGCTACGGTCGGAAACGCCCCATCCGGCAGCTCCTGCTCTTTCACCACATATACCTGTTCAAAGCCCAGCTCTTGCAGCACGCGGCGCACCGGCAGATTTCCGGTACCGTGAAGCGGCGTGTACACAATGCGGATATCCTTTGCCGCCTTCGGGATCATCTCCGGATGGATGCTCTGGCCCTTCAACTGCTCCATATAAGCGTCGTCGATCTCCGAGCCGATGATCCGGTGCAGACCCGCCTTGCGGGCTTCCTCCTCCGGCATGGTCTTGACTTGAGAAAATTCTGTCACCTTTGCCACTTCGGCCAAGATATTCTTGTCATGGGGCGGCGTAATCTGCGCGCCGTCCTCCCAGTACACTTTATAGCCGTTATACTCTCTGGGGTTGTGGCTGGCTGTGATGACAATGCCTGCAATGCAGCCGAGACGCCGCACGGCAAACGACAGCTCCGGCGTCGGACGAAGGCTGTCAAACAGGAAGGTACAAATGCCGTTGGCGTTCAGACACAGAGCCGCTTCCCTGGCAAACTCCGGCGACATTCTCCGGGAATCAAAGGCAATCGCTACGCCCTTTTCCTCGCCTTTTTGCGACAAAATATAGTTGGCAAGGCCCTGCGTCGCCTGCCGGACCGTGTAGATATTCATGCGGTTTGTCCCGGCTCCGATCACTCCCCGCAAGCCTCCGGTGCCGAATTCCAACTGCCGGTAGAACCGATCCTGGATCTCCGCCTCATCTCCTGCGATAGCCTTCAGTTCGGCCCGCGTCTCCTCATCAAAATACGGATCGGCACACCACTTCTGATACGTTTCTTTGTAATCCATGTTTTTCCTCCTCCGGAGCCCCCAGCCCCATTTTCTCTGTAGTTCGGCCCGCGTAACGGCAGTTGCTGTCCTGCCGGCACTTCCCTCTGTGCCGCTCGCTCAAAAAGAGCCGGCGCCTTCATTTTTTTCGATTCGGACAGGAATCCGGACCCTTGGTTTTATTATATCGGCTATCGGTGCAAATGTCAATGAACAGACAACTTGGACACATTTTCTCTCTTCACAGCTCAAACCCTTGCGGGGATCACCGACCTCCCCATTCCAGCCTTCCGCTGGCCTTGCTTTGCCGAAGCCGCCTCACCGCCAAGCATGCGCCAGAGAAAAGCAGCAGCCATAAAACAGCAAGATAAAAGGGAAACAGCCGGATTCCAAACTGTTGCCCCAGCCACCCAAAAACCGGCGGAGCCAGCATTATGCCCAGATAAGCCGCCGCCATCTGTGTTCCCATAACAGCCTGAGAAATATCCCGCCCAAAGTTCTCCGGTGTGAGATGAATCAGGTTTGGAAAAATCGGTCCATTCCCCAGCCCCGCCAAAAACAGTCCCGCTCCCGCCGCCCAAAGCGGCAGCGGCAGAGCCATCAGAATCACCGCCGCAAACAGAATTCCCGCGCCGGTAAAAATCAGATGCCAGCTCGACATTCTGGCAGATAATATGCCGGACAGAAACCGCCCCAGAGCCATTCCCACATAATAAAACAGAACAACGCGGGCCGCTTCAGCGACCGGCAACCCCATCCCATCCACCAAAAAAGTACTGCCCCACGCTCCGCAGGTATACTCTAACGCGCAGGAACCGATTAGAACACACCAGATCAGAGGAAGTGCAGGAACACGGCAAAGAGCTCCCAGAGAAAGCGTCTGAGGCATCTCTTCCGTCTCTGCGGCACTGTCTTTCTCCTTTTTCCAGACGGGGAGCGTCACGAAAGTAAGAATCGAAATGCCAAGCTGCAGAAGAAATGCAATGCGGTATCCGCCCCGCCAACCGCCCTTTCCCGCGATGGCCATCGACATAAACCAGGGGCTGAGAGACACGCCGATCCCGTAAAAACAGTGCAGAAAATTCATATGCGCCGCTTTGTAATGTAAAGCTACGTAGTGATTCAGCGCCGTATCAATCGCTCCCGCTCCCAGCCCCAGCGGTATGGCAGACAGGCACAGAAACAGAAGATTTCCGGAGAAGGAGAAAGCCAGCATAGCCAGCGCTGTCATGGCGGTACTGATTGCTGTCACCCGAGCTGTCCCCATCCGGCGAATCAGCAGCGTGCTTGCCAGGCTCGATACTACCGTTCCCATAGAAATCAACAGTGTGACACAGCCGGCCGCCGATATGGGCAGATTAAATTCCCGGTAAATCGCCGGCCAGGCGGTTCCGAACAGGGAATCCGGCACTCCCAGGCCGATAAAAGCAATGTAGATTACTGCAAGTAGTACCATTCGTCTTATCCTCCGTTATAAAATCCGGTTAGTATATGAATGCCACTATTATAGAGGATATACCGCGATAATACAATTCCAAAAGAAAAGAGTCTGCCTTATTTTTACATTATAATAGAGTTGTATTATTGCGGAGGGAAATCCTAATACGCGCCGTTTTCAATCACTCTTTTTTGTGCAAATATTGAGAGGAAGATTTTTTTCAAATGTCTTATAATAGATAATAATAAATATTGTTGACGACGGAGGTATCTCAATGGAATGGATGGAAAGACTGAACCAAAGTATACTCTATATTGAAGAACATCTAACAAGTGAGATTGACTATGAACGGCTTGGGCAGATTGCTTGCTGTTCCGCCTATCACTATCAGAGGATGTTCACCTATATGGCCGGCGTTACTCTGGCGGAATATATCCGAAGAAGAAAAATGTCATTAGCCGCTGTGGATTTGCAAGGTAAAAATGAAAAAATTATTGATATTGCTGAAAAATATGGCTATCGTTCACCAACTGCGTTCAATAGAGCTTTCCAAAATATTCACGGCATAGCTCCGTCCGCAGTCAAAAGTGATGGCGTATCTGTAAAATCGTTTCCTCCTATTACATTTGCCATTGCGGTTAAAGGGGTTGAAGAGATGAATTATCGGATTGAAACCAAAGACGCTTTTCGGATTATTGGCATATCTGCTCCGCTGCACAAAGAGATGGAGCAAAACTTTATGCTCGTTCCGCAAATGTGGCAAGAAGCGTCTATGAATGGAACGATCCAGAAGCTGGCAAGTATGATTGACATCCCTCCGGTGGGCGTATTAGGCGTAAGTGCATGCAGCGATAAGGAAGCGTGGAAATATTTTATTGCTGTTTCCAGCACAAAAAATAGCAGAGAATTTGAGGAATACATTGTGCCTGCATCCACCTGGGCGATTTTTCCTGGATCGGGTATAAACCAATCCATTCAAAAATTGGAACAACGTATTATTACAGAATGGCTGCCTACTTCTGGATATGAGTATGCTGATGCACCAGATATTGAGGTTTACCTAAATTCAGATCCCGAAAATTCGCAGTATGAGGTGTGGATTCCTGTAAGAAAAAACATCAGAAATGCCGATATATGGCTTTCATGCCAACCCTGAGTCTGGAGAACAATCCCTATATTAAGCTGTTTTTGAAAAATGAACTCGAATGTGGACAAACATAAAAAAGAGAAAATGCTGACAACATAGCAAAATACAAACGCATCTGCCAAAACGGAGCAATCTAACAAACCGTTGTATGGCGGCTGAAAATTGGTGCGCCCTAAATAGAAAATAGGAGCCTTGCGGCGGTCTTGGAATAACAAATTTCAAGCCGCCGCTTTCTATTGAAAAAACAGAAAACGGAGGGTGTATGATACGCTCTTATGAGAATACAAAACCCAGCAGGGACGCAGTATCTTCGGTGCTCCAAACATAAATTGTTATCACAGTTATTGCTGTATTTTTATCTTTAAATAAAAATAATGCTTATAATTAATCTAATAATTTTAAAATATTATCATATTTTGTTGAAAATAGTCGCAGATCTGATATAATATCAAAAAAAGGAAGGGTTGAAATCAAGATGAATTATAGAGAACTTAAGGAACAGGCGAAGCAGGAATTTATCAATATTGTGAACACATATATGCTTCCCCTATTCGACGCAAGGGGAAACGTAAAGCTCAAAGAAACAGCCAGGAATAATTCCGAGTTGGTTTCTTATCTCTGCAATGACAAAAATCAGTTTCTATTTCAATTTTATCCCTGTATCTGTGATAAAAGCTCATTCTCACCGTTTTATTGTGAAGTCGGAACCTACTCCTCCCCTTCCATAAAAAAGAGATTGTCCTCCATCCTGCGGGAAATATTGAAAGTCTCCGAATATAATTGCTTTCAGAATGCGATACATAAACAGAGAAATTACGGAACCAAAACATGCCGCCACGAGTCCTATAAGCAGCGGACCTTCCAGTTGGCATTTGAAATCGGCATGTGTACCTGGCTTACTTCCGACTATAAAAAAGCAACGGTTCTCCATTCGATCTTATGCCGGATGCAGGAATGGGCCGGAAGGACCTACGAGGGAAAAAATGTTCCGTTTGGACTTGTGGTTGATTTTTCAGCAGACGCCTTGCCGGAGGCTGCAAGCTATCTGCATTTTCTTGAAAATGACAGCAGCGCAGTTTTTACAGACGGGATTTTTTCTGGTATTATGCTTGATAAAAACGGGAAGCTGCTCTCCTTTTTGACGAGAAATACGCCTGCCCCGCTCAATATCAAAGAACAGGATATGTTTGTCCCTTTTCCATTTGCTGATATCGCACGGCACTGCGACAAGAATGCCATTGGGATTGTTGTTCTTACAAACGGTGAAATCCTGTTAATCAAAAACAGAGCTGTCTGCTTTGCGAAAAGAGGAAGCAAGTGGGTTTCCTTTGATTGGGAACGGGTATATGCCAATCTGCGTCCGTATTTTTTGCTGGGCACAGATCCGTGCGAAGAGACGATACGAAAGAAAATCAAACAGATATACTGCACTCTATTGGATGTTTCTTTTTCTCATACTGGCGGTTGTCTGGCTATCGTGATACCCGGCATCGAAACGGATGAGATTTCAAAGATCATAAAAGACCGCTTTGATTTGAGTATTACAGGAAATCCGCCGGAAGGAGTCAGCGAGGAGAGCAAAGAAAAAATCGAGGTGCTAAAATATCTGCTGGTTGAAAACGATATGATTCGTTCTTTCTTTGATATCGAGAAACCCCTGCGCAAAGAAATCCTGAGTCTGGACGGCGCTACCGTCGTTTCTCTGGATGGTTCGTTTTATTGCGCCGGATCGATTGTGGCGGTGCCGGGAGGAAGCGCAGGCGGCGGCCGCACAGCCGCTGCCAAACGCCTTGCCCAGATGGGCGTAGGGATAAAAGTATCCGAAGACGGCTACATAGAGGCTTTTGGTCTGCCAATATTAAATGATAAAGAAAAAAATGAAAATTCAAGAACAATTCCATTATTTAAAATTAAATAGAACAAAAATCTTGACGTGAAACAAAAATTTTATTATAATATAAATGAATATTTCAGGATGCAAGCGCATATACTATATCAGAACTGTATAGGTTAGCCTATATTGTTAGACGTTCTTCCTGAGCCGGGATCAAACTCTTGTGTTTTTTGGAAGACGAACGTATCCTGTAAAGAAGATTACGGGATCAAAGGTAAGGAACCTCTGCTTCGGTACACGGGCAGAGGTTCCTTATTGTTAGAAATGAAATATTCTGTTTCGGGAAAGTTGCAGACAGATATTCCTATCTATTTTATTTTCATACCCTAGAATTCCGCTTTCTACAAACGTTTTCAAAAAATCTAGTATGATCAATTTTTCTTTGTTAGAATCAAGATTGCGCGTTTTTTGGCAATTGCCTAATATTGGTTAAAGCAGAAATAGCGAGGTGACACTCCCGCTGTGAGTCATTTCTCAGTAAGACTGCATTTCTTCAACCGCTTGAATTTTCTTAATAATTGCTTGAACAATTATCTCGATATCACTTCCTGTCCCGTAACCTGCAGCAGCAACAAAATTAACACGGTTAGCAACTTTTAATGCCTCGGCCGCATCTTTTCCTTTCTCTAGGTCAAAAACCGCTATATGTGCCTTCTGTTTAATGGTATTTGCCACAAAACCAAATTTTACACTGTGCTTATACCATGATTCAATTATCTGGTACTGCGCAATTAATTAAACATTCTCGGTAAGATATCGGACACAAGCAAAAGATAGCTTGTACTTCCTCAGTTAAACAAACTCATTTGATCATCCCGAAAGGATTTCATTTCTCTCGGCTTAACAATATCTTCTGCTGTTACCTCTCCATACAATAGAGGGGACGTTGGATTGTGTTTTTTGCAGCAATCATTTACAAGTGTATGATTGAAGTTCGCATAGCAATATACACAACCATTCTTACAGGTATGATATGCTCCAATGTCTATACTGGCAACGCAACCGCAGGCAACACGCTGATTCTTGTCCTGTCCTATATCGAGCTTATACATTCCGATCCGCTCAAAACGATTACCGTCTATGCAACTGGCGTGTCCAACCCCAAATTTACTCAGGTCGATTTCTTCTGCACAGGTGTCAATATCAATGTTGTGTTCTTTGGCAATTTCGCTGAAGCAACCTGTGACTTCTTCCGCTTGTCTGGAAGTCAGAGCGTGAATGCCAAGCGGAGCAATCCTGCGTTGGATATTCTTGTATAAATCAAGAAAGCTTATCGTGCATTTTTCCGTGTAATCAGAAAGTTTGTCGCAAAGAACACGAAAATACTTTTTATGATAGGACATCGTATATTTATCATTGAATAGTATTGGATCATATCTCCAGACAACGCGCTCCTTGCCGATCTGCGAGGAAAGCTTCTGGAATGTCGGTATTATAATGTCGTTTTTTGACGGAACGTTTTTCTCGATGTCCCTTCCATAAGGAGTCAATGTAAACTGAAAGTAGTAAGTATAGTCCTGCAATTCATTCAGACGGTTTAGCATAGGTGTTGGGTTCTTCGTCCAAAATACAATCCCGTCTACCATATCAGGGGACAATGACACTTCGCTGATCCGGTGAGGGTTCATTGGGTTGCGGACATAAGCGTATCCGTCTTTCAGTCTGTTGAAAAACCATTCAGAATAGTAGGATGGAATATCTGTCCTTCGACTTGCGCTGATTATCATAGTCTCACCTTTCGATAACAGAGTTCTGCATATAAAAATCTATGATAATTATAGCACAAAAACATAAAAAAGTCCCACTCTTTGCACACATAAAACAAAAAACGGGAGCGCATCGTCAAAAAATGCACTCCCGCAAAAAATATCACTTCTCTTTGCACTTTCCTCAAAAAATCATCATGCCTTCTCCTATCAGTATAAATCTTCCTCCATAAGATACCCCAACCTGACCAAATCCAACAACAATCTTTCTGAGTACGCATCAGCCCCATATGTATTCATATGATCGGCATCCTGAAAATACATCAGATTCTCCGTAAACTCTGTATCCTGCGAATAATCCAAAAACAGCAGCCCTGGATACTCGGCCACCACGCTCTCATTCGTCTCCTGAAACTCCGCTAAAAATTCCGCTGAAAACTTTTCTGTCAATGTATATGGAATGGGTGTGGAAATCACAACCGGCCGATATCCCCTCTCATAGCAGAGGTCAATCATTTTTCGGAACCATTTCTCATTCTCCTGTTTTATGTCTTCCTCCAGTTTCATCACATAATTCATCCAACTCTCATACTTCCAATCCGCATTGCTCCTTACGCCGTTCGGATTGGTATAGTAATTTGCTGTCTCTTTCCTGGGCAGATCCACATCCTCTACGATATATTTTAAATTTTCTTTTGCCGTTATGACAGGCAGAAAATGATACCGGACATCATCTTCAAAATTATAGTAAAGCATACTGGAAGCCGGCAGCACACGGTAATATCTTTTGTTGTAAGATGCCGTATCCTCCAGAAACAATTCCTGATAATTGTAGTACCAGTCAAACAGAGAAATCGGAATTAAGACGATGGCATTCTCTGCTATACTCCCCTCCAGATTTTTAAGTATCTGATAATCATAATAAAAAGGCTGCGACGACGTGGCAAAATTATGCGATACTCCTCTATACTTATCAAACATTCGGATCGCGTTCATCTCGTGTGAATTTCCTAAATTTAATAGTTCAATCTCCTGTGAATAAACCTTGATCCAATACAGTTCATTCATTGACAAATAAAAATTTGTATTTTTGTACATCTGATTCACGGTCAGCAGCGGCACTCCTATTATCAATACAAACAGAATGATTTTCTTTACAAATCGTTTCATCCGTTCCTCCTGTCTAAAATTGAAAATAAATAAAGTTTTGCGATTGGGAAGTGAACATGATACAAAAAAGAAGAAGCAGACTCAGCAGAATATAAATCATCCATCTTGTATAAATATTCTGCTTCTCAATCGCCTGATCGACAGGTTCCTTATCATTTACGAAATCGATCCAAAACAAGACCGCGAGCAATCCCACTGTCAATGCTAAGCTGAATTTTGTAAATCCCATTGACGCGAACGCCCTTTTGACATAAATCAAGCGAAACTCAAGATGACAAAACAAATTTTGAATGACATAGAAAGAATCCGTCACCGAATTGGCTCGAAAGAAAATCCAGGTAAAACACACAACGCCAAACACCCACAAATTTCTCAAAAATTGACATCTCAATACAGGATTCTTTTTTGAATTTGTCAGTCTTTTAATACCCCCCCCCCCACAAATATACATACCATGCAAGGCTCCCCATATCACAAAGTTCCATCCGGCGCCGTGCCATATCCCGCTCAATATAAACGTTGTCATCACATTGCGAAAATATTTTCCAAGCGGCACCCGGTTTCCGCCAAGCGGAATATATATATTATCTCGAAACCACGTTGACAGAGAAATATGCCATCTTCTCCAAAATTCTGATATCGTCTCTGCCAAATACGGACTCTTGAAATTGATCATCAAATTAATATCCAGCATCTTTGCGCAGCCGTATGCAATATCCGAATAACCGGAAAAATCACAGTAAATCTGAAAGGCAAACAAGACCGTCGCCAGGATCAGAGGCAGGCCGGTAAAATCCTGTACATGGTTGTAAACATTGTCCACATAGAGTGCAATGGTGTCTGCCACCGCCACCTTTTTAAACAATCCGATCAGGATCATGCGCAGGCCATTCGCCGCATTCTCATATTGAAATAGGTGCTCCTGCTTGAATTGCGGAAGAAGATTTTTTGTCCGTTCAATCGGCCCGGCTACAAGCTGGGGAAAAAAGCTTGCAAATAGAGCGTAGTACCCAAAATGTGTTTCTGCATCTACTTCTTTTCGATACACATCTGTTGTGTACCCTACATTTTGAAAGATCAAAAAGGAAATTCCCACCGGAAGAATAATATCCCACACGGGAATCGAAAGCTCAGGCAGAAATGATACCGCAGAAAACAGACTGGCCAGAGACTGGCATAGAAAATTCAGATATTTAAAATAAATCAGCAGGGAAAAACAAAGGACCGCATTGAGCCAGACAAAATATTTTCCTGCTTTTCGATAACGTTCGATCAGTAATCCTGTCACATAGGAGGCCGTCGTACTGAACAGCAAAAGCAGCGCATATTCCGGCCTCCAGCACATATAAAAGAAATAGCTTGCCGTCAGCAGCAGCAACCACCTGTATTTCTGAGCCATTCCCCAATATATAAAAAACAGCACGGTAAAAAATATCAGAAACGAAAACGAATTAAACAGCATCTTTTTCTCCCTCAAGCCTTTTTCTCATGTTTATCAACATTCCTTTTCCTGTGTGAAAGTAATCCCAGAAGCTGTCCTGATAACAGATGGTGATCAGAATGATAATCGCTACAAATCCAATGATCTGAACCACTCCGTTTCCTTTCGCCATAAATGCTTCCACCACATATACCAGCATTGGAAGAAAAAACACTTTTTTCACCTGATATGAAATACGGTACAGTCTCTGCGCCACAATATAGGTAATCAGCGTCATAACAAAGATACTTCCCAACGTCGTATACGACGCGGCCAACGCCCCATATCTGGGAATAAAAATCAGATTTGCAACCAAATTTACCGCCGCGCCGGCGCTTGTCGCTATCAAAAAATAATACGTCTTCTTTGCAAATCCAATCCCATACCCCACAAGCGTGTTCACTCCGTTATACAATTGAGAAAAAACAAGCGGGGCCATCAGAGGCACCGCACCACGGTAGCTCTCCTCCGTCATCAGCCGGATAATTCCGGAGGAAAAAACTGTCAGCACAGTACAGAAAAAAAGTCCCGCATATACAAAATCATTTAGAATTCTTGCATACTGCTGTTTTGCATCTTTCTCATCCTTTTTTCCAAATGCATAGCTGGTATACGCCGTATAGACTCCGTTCGCCAGCAGGGCAACCAGATTGCCAAAGCGCGCCCCAATCCCGTAAACTCCCACTTCCGCCTCCCCGCATGCCCTCAGCAAAATATAGCGGTCGGAAGCCTGAAGGACCCAAGAAACCACGACCACCGGCAAAAGCGGCAGAGAATACTTCAGCATTTTTCCTAAAAGAGGTCGGTCAAAAAAATGTTTTGCCCTCTCAATCCGAACAAAAACATAGTACAGCACAACCTGCAAAAGCTGTGTCAGAAACGTGCTGACAACCAGGGAATAAACTCCCATATGCAGCACGCACAGACATAGGATATTAAATACAAGATGAAGAATCGAAGACGCCCCGCTTACTACCGCAAACAGCATCATCCTGTTTTCCATTCGCACATAGAGAGAATAGGGAAGATACAAAAGATTGCAGATCATGGAGCAAACGGCAATCCAAATCAAAAAAGAATAGTCTTCCCTGCCAAATATCCCTCTGGAAATCTCTTTTGAAAAAAAAGCCAGCACAAAGGAAACCAGAGCCATCCCAAGAAACAGGTATCGGATGGTATTGAAAATCTTCAGCCGGTGCTCTCTGGAATCCACGTCAAAGTAAAAGGCACTGAACGCAGAATCCAGCCCCAGCACCAGAATCGGAAATACAAATCCGGTAAATGTCGTTACGGAATCCGACACGCCCAGCATCTTTGGCGTCAGATATCTGGTATAGAGAGGTAGAAGAAAAAATGTTACCCCTTTGATCAAAAGATTGGATATTGTGATAATCAGACTTCCTTTTACAAATGTCCTCTGTTTGCTCTCCGCCATAGTCAAGCCCTTCCCTGCTTATTGATAAACAGATCATACCAAATACCAAAATTGACCATCCGCCAGACAGAAAAATCTCTCTTATTTTTATGTATCACTTCATCCAAATGTCTGACCGCCGATTCGGTGATGATCCCGTTGGTGGCCTCCACCGCAAAGGCAATCCTCTTGCGAAAAGAGTCCCGATTCTTTTTCAGCCATACCTCCTCCGGTGTTTCAAAACCAATTTTATCCATTCTGGTCCGGATTTTTTCGGGGAGAATTCCCGTCATCGCCTCCCGCATCACCGCCTTTGTCCACCCGTCTCGGATCTTATATTCATCGGGCAGACTCAGAATAAATTCGGCCAGACGGTAATCTAAAAACGGAAGTCTCGACTCGATGGAATGAGCCATAGAATTGCGGTCCTCGTACCGCAGCAGCATCGGCAGATTGGTGTGCTGCAGCAATTGCAAGGACAAATCCTCCACAGTCTTTGCCCTGTTTTCCCGCCGGTAATACACCGGAGGAATTTCTTTTGCATGTAATGCATCTGCTGAAAACCACGTATCCCGCACCGCTTCCTGTCGGTACATCCTGCGGCCAAAGTCAACTAGGTTTTCCGGAAAAAATGTTTTCAGAATTCCCCTTGCCACAAAGGAATATGGATATCCGTGAAACTCCTTACAGCTTTTGGCTTCCGATATCAGCTTCTGCAGACGGCCTTTCCTAAAATATGCCACAAACAGTGGCGCAAAAAAACGATGATATCCAGCCAGCAGTTCGTCCGCTCCCTGTCCGTCCAGCATAACCGTCAGCTTCCTGCGGGAAGCCTCCTGAAACACACACCATTGCGCAAATATACTTGTGGAAGAGAACGGCTCGTCCTGGTGCCAAGTAATCTCTTTTTCGATCAAAAACAGATCTTCCGGCGAAGGGGCTGTAAAATAGCCGTTCAGCCCTCTCTGTGACAATACCTCCTGAATATACGCTGACTCATCGACTATGGTCTTTGGCGCAATCGCAGAAACGGTCCTCTGACTGTCTTCTCTTCCCTCTCCCCGCAGAATATCGTTTACCATACAAACAATACTCGACGAATCCAGACCGCCGGAAAGACAGGAACCTACTCCCACATCCGACCGCAGCCGAAGCCGGCACGACGATTCAAACAATTCACGAAACTGTTCGGATGCCTCCTTCCAGCTAAGATGGCTTTTCTCTACCGTGAACTTATACCACTGGTACGTCTCACGCTTTTGTACTGGATTGTCCAAGGAACCTGTCATCGCATAACCGCCAGAGACCTGAAAGACGCCCTCAAAAAGTGTCTCCTCCGTATCATCCGTCAATCCATATCGCAGAAAGTCATAGGCCCGCTGCCCGTTCACCGCCGCATGCCAGCCCTTAAGAGACATGAATTCTTTGATCTCCGATGCCAAGGCAATCCTCTCTTTATCCGGAGAGATCCAATAGTAGAGCGGCTTTACGCCAAACCGGTCTCTTGCGGCGAAATAGATGGAACGTCTCAGATCCACGATGACAAAGGCAAACATTCCATTCAGATGCTCGACACACTTTCTCCCCCAGCAGTCGTACGAGGCCAACAATACTTCACTGTCTGTATTCGTCGAAAAAGAATACCCCTTTTTGATCAGCTCCTCCCGAATCTCCAGATAATTGTATATCTCCCCGTTATACGTCATCCACAGCTTCCCGTCTCCATAGGACATCGGCTGTTTTCCCGCGCTGGATACATCGAGAATCGAAAGCCTTCTGTGTCCCAGCCAGGCTCTTCCGTTGCACAGCCTCTCAATTCCACTGTCATTCGGACCCCGGTGTACAATTCTGTCAATCATGGTTACAATCTGCGCTTCCTCCTCCTGATTCCCGGAAAAAATAGCAGCAATCCCGCACATAGTCTCTTTTGCCTCACTCATCCATTATTTTGTTCCAATTGACTCTCCTTTGCAGAAAGCACTTGAATCACTGTTTCGGCCCGCCTTGCCCATGCGTTGCAAAGGCAAGCTTCCCGGCAGCGCTTCTTCTTCTCAAAAATTTCTTCCTGATGTTCATGCAGAAAAATAATCTTACTGCACACGCTAAGGGCGTCATCGGGTACAGACCATCCCACCTGATTTTCCAGAACTGCTTTCTTTGTCTCATTACAGTCTGTCACCAGAATCGGTTTCCCATATGAGATATACTCATAAATCTTTACAGGAACAGCAAAATCTCTATATTCTGTCTTTGGAGCCGCAAGCAGCGCTAGATCCGCCTTTTCATAGAAAGGAGCCAGCTTTTCATCTCCTGACACGTGAAAAATCGAAAGCCACTTGGCGTAGTTCTCTTTGTAAACTTCACCTTTTATCTTGTTCCACTGACATTCGGGACAGATGTAAATCAGTTTGGAAATGACGCCGTTCTGATTTGCTTTTTCAAAAGCCTCCAGAGTCAAAAATGTGCCGTGGTTTCTCGCCGCTCCTCCCACGAAAATAAAGGTTAAAATCTCTTTTTTTTCTTCCACTTGGCTTATCTGCTCCACTCCTCCACGGATCACACACCCCGGGGGAAGCGCCGACTGCGACGGAAAATTAAAATAGAATGCCATGCTGCTCGACGGAAAAAAAATATGACTGCAGGTACGCCGAAACACGCGCAGATCTCTGCGCTGTATCCATTTTATGACTTCCTGCTTGACTTTCTCCGAAAAAGGAAGTTTTCTTCCATCCGCACCATATTCAGGAAACATCCAATACGCATCTCTGTAAAAAAGTCCAACCGGCACCCCTTGACGGCGCAGCTTTTTTAATAAAACCAGATCTTTCCGGTCATAAAAAGGACCGCTGGGCGGCTCCACATAGCACAGACGCGGCCGCTTCGTCTCCAGCCAACGCAGAATTTCCTCAATATTCTTTCTGCGTTTTGGCCGGTTTGTCTTTATCCCGGACAACACCTTTATGCTCAGACCCATCTCTTCAAAAGCTTCCAGCATCTTCCTGGGGCGCACCGACGAGCCTGTGCTTACATTTCCGTCCAAATCAATGAATGTTATATACAGTAAATCACATCCAAACTCCATCTTTTCGTGCTTTTCCATACGCTGCCAGACCGCTCTCCTTTTTTACTCCATATATTTTGACCGCCGCAATCCCCAGAGCCAGCAAGATCCACTGGTATAGATAAGAAATAAATGTGCTTGGCACGATCCCTACAATGATGTAATTGATTAGCATCACCTGAATCAGCAATGCTTTTTGAATCCTGTCTCTTTTATAGATACCATTCATTTTATAAAAAAGCGTACAGAGAAGAATGACATACAGCGTCAAAATAAGAATTCCGTACTCTGTAAAAATCTCAAGCCAAAGATTATGAGGATTTAACAACATGCTCTTTGACGGGTTTGCAATGACATACGAGGTAAAATTTGCCGGCCCCAACCCCGCAAAAAAGGAATCCGCGGCCACAGCAAAGCTTTCCATATACGTCCAAAATCTGCTGTAGGAGGAGCCGCCCCCAGCCCGATAATTATTTAAATGATTCTCCAACTCAGCCGTCAGAGAAAATACATTTCCGTTTACACTTTGCAACCAGTCCTGCACAGCAAATAAAAGCATCAGAACAGCCAATATTTGGAGGATATTTCGGAATTTCATTTTTTGTTTTTTGAAATAGTAAAATGATAGTCCTAAAATCAATGTCAGCATACAAAGTGTTGCAGAATTTACCGCACAAATCACAGCGATAGCGCCGATCATCAGATAATCAAACCACTTCTGTTTTCGATGGTTCAGAAACACAGGAAAGAAAAAAACCAAAAAGGAACAAAAATCATTGGTTCCATACTGAAATCCGGTTGCCTGATAGAAATTTACCTCCCCGTATATCTGCGAAATAGTACGAATATATGATGAATCACAAAAACAGGAAGTTTCCAGATGCCTTCCCGAAAGGATCTCAAAAATCCCGACCACCACACAGATCCCAGCCAATTTCCTCAAAATATCCACCGCGCAGCACAACATTTCGCCGGAATCGCCAATCAACCGCAGGATACTGTATACCATCATAGCTCCCATGAAGATATTCGTTATTTCTTTTATCGCCTCTTTGTGTATCATTCCCCTGAGCAGCATCAACAGGATACCATACAGCACCCAGCAGGAAAAAAACGCCATACAAGCGGCTTCCAGCTTATCTCGAAAAACCAGTTTTCTGCCGTCCCGATACAGACATAAGAAGAAGATCACAATGACTGCCGTTCGGCCAAAAGTGAGATTCATTCCAATCAGGCGAATATTGAACAGATTTGGCATAAAAATCGAGAGGAAAAGCAGCCAGAGCTGCAGAGCTCTTGTATTGGCCTTCATACTCTATATCTCCTTTGATTTGGTGTAGAGAAAAGACTCCTTTGTCGGCATGGGCTCGATTTTTCCCTGATAGATGTCCATCTGTACCTGCGCTATTTTTCGATAGTCATGATAATCTTCCACATATCTTCGCCCGGCCATTCCCAGTTCCCTTCTCTTTTTGCCGTCGGTAATCAATGTCTCCAGCACCCCGGTCAATGAGTCGATAGTTGCGCTTACAATCGGAAGTTCTTCCGGAAAGGTCTTCCGTATTTCATCTGAGATATAGGCTACCACCGGTTTTCCCAAGGCCATGGCTTCCAGGGCAAAAACGCCGTATGTCTGAGCAAACAACTGATCTACAATAATATCTGCTTCCTGGTACAGACGAATAGCTTCATCCTGCTTTTTATTTTGAACAAGGACAAATTCAAAATCATATTTTTTTTTCAGTTCGTTTACTGCCCGGATCACATACTCAGACCCTTTTTCAATATAATTGCTCGGTGCATGTACGATGACAGGCTTTTTATTTTCTTCATCCGGATACGATGGAAAAAATCTATCTATCTGGATCCGCAGCGGCGTGATGAATACGCGGTTTGACGGAATATGCTGCTTCAATTCCTCATCATGTGTGATCACTGCCCCTATATTTTTGAGAATCCGATTATTTTTTATCCGATGCCTCCGAAACAGCGGTTTCAGCTCCGGATATGGATAATAGACCGGGCGTTCTCTTTTATAAGTGTAGCGGATATCACTCCCATGATACTCCATAAACGTCTTTTTTCCTGCCAGACAAAGCCAAAACAAATCCATCGCATATGGAAGCAAAGAATATCCGAAATGAAAGTGAAACACATCATACCGAAAAAATGCCGGTATTGAAAAATACAGCATTTTCAATCCATACCATGGATACAGCCATTTTTTTGTCCCGATTTTCATATCACGGTCAACCGGGTATCCAAAGGGATTCCTCCGCCATACAGCAATCACAGCGTCGCTTCCAATCGCACGCAGCCCCGACGCCGAGTAAGAACCCTGTCCGGCGATATCACTCATTCCATGTAATATTTTCATATATTTCTTTCCCTTACCGGCAAAATCTTATTATGCCATCTCCGTCAGCAAGCAGCAGATTTGCCCGATCTCTTCATCGCTCAGGTATGGATGCATCGGAATGCTGAATATTCTCTCTGAATACTCTTCACAATTCGGAAGCGTTCCTTTTGCATACCCCAGATAACCAAAAGCCGTCTGCAGGTGAAGCGGAATCGGATAATAAACCATCACTGGAATCTCTTTTTCTTTCATCCTGCGGATTATTTCTTCCCTGTGAGACCGATTCTTTGCCAGCAGCGAAAACTGCGCCCAGGAAGAAACCTTTCCTTCTTTTACTCTGGGAACAATATATTTATCTTCCAGCGCTTTCCTATAGAGTCTGGCAACCCGGTTTCTCTTTTCCAGCTCCTCGTCAAAGATGGCAAGCTTTGGAATCACGACCGCAGCCTGCAGCGTATCCATTCTTCCGTTCATTCCCATCCGTACATTGTCATACCGGTTAGAGCCCATGCCATGAACGCGGATCGATTTCATCTTTGCTGCCAGCGAGTCGTCATCCGTGAAGACAGCGCCGCCGTCCCCATAGCATCCCAGCGGTTTTGCCGGAAAAAAGGAAGTCGCAGATACCTCTCCAAAACTTCCCGCCTTTTTTCCTTTATAGATTCCTCCAAAACCCTGTGCAGCATCCTCCAAAACAAAAAGGTTATATTTTTTAGCAATTTCCAGAATCTCATCATAATCCGCTGGCTGCCCAAACAGGTCCACCGGAATGATTCCTCTCGGATTGAGTTTTTTCTCCCGCAAAACTCTCTGTATCTGCCGTTCCAGATCCTCTGTATCCATATTATACGTATCATCACAATCTACAAAAACCGGCGTGGCGCCTCCCAGAACCACACTTTCCGCAGAAGCATAGAAGGTAAAGGCCGGAACAAATACCGCATCCTCTTTTTTCAGTTCATATGCCATCAGCGGTATGACCAGCGCGTCCGTGCCGCTGGCGCAGGTAATCGCATGTTTCCTGTCCACATACGCTGCCAGCTTGTCCTCCAGTTCTGTAACTTCCGGTCCCATGATAAAGCTTTTTTCCTGTATTACATGAGCCATCCGCTCTTCGATCTCTTTTCCGATGATCTCATACTGCCTGTCCAGATCAATAAATTTCATCATTCTTCTACCTCTTCTTTTAACGGAAATAATTCATCCGATTCTTCTTTATGTTTATAACGTCTGCCGCAGCCAGAACAGACGAGTCCTTCTCTTAACACCTCGCCGCACTCGCACACCCAGCCGATTCGTTTGGCCGGCACACCCGCCATCAAGGCATAGGGCTTCACATCCTTTGTCACAACCGCACCGGAGGCAATCAGCGCGTTCTCTCCTACGGTATGGCCGCATACAATCGTCGCATTGGCTCCTATACTTGCGCCTTTCTTGATCAAAGTCCGGGAGTATTCCGAATGATTCTTGGGATACATACATCGCGGTGTCAGATCGTTGGTAAATACCATGGAGGGGCCGCAAAATACAAAATCCTCCAGCTCCACCCCCTCGTAGATGGACACATTATTTTGTATTTTACATCCGTTTCCGACCACAACATGATTCGCAATATTCACATTTTGCCCGATATTACAGCCCTCCCCGATCCTGGCGCCGGACTGTATATGGGAAAAATACCAGATTTTTGTTCCTTTTCCGATCGTCACATTTTCATCAATATATGCGCTTTCATGCACAAAGTAATCATCCATCCGTCATTCCTCCGTTCTCTCCATATCCCGATTCGCCAGTTCCAGAACTGTCAGCACCCGAATCGCCGCATCCGCATTTGTCATGGATTCCTGGCCGGATTCGATACACCGGCGAAAATGCTCCAGGCTGTTATATAGGGCGTCTCCCTGTTCCAGCTTCGGAATCACGGCGTCGCCCACTCTCGATTTGACCACAAACTCGTCGTACTCCATATCCTTGATCGGGAATGCGTCAAACCCTTTATCATAGAGGATCAGCTTATTTATGACATCCACGTCGTCGTATACGAGCATTTTCTTTGTTCCGGCAATGATCATCTTCCGCTCTTTGATCGGTGATATCCAGTTGGCCGTTATATTTGCTATAAAATTCTCATACTGAATGGAGAGGAACGTGACCGATTCTCTTGTACTGTACGCTTTGGCCCCCAGAGCCTTCACATACTGCACTTCGGCCCCGCCGGTCAGATACTCAATGATCGATAAATCATGAACGCTTAAATCCCACATGGCATTGACGTCGTTTTTTACATTCCCCAAATTTTGTCGGTAACAGGCAAAGTACAGAATATTTCCCAGATCTCCCGCATCCATAATCTCTTTTATTTTCTGAATCGCCGGATGATACACCATAATGTGATCTATATGTATCTTCAGCCCCTTTTCGCAGGCAATCTGTCTCAGCTCTTTTGCCTGCTCCACGTTTTCTGTAAACGGCTTTTCCACATAAATGTGCTTCCCTGCCAGGAGAGCTTCTCTTGCCATCTCATAGTGGCGGCTTGTCTCCACAGCAAGAGCTACGACATCAATACTGGAATCTTTTAGTATCTTTGCATAATCCGACGTATAAGTCACACTGCCCGCGTACAGTTTTTTCGCCATCTCAAGCCTGTCTTTTTTTAGGTCACAGATGACAGCAAAATCATATTCTTCATTTTTGTACAACTGTTTGGCCACGTTTGGGCCCCAATATCCATAACCAATCAAGGCTACTCTTAGCATGTCTTATCTAACCTCTTTTTCTTTTCTATTTAAAATACCCGTGCTCCTTCCAGCGCATCAAAAATGCCGGTCAAAAAAGATGTTCAAATCTCCGTGCCAGAATTTCATAGGTAAAGTGTTTTAACACGGCCTCTCTGCCGCGGTTTCCCATCTCTTCTCTTTCCTTTTCGGACATATGAAATAATATTTCTATCCCCTTCACCACTTCTTCGATATTCTCCGGGTCTGCCATAACCCCGCAGCCGTATTTCTGCACAGGCGCCCCCGCCACGTTGATGGCAAAAAGAATCGGTTTCCCTCCCATCATCGAATCGTACATTTTATTGAAGCAGATCCCAAAACGGTACATCGGGGAGAGAAGGCTCCCCATATACGAACAGTCAAAATAGGAAATCAGTTCCGGCACGGCTTTCTTTGGCACCGGCGGCAAAAAAATCACGTTCCGGATTTGTTCCTCCTCCGCCCTTCTTATCAGACGCTTCTTCTCTACCCCGTCTCCCACCAGCACATACCGGATCTCTTGCACCGTCGTTTTCTTTGCCGCGTCCAGCAGCCGGTCCAGCGCGTTGGACAAGGCATGGCCGCCAAAATATCCCACGAGAAAGTTTCCCTCCCTCCGGCAGCGGTTTAGTACTTCCTGGTGGCTTTTTGGCAGCGGGTTTGGCTTCTCCCAGTCTTCCCGCACCACCCCGTTGGGGATCGCGCAAAATTTTTCTGGCCGCAGGCCGTGGAGGACCATATATTTTTTCGCCCGCGGCGGCAGCGAAACCACGGCGTCCGCATGCTTGTAGCAGGAATTCTCCGCCGCCTGCAACAAGACGATAAAGGGATGAAACCGGCTCATCCCCCCGATTTCCACCAGTGTGACCGGCCACATATCATGCACTTCATGGATCAGCCTGGCCCCGCTCTTCTTTGCGATCCTCTGTCCCGCGTAGGTATCTAACGGATACGTGGACGAGGTGATCACCACGTCCGGTTTCCACTCCCGGGCAATCCAAGCGGCCTTTCTCCACAGCTTTCCCACAAACCGGAACATCGTCAGCGCCCGCCGGACGCCGTTGCCCTCATACCGCCCGGCCCGGACCCAGTGATATCGGATTCCGTCGATCTCCTCCGTCTGAAAATCCGCCGTCACCGCCGGATTCTTCATCCGCAGATGCGAATACTCCGCGGCCACGATCTCCACCCGGTGTCCCATCCGAATCCATTCCCTCGCAAAATAGTAGGGACGGAATTCCATTCCCATCTCCGGCGATCCGGCGTAATGATTGATCAGCAGTATATTCATCTTTCCATCCCATCGCCTTTCCGAAAAAGAGGTTCTCTGGCCGGTGCCTTCTCTTTTCCCAGGACTGCCGCCACCGTCCAAAGCATCACCCTCACATCCTGTCCCACGCTGAATC
>CAJUHP010000008.1:97625-97862 GCA_910586125.1 uncultured Lachnospiraceae bacterium | reverse complement strand
CTTAACACTCTTTCCCTACACGACGCTCTTCCGATCTCGCACCTACCACGCAACCGGACCCGGCACCCGAACCCGACCCTGTTCCCGAACCCGACCCGGCACCCGAGCCTGCCCCCGTTCCCGAACCGACTCCCGAACCCGAGTCGGCACCCGAACCGGATCCCGTTCCTGAACCGGCCCCTGCCTACTGCGGCAACGGCAGTTACTGTGATGCCGGCTTCGTTGACAACAACGGCG